>CP121313.1:0-840000 GCA_043513815.1 Cellvibrionales bacterium | reverse complement strand
GCCGGCGCGACACCGAAAGACACCATATCCGACAGGCTGTCGTACTCGGCGCCAAATTTGCTGGACGCATTGGTCAGGCGCGCAATACGTCCGTCGAGACCGTCAAACAGCATGGCGAAGAAGATCGCGATCGCCGCCGCCTCGAAATCGCCGCGCATGCTGGCAATGATGGCGTAAAAGCCGGCAAACAGCGCGCCCGTGGTAAACAGGTTGGGCAGCAGATAGATGCCCTGGCGGCGAGTCGTCTTGCCGCCTTCCGAGACCTCTTCTTCGTGCTCATCGACAAGCCGCTCAATGTCCAGACCAAAGGTCTTGTCGAGATTCGCCTCTGGCGCGGCTTTCTCCTCAGAGATATCTACCGGCTTTGCTGATTTGTTCTGTTCGTTTGCCATAATCGCCAATCATATCACTTAGCGCCGGGATACGAACGTCTCGCGGCCTGCCAGAATGCTGCGACCAATGGGTTGTCCCGTCGCTGCCGCAAAGCGCACAACCCCACGGGGAACGCACCCAGCGGCTCCTCCAGCGGCAGCACCTCCAGGCGATCGCGATAGGTGAAGTTATCCAGCACCAGCCTTGGGACCGCTCCCACCCCCAGCCCCAATGCCACCATCGAGGCGATGGCCTCGTGGCCCGCCACCTGGGCGTAGATGCGCGGCTTGCTGCCCAGGGCTCGAAACCAGGCCTCCACCCGCTGCTTGCTGAGGCCGCGCTCGGCGATGATGAAAGGAATATCCTGCCACCGGTAGGGCTTGTTCAACTGCGTCCGAATACTGCAGTCAAAGGCAGGGCCGATAAACACCAGCTCCGAGTGCATCAGCGTCAGAAAGTCCAGCTTGCCCGGCAGCCGATCCGGCCGGGCGGCCACGGCAATGTCTTCCTGGCCCTGGTGAATGCGGTTAACAGCATCTGCCTGATCACCGGTGTGCAGCATGATGTCTATGCCCGGCTGGTCTGACCGGAATGTCTCCAGTATCGGGGACAACACGCTGTAGCTGGCCGTGACCGAACAATAGACGCTCACCTCACCGCGCAGGGCATCCAGGTCCAGGCGCAAATCTCCCGTCATGCGCTGCCACTCATCGACAGTCTGTCGGGCGTAGGCCTGGAATCTCTCTCCCGCCTCGGTCAGCCGCACCTGACGGCGGTCGCGCTCAAACAGCTGGCGACCCAGCTCGGCTTCCATGCGCTGCACGCTACGGCTGACGGCAGAAAGGCTCAGATGTTTCTGCTCCGCCGTGCGGCTGAAGCTGAGGCTGTCGGCGAGGTGCAGGAACAGCTGCAGAGTGCGAATATCCATGAGCTTTATGTTGCGTTTATTGCAATACAGTATTCAGTTTATATCGTTTTACGCAAAATGGTAGCCGCGCTACAGTAGCCGCCCCTGTCAAAGACCCCGGAGAGACCCAATGGGCCAGAACTACTTCAACTCGCTGCCCCTGCGCCTGCAGATCGAGCAACTTGGCAAGTGCCGCTTCATGGACCGCTCCGAATTCACCGATGGCGTGGCCAAGCTCAAGGGTAAAAAAATCGTGATTGTGGGCTGCGGTTCCCAGGGCCTCAACCAGGGCCTCAACCTGCGCGACAGCGGCCTGGATGTGGCCTACACCCTGCGCAAGGAAGCCATCGAAGAACAGCGCCAGTCCTGGAAGAACGCCACTGAGAACGGCTTCCCGGTAGGCACCTATGAGGAACTGATCCCCACCGCCGACGTGGTCATGAACCTGACGCCGGACAAGCAGCACACCAGTGTGGTGGAAGCGGTCATGCCGCTGATGAAGGATGGCGCCTGCCTGGACTACGCCCATGGTTTCAACCTGGTGGAGGAAGGCATGCAGATTCGCCCGGATATTACCGTGGTGATGATGTGTCCCAAGTGCCCGGGCACCGAGGTGCGCGAAGAGTACAAACGCGGCTTCGGAGTGCCGACACTCATTGCCGTACACACTGAGAACGACCCCAATGGCGATGGCCTCGACATCGCCAAGGCGCTGGCATCCGGCACCGGCGGTGACCGGGCCGGCGTGCTGGAATCCTCGCCCATTGCCGAGGTGAAATCCGACCTGATGGGCGAGCAGACCATCCTCTGCGGCATGCTGCAGACCGGCGCGATCCTCTGCTTCGACAAGATGGTGGAAAAAGGCATTGAGCCGGGCTATGCATCAAAGCTCATTCAGTACGGCTGGGAGACGGTGACCGAGGGCCTCAAGCACGGCGGCATCACTAACATGATGGATCGACTCAACAACCCGGCCAAGGTCCGGGCCTTCTACCTGGCGGAAGAGCTCAAGCAGATCATGCGGCCGCTGTACGAAAGGCACCAGGACGACATCATGAGCGGCGAGTTCTCAGGCACCATGATGGAAGACTGGGCCAATGGCGACGCCAACCTGCTGGCCTGGCGCGCCGCTACCCAGGAGACCGCCTTTGAAAATGCCGTCAACACCGACCAGGAAATCCCCGAACAGGAGTACTACGATCACGGCATCCTGCTGATCGCCATGTGCAAGGCTGGCGTGGAGCTTGCCTTTGAGGTCATGGTAGCCGCTGGCATCAAGGCCGAGTCGGCATACTACGAGTCGCTGCATGAGACGCCGTTGATTGCCAATACCATTGCGCGCAAACGTCTTTATGAAATGAATGTGGTTATTTCTGATACCGCTGAATATGGGAGTCAGGCACCAACTACCAGGTTGTCCCGGTGTATCAGCTCCGGGTCACCCTGGTAACCCAGCAGGGCCTCGATCTGGCTGGAGGCTTGACCAAGGAGTCTTAGCGTTTCGTCCAGGTTGTAATTGACCAGGCCGCGAGCAACCTCCTGCCCTCGGGCATCGACACAAATCACCAGATCCCCCCGCACAAAGTCACCGCGGGCGGATTTGACGCCCACCGGCAGCAGGCTGCGCCCGGATGTGCGCAGCACATCAACTGCACCATCATCCAGCACCAGTGTGCCGGATGTCCGCACCAGGCCCGCCAGCCACTGTTTGCGGGCGGCAACCGGGGCCTGGCCCGCCGTCAGCAGGGTACCCAGACGCTCGCCCTCGGCGAGACGCTTCATCACACCGGTGGTCTTGCCATGCGCAATTACGGTCTGGGTGCCGGAACGCGCTGCCAGCTTCGCCGCACGTACCTTGGTGAGCATGCCGCCGCGACCCAGTCTACCGCCACTGCCCGCCATGGCTTCCAGGCTGTCATCATTGGCTGCGGCTTCAGCCACCAGCTCGGCACCGGCATTCTGGCGTGGGTCACTGCTGAAGAGGCCTTCCTGGTCGGTAAGAATCAGCAACACATCGGCATCAATCAAATTTGCCACCATGGCCGCCAGCGTGTCGTTGTCACCGAACCGGATCTCATCGGTGACCACTGTATCGTTCTCATTCACCACCGGGATAACACCCAGGTCCAGCAGCGTGGTCAGCGTACTGCGCGCGTTGAGATAGCGGTCCCGGGCGGAAATATCGTCGTGTCCCAGCAGCACCTGGGCAGTCTGCAAGTCGTAGTTCTGGAAAGCGGATTCGTAGCGCTGCACCAGGCCCATCTGGCCCACCGCGGCGGCGGCCTGCAGCTTGTGCAGTTCATGGGGCCTGGTGTCCCAGCCCAGCCGCAGCATTCCCGCCGCCACCGCCCCGCTGGATACCAATACGACTTCCCGACCGGCTGCCCGCAGGCCCGCCATGCCGGCCGCCAGCTCGGCAATCATCTGCTGGTCCAGGCCGCGGCCGTCATCTGTCAGCAGCGCGCTGCCGACCTTTATCACCCAACGCCGGGCGCCACACAGCGTATCCCGGGACGCCTCAGGGGACATACTCGACGTCCACGTCGTAGTCATCGTCATCGAAGTCGTCATTTTCGTCGTCGGCACTGTCGGGGCTGGCGCTGCGTTGGCGCCGTAGCTCGGCAATACGCTCCCTGGCTTCCGCCTGCAGCGCGAGTTGACGCTCGCGCTCAGCCGCGGCGGCTTCCGGATCTTCGGCCTCCAGGGATCGCAGCTCCTCAAGGCGGGTCATCAGGTCACCGCACAGTACATCCGTGCCGGTGCCGGAGATCGCAGCAATTTCGTAGACCGGCCCCGACCAGTCCAGCGCCGCCAGCACGTCGCTGCGCACAGCGGCCAGTTGCTCGCCATCGATGAGGTCGGTCTTGTTGAGCACCAGCCAGCGTTCCCGGGCCGCCAGGGCGGGGCTGAAACGCTCCAGCTCTCGACTGATCGCCAGGGCGTTGTCGACGGGATTGCTGCCATCAAAGGGGGCGACGTCGACAAGATGCAGCAAAATACGATTGCGGGTCAGGTGGCGTAAAAAGCGGATGCCGAGACCGGCACCGTCAGAAGCGCCCTCGATCAACCCGGGTATGTCGGCCACCACAAAGCTGCGGTGAGCCTGCACTTTCACCACCCCCAGATTGGGCACCAGTGTTGTGAAGGGGTAATTCGCCACCTTGGGCTTGGCGGAGGAAATAGCCCTGATCAGGGTGGACTTGCCAGCATTGGGCAGCCCCAGCAGCCCCACATCAGCCAGCACTTTGAGCTCCAGCTTGAGATTGCGGCGCTCCCCTTCGGTGCCCGGGGTAGTCTGCCGCGGTGCCCGGTTGGTCGAGGACTTGAAGCGGGTGTTACCCAGGCCGTGGAAGCCGCCCCGTGCTACCAGCAGTCGCTGTCCGGCCTCGGACAGGTCTCCCAGCACTTCGCCACTGTCTTCATCAAGCACCGTGGTGCCTTCAGGCACCCTTAGGACCAGGTCTTCGCCACCCTTGCCGGTGCAGTTACGGCCCTTGCCGGACTCACCGTTTTGCGCCGCGTAGTGGCGCACGTAGCGAAAGTCGATAAGTGTGTTGAGGGCGCTGTCCGCCTCCAGGTAGACGCTGCCGCCGTCACCACCATCACCGCCGTCGGGGCCGCCCTTGGCAATGTACTTTTCGCGGCGAAAGCTCAGGCAACCGTTACCGCCCTTGCCGGCTTGCACGCTGATTGCTGTTTCATCGACGAATTTCATGCTGCTATCCCGGGCTCGCTTGGCCCAACTCCCTGGCGCCCGGTACGGACACCCAATAAAAAAGGGGCCGACGGCCCCTTTCTCGATTCGTGGCTATCGGCCCGCGGGCCGAAGCGGGTCTCAGGCGCTGACGACCTGTACGTACTTGCGCTTTTCAGGACCGCGAGTCACGAACTGCACAACGCCGTCGCTGGTGGCGAACAAGGTGTGGTCCTTACCGCAACCCACGTTGACGCCGGGGTGAATACGCGTGCCGCGCTGGCGAACCAGGATGTTGCCGGCCTTGACCACTTGACCGCCGAAGCGCTTCACGCCGAGGCGTTTGCTTTCGGAATCGCGTCCGTTACGAGTACTACCGCCTGCTTTTTTATGAGCCATTGTCTATCTCCTAATCTCTTGGGTCAGCCTGCCGATCAACCGTTAATGCCGGTGATCTTGACCTCTGTGTACCACTGACGGTGACCCGCCTGCTTGCGGTGGTGCTTGCGGCGGTTAAATTTGATGATTTTCACTTTCTCGTGACGGCCGTGGGATACCACTTCAGCAGTAACCTTGCCACCGTCAACCAGCGGCGTACCGATCTTCACGTCCTCGCCGTTGCCTACCATGAGCACGCGATCGAACTCGATGCTGTCTCCAGTAGGCGCTTCAATTTTTTCCAGCTTGAGGGTTTCGCCCTCTTTAACGCGGTGTTGCTTGCCACCGCTCTCAATTACTGCGTACATTATTGCTTCCTCTAGTTCGCCGTCTCGCTGTTCGGGATGACCCGTCACTGGCGGTCGAAACCGCGGAACGGGGGCAGAGCTCGGCACTGGGTATTTCCAACTGCTGGCAGGCAAGCTGCCAAATCAAGCGGCCACGGTCCGGCCGGGGCACTTGAGGGCGGCGAGTTTACTGGTTTTGGGCGGGGCAGGCAAGCGTCTGTTCCATATGTCACAATGCCTGACGAACCACTATATTACGCAGCTCATTAGTTGGATCTGCCCCATGCTTGCACCGTCGAAAACCCCCGAATCGCCCATCCAGTCCATACGCGCACCTGTCGTCGACGATATCGAGGCCGTTAATGCGCTAATCGTGGCCAATCTGGCCTCGGACGTAGGGCTGGTAGAGAATATCGGGCACTACATCGTAGAGGCTGGCGGCAAGCGCCTGAGGCCGCTACTGGCCCTGCTGGCGGCCCGTTGCTGCGGCTATCAGGGTAAAGATCACATCAAGTTTGCGGCGGTCGTCGAGTTCATCCATACCGCCACCCTGCTACATGATGACGTCGTCGACATCTCTGCCCTGCGCCGCGGTCGACCCACCGCAAATGCGGAATTCGGCAATGCGCCCAGCGTTCTGGTCGGTGACTTCCTGTATTCGCGTGCCTTTCAGCTGATGGTGGCCATCGGCAACATGGACATCATGCGCGACATGGCCAACACCACCAACGAAATCGCCGCTGGCGAGGTGCTGCAGCTGGTTCGTGCGGGCGACCCCTCCACCGGGCAGGGCGATTACATGGACGTGATCCGGCGCAAGACCGCCATTCTGTTCGCTTCTGCCTGCTACGGCGCCGGCGCCCTGTGCGATCGCTTCGAAGAAACCGGCCGGCCGCTGGCGGACTTTGGCCGTGACGTCGGTATCGCCTTTCAGATGATCGATGACGTGCTGGACTACGAAGGCGACCCGGCAGTGATGGGCAAGAACGTGGGTGATGATCTCTCCGAGGGCAAGCCCACCCTGCCGCTAATCCACGTTCTGCAACACGGCACCGACGCCGAGCGAGGACTGGTCACGCGCGCCATTCGCGACAAGGATGCCACGGAAATCGAAGCTGTGCTGGCCGCCGTGCAGCGCAATGGCTCGCTGGATTTTGTCCGCAGCCTGGCAGGCGATTACCAGGCCAGCGCCCTTGCCGCACTCGACATGCTGCCAGACAATGACTGCCGCGATGCCATGGCATCCATCGCGCATCTCGCCCTGGCACGGGACCACTAACCCGAGCCCTCGATTGCGCCGGTCACAGGCGCTTCCTATACTCCGGCAAAACCCTCAGGGAAGCGGCAATGAAAGCAGAAGGCGCCGGTACGGCGCAGTTCCCCCATCCGGCCATTGCCGACCAACTGGCATCCCTCGCACAGCGGGACCGTAGCCTGTCGATTGTCTCCCAGCTCGAAGAAGACCCGAACAGGGTCGAGCGCTTCGGTGTACAGGCCGCGGGCTGGCGTCTGGACTTCTCTCGTCACCTGCTCCAGGACGATAGCGCGCAATCCCTGCTCAAGCTGGCAGGGGCGTCCGGCGTGCTGGAGGACCGCGCGGCGCTGTTTGAGGGCACACCGCTCAATCACACCGAGCAGAGACCGGTGTTACATTCACTGTTGCGGGCACAAAGTGCGCCCGCCGGTCTCGAGCAGGAGTTTGCCGATGTGCAGGACTGCAAGGCACGCATGGCCGACTGGGTATCACGGGTGCACGACGGCAGTCACAAGGGCCATCGCGGCGAAGCCATCAAAACCATCGTCAATATTGGCATTGGCGGCTCAGACCTGGGGCCGCGCATGGTCGTGGAGGCACTGCGATCCTATCGGGTGGCGGGTATTGAGGTGCGGTTCTGTGCCAACGTTGATCCAGACGACCTGGCGAGTGTGCTGGAGGGGCTAGACCCCCATCGCACCCTGTTCATTATCTGCTCCAAGACCCTGCGCACCGAAGAGACTCTCTACAACGCCCGCACCGCGCGACAGTGGATACTGGACGCCGGGGTGCCTGAAGGCGGGCTCGCCCAGCACTTCCTGGCGGTAAGCACCCACCTGGAGGCAGCGCGCGACTTTGGCATCCCGGAATCCAATATCCTGCCAATGTGGGACTGGGTGGGAGGCCGCTATTCCCTGTGGTCGGCCATTGGCTGGAGCATTGCCTTCGCCGTGGGCATGCCGCGTTTCGAGGAGTTACTGGCCGGCGCAAACGCCATGGACGAACACTTCCGCAACGCCGACGCTGGCGACAATATGCCCCTGTGGCTGAGCCTGCTGGAGATCTGGTACGTCAATTTCATGGCTGCCCAGACCCACGCTGTCATTCCCTACCAGCAGCATCTCGCCCAGCTACCGGCCTTCCTGCAGCAACTCTCTATGGAGAGCAACGGCAAGGCGGTGAACCACCGCGGTGAGACCCTGGGCTACTCCACCGCGCCCGTACTGTGGGGTGACGTCGGCACCAACGGGCAGCACTCCTTCCACCAGCTTCTCCATCAGGGCACGGTGCTCTGCCCCGTGGATTTTGTAGTCATCACCGGCGACGCTGGCGGGGACGAGGATGCAATGGAAGGGAAGTCCCGCCTGCTGGCCAACGGGCTGAGCCAGATGCGCGCGCTGATGGTAGGCCGCGACAGGGAGGCCTCACAGCGCTCTTTAGAGGAGCGTGGCACTGATTCCGTCAGGGCCGCTGCACTGGCACCCCATCTGGTCATCCCCGGAAATCGCCCCAGCTCCACGCTGAGCTGTAATCAGCTGACACCTGCAAGCCTGGGAGCGCTTCTCGCCATGTATGAGCACAAGACCTTCTGCAGCGGACGCATCTGGGAAATCAACTCTTTCGACCAATGGGGCGTAGAGCTGGGCAAGGAAATGGGCGCAGAAATCTACGCTGCCCTCGGTGGGTCCGGCCAGCGCTTCGACCCATCGACCAACGCCATGCTGGGAGAAACAGGCCATGAGTAAGCCAAAGGTCGCCGTGCTGGGACTGGGCTATGTCGGCCTGCCGTTAACCCTGGCACTGGCCCGACAGTATTCGACCATTGGCCTGGATATCAATCGGGAAAGGGTAGAGCAATTGCAGGCCGGCACCGACAGCAGCGGCGAGGTCGCGGCGGCGGAGCTGGAAGACACCGAGGCGCAGTTCAGTGCGGACCCTGAGGCGCTTGCCGGCTGTGACATCTTTATTGTTACGGTGCCCACGCCCATCGACGCCGACCGACGCCCGGACCTGCACCCCCTGGGTGCCGCCAGCGGCATGATCGGCGAGGTGCTGAAGCCGCGCAACATAGTCATCTACGAATCGACCGTCTACCCGGGCTGCACGGAAGAGTACTGTGTGCCCATTCTCGAGCGGGCCTCGGGTCTCAGCTTCAATGAGGATTTCTTTGTCGGCTACAGCCCCGAGCGCATCAACCCGGGAGACAGGGAGCGCCGTCTTCCCGACATCATCAAGATCACCGCCGGCTCGACCCCGGAGACAGCCCGCAAGGTCGATGACCTTTACAAGAGTATCGTCACTGCCGGCACCTTCCCGGTCAGCAGTATTCGAGTGGCAGAGGCCGCCAAGGTAATCGAGAACACCCAGCGCGATGTGAATATCGCTCTCACCAACGAGTTTGCGCAAATCTTCAAACGCCTGGATATCGACACCGAGGAAGTGCTGGCGGCCGCCGGCAGCAAGTGGAATTTCCTGCCCTTCCGCCCTGGCCTGGTAGGAGGACATTGCATCGGCGTAGACCCCTACTACCTGGTGCACCGGGCCAATCAGGCCGGCTACTTCCCGGAAATCATTTCAGCCAGCCGGCGCCTCAACGACCAGATCGGCCAGCAAGTGGCGACGGAAGTCATGCACATGATGACCCAGCGGCGCCTGCACGTGGTGGACGCGGAGATTCTGGTGATGGGGGTTGCCTTCAAACCGAACTGCAGCGACATCCGCAATACCCTGGTCGCCGACATCATCGGCGCGCTGGTGAGCTGCAATGCGAGGGTGAGCGTCTGGGATCCGATGGTTAGCGCGGAGGAAGCCCGCAGGGACCTGCAGCTGGAACTGATCGAAGCGCCCCGGGGCAACTATGACGCGGTGATACTGGCCGTGGGTCATGACCAGTTCAGAACACTGGGGGCCGAGGCTATCCGAGGCCTGTGCCGGGACGGTGGCGTACTCTACGACACCACCTACATCCTGCCCTCGGAGCTGGTCGACGGCAGGCTATAGCACGAGCTCAGGCGTCGATCAGCGCCAGCAGCTCGTCCGTTTTTGCCCGCATGAGCGCGGCATCACCGCGACTCTCCACATTGAGTCGCACCACGGGTTCGGTATTGGACATACGCAAATTGAAGCGCCAGTCGGCAAAACTCACACTCAGGCCATCGGTGTGATCGACTGATTCAGCATTGCCGGCATAGCGCTCTTCAATAGCCGCCAGCAATGCCGCCGGATCCGCTACCTCGCGATTGATTTCCCCACTGCAGGGATACGCCGCCATACGCTCGGCGACCAGCTCGGATAGCGGTACACCGCGCTCGCTCACCAGGGTCGCGACCAGCAACCAGGGGATCATACCGCTGTCGCAGTATGCGAAATCGCGGAAGTAGTGATGGGCGCTCATCTCGCCGCCATACACCGCGTTTTCGGCTCGCATACGCTCCTTGATAAAGGCATGCCCGGTCTTGCTCTGCACGGCTTCGCCACCAAACTGCGCCACCACGTCCAGCGTATTCCAGGTCAGGCGGGGATCATGCACCACCTTGCCACCACCGGATTTCCGCAGGAATGCCTCGGCCAGCAGCCCCACAAGGTAATAACCTTCGACAAATTCGCCGCGCTCATCAAAAAAGAAGCAACGGTCAAAGTCCCCATCCCAGGCAATGCCCAGGTCTGCGCCGTGTTCGCGTACCGCCTCGGCGGTCAGGGTCCGGTTCTCCACCAACAGCGGATTGGGAACGCCGTTGGGGAAATGGCCGTCGGGCTCATTGAGCAGCTTGATGAACTGGAACGGCAGGTGCTGCTCAATCCGATCCACTACCAGCCCGGCGCCACCGTTGCCGGCATTAACCACCAGCTTCAGGGGCTTTAGTGCGGACAGGTTCACGTAAGAAAGAAGATGCTCTATGTAGGCCGCGGAGGTATCCAGGGGCGCCAGATCGCCTCGCGCTTCCGGCTCGGGAAAGCCGCCAACCTGCGCCAGCTCGCGAATCTCCACCAACCCACTGTCGCCACTGATTGGCTGTGCACCGGCACGCACAAACTTCATGCCGTTGTAATCCTTGGGGTTGTGGCTTGCCGTTACCACGATGCCGCCGCCGACACCGGCGTGGTGGGTGGCGAAGTAGATTTCCTCGGTACCGCACAGACCGATGTCGAATACATCGACGCCGCTATCGCGCAGACCCTCGGTCAAGGCTGCCTTGATCGACTCGCTGCTGAGGCGGATATCATGGCCGACGACCACGGTGCCCGGGTTGATCACCGCGGCATAGGCGCGTCCGATCCGGTAGGCAATGTCTTCGTTGAGCTGGTCGGGAACCCGACCGCGAACGTCATAGGCCTTGAAGCAGGTCAGTTCATTCATGCCGGATCCGCGTAGACGTTTTCAAATACATAGTTGGTGGCCTCTACGAACCCCGGCACGCTGCCGCAGTCGAAGCGTCTACCCTTGAATTTGTAGGCCATGACGCAGCCCTTCCTGGCCTGTGTGAGCAGGGCATCGGTGATCTGTACCTCGCCGTTCTTGCCGGGCGCCGTGTCGCGAATAATGTCGAAGATGTCCGGAGTCAGAATATAGCGACCAATAATCGCCAGATTGGACGGCGCTTCACCTTCCGGCGGCTTTTCCACCATGTCGTCTACGCGGTAGAGGCCGTCCTTGAGTTCCTCGCCCTTGATCACGCCGTATTTGTGGGCTTGCTCCATGGGTACTTCCTGGATAGCGACGATGCTGCAGCGAAACTGCGAGTAGAGCTCGGCCATCTGCGCCAGTACGCCAGGACCACCTTCATTGATGCACAGGTCATCTGATAGCACCACACCGAAGGGCTCGCTACCGATGAGGGGCTCGCCGGTAAGAATTGCATGACCAAGACCCTTCATCTCGCGCTGGCGGACCATGGTGAATACGCCCTGCTCCAGCACATTGCGAATACTGCCCAGATACACTTCCTTGCCGGTACCGGCGATCTGGTGCTCAAGCTCATAGCTGATATCGAAATGGTCGGCAATCGAACGCTTGCCCCGGCCAGTGACAAACGAGATGGTATTCATGCCCGCCTCGATGGCTTCTTCTACCCCGTACTGCACCAGCGGTTTGTTGACCACTGGCAGCATTTCCTTGGGCATACTTTTGGTAGCGGGTAGAAAGCGGGTGCCGTACCCCGCCACCGGAAAAAGGCATTTCTTGATCATCAGTCTCTCCCTGGCTCAATAATCATTTCAGTGTGGGTGGAGCAAACCGTCAGGCCTGGGCTGTGGCAGCCATTGCTGTGGCAGCCATTGCTGTGGCAGCCATTGCTGTGGCAGCCACTGCTGTGTCAGCTATCGCTGCGGCCGTATATATCGTCGTAGCGCACAATATCGTCCTCTCCGAGGTAGGTCCCCGACTGCACCTCAATCAGTTCCAGCGGGATGCGTCCCGGGTTTACCAGGCGGTGTTTATGGCCCAACGGAATGTACGTCGACTCGTCTTCTCCCAGCATAAAGACCTTGTCTTCACAAGTCACTTCAGCCGTGCCGCTGACCACGATCCAGTGTTCAGCACGGTGGTGATGTTTCTGCAGGGAGAGCTTCTCCCCCGGGTTGACCACAATGCGCTTGACCTGAAAACGATCGCCGTTGATCAGTGACTCATAGGATCCCCAGGGGCGGTACACCCTCGCATGCAGCCTGGCCTCATCCCGGTCCGCCAGCTTCAGCGCTGTCACCAGGCCTTTGACGTCCTGCACTCGATCTCGATCGGAGACCAGCACTGCGTCTGGAGTTTCCACCACCACGAGATTGTCGATGCCGGTGGCTGCCAGCAGGCGTGACTCGGCGCGCAAATAGTTGTTGCTGCCCTCTTCCAGCAACACGTCGCCCTGCAGCACGTTACCCAGGGCGTCCTTCTCACCGGCTTCCCACAGCGCTGACCAGGCACCGACATCGCTCCAGCCGCTGTCGAGGGGCACCACCGCCCCCAATTCGGTTTTTTCCATGACGGCGTAGTCGATGGAATCGGCCGGGCAGGCCTCAAAGGCCGCACGCTCCAGGCGCACAAAATCCAGGTCTGTCGAGGCACCGGCCAGTGCGGCTTCACAGGCACTCACCATATCGGGCACCAGGCGACGCAGCTCATCCAGGTAAACCCGCGCACCCAGCAGGAACATGCCGCTGTTCCAGTAGTACTCGCCGCTGTCTAGATAGCTGCGCGCGGTATCCTCATCGGGCTTCTCAACAAACTCGTCGATGGCAAAGCTTCCCGCGTCCAACGCCTCGGACCGGCGAATATAACCGTAACCCGTTTCCGGTCGATCCGGCACCACGCCAAAGGTGACCAGTCGTCCGGCCCGCGCCTGGCCGAGGGCAATCTTAACGGCGGCCAAAAAGACGGCCGTATCGCCGATAAGATGATCTGCCGGCAGCACCAGCAGCATGGCTGATTCGTCTTCTTCCAGAGCGCGCAGCGCGGCTATCGCCGCAGCCGGGGCGGTGTTGCGCCCCACGGGCTCGAGAACGATTTCACCGGCGTAGGCCTCGTGAACCTGCTCGGCAACGATAAACCGGTGCTCTTCGTTACAAATGTAAAGCGGGCTGGAATCAGTGACGCCAGCCACCCGCGCGATGGTGTCGACCAGCATCGAATTTTCGCCGGCCAATGGCAGAAACTGCTTGGGATAGGCTTCACGGGAAACCGGCCAGAGCCGGCTGCCAACCCCGCCGGAGAGAAGCACCGCCTTTAACATCAAAATTCCTTTTACGTTGTTTACGCCAAGTGTGCTGACGCCAGCAATGACTGTGGCCCGGTCGTCGCCTGAGCGCCTTTCATCGCCCCTGCATGCCAGTGCCAAACCGCCCGCAAACGCCACAAAACCGCGGTTTTGTGAGGCTGCTGAGTGTAACCCACACTGGACATGCGGTCACCAGAGTTTAGAATGCAGGTCGCGATACACCCCCCAGGATTGCCCCATACATGACCGCAAAAAGCAGCTTTTCCAAGGAAGACCTCGTCGCCTGTGGCCTCGGTGAGTTGTTCGGCCCAGGCAACGCACAGCTGCCGGTGGACAACATGCTGATGATGGACCGGATAACGCACATCAGCTCGGAAGGCGGCGCCTACGGCAAGGGCGTCATCACCGCAGAGCTGGACATCAATCCCGAGCTCTGGTTCTTCGACTGTCATTTCCGCGGTGATCCGGTGATGCCAGGGTGCCTGGGGCTCGATGCCATGTGGCAGCTGGTGGGCTTCTTCCTCGGCTGGCGCGACAACCCAGGCCGCGGACGCGCCCTGGGCGCTGGCGAAATCAAGTTCACGGGGCAAGTGCTACCCAGCGCGGGCCGGGTTCAGTACACCATTGACGTGAAACGGGTCATCGAACGCAAACTGATCATGGGCATCGCCGACGGCACCATGGCGGTGGACGGCAAGGAAATCTATGTCGCCAGGGATTTGCGTGTCGGCCTGTTTCAGCAGACAGACAACTTCTAACGGGAGAGCCGGATATCGTTATGGCCAGACGCGTAGTAGTAACAGGTATAGGTATCACTTCCTGCCTGGGGACAGATACCGCCACCGTAATCGACTCGCTGCGTACAGGTCGCTCGGGAATCAGCTTCCAACAGGACCAGGTCGACATGGGCATGAAGAGTCACATCGCTGGCTCCATCGACATCGATCTCAGTGAACTGATCGACCGCAAGCAGCTGCGCTTTATGGGCCCGGCGGCAGCCTACGCCTTTCTTGCGATGCAGCAGGCCATTGCCGACGCAGACCTTGACGACGACATGGTATCCAATGAACGCACCGGCATTATCGCCGGCTCCGGCGGCGCCTCTTCCGCAAGCCAGGTCGAAGCAGCGGACATTCTTCGCGAGCGCGGCCTGCGCCGTGTGGGTCCTTACAGGGTGACGCAGACCATGGCCAGCACGGTATCCGCCTGCCTGGCCACGCCTTTCAAGATCAAGGGTGTCAACTACTCGATCTCCAGCGCCTGCAGCACCAGCGCACACTGTATTGGTGCCGGTATGGAGCAGATACAGCTCGGCAAACAGGACGTCGTGTTCGCCGGCGGCGGTGAAGAACTGCACTGGAGCATGTCCTGCCTGTTCGATGCCATGGGTGCGCTGTCCACCAAATACAACGACACGCCGGAAAAAGCCTCCCGCGCCTACGACGCCAATCGCGACGGCTTCGTGATAGCCGGCGGTGGCGGCATGCTGGTTCTGGAAGAACTCGAACATGCCAGAGCCCGCGGTGCGAAGATCTACGCGGAGCTGGTCGGCTACGGTGCGACGTCTGACGGCTACGACATGGTGGCACCGTCAGGAGAGGGCGCCCAGCGCTGCATGCGCCAGGCGCTGGCCACCGTAGATGGCCCGGTGGACTACATCAATGCCCACGGCACCAGCACCCCGGCCGGTGACATCCAGGAATTGAAAGCGGTCAAGGAAGCCTTCACCGGTATTGACATTCCCCTGGTGGGCTCGACCAAGTCACTGTCCGGTCACTCACTGGGCGCCGCCGGGGTGCAGGAAGCCATCTATTCGCTGCTGATGCTGCAGGAAGACTTTGTCGCGGCCTCTGCGAATATAGAGACCCTGGACCCTGAGGCGGAAGGGATGCCAATCGCATTGCAGCGGGTAGACAACGCCGGTCTGAATCGAGTGATGTCGAACAGTTTCGGCTTTGGTGGCACCAACGCTTCGCTGGTGTTTCAGCGGCTGAGCTGATCCAGCAGTAGCAGCTCCACCACCTCCCCCTGGCTCACCTTCCGTCCAGGGGGCAGCACCACCAGGGCATTCGCCCAACTCACCGAGCTCAACACCCCCGAACTCTGGTTCTGGTGGAGTTCCGCGTGAAGTTCACCTTGCCGGTTGCTGACACGGGCCCGGAGAAACTCCAGCCGCGTCCCTTCACGCTTGATGTCAAAGTCGGCGATCGCGGGAATGGCCAGAGGTGGGCTGGCATCGCCGCCCTGACGGGCCAGCAGCCAGGGCCGGACAATCATAGTGAATGTCACGTAGACTGCCGCCGGATTGCCCGGCAAGCCGAAAAACCCGGTCTGGCCGATCCGCCCATAGGCCAGCGGTTTGCCCGGCTTGACCCGAAGTTTCCACAGCTTGAGGCTACCCAGGGATTCCACCTGGCGCTTGACGTGATCCTCTTCACCGACTGAGACGCCGCCGGTGCTGATGACACAGTCACTGGCTTCGGCCGCAGCCGCCAGAACGCTGCGGGTCTCCCCGGCGTCATCCGGGACCAAACCGAAATCCCGAACTTCGAAACCCAGTGAGACAAGCAAGCCCTGGAGTGTGTAGCGATTCGAGTTGAATATCTGGGCCGGGGCCAGGGATTCGGCCGCGCCGGGCTCTACCAGCTCATCCCCGGTGGACAGTATGGCCACGACCAACTTACGGTAAACGCGCACGACTGCACAGCCGACAGAGGCCAGAACGCCCAGGTCCTCGGCCTGCAGACGTCGACCGGCGGCCAGTACTTTGCTGCCCTGCTCCAGGTCCTGGCCGCGACGGCGGATATTCTCGCCCGCCTGCACCGGTTTCAGGAGACGCAGGCGGTCGCCCTCCAGACTGCAATTTTCCTGCATGACGACCGCATCGGCGCCCGGCGGCACCGGCGCCCCGGTAAATATCCGGGCTGCCGTCCCCGCTGTCAGCGGCTGTCCCGCCTTGCCCGCGGGGATGCGCTGGGCTATCTCGAGCGCCTGACCGGACTCGCTTGCCAGCAGCGCGTAACCGTCCATGGCACTGTTGTCATCGTTGGGGACGGGCACCGCCGCCACGACGTCCTCTGCCAGGGTCCTGCCGAGGGCCTCCGCCAGCGGCAAGACCTCAGTGTCGGAAACCGGTGCGACATCATCAAGGATGAGCGCCAGCGCCTCATCCAGTGGCGTCAGTCCCGCCAAGGGCTACTTGCTCTCACTGCGGGCGCGGACAACGCCAACAAAATTGCAGGGCCGGAAAGTACTGTCCAGCTGGTCGCGAATAATGCCCTCCCAGGCCGTTCTGCAGGCCCCGGTGGAGCCCGGCATACAGAAAATCACGGTATTGTTGGAGAAGCCTCCCAGGGCCCTGGACTGCACAGTGGAGGAGCCGATTTCCTGAAATGAGAGGGCGCGGAATACTTCACCGAAGCCTTCGATCTCCTTGTCGAACAGGGGGGACACCGCCTCCGGTGTGCTGTCGCGTCCGGAAAAGCCGGTACCGCCGGTAACCAGCACTGCGTCGACGTCATCGTCGGCGATCCACGCTGAGAGCAGCGCGCGAATCTGGTATATATTGTCCTTGACGATGCGGTGGTCAGCCACCCGGTGTCCCGCTTCTATCAGGGACTGGGCCAGGTATTGCCCCGAGGTATCGTCCTTCTCGGTTCGGGTATCCGATACCGTGAGCACCGAGACGTCAAGCGCTTGCGTCGCGCTGTCCGTGGCTTTCACCATCAGCCTTCTCCTTGGCGCTGTAATGCGCGTAATACTGTTTTACATGCCCGGCTACGCTGGCGCGCCAGGGCTGCTGCTTGATAGCGAAGGTGTCGCGTATCTTGCTGCAGTCCAGCCGGAAATCCAGGACCCGCCAGCCTTCTGCGGCCGAGCTGTCGTCCTCATCCTGTTCCAGCGCAGTGAGGATGGAAGGGTCGTCCTCCCGAAACTGCGTGTATTGGTAGGCGGCGGCCAGCAGGACCTCGGCAAACTCATAGCAGCTGGTCACATCCGAACTGCAGTAATGAAAAATGCCCCAGGCCTCCAGCCCGCATCCGTACTGGTCGACCATGGCAGACACTACTCGCGCCGCATCCTCAGCCGCTACCGGACAGCCCTGCAGTTTGCGGCTCAGCGACAGGCTCCCATGTTCATGCAGGCGATTGAGCATCCAGGTCAGGGAATTGCTGCCCACCGGCGAGAAGACAGGTCCCATTCGGAGAATGACGTGGCGTTCACAGTGGTCACGAACCGCCGTTTCGGCGGCGCCGAGCAGACTGGCCAGGGTAGACATACCATCGGGGTAGTCATCCTCACGGTAAGCGCGCGATTCATTGCCTTCGAAAATCGACGCGCAGGACAACAGCAGTAGCGGGGTTCTGAGCGCCTGGCTGGCGCGTGCCAGCCAGATGCAGCGCTCTACGTCAGCCTCATGTATGCGTATGCCGCCATCGGCAGCCGCCTGGATACGGGCATCGATGGCCAGATCAGCCTCGCTGCGTCGCAACGCCTTCTTGGCCTGTCGCTCGCTTTTCCAGCGGCATTCGGACTTGTTGAGCGCGGCGTACTCAGTACCGCGCAGATCGAAGAAGTTGCACAGCGCCTGGCCAACAGGGGTATCGGAACCAATCAGTAGTACCTTCATTGAAGACCCTTACCCCGGTCGCATGCCTGCGCTGAAACCGCGCAAGAATCAGAACGGAATATCGTCGTCGAAGTCTTCAAAGCTGGCCGGCGGTGCGGCCTGCCCGCCCGCTGCGGCCGGTTGCTGTGCGTTAGAGGGTGCGTTAGAGGGTGCACCGGAAGGAGCGCCTGAGGATGCGGCAGGTGCAGCTGCCGGGGCATCATAGCCCTGACCCTGGTCTGGATAAGGGGCACCCATACCACCACCACGACTGTCGAGCATCTGCATTTCGTTGCCGACGATTTCCGTGGTGTAGCGGTCCTGGCCGGATTGATCCTGCCATTTACGGGTGCGTAGCGAACCTTCTACGTAGACCTTGGAACCCTTACGGAGATATTCACCCGCGATTTCGGCAAGTCGATTGAAAAATACCACACGGTGCCACTCCGTACGCTCCTGCGGCTGGCCGGTCTGCTTGTCTTTCCAGCTTTCACTGGTGGCCAGGGAAATGTTGGTGACGGCCGCGCCGGACTGCGTATAGCGGGTCTCCGGGTCGTTGCCCAGGTTGCCGATGAGAATCACTTTGTTGATGCCGCGGGCCATGTTACGTCCTCTTTCTGCTAACGAGAAACTATAACACTACGTCGCATCGATGCCACCGGAAGGCAGCTCAAAACTGGTCAAAGAGCTTCCTGGAGCGCCTTCAACCTTGACCGGGGAGTGGATTTCCCGCCATTTCCTCGCCTGTTTCCAGCAGCTCGCTGTCAAACAGACCGCCATCGACCTTGAGGTAGACCGTGGCCTCATCTCGCATCACCAGCATATCCGCGACGCCCTCGGCGGAACGCAGGCGCTCGAGTATGGCCTCCGCACGCTGCGGGTCGGCGGGCAGCCGCACCAGATGGTTGGCAAGATCTCCCGGGCTTTTCATGCTCAGGGCCAGCGGCAGCCACAGGAGGGCAACCAGGGCACACAGGGACAGTACTGCGGAGGTCCCGCCCAGCTGCAGCGCCAGGCCGCCGGCAGCGCCACCTACGAATGCGCCCAGGAACTGGAAGGTGGCATAGACGCCCAGCGCCGTGCCCTTGCCGCCGGCGTACACCGATTTGCTGACCAGGCTGGGCAGGGCGGCCTCCAGATAATTAAAGCCTGTAAAATAGAGCCATAAACCCAGGCAGAACACCGTCAGCCCCCAGGCACCGGTGGACAATACCTGCGACAGGGCAAGGCAGCTGATACCGATGCCCAGAGCGAGCTTCAGTCTGCCGCGGCGTTCGGCCAATGCGATGAGCGGAAACATGCCGATGACTGAAGCCACCAACACGGGGAGGTAGACCTTCCAGTGGTGCTCCCGGATCACCCCCAGCGACTGCTCCAGCACCAGCGGCAAGCCGACAAAGGCGGCCATTAGCAGAAAATGCAGGGTGAATACCCCGGTATTGAGGCGCAGCAGGTTGCGATCCAGCAGGGTGCGCCACAACAATGCGGGCACCGTGCCCACTTCACCGTGGGTCGCCACCCGCCGGACCCTGGGTACCGCCAGCAGCAACACCAGGATGCCCAGCAGGGCCATGCTGCCGGTGGCATTGAAAACCAGGGGCAGGCCACCTGCCGCCGCCAGCAGAGGACCCAACATGATAGCGAGGGCGAAGGAGAGGCCGATGCTGATCCCCAGCAAGGCCATGGCCTTGGTGCGCTGTTCGTCGCGCGTGAGGTCGGCGACCAGCGCCATAATGGTGCTGGAGATTGCCCCTGCCCCCTGCAACAGCCGCCCGACAATAATACCTTCAATGGTCTCGGCCTGGGCCGCCACGAAGCTACCCATGGCAAACAACGCCAGACCGCCCAGTAACACCGGCAGGCGGCCGATACGGTCAGACAGCATGCCCAGCGGCACCTGCAGCAGCGCCTGGGTGAGGCCGTAGACACCGATCGCGAGGCCGATCAGGGCCGGTGTAGCGCCGCTCAGGTCGTCCGCATAGAGCACCAGCAAAGGGAGCACCATAAAAAGGCCCAGCATGCGAAAGCAATACAGGGCGGCAAGCGCCGCTACTGAGCGACGCTCGAGTGCATTCATGGGCGACTTGGTGAGCATGGCATCCTCGATTAATCTGTCCGGATCGGGCAAATCATCACTGGCATTCGACACGCTCTACGCCGAGGGTCAGCGCCGCTACGTAGAGTCGCTGTCCACCTACGCCCGTCAGTTCCTGTCGATGATGGAAAAGCCTGATATGGACCACATCGAGGGCCTGTCACCGGCAATCTCCATCGAGCAGAAGTCCACCTCTCACAACCCGCGCTCGACGGTCGGCACCATTACCGAAATTTACGACTATCTGCGACTGCTGTTCGCCCGCGTCGGCGAACCACGTTGTCCCGAACACGGTGTCAACCTCGCCGCCCAGACTGTCAGCCAGATGGTCGACTCGGTACTGGCCATGCCGGAGGGCGCGCGGCTGATGCTGCTGGCCCCGGTGATTCGGGCCCGTAAGGGCGAGCACCTGCATGTGTTCGATGAATTACGCGCGGGTGGCTTCGTTCGCGCCAGGGTCGACGGCCGGGTCTATGATCTCGATGATGTGCCGGTTCTGGAAAAGAACAAGAAACACGATATCGAGGTGGTGGTTGACCGCTTCAAGGTGCGCGAGGACCTGAAACAGCGCCTGGCTGAATCCTTCGAGACAGCGCTAAACCTGACCGACGGGTTGGCTTCGATCAGCCCCATGGACGAAGACAGCGATGAAGCCGAGCTGCTTTTCTCCGCACGCTTCGCCTGCCCGCAGTGCGGTCACAGCATCAGCGAGCTGGAGCCAAAGCTGTTTTCCTTCAACAATCCGGCCGGCGCATGCGGCAGCTGTGACGGCCTGGGCGTACGGCAGTACTTCGATGATGAGCGCATCGTGCTGCACCCACAGGCCAGCCTGGCGGAAGGCGCCATCCGCGGCTGGGACCGACGCAACGTTTACTACTTCCATATGTTGACGTCACTGGCCGACCACTACGAATTCGATATCGACACTCCGTTCAAGAAACTGCCCCAGAAGCATCGGCAGACCATTTTGCACGGCAGCGGCAAGGAGGAAGTCACGTTCTCCTACATCAACGATCGCGGAGACGTATTCCAGCGCACTCACCCATTCGAGGGCATTATTCCCAACATGGAGCGCCGCTACCGCGATACCGAGAGCCAGTCCGTGCGCGAGGAACTGGCCAAGTACCTGAGCACCCAGCCCTGCCCGAGTTGCAAGGGCACGCGGCTGTGTGAAGACGCTCGCCATGTCTATGTAGACGGCCGTACCCTGCCGGAAATTGTCGACCTGCCTGTCGGCGATGCGGAAACCTATTTTATCGAGCTTACGCTGGAGGGCCGCAAGGGCGAGATTGCCGACAAAATTCTCAAAGAACTTCGCGCCCGCTATCGCTTCCTGGTGGACGTCGGGCTCAACTACCTGACCCTCAACCGCAGCGCGGAAACCCTGTCCGGAGGCGAGGCCCAGCGGATTCGCCTGGCCTCGCAGATTGGTGCCGGCCTGGTGGGCGTCATGTACGTGCTGGACGAACCCTCCATTGGTCTGCACCAGCGCGACAACGAGCGCCTCCTCAGCACTCTCACTCGCCTGCGTGACCTGGGTAATACCGTGCTGGTGGTGGAGCACGATGAAGACGCCATTCGCACGGCCGATCACATTATCGATATCGGCCCGGGGGCCGGTGTTCACGGTGGCGAAATCGTCGCCCAGGGACAGCTCAAGGACATCGTACGCAGCAAGCACTCGCTTACCGGGGAGTACCTGTCCGGCAAGCGCCGGATAGAGATACCCCGCGAGAGAGTCAAGCCGGACTCGAAGCGATCACTGAAATTGAAGGGCGCAACCGGCAACAATTTGCACAATGTCGACCTGGATATTCCACTGGGCCTTATGACCTGTGTGACCGGGGTATCCGGCAGCGGCAAATCGACACTGATCAATGCCACGCTGTTTCCGATCGCCGCCACCGAATTAAACGGAGCCTCTACCCTGTCGCCAGCGCCCTACAAGAAGATCGAAGGGCTCAAGCACGTCGACAAGTGTATCGATATAGACCAGAGCCCCATTGGTCGTACCCCCCGCTCAAACCCGGCTACCTACACCGGCATCTTCACCCCGGTGCGCGAATTGTTCGCCGGCACCCAGGAAGCCCGCGCCCGCGGCTACAAACCCGGGCGGTTCAGCTTCAACGTCAAGGGCGGTCGCTGCGAAGCCTGCCAGGGCCAGGGCACCAAGAAGATCGAGATGCACTTCCTGCCGGATGTATTCCCTGGAGTTTTTCGCTCCGGTACCCGCCATCGCCAAGAAGCTGCAGACGCTGATGGATGTTGGCCTCTCCTATATCCGCCTTGGACAGGCGGCCACTACCCTGTCCGGAGGAGAGGCACAGCGGGTCAAGCTGTCCCGCGAGTTGTCCAAGCGAGACACGGGCAAGACGCTCTATATACTCGACGAACCGACCACCGGGCTGCACTTCGAGGATATCCAGCAACTGCTCAGCGTCCTGCACCGGCTGCGTGACCACGGCAATACGGTGGTGATCATCGAGCACAACCTGGACGTTATAAAAACGGCGGACTGGATTGTCGATCTCGGGCCCGAGGGCGGCAGCGGCGGAGGCAGGATCATAGCCACCGGCACGCCTGAGGATGTCGCCAGGGAGAAGGGCTCGTTTACCGGCCAGTTCCTGAAGCCCATTCTCCAGGCTGGCAAAGAGAAGGCGGCCTAGGGGCGCACCTTAGGCCTGCTCGGCAGCCTCTGCTAGGCGCCGATGCTCGCGCTGGTGTAGCTGGATGTCGAGCACCAGCTTGAGCGTAACCAGTATCAGTAACAGAAACACACTTTCGCCCAGGGCCATAACGGCAAAACCGCCAAAAATGATCGCCAGGTGGAGGATCACGACACGGCCATAGGGCGCACTCATCAAAGCCGACAGGCTGGTCCGCTCCCGCTCTCCCCGCAGGAAAAAATTCTGCAGCAGGGAGACGCCGTGACTCAGCCACAGGGCCGCAAAGGCAATGAGCCACTCCGGCGGCGCCATCGCCAGCACACCGCTCACGACGCTGATCAACAACCCCACAAAGATCAGCACCAGGGGCCAGCTATCAGCAGCCGGAAAGGCCGGCTCCGTGTCCAGCAACAGTGTCATGACAAACAGGCCGTGAACAGCGCAGAAACCGCCAAAATGCATCAGGAAAAACAGTGAGCTGAAGAGGCCGCCTACCGGTGACACCACCAGCATCTTGACGATGGTGTAAAACCCTATCACCAGGTTCTCAGACCAGTAGAGTATGACAAGCGCGCCCACATCCCAGCCAAACCACAGCACGCCGAGGATCGGTACCAGATTTACCAGCACCAGGGCGGCGAGGCTTATGTAGCGTGAGAGGTGTCTCATCAAAGTGGTTTCGACGGTCATGGCGATCTACCGTGCCCAATCACCGGGTACAAAAAAGCCGGGCATTACCCGGCTTCTCACAGTGCGTAGGGGCACCCGTAAGGTACCACATGGCAGGTTGTTATTCGTCGTCGTCCTCGAAGGCGTCATCGGCATCGAAAGTAGGACGGCCGACCAGCTCGACATAGGCCATAGGTGCCTTGTCGCCAGTGCGGTAGCCGCACTTGAGGATGCGAATATAGCCACCGGGGCGCTCCTGGTAACGCGGGCCAAGCTCGGCAAAGAGCTTGCCGACCGCCGCCTTGTCGCGCAGGCGGTCAAACGCCAGGCGGCGGTTAGCGACGCTGTCGTTCTTCGCAAGCGTGATCAGGGGCTCGGCCACACGGCGGAGCTCCTTGGCCTTTGGCAGCGTGGTCTTGATCAGCTCGTGTTCCACAAGAGATGCAGTCATATTGCGGAACATAGCCTTGCGGTGCGAGCTATTCCGGTTTAACTGACGTCCACTGTGACGATGACGCATTTTTACAATCCTATAATCCGGTGCTAACGCAGCACGTGTATCTGTTAGGCAACCGGTACTGTGCGAATTAGACGCTCAGTACCCGGTCGTCGTTCTTGAGGCTGGCCGGCGGCCAGTTGTCCAGGCGCATACCCAGTGACAGGCCACGGGATGCCAGCACGTCCTTGATCTCGGTCAGAGACTTCTTGCCCAGGTTCGGGGTTTTCAGCAGCTCGACTTCCGTGCGCTGAACGAGGTCTCCGATGTAGTAAATATTTTCTGCTTTCAGGCAGTTGGCGGAACGAACCGTCAGCTCCAGGTCGTCGACCGGGCGCAGCAGGATCGGATCCACTTCGTCCTCTTCCTCGGCCGCTTCTTCCAGCTTCTCGCTTTCCAGGTCAACGAATACCGCCAGCTGCTGCTGCAGAATGGTAGCTGCGCGACGGATCGCTTCTTCAGGGTCGATTGTGCCGTTGGTTTCCAGGTCCAGTACCAGCTTGTCCAGGTCGGTGCGCTGCTCAACACGCGCTGCTTCTACAACGTAGGAAACGCGCTGGATGGGGCTGAAAGTAGCGTCCAGCTGCAGACGGCCAATAGCCCGGGTTTCTTCTTCCGGATTCTCACGGCTGTCCGCCGGAGAGTAACCGCGCCCGCGCGCTACGGTCAGAGACATACGAATCTCGGACTTTGCGTTCAGGTGGCAGATGACGTGCTCAGGGTTACGGATCTCGACTTCGTGGTCAGTCTGGATGTCGCCGGCGGTAACAATACCGGGGCCCTGCTTGCTCAGAACCAACTCTGCTGAATCCTTGCCATGCATGACGAGGGCGACGCCCTTCAGGTTGAGCAGGATTTCGATAACGTCTTCCTGAACACCTTCCATGGACGTGTACTCGTGGTCCACGCCATCAATGTCGACTTCTGTGATGGCACAACCGGGCATGGAAGACAGCAGGATTCGACGGAGGGCGTTACCCAGTGTGTGGCCAAAGCCACGCTCCAGCGGCTCCAGTGTTACCTGGGCACGCGTATTGGTCTTTTCATCGACGTTGATAACGCGAGGCGTCAGGAATTCGGTTACTGCTGTCTGCATATGTACACCTGTGTATTCGGTTGTCCGTTACGTAGTTCCGAGGAAGCTCCGTGAAACGGATTACTTGGAGTAAAGTTCGACTATCAGGTTCTCGTTGATGTCCGAGCTCAGGTCCTGACGATCGGGGACCGCCTTGAATATGCCTTCCAGCTTGTCGTTGTTAACTTCAATCCACTCTGGCTCACCGCGTTGAGCGGCCAATGCCAGCGCAGACTGAATGCGCAGTTGCTTCTTGGCTTTCTCGCGCAGGGAAATCACGTCGCCCGGCGCCACCTGGTAAGACGGTATGTTGACCGACTGACCATTAACCAGAATAGAGCGGTGTGAGACCAGCTGACGCGCTTCTGCGCGCGTGGAGCCGAAGCCCATGCGGTAGACCACGTTATCGAGGCGCGACTCGAGCAGGCGCAGGAGGTTTTCACCCGTTGCACCACGCTGACGGGCGGCTTCCTTGTAATAGTTGCGGAACTGCTTTTCCAGTACGCCGTAGATTCTGCGAACCTTCTGCTTTTCCCGCAGCTGAACACCGTAGTCAGACAAGCGGCCACGACGGGCGCCATGCTGGCCTGGAGCGTTCTCGATATTGCACTTGCTTTCCAGTGAACGCACACCGCTCTTGAGGAACAGATTCCGTTCCTTCGCGGCGGGCGAGCTTGCACTTGGGACCGATATATCTTGCCATGTCTCTTGTCCTGCCTTATACGCGACGCTTTTTCGGGGGACGACAGCCGTTATGCGGAATCGGCGTCACGTCGGTGATGTTGCTGATCTTGAAGCCGCAGGCGTTCAGGGCGCGCACGGCAGACTCACGACCCGGACCGGGGCCTTTCACCTGGACGTCCAGGTTCTGCAGGCCATATTCCTTGGCCGCTTCGCCGGCACGCTCAGCTGCCACCTGGGCGGCAAACGGGGTGCTCTTACGCGAACCGCGGAAACCGGAGCCGCCAGCGGTGGCCCAGCTCAGGGTATTCCCCTGGCGATCAGTAATCGTGATGATGGTGTTGTTAAAGGACGCGTGGACATGGGCGATCCCATCTACCACGGTCTTCCGGACTTTCTTACGAGTGCTTTTAGCACCTGGCTTAGCCATATTGTGTTCCTGCTCTAATATCAACACTGCACTTCGGTGCAGCTACACTAAATCGGATTCTGTCTTTTGCTTCTCTGAGTATTGCTAAGTGGACTTAGCGCCTCCCATGTTCGTTCGGAGCCGAGGCCCCAAGCGGTTTTATAAAAAGCGAATCAACGACGAATCGGCTTACGCGGCCCCTTACGGGTGCGCGCATTGGTCTTGGTCCGCTGGCCGCGCAGCGGCAGGCCCTTGCGGTGACGCAGGCCCCGATTGCAGCCCAGGTCCATCAATCGCTTGATGTTCATGCTGACTTCACGACGCAGGTCGCCTTCAACGGACAGCTTGCCCACTTCATTACGCAGCGAATCCATCTGCTCTTCAGACAGGTCACTGATCTTGATATGCTCGTCAACACCCGTGGTGGCGCACAGCTTTCTCGCCTGGGTACGTCCTACACCATAGATGTAGGTCAGCGAAATCACTGCGTGCTTGTTGTCGGGAATATTGACACCGGCTATACGGGCCATTCAAATCTCCAAATATCTTCAGCCACATGCGCTGCGCAACGACGGTGTTCCGGCCAGGAAATCCTGACAGCGGGGGTCACCGTCGCGAAAGGCGCAGCATTCTAGCGACATAAATCCTAAAAATCAACACGTTACGCGAGTTGAGATCAACCCTGGCGCTGCTTGTGCCGGGGCTCCGCACTGCAAATAACGCGAACCACACCCTTGCGGCGCACGATCTTGCAGTTGCGGCAAACCTTCTTCACGGAAGCACGTACTTTCATGACTTCTTCTCCACACTAACCAGATGGCTACCGGACGCGGCCGGAACCACCGTAATTCTTCAGGTTGGCCTTCTTGAGCACCGAGTCGTATTGCTGTGACATGAGGTGGCTCTGCACCTGGGCCATGAAATCCATGACCACAACCACTGCAATCAACAACGAAGTGCCTCCCAGATAAAAGGGCACATTTGCCCAGATCTGCAGGAACTGGGGCATCAGGCAAATAATCGCGATATAGGCGGAGCCGAACACCGTCAGTCGCGTCAGCACGCCGTCAATATAATTGGCGGTCTGCGCACCGGGGCGAATACCCGGGACAAAAGCACCGGAGCGCTTCAGGTTGTCTGCAACTTCTTCCGGGTTGAACATCAGCGCGGTGTAGAAGAAGCAGAAGAACACGATCAGGACGGTAAACAGCAGCACGTTCAGCGGCTGTCCGGGACCAATGGCCAGCGCGATTTCCTGCAGCATCTCGTTGTCGGTACCGAACCACTGGGCGATAGACGCCGGGAACAGCAGGATGGAGCTGGCAAAAATCGCTGGAATCACACCCGCCATGTTCACTTTAAGAGGCAGGTGACTGCTCTGCGCCTGATGTTGACGCCGTCCCTGCTGTCGCTTGGCATAGTTGACCGTAATGCGCCGCTGACCTCGCTCGATGTAGACGATCGCGTAAATTACCAGGACCGCGAGTACCAGAATGGCCAGCAATAGCAGAATATTGAGCTCGCCCTGGCGCGCTGACTCCAGCGACTGGCCGATCGCGGCGGGCAGGCCTGCCACGATACCGGCAAAGATCAGCAGTGAGATGCCATTGCCGACGCCCTTCTCGGTAATCTGCTCACCCAGCCACATCATGAAAACAGCACCCGTCACCAGCGATGTGATGGCAACGATATAGAACAGCAGGTTGACGCTGTAGGCCATGCCCTGATTGGCCATACCAACCGCCATCCCCGTTGCCTGGACCAGCGCCAGTACTACGGTCAAATAGCGGGTGTACTGGCTGATCTTGCGGCGGCCGGACTCACCCTCTTTCTTGAGCTGCTCCAGCGAGGGCGTTACCGCAGACATCAGCTGCATGATAATAGACGCTGAAATATAGGGCATGATACCCAGCGCGAGAATACTCATACGCTCCAGCGCGCCGCCGGTAAACATATTGGCCAGGCCCAGGATCGTGCCCTGATTCTGGTTGAACAAGGCAGCGATCTGATCCGGATTGATGCCCGGCACAGGAATATGCGTACCGACGCGATAAATGATTATCGCCATCAATACAAAGCGAAGGCGAGCCAGCAGCTCGCCCATTCCCGCGGTGTTTGCACCCGGCAGTGATGGTCTACCCATTAAATCCCAGTCCTACCTAAACCTGTCAGTTCCATTAAGTACTCGAATTACTCTTCGATCTTGCCGCCGGCTTTCTCGATCGCTTCGCGAGCGCCCTTGGTGACAGCCAGACCTTTGACAGTGACCGCCTTGTCCAGTTCGCCGGACAGGAATACCCGTGCGCGCAATACGTCATGGCGCACCAGATCGGCCGCTTTCAGGGCGTCCAGATCAATCACTTCAGTGCCGACCTTGGCCAGCTCGCCCAGGCGAACCTGCGCAGTGACACGCGCGACGCGCGAGGTGAAGCCGTACTTGGGCAGACGCTTCTGCAGTGGCATCTGGCCACCCTCGAAACCGGGACGTACGCTGCCGCCGGACCGGGACTTCTGGCCCTTGTGACCGCGACCTGCTGTCTTGCCCGAACCGCTGCCGATACCACGGCCAACGCGCTTGGCGTTCTTGCGCGAGCCGGGTGCCGGGCTCAGGGTATTCAGTCGTAGTGAATCAGACATGTCTTATTCCTCAACCCGAAGCATGTAGTTGACTTTACTGATCATCCCGCGAATGGCAGGCGTGTCCTGCACTTCCACGGTATGACCAATGCGGCGCAGGCCCAGACCGGAGATACAGGCCTTGTGGCTCTTGAGCCGGCCGTTCACGCTGCGGATCTGCGTTACTTTGATCGTTGATTCTTTAGCCATGACTGTGTCGTGGTCCCAAATAGTTCTGTTTAACCCAAGATCTCTTCGACCGACTTGCCACGCTTGGCGGCAACCGCTTCGGGAGAGGTCATGTTCTGCAGGCCCTTGAAAGTGGCGCGAACCACGTTCACCGGGTTGGTAGAGCCATAGCACTTGGCGAGAACGTTGTGCACGCCGGCAATTTCCAACACGGCGCGCATGGCACCGCCGGCAATTACACCAGTACCTTCAGAGGCAGGCTGCATGTACACCTTTGAGGCACCATGATTGGCCTTGATCGGGTACTGGATAGTGCCGTCCGCCAATTCAACCTGGATCATGTTGCGGCGGGCATTTTCCATAGCCTTCTGAATTGCTACAGGCACTTCGCGGGCTTTGCCGCGGCCGAAGCCTACCTTGCCATTACCATCGCCCACCACGCTCAGCGCGGTGAAGCCAAAGATACGGCCGCCCTTGACCACCTTGGCCACTCGGTTCACCTGGACCAGCTTTTCCTGCAGGCCTTCGGAGTTGTCATCTTTCTTGCGATCGTTGTATGCCATCTCGATAAACCCTAGAAATCCAGTCCGTTTTCACGGGCAGCGTCGGCCAGAGCCTTTACGCGCCCGTGGTACTTATAGCCGGCACGGTCAAAAGCGACCTTCTCAACGCCGGCTGCCTTGGCACGCTCAGCGATGAGCTTGCCTACCTGGGTAGCAGCGTCGATGTTGCCGGTGCTGCCGCTGCGCAGGTCCTTGTCGAGCGTAGACGCGCTGGCCAGTACCTGGCCGCCACCCGGTGCGAACACCTGAGCGTAGATGTGCCGTGGCGTGCGGTGCACGCTGAGCCGGTTGACGTCCAGCTCGCGCATCTTGGCGCGGGAGCGACGAGCGCGGCGCAGCCTTGAATCGTTTTTTGCACTCATAACCTTACCTGCTTACTTCTTCTTGGCTTCCTTACGACGGACATACTCATCCGCGTAACGAATACCTTTACCCTTGTAGGGCTCCGGGGGACGTACGCTGCGAATCTTCGCAGCCGCCTGGCCCAGGGCCTGCTTGTCGATGCCCGTCAGAACGATCTCGGTCTGGCTCGGCATCTCGGCTGAAATACCCTCCGGAAGCTCAAACTCCACCGGGTGGGACAGACCAACCGTGAGGTTCAGCTTCTTGCCCTGGACGGCGGCACGATAACCTACGCCGTTCAGAACCAGCCTACGCTCGAAACCGTTGGACACGCCTACCACCATGTTGTTAACCAGTGCGCGCGTCGTGCCAGACATGGCGATGCTGCGCTGATTTTTGGCGGCAAAGGACAGCGTGTTGTCTTCGTGGGTGATCTCGACACCCTCGTCGACGGTCATCGTCAGCGCGCCCTTACTGCCCTTTACGGACAGATCGCGACCGTCGAGCTTGACCTCTACGCCGCTCGGCACGTTGACCGGATTGTTAGCTACTCTGGACATAGTGAACGCTCTTTATTCGTCTCAACACTTCAATCTTTAGAATACGGTGCAAAGCACTTCGCCACCGACACCGGCTGCACGAGCAGCGCGGTCTGTCATAACACCGCGACTGGTGGACACAATAGCCACACCCAGGCCACCACGAACCGTCGGCAACTTGTCCTTGCCGGAGTAGCGACGCAGGCCTGGACGGCTGGCGCGGTCCAACTCGGCGATAACGGGCTGACCGTCGAAGTACTTCAGCTCAACAACCAGCCTCTGATGACCTTCACGCTCAACGTCACGGACGCCGGCAACATAGCCTTCTTCAACCAGCACGTTGCAGACCGCGAGCTTCAACTTGGAAGCCGGAATCTCAACAGTCGTCTTGCCCGCCTGCTGCGCGTTGCGGATGCGGGTCAGCATATCTGCCAGGGGATCTTGCATACTCATTTATTTGCTCTCTCCGTTCTCACGCTTACCAGCTGGCCTTAACCAGGCCAGGTACGTCACCGCGCATGGCGGCTTCGCGCAATTTGTTACGGCACAGGCCAAACTTCCGATAAACCCCGTGAGGGCGTCCGGTAACCTGACAGCGACGCTGCTGACGTACCGGGCTGGCATCACGAGGCAGCTTCTGCAGCTTGACCTGCGCATCCCACTTGTCGTCATCGCTGGCATTGGGATCCCTGAGGATCGCCTTCAGCTCAGCACGCTTGCCAGCGAACTTTGCTACCGTGCGCGCACGCTTTTCTTCACGCGCAATCATCGATTTCTTAGCCATTTATCAGCCTCTTCTCTGATTAGCTTTTCAGCGGGAAATTGAAAGCCCGCAGAAGCGCTCGACCTTCGTCGTCATTGCGAGCGGTCGTGGTGATCGTGATATCCAGGCCGCGCAGTGCGTCTACCTGGTCGTAATCAATTTCCGGGAAAATAATCTGTTCGGTCACGCCCATCGCAAAGTTGCCACGCCCGTCAAAAGACTTGGGGCTCACACCGCGGAAATCACGTACCCGCGGGATGGCGATGCTGATCAGGCGCTCAAGAAACTCGTACATCCGTTCCCGGCGCAAGGTTACCTTGCAGCCAATCGGCCAGCCTTCGCGCACCTTGAAGCCTGCAATTGATTTGCGAGCCTTGGTGACCACTACCTTCTGGCCAGCAATCTTTTCCATATCTGCGACGGCATTTTCCAGCACTTTCTTGTCGCCCACCGCCTCACCAACACCCATGTTCAGGGTGATCTTGGTGATGCGGGGAACTTCCATCACGTTCTGCAGACCCAGCTCTTCTTTCAGCTGAGGTGCAATTTCCGACTTGTATACTTCTTTCAGCGTTGCCATATCTATATCTTCCGCTTAAGCGTCAATCGCCTCGCCACTGGATTTGTAAACGCGCGTCTTCGACTCACCCTCTACCTTGAAGCCGACACGGTCAGCCTTATTGGTGCTCGGGTTGAAAATCGCCACATTGGAAACCTGAATAGGGGCTTCCTTCTCAACAATGCCGCCAGCCACGCCCATCTGGGGGTTTGGCTTTGTGTGCTTCTTGATCATGTTCACACCGGTCACGAGCAGGCGGTTGTCATCCAGCACTTGCTGAACCTTACCGCGCTTGCCCTTGTCCTTGCCGGTCAGGACAATCACTTCGTCATCACGTTTGATCTTTTTCATCTCTCTGCCTTCGCCTATATCTCGTCGCCGATGCCCGCTTACAGTACTTCGGGCGCCAGGGAAACAATCTTCATAAACTGCTCACCGCGCAGCTCACGAGTTACCGGGCCGAAGATACGCGTGCCAATCGGGGCATTCTGTGCGTTCAGAAGCACGGCCGCGTTGTCGTCGAACTTGATCAGCGAACCGTCGTTGCGGCGCACACCCTTACGGGTACGAACAACTACAGCGTTCATGACCTGGCCCTTCTTGACCTTGCCACGGGGAATCGCTTCCTTGACCGTCACTTTGATCAGGTCGCCCACGCCGGCATAGCGGCGCTTGGAGCCACCCAGCACCTTGATGCACATCACGCGACGGGCACCGCTATTGTCAGCCACGTCCAGATAGGTTTGTGTTTGAATCATCTCTTAACTCCGGCTAATCCAGCTGGTATCAGACCTGGACGGCACTCTCATCAACGCTCAGCAGTTTCCAGCTCTTCGATTTGGAAATCGGACGCGTTTCCTGCACGGTTACCACATCTCCCATACCACACTCATTGTTTTCATCATGGGCGTGGATCTTGGAAGAGCGAGTGATGTACTTGCCGTATACCGGGTGCTTCACCCGACGCTCGATCAGTACCGTGACCGTCTTGTCCATCTTGTTACTTACTACACGCCCGGTAGCGGTACGCGCAGTCTTCTGTTCTGCCGTCATGGTTTAATCCCCTGCCTTTTCGGTGAGCACAGTCTTCACACGAGCAATATCGCGCTGATTCTGCTTCAGCAAATGGCTCTGGCCAAGCTGGCCAGTGCTGCTCTGCATGCGCAGCTTGAACTGCTCTTCACGCAAGGTCAGCAGGTCCTTGTTCAGGTCCTCTACGGACTTTTCACGCAATTCAGTAGCTTTCATTACATTACCGACCGTTTTACAAATTTCGTTTCAACGGGGATCTTCGCAGCGGCCAGCGTGAATGCTTCACGCGCCAGCTCTTCGGAAACGCCCTGTACTTCGTACAGCACCTTGCCCGGCTGGATCTGCGCCACCCAGTACTCCACGTTACCCTTACCTTTACCCTGGCGAACTTCCAGCGGCTTAGTGGTAATCGGCTTGTCCGGGAACACGCGAATCCAGATCTTTCCGCCACGCTTGATGTGACGGGTCATGGCGCGACGAGCAGCCTCAATCTGACGCGCCGTGATACGGCCGCGACCGACTGCCTTCAGACCGAACTCGCCAAAGCTCACCTTGCTGCCACGATGGGCCAGACCGCGGTTACGGCCCTTTTGAGTCTTGCGAAATTTTGTACGCTTTGGTTGAAGCATCTGCGTAACCCTTAATTAGTTGCTGTCTTCTTGGCGCCGGTGTCGGTGTTCTCTTCACCACCAATCACTTCGCCTTTAAAGATCCATACTTTGACGCCGATGATGCCGTATGTAGTGGCGGCCTCGTAAGTCGCGTAATCAATGTCTGCACGCAATGTGTGCAGAGGCACACGGCCTTCGCGATACCATTCGGAGCGCGCAATTTCAGCACCACCCAAACGACCGCCAACCTGTACCTTGATACCTTCGGCACCCTGGCGCATTGCATTTTGTACAACACGCTTCATAGCGCGACGGAACATAACCCGCCGCTCAAGCTGCTGACCCACATTTTGAGCTACCAGCTTGGCATCCAGATCCGGCTTGCGAATCTCTTCGATATTGATGTGCACAGGCACACCCATCTTCTCGCTCAGCACAGCACGCAGCTTATCCACGTCCTCGCCCTTCTTGCCGATCACGATGCCGGGACGGGCAGTGTGAATGGTAATGCGGGCGGTCTGCGCCGGGCGCTCGATGACAACGCGACTGACAGATGCGTGATCGAGCTTCTTCTCGATGTACTCGCGAACTTCCAGATCCGTAATCAGGTTCTTGGAATAGTTCTTGTCGTCGGCGTACCAGACTGAGTTGTGCTCTTTGACAATACCCAGGCGGATGCCTACCGGATGTACTTTCTGTCCCATGCGCTTAACCTTCTCCGTCTGCTACTTTTACGGTGATATGACAGCTGCGCTTTAGAATGCGGTCCGCACGGCCTTTGGCACGGGGACGCAGGCGCTTCATGGTCATACCCTCGTCTACGTAGATGCTGGAGATCTTCAGTTCATCGACATCAGCACCTTCATTGTTCTCGGCATTTGCAATCGCCGAGTCCAGGACTTTCTTGATAATTTGGGCGGCTTTCTTGTTGCTGTAGGCCAGCAGGTCGAGAGCGTCCTCGACACCCTTGCCACGCACCTGGTCAGCGACCAGACGTGCCTTCTGGGCTGAAATGCGCGCACCTTTCAATTTGGCTGCAACTTCCATCTCTAAACCTCTTTCGCGCCTCAGCGCGCCTTCTTGTCAGCGACGTGGCCGCGGAACGTACGCGTCACAGCGAACTCGCCCAGCTTGTGGCCGACCATGTCCTCGTTGATCAACACGGGAACGTGCTGACGACCGTTATGGACCGCAATAGTCAGACCGACCATATCCGGAGAGACCATGGAACGCCGTGACCAGGTCTTGATAGGACGACGGTCATTGCTCTCAACCGCGGCCTCAACCTTCTTCATCAGGTGCAGGTCTATGAAAGGACCTTTCTTCAGTGAACGGGGCACTATGTATTCCTCACTCTAATCCGGTTACTTCTTGCGACGACGGCGGACAATCAGATCATCCGTACGCTTGTTCTTGCGGGTCTTGTAACCCTTGGTCGGCGTACCCCATGGGGACACCGGGTGACGGCCACCCGAAGTACGACCTTCACCACCACCATGCGGGTGGTCTACCGGGTTCATGGCAACACCGCGAACCGTCGGCCGAACACCGCGCCAGCGCGCGGCGCCGGCCTTGCCGAGCTTACGCAGGCTGTGCTCACTGTTAGACACCTCACCAAGGCTGGCGCGGCAATCTGACAGCACCTTGCGCGTCTCACCAGAGCGCAGCCGCAGTGTCGCGTAGCGACCCTCACGCGCCACCAGCTGGCAGGCCGCGCCGGCAGAGCGTGCCATCTGGGCACCCTTGCCTGGCTTGAGCTCGACACAGTGCACCACACTGCCCACCGGGATATTGCGCAGGGGCAGTGCATTGCCTACCTTGATCGGGGCGTTGTCGCCCGACTGCACGGAGTCGCCAGCAGCAACGCCCTTGGGGGCAATGATGTAGCGACGCTCACCGTCCGAGTACTTCAACAGGGCGATGTGCGCAGTGCGGTTGGGGTCGTACTCAATGCGCTCAACCTTGGCCGGAATTCCGTCCTTGTTGCGCTTGAAGTCGATCACTCGGTAGTGCTGCTTGTGACCACCACCAACGTGACGCGTGGTAATGCGTCCATTGTTGTTACGACCACCATTCTTCGACTGCTTCTCCAGCAGGGCCTTGTGAGGCGCACCCTTGTGCAGGTCATTGCCGACCACGTTTACAACGTGTCGGCGACCGGCTGAAGTGGGCTTTCTCTTAACAATTGCCATGGAAACCTACTCCTTCCTCACTCTGCGGAAGCAAAGTCAATGTCTTGACCCTGCTCCAGCTTGACGTATGCCTTCTTCCAGCTCGGCTTTTTGCTGAGCCCGAAACGGTTGCGCTTGACCTTGCCTTTTACATTCAGGGTCTGGACGTCAGTCACGTCCACCTTGAACAGCTGCTCAACGGCCTTCTTGACCTCCAGCTTGGTGGCATCGACCGCAACACGAAAGACGTACTGGTTATTCACATCGGCGACCACTGCCGCCTTCTCGGAAACGTGCGGACCTACCAGCACCTGGAATATGCGCTCCTGGTTCATCCCAGCATCTCCTCAAATTTCTTCACTGCATCCACAGTAACCATGACCTTGTCATAAGCGATCAGGCTGACCGGATCGACGCCATCAACATCACGAACATCCACCTTGTGCAGGTTGCGGGCTGCCAGGTAAAGGTTCTCGCCAATCTGGTCGGACACGATCAATACGTTGTCCAGGCCAAACGCTTCGAGCTGCTTGACCAGAAGCTTGGTCTTGGGCTGTTCCAGATCCAGGCTTTCCACTACAACCAGACGATCCTGACGGGCCAGTTCTGACATGATGGAACACAGCGCGGCACGGTACATCTTGCGGTTCACTTTCTGGGAGTGATCCTGCGGCTGTGCCGCAAAGGTCACACCACCGGCGCGCCAAATCGGCGAGCGGATGGTGCCCGCGCGAGCTCGACCGGTGCCCTTCTGGCGCCAGGGCTTCTTGCCACCGCCGCTGACAGCGGCGCGATTTTTCTGTGCCCGCGTACCCTGGCGGCTTCCGGCCAGGTATGCGGTGACAACCTGGTGAACCAGGTCTTCGTTGAACTCACGAGCAAAGGCCACGTCGGAAACCGAAACTTTTCCGGGCTTCGCCTTGCCGGGCTTTACGATACTCAATTCCACGGTAAAGACTCCCTGACCTTATGCCTTGACTGCCGGACGTACGACAACATCGCCGCCGGGTGCACCGGGTACGGCGCCCTTGACCAGCAGCAGGTTGCGTTCAACGTCGACACGCACGATTTCCAGGCCCTGGGTTGTGACATTCTCAGCACCCATGTGACCAGCCATCTTCTTGCCCTTGAATACTCGACCCGGCGTCTGGCACTGACCAATGGAGCCCGGTGCGCGGTGCGCAAGCGAGTTGCCGTGAGTGGCGTCCTGGGTCTTGAAGTTCCAGCGCTTGACGGCGCCCTGGAAGCCCTTGCCCTTCGATTTGCCAGCAACGTCGACTTTCTGGCCGGCTTCAAAGGTTTCAACTGTCAGGACTGCGCCCACTTCGGGGGCTTCGTCTTCCGCTTCCAGACGGAACTCCCACAGACCGCGGCCTGCCTCAACGCCTGCTTTGGCGAAGTGACCTGCTTCGGACTTGCGGATACGGTTCGCGCGGCGAGCGCCTGCGGTTACCTGGATCGCGCGATAGCCATCGCTATCGGAATCTTTTACCAGTGTGACGCGATTGGGATCGACCTCAATCACGGTCACCGGAATGGAAGAGCCGTCTTCGGTAAAGACGCGAGTCATACCGGACTTACGGCCGACTAAGCCAATAGTCATTGTTCTAACCTCTCAGTGTACGGGGCTCACACCCTCTATGGCCGCTCATCTCTGAGCGTTACACACCCGGGCATTAGCCCGAGCAGGTCTTGGTTGTTTGTTAACCTAGACTGATCTGTACTTCGACACCTGCAGCCAAATCCAGCTTCATCAGTGCATCCACCGTTTTTTCGGTAGGCTCGACGATATCCAGAAGGCGTTTGTGGGTGCGGATTTCATATTGGTCACGCGCATCTTTATTGACGTGCGGAGAAACCAGTACCGTGTAGCGCTCTTTGCGAGTAGGAAGGGGAATAGGACCCTTGACCTGTGCACCTGTGCGACGCGCGGTTTCAACGATCTCCTGGGTAGACGTATCTATCAGGCGATGATCGAATGCTTTGAGACGAATTCGAATCCTTTGATTCTGCATTTGATCAGACTCCAAAAAAGAGTAAAAAACTAGAGGCCCGCTAAGGGACCCCCCGAAAAAGGAGAGCGCATTCTAATGACCGGCCTGCCGCCTGTCAAACGCTTTACCCAATAAATTCATAGGCTTTTTGCCAGTGGCGGCGAGGGCCATGCGGCTGTCGCAGGCGGCAGGTCGCCCAACAGGGATAACAGGGACGGCCCCATTGCCCACCCGTAAACCGTCCTGATTGGCATACGCATTGTCAGCTCCAGTGTAGTCTTCACTCCCATTCCAGCTTGCATTCAAAGGGCGAATAACGTCGAATAGCGCCCGAAATTTATCAGGAAATGTCATGACCCGATCACCCCCCGTCACCGCGGACGAGCACCGCCGCGTCAGTGAGCTGCTGGGCCGCGAAGCGAGAGGACTGCAAGCCATCCCGGTAAAGGATGCCAAGGGCCAGCCGGTCGTCATCCGAGTAGCGTCGCTGGTGGAGGACAAGCCGTTCCCCACTCTGTTCTGGCTGGTCGATAACGCACTGAACTACCGAATCGATCAGCTCGAGGCCAGTGGCTTCATCGCCGAGCTTCAGGCACAAATTGACGCTGACCCGGGCCTGCAGCAGACCATGGCCGAAGATCATGCCGCCCATATCGCCCTGCGCAACTCGCTGATGGGCGAAGAAGACCGCGCCCGCCTGCAGTGCCTGGGGCTCTTCGACAGCCTCCAGCAGCGAGGCATTGGCGGTATAAAGAAGCCTCACCGGATCCGCTGTCTACACACCTGGTACGCCGCCCATCTGGTGGCACCCAACATCATCGGCCAACTGGTGGACGCCCACTGGGCGGCAGACGGCGAATCGACCTGAAGCGCTCCTGGCCGCGGCCCGGACTATACGTGAAATGATCAGCCGCACGGCGCGGCGGGTGAGCGGTCAAAAAAAAGCCCCGCTATTGCGGGGCTTTTTGGGTTGGGAGGGGGACAGAGCTGAAGGTCTGTCCCCGTAGCCCGGCGCCCGTAAGCTCTTGGGCTTACTGCAGTTATTGATTACTCAATAATCTTGGCGACGACGCCTGCACCCACCGTGCGGCCACCTTCGCGGATCGCAAAGCGCAGGCCTTCTTCCATCGCGATCGGGGCGATCAGCGTGGCAACCATGTTCACGTTGTCACCCGGCATGACCATCTCAACGCCTTCCGGAAGCTCTACCGCACCCGTCACGTCCGTCGTACGGAAGTAGAACTGCGGACGGTAACCCTTGAAGAACGGCGTGTGACGACCACCTTCGTCCTTCGACAGGATGTACACCTCTGCCTCGAACTTGGTGTGCGGGTTAACGGAACCCGGCTTCGCCAGCACCTGACCACGCTCAACTTCTTCACGCTTGGTACCACGCAGCAGAACACCCACATTCTCACCGGCACGGCCTTCGTCCAGCATCTTGCGGAACATCTCAACACCCGTGCAGGTCGTCGTGGTCGTGTCCTTGATGCCCACGATCTCGATCTCTTCACCCACCTTGATGATGCCGCGCTCAACACGACCGGTCACAACCGTACCCCGACCAGAGATAGAGAACACGTCCTCTACCGGCATCAGGAACGGCTGGTCAATCGCACGCTCAGGCTCAGGAATGTAGGAGTCCAGGGTCTCTACCAGCGTCTTAACCGCGGTGGTGCCCAGCTCGTTGTCATCCTTGCCTTCCAGCGCCATCAGCGCTGAACCACAAATGATCGGCGTGTCGTCGCCCGGGAACTCGTAGGTGTCCAGCAGCTCGCGCAGCTCCATCTCCACCAGTTCCTTCATCTCTTCGTATTCCTCAGAGTCCGCACCGCCGCAGTCTTCCGCCAGCAGGTCGGCCTTGTTCAGGAATACCACGATGTAGGGTACGCCCACCTGGCGTGACAGCAGGATGTGCTCGCGGGTCTGCGGCATCGGGCCGTCAGTCGCACCACATACCAGGATTGCACCATCCATCTGCGCCGCACCCGTGATCATGTTCTTCACATAATCAGCGTGTCCCGGGCAGTCAACGTGCGCGTAGTGGCGCTCGGCTGACTCGTACTCAACGTGAGACGTCGCAATGGTGATACCACGCTCTTTCTCTTCCGGTGCGTTGTCGATGCCGTCGAAGGCAACCAGATCACCACCCCAGACCTCTGAGCAGACGCGTGTCAGCGCCGCCGTCAGCGTGGTCTTGCCGTGGTCAACGTGACCGATGGTGCCCACATTGACGTGGGGCTTATTGCGTTCAAATTGCTCTTTGGACATTTTAAAAGCCTCTCAATGTTTAGCAGCTAATCAGCTGTTCTTGGAAATAATTTCTTCAGCGATGTTGTTCGGCGCTTCCGCGTACTTGAGGAACTCCATCGTGTAGGTCGCACGACCCTGAGTGGCGCTACGCAGGTCGGTGGCGTAACCAAACATTTCTGCCAGCGGAACCTCAGCAGTCACGACCTTGCCGGAGGGGTTCTCGTCCATCCCACCGATCATGCCGCGACGACGGTTGAGATCGCCTACCACGTCACCCATGTTCTCTTCCGGCGTTACCACTTCTACCGCCATGATCGGCTCCAGCAGTACCGCACCGCCCTGCCTGGCCAGTTCCTTGGTGGCCAGGGAGCCGGCGATCTTGAAGGCCATCTCGTTGGAGTCCACGTCGTGGTACGACCCGTCATACAAGGTCGCCTTGAGTCCCAGCAGCGGGTAACCGGCCAGTACGCCGTTCTTCATCTGCTCCTCAATACCCTTCTGTACCGCGGGAATGTATTCCCTGGGAACCACACCACCGACAACTTCGTTGACGAACTCCAGACCTTCAGCATTCTCGTCCTCGCCCGGCTCAAACCGGATCCAGACGTGCCCGTACTGACCACGGCCACCCGACTGGCGTACAAACTTGCCTTCGATCTCGGAGGTATTGCGGATCGCCTCGCGATAGGCCACCTGAGGCTTGCCAATGTTGGCCTCAACACTGAACTCACGCTTCATGCGATCCACGAGGATGTCCAGGTGCAACTCGCCCATACCAGAGATAATGGTCTGACCTGTCTCTTCATCCGTTTTGACACGGAAGGAGGGGTCTTCTTGGGCAAGCTTGCCTAATGCAATGCCCATTTTTTCCTGGTCGGCCTTGGATTTTGGCTCTACGGCAACCGAGATTACCGGCTCCGGAAACTCCATGCGCTCAAGAATGATCGGCTTGTCGATGTCGCACAGGGTATCGCCGGTGGTAACGTCTTTAAGGCCCACGGCAGCGGCGATATCGCCGGCCAGCACTTCCTTGATTTCCTCTCGGCTGTTGGAGTGCATCTGAACCATTCGGCCGACACGCTCCTTCTTCATTTTCACCGAGTTGTATACCGCAGTGCCGCTCTCGAGCTTTCCGGAGTAAACACGGAAGAACGTCAACGTACCGACGAAGGGATCAGTCGCGATCTTGAACGCAAGCGCCGCAAAGGGTGCCTCGTCGTCGGCTATGCGCCGCTCAACGGTTTCGCCATCTTCCAGCAAGCCTTCAATAGCCTTCACCTCGGTGGGCGCAGGCATGTACTCAATGACAGCATCCAGCATTGCCTGGACGCCCTTGTTCTTGAACGCCGAGCCGCCCAGCACAGGCACAATTTCGTTGGCCAGCGTACGCAGGCGAATGCCCAGCTTGATTTCTTCAACCGTCAGCTCGCCTTCCTCAAGGTACTTGTCCATGAGTTCTTCGTTGCCTTCAGCGGCCGCTTCAATCACGTACTCGCGCATTTCCTCGACCTGGTCAGCCAGCTCAGCCGGCACTTCCTGGTACTCGAAGGTCATGCCCATGTCATCTTCGTTCCAGATGATGGCCTTGTTCAGGACCAGGTCGACGACACCTTTAAACTCGTCTTCAGCACCAATCGTCATCTGCAGCGGCACCGGGTTGGCACCCAGGCGATCCTTGAGCTGGTCGACGACCATTTTGAAGTCGGCACCAGCGCGGTCCATCTTGTTGACGAAAACCAGGCGCGGTACTTCGTACTTGTTGGCCTGACGCCATACAGTCTCGGTCTGAGGCTGGACGCCTGAAGAACCGCACAGCACCACAATGGCACCGTCAAGGACTCGAAGGGAGCGCTCGACTTCAATGGTGAAGTCGACGTGCCCAGGGGTGTCGATAATGTTGATGCGGTGCTGATCGAACTGCTGCTCCGAACCTTGCCAGAAGGTTGTTGTTGCAGCCGAAGTAATGGTAATACCGCGTTCTTGCTCCTGCTCCATCCAATCCATGGTCGCGGCGCCATCGTGCACCTCACCGATCTTGTGAGAAAGACCGGTGTAGAACAGGACGCGCTCGGTGGTCGTGGTTTTACCAGCGTCCACGTGTGCGCAGATACCGATATTACGATACCGGTTGATCGGAGTTTTACGTGCCACGTCAAAAATCCTGTCGTAGTGGTGTATGAATGGTGTTTTAGAACCGGTAGTGGGAGAAAGCCTTGTTTGCTTCCGCCATGCGGTGTACGTCTTCCCGCTTGCGTACCGCATTACCCTTACCCTGGGAGGCGTCGATAATTTCGCCCGCCAGGCGCTGGGTCATGGACTTTTCGCCGCGAGAGCGGGCGTATTCCACCAGCCAACGCATAGACAGTGCCATCCGGCGTGCAGGGCGAACTTCAACCGGCACCTGGTAAGTCGCACCACCAACGCGGCGGGACTTTACTTCCACCATGGGGGCGATATTTTCCAGAGCCTCGTCGAAAGCCTCAATCGGGTTCTTGGACAGCCGGTCTTCGACAATATCCAGTGCGCCGTAAACAATACGTTCGGCCACGGACTTCTTGCCACTCACCATCACGTGGTTCATGAACTTTGCCAAAGTCACGTTGCCGTATTTGGGATCCGGCAGAACTTCGCGCTTGGCGACTACTCTTCTTCTCGGCATTTTGCCTTCCTCTTCTCTTCAGGTTACCCGGACACTGACCTGCCACTATTGCGAGAACGCATTGCGGGGGTGCAGGGATCCGGCCTTACTTGGGGCCTAAGCCCCATTCGTTGTCTACTAAATTGTCTGCTAAAAAGCTGTTGCCCCCGCCAGTGACTGGCGAAGGGCAGCGTCCCGGTTACTTGGGTCGCTTGGCACCGTACTTGGAGCGACCATTCTTACGGTCGGCTACTCCAGAGGTGTCGAGGCTGCCTCGAACGGTGTGATAACGCACACCAGGCAGATCCTTCACACGACCGCCGCGAATCAGAACCACACTGTGCTCCTGCAGGTTGTGACCTTCACCACCGATGTACGAAGAAACTTCGTAACCGTTGGTCAGGCGCACCCGGCAGACTTTACGCAGTGCAGAGTTCGGCTTCTTCGGCGTTGTAGTGTAAACACGAGTGCACACACCGCGGCGCTGCGGACAGCTTTGCAGGGCGGGAACATCGCTCTTTTCTACTTTGCGCTTCCTGGGCTTACGAACCAATTGGTTGATCGTTGCCATTAAAAAGAAACTCCGTTAATAAAATTCAGGACGAAAAACGTCCCCCCGATTCAAGGGAGGCGGCATTCTATAGATGAGACCGGGTAGAGTCAATGCCTGTTCGGCACCGCCTTGCGGGGCCGAACAGGCAGGCATCAGGTGCTGGCGTCGCTCAACGGACTACATGCCACGCGGTCTGGCGACCCGCCAGGTAGATCACCCGCGTGCCGTCGAAAAATGCGGTCTGTTCCAGCTTGATCTGCACAGTCTGGCCATCCCATTCCGGCACCTGGGCCTTGATGTTGCCCTCAATCGCATACGCGGTATTTGGGTGCAGCGGCCAGTCGCCGCGGATCGGGGTATCGCCCTGGTTGTCCCACATGCCGATGGTCGGACCGGGCGCATGACCAAAAAAACCGATGGGATGGGTATAGGTACTGGCATTCAGGCCACGGCGCTGGGCGGCCTTGAGGCTGCGCGCCAGGATGTCATTGCCGGTGCGGCCGGTCTTGAATGCATCTGTAAGGCCGTCCTGCCACAGGTTTCCTGCGGCCAGGGCCTTCACCAGGCCTTTCGGTACACCCTCTTCACCCAGCCGCGGGATGTAGGCCATTTCCTGGGTATCGGTGCACAGCTTCAGATAGCAGATGCCCACGTCGGTATGCAGCACGTCGCCGGGCATGACCACACCCTGGCCACCGCAGAACGGCGAGTCCGCGGTGCAGTCGTCGCCACGCCGCTGCAGGTTGACGTCGGGGTGGAACCAGATCGGCAGTTGCAGCTCATTGAATCGCTCATGGATGTACCAGGCGATGTCCTCTGTGGTGGTCGCGCCCGGGGTGATAACCCGGGTGGAAAATGCCTCGCCAATCACCTGCCGGGCCAGGCCCACGATGTGGGGATACAGGGCAACCTCCCCGGGGCTGCGGGTCTCCAGCCAGCGCACAACCAGGTCCTCCGCCGGCACGACCCGTGGGTGCAGTGAACTCGGGAGCGACGCCATCAGGCGTTCGTAAAGCCCATGCGTAAGGCCGTCCGCAACGGGCCAGTCGGTCGACACGTTGACGCCAATGCGCTGCGGATTCCTGCTGGCGACCAGCTCTCCGAGGGCCGCCCACTGCTGGTCCAGATTGCCGCCGGACCAGCCGGTATCAAAGGGGCCACCCAGTGGATAGCGATTCACTGACAGTTTCTCGAAGCCGTCGGGGCCGCGGAAGAACACCAGCATTGTTGTGCGCCGGGCGGCAAAGGTCGGCTGCGGCACCAGCGTGAAATACACCGGATCCTCGGCATATTCGCGGGCAATCACAAGCCACATGTCGATACCGGATTCCTCCATGAGCGCCGGTAGCAGTTCGTTGAGGCGATACTCAAGAATGGTATTCTCCACGGCGGGCCGCTCCCGCCGCGGCAACACGGAGTGCGCATTGTCGACTACCCGGCCCTGCTCCTGCTCGGCGGCGGCCACGCCACCCACCAGCCCAAGCGCTGTCACGGTGATCACCAGAAGGACTCTAAAAACCTGATACATAAAATGCTTCCCGCTATTAATAGTTATGCTTTATATCCGCCCAGCTCGCAGATGACCGACCATTCCGACGCCGTGACCGGCTGCACCGACAGGCGGGGATTGTTGACCAACACCATATCCTTCAGGCGCGGATCAAGTTTGCAAACGTCCAGCGTGACCGGGTTGGGCATGCCGGCGACCGCCTTGATGTCCACGCACTCCCAGCGCGGATCATCGGTGGTGCTGTCCGGGTGCGCAAGAGCAATTACCTCGACGACACCGACGATCGCCTTCTCTTTCTGGGAATGGTAGAAAAAGCCGTGGTCACCGACCGCCATGGATCGCATGAAGTTGCGTGCCTGGTAGTTCCGCACCCCGTCCCATTCCTCACCCCGTTCGCCGCGCGCCAACTGCTGCTGCCAGCTCCATGTGGACGGTTCGGACTTGAACAACCAGTATTTCATGGATACTCCTGAGGCCACTGCAGCAGTGCAGGCTATAAAGGCCTACCGCCCGGGTCAAGCTAGCGCTGGCCTGCAGTGACCTTATTGCCGCGCCGCCCTATGCTAGCTGCCTTATCCACTCATGCTGTCGGACCATGCCTGCCTACGAGTTCAGCACAACCCCCGACGGGGAACCGGTTTTCCGGAAATACCTCACCGCCGGCTGCGTTGAGAATTTTCACGCCGAGGCAGCGGGGCTGGCGGCGCTTGCCGCCACCCACACCTTGCGCACACCTGTGGTGCTGGCTGTCAGTGACCGGGAACTGCTCACCGAGCGCATAGTGACCGGTGCGCCGGGGCCGGACAGCTGGCATATGTTGGGACAACAGCTGGGCGCCCTGCATACTATCGTCCAACCCTGTTTCGGCTTCAGTGCAGACAACTTTTGCGGTGAAACGCAGCAACCCAACCCGCAAACCGACGACGGCCACGCATTTTTCGCAGAGTATCGCCTTGGACACCAGGGCCGCCTGGCGCGGGATGCCGGCCTTCTGGATCTACAACACATCGCGGCCCTTGAAACACTGGGCAAACGACTGCCCGAGCTGATACCCGAGCAGGGGCCCGCGCTGCTCCACGGCGACCTGTGGAATGGGAATGTCCTGTTCACCAGTGAAGCAGAGCCAGTGGTAATCGACCCCGCCTGCTACTGGGGCTGGCCAGAGGCCGATGTCGCCATGTGCGCGCTGTTCGGCGGATTCCCGGAGCCCTTCTACCAGGCCTGGGAAGCCACCTGCTCGCCACAGGCCGGCTGGCGGGAGCGGCTGCCGATCTATAGCCTCTACCACGTACTCAATCACCTGAACCTGTTCGGCGGCAGCTATCGACAGCAGGCTCTGGCAGTCATCAAACGATTCGCCTAGCCGGGGTCGGCCGCAAGCCAGGAAGCATCCTTGCCAAAGTGCGCAAGGCTGGCGGCTACCGGCGGGTAACCGGGCTGGGCGCGCAGCGCCTGTCGGAACGCCAATCTCGCGTCGTTTTCGCGACCGGTCTTCATCAGGGCAACACCCAGGTTGTTGTATAACCGGGCGGCTCGCATTCCCAACTCGTTAGCACGAATGTAATGCACAACCGCCGTTTCAAACTGGCCTAGCCGGCTGCGCGCGTTGCCCATGTAAAAGTGCGGCAACGGTTCCCGAACGGCAAGGTCAGCAGCTGCCTCGGCATGCGCCAGGGCCCGCACTGGTTCACCGCGGGCCAGATAGTCTTCAGCCACATGGGCATGAGTCCGCCAGTGTGGCCCGCTCACTGCCAGGGAACGCAGGTAGAGCGTCTGCCGATCCTGCCAGTAGCTGACTTGCCAATATGCCAGAAGCGAGAACAGCGCCAAAACGAGGATCGCCAGCCCAGCAGCCTGCCGAAAACGCGCCGGCGACAGCTTGTCGCGAAATGACAGGATGACCAGCAACAGCCCAATCGATGGTATGTACATGTATCGGTCGGCATGGGATTGCACGCCAATCTGGACCAGGCCAATCACCGGGAGCAGTGTCAGCAGATACCAGGCAAGTCCCAAACTCAGCAGTGGATTGCGACGCCAACCCCACAGCAGGCCAGACAACAAAACCGTCATACTCAACAAGGCTGGCAACAGATCTGGCAGGCCCGTCCGGGCTCGATAGGGGTAGAAGATGTCGAGATTTCGCGGCGCAATAAACTGCAGGATATATTCCATGTAGGCCCAGGCCGCATTGGCCAGCCGTGTCGCCAGCGGCACAGCCTCCAGGCCGGACACCGCGTTAGCGCCGCTCTGCGCCACCATGGCCAACAGGGAAAATAGCCCGGATAGCGCGACAAAGGGCAGCAACTCCAGGCACCAGCGAGGCAAGCCATCCCGCCACCTGGTCGGCGGCGGTAAACGGTAATGCCAGTAACACAGAATCACCAGAACGACGGGCAGGGTGACCGCCATGGCCTTGGAAAGCAGGGCGGCAAGGAAAGCCAGCAGACTCAATACGTAACTGGACAGTGTTGCCCTACGACGATAACTATCCCATGCCAGCAGTGCCAACAGGTAGAACAGCGCGCACAGCAGATCCTTGCGCTCGGCGATCCAGGCTACCGACTCCACGTGCTGGGGGTGGACAAGAAACAGCAGGGACAGGGGTAGCGCCCAACTGCGCGTGGCGCCCAGCTTCAGCAGAAACAGATATACCAGAAGACTGTTCGCACCGTGCAACAGCGCATTGTGCAGGTGCGCCCCACCCGGAGCCGTGCCGAACAGACTGACGTCCAGCATATGGGAAAGCCAGGTCAGCGGGTGCCAGTTTCCCAGGAAGGTCGTGGTAAAGGCCCAGACAGCCCCGTCTACTGTAAGCCCCCGGCTGACCTGTGCATTCCACAGTACATAGGCGGCGTCGTCGAAATAGATATAGTCAAAGCTGCGCACCTGGCTGTAAACAAGAGCCAGCAGCAGCAGGTGCAGCAGCACTGCCAAACAATCCCACCGGGTCACCCGGCCGAGGAATGTGCTGACTGAACCTGTGTCTATCATAAGGCTGCCTGGCCCGTCGCCAGCCACGGTGAATTCTGCACCGAGTATAAGGTGAAGGGTCAAGGCCGGAACAGGAACAGATTCACAGCATGACGCCCTTGCTGGTGGACAGGCGGTTGCAGCCGCCTGATCAGCCTCCCATACAAAAAAAGGGCCCACCCTTGCGGGTGAGCCCTTGTCGTTTGTTGCCGGGGACAGACCGATAAGGTCAGTCCCCTGAGCCTCAGGCTTAGGAGTCGGCCTGCAGCGCTTCGGTAAGCGCCGCTTCGATTTCCTGCACGCTGACACTGCCTTCCGGCGATTCCACGTCGCGCTTCTGGCGACGCTCCTCGTGGTAGGCAAGGCCAGTACCGGCGGGGATCAGACGACCGACCACAACGTTCTCCTTGAGACCGCGCAGATAGTCGCGCTTGCCGGTAACGGCCGCTTCCGTGAGTACACGGGTGGTCTCCTGGAAAGATGCCGCAGAGATGAAGCTCTCCGTGGCCAGAGAGGCCTTGGTAATACCCAGCAGTTCGCGATCGCCCTGGGCATTCACCAATTCCTCTGCCTGCAGGCGTTCGTTCTCTTCCAGCAAGGTGGTGTACTCCACCTGCTCGCCCTTGATCAGGTTGGAGTCGCCGCTGTTGCTGATCACGACCTTGCGCAGCATCTGGCGAACGATTACCTCGATGTGCTTGTCGTTGATCTTCACACCCTGCAGGCGATACACCTCCTGGATCTCGTTGACGATGTAGTTGGCCAGTGCCTCGATGCCCTTGAGTCGCAGGATATCGTGCGGGCTGGGCGGACCTTCGGAGACGATCTCACCCTTCTCTACAGATTCGCCCTCAAACACGGACATGATGCGCCACTTCGGAATCAGCGCTTCATAGTGGGTGCTGCCGTCGGGCAGCGCAGAGCCATCGGTCGGGGTGATTACCAGACGCCGCTTGCCCTTGGTTTCCTTGCCAAAGCTGACGGTACCGGAGATTTCCGCAAGGATAGCGGGCTCCTTCGGCTTACGTGCTTCGAAGAGATCGGCGACGCGCGGCAGACCACCCGTGATGTCACGGGTCTTGGAACCTTCCTGCGGGATACGTGCGACGAATTCGCCGACGCCAATCTCAGCGCCATCATCCAGCGACACAATGGCACCCGCCGGCAGGAAGTAGTGGGCAGGCACGTTGGTACCGGCCAGGCACAACTCCTTGCCCTTCTTGTCGACCAGACTGATCGCCGGGCGGATGTCCTTGCCCGTCGAGGGCCGCTCGCCCGCCTCCATCACGGAGATACTGGAGAGTCCGGTCAATTCATCGGTCTGGCGCATGATGGTGATGCCCTCTTCCATGCCGCTGAATTTAACCGTACCCGCCACTTCAGTAATGATGGGGTGGGTATGCGGATCCCAGGTCGCCACAACGTCACCGGCGGCTACTTCTGCGCCATCGGCCACGGTAATAGTGGCGCCGTAGGGCAGCTTGTAACGCTCGCGCTCACGGCCACGCTCGTCAGACAGCGTCAGCTCACCGGAGCGGCTTACCGCCACCAGCTTGCCATCGGCACGTTCAACGAACTTCAGGTTGTGCAGCTTCACAGCGCCGCCGCCCTTGACCTGAATACTGTCCGCCGCGGTGGCACGTGATGCCGCACCACCGGTGTGGAAGGTCCGCATGGTCAGCTGGGTGCCGGGCTCACCGATGGACTGTGCGGCGATCAATGATCGAACCGTCAGGCTTGGCCATCAAACCACGCATACCGGCAAGCTGTCGGATCTGGGCGGGCGAACCCCGGGCACCAGAGTCGGCGTAGATATAAACAGAGTTGAAGGAATCCTGTTCCTCTTCCTCTCCGTCACGGTTGATCACGGTCTCTTTGCTCAGGCCTTCCATCATGCTCTTCGATACCAGGTCATTCGCACGCGACCAGATATCAATCACCTTGTTGTACTTCTCACCCTGAGTCACCAGGCCGGCGGCGTACTGTTCCTCGATTTCCTTCACTTCGGCTTCGGCGTGATCAATGATCTTGGCCTTCTGCTCCGGGATTTCGAAGTCGTTAACGCCGATAGAGGCGCCGGACTTGGTGGAGTACTCATAGCCCATGTACATGAGCTGGTCAGCAAAGATGACTGTAGCCTTCAGCCCTACAACACGGTAGCAGCGGTTGATGACACGCGAGATGGCCTTCTTGTTCATGGCCTGGTTAATCAGCTCGTATTCGAGACCCTTGGGCACAATCTCCCAAAGCAGGGAACGACCGACGGTCGTCTCGACGATGCCTGACTTGTCCTCGAAGTCACCCTCTTCCGTCTGCACGGTCTGGTGAATACGCACCTTGATGCGCGCCTGCAGGTGAAGGTGGCCGGCGTTGAATGCACGGTGCACTTCCTGAGTGTCTGCAAACACCATGCCCTCGCCCTTCGCATTGATGCGATCGCGGGTCATGTAGTAAAGACCCAATACAACGTCCTGAGAAGGTACGATGATAGGTTCACCGTTGGCAGGAGACAGGATGTTGTTGGTAGACATCATTAGGGCACGTGCTTCTAGCTGCGCTTCCAAGGTCAGCGGTACGTGTACCGCCATCTGGTCGCCGTCGAAGTCGGCGTTGTAGGCGGCACACACCAGCGGGTGCAACTGAATCGCCTTGCCTTCAATCAATACCGGCTCGAACGCCTGAATGCCGAGGCGGTGCAGGGTTGGCGCACGGTTCAGCATCACCGGGTGTTCGCGAATCACTTCAGCGAGGATGTCCCAGACTTCCGGCGGCTCGCGCTCGACCATCTTCTTGGCAGCTTTGATCGTCGTGGCCAGGCCACGCGCTTCCAGCTTGGCGAAGATAAACGGCTTGAACAGCTCGAGAGCCATTTTCTTTGGCAGGCCGCACTGGTGCAGTTTGAGCGTCGGGCCGACGACGATGACCGAACGGGCCGAGTAGTCGACGCGCTTGCCCAGGAGGTTTTCGCGGAAGCGGCCCTGCTTGCCCTTGATCATGTCGGTGAGCGACTTGAGCGGGCGGTTGTTGGAACCGGTGATGGCGCGGCCACGACGACCGTTGTCCAACAGTGCGTCAACCGCCTCCTGCAGCATACGCTTTTCGTTACGCACGATGATATCCGGCGCATTGAGGTCCAGCAGACGCTTCAGGCGATTGTTACGGTTGATCACCCGACGGTAGAGGTCGTTGAGATCAGACGTCGCAAAACGACCGCCATCGAGCGGTACCAGCGGACGCAGATCTGGCGGCAATACCGGCAGTGCGTTCAACACCATCCACTCGGGCTTGTTGCCCGAGTTGTCGAAGGCCTCCATCAGCTTGACGCGCTTGGACAGCTTCTTGATCTTGGTCTCGGAGTTGGTCGCCGGGATCTCTTCGCGCAGCGTGGCGACGATCTCGTCGATGTCCAGCTGGCTCATCAGGTCCTGGACCGCTTCCGCGCCCATCTTGGCGGTGAACTCGTCGCCGAACTCTTCCATCGCCTCATAGTACTGCTCGTCGGTCAGCAACTGGCCCTGCTCCAGGGTAGTCATACCCGGCTCAGTCACCACGTAAGACTCAAAGTACAGTACACGCTCGATATCGCGCAGCGTCATATCCAGCAGCAGGCCGATACGCGAAGGCAAGGACTTCAGGAACCAGATGTGCGCAACGGGGCTGGCCAGTTCAACGTGCCCCATGCGCTCACGACGCACCTTGGCCAGAGCGACTTCAACACCGCACTTCTCACAAATGACACCACGATGCTTGAGGCGCTTGTACTTGCCGCACAGGCACTCGTAGTCCTTGACCGGGCCAAAAATCTTGGCGCAGAACAGGCCGTCCCGCTCCGGCTTGAAGGTACGGTAATTGATTGTCTCCGGCTTCTTTACTTCACCGAATGACCACGAGCGAATCATGTCGGGCGACGCCAGACCAATGCGAATGGCATCGAAGTCTTCCGATTGTCCCTGGGACTTCAACAGATTCAATAAGTCTTTCAAGGTTATTCCTCCAGTGGGAAATGCTTTATCCGTTCAATGGGTTCCAGTCAGGCTTATTCGTGTTCCAGCTCGATATCAATACCGAGCGAACGAATTTCTTTAACCAACACGTTAAAGGACTCGGGCATGCCCGGCTCCATACGATGGTCACCATCGACAATATTTTTGTAAATCTTGGTGCGGCCGGCGACATCGTCGGACTTGACCGTCAACATCTCCTGCAACGTGTAGGCGGCGCCGTAGGCTTCCAGAGCCCAGACCTCCATCTCCCCGAAGCGCTGGCCGCCAAACTGGGCTTTACCACCCAGAGGCTGCTGCGTGACGAGGCTGTAAGGCCCAGTGGAGCGTGCGTGGATCTTGTCATCCACCAAGTGGTTGAGTTTGAGCATGTACATGTAGCCCACCGTGACCGGGCGATCGAACTCGTCGCCGCTGCGGCCGTCGTACAGGGTGAACTGACCGCTATCCGGCATGTCAGCCAGCTTCAGCAGCTCCTTGATGGAGACTTCTGCTGCGCCGTCGAATACCGGCGTCGCCATCGGCACACCGCCACGCAGGTTGTCGGCCAGATGGAGAATCTCCTCATCGCTCAGCGACTTGAGATCTTCGACGCGACCGGCACCGTTGTTGTAGATCGCCTCGAGGAACTTGCGAACCTCGGCAATCTTGCGCTGTTCGCGAATCATGCCGTCCAGCTTTTCGCCGAGGCCCTTGGCAGCCATGCCGAGGTGGGTTTCGAGAATCTGGCCGACGTTCATGCGCGAAGGCACGCCGAGCGGATTGAGCACGATATCTACTGGCTCACCCTTCTCGTCATATGGCATGTCTTCCACCGGCATGATCACTGAGATCACACCCTTGTTACCGTGGCGCCCCGCCATCTTGTCACCCGGCTGAATGCGTCGCTTGATCGCCAGGTAAACCTTGACGATTTTCAACACGCCCGGGGCCAGGTCGTCGCCGCTTTGCAGCTTGCGCTTCTTGTCTTCAAAACGATCGTCCAGCAACTGGCGCTGTTCCTTGAGCTGGTTCTGGGCAGCAGCCAGGCTTTCGTTGAGCTCGGCATTGGCCATCTTCAGCTTGAACCACTGTTCGCGATCCAGGTCTTCCAGCACCTTGGCGGTCAGGGAAGAACCCTTCGGCAGGCCACCACCGGAGGCAGTCTTCTTGCCCTTCAGCAGGTTGCCCAGGCGGGAGTACATCGCTTCTTCGAAGATGCGGTATTCCTCGTTCAGATCCTTGCGATACTCATCCAGTTGCGCGCGCTCGATCTGCAGGGCGCGGGCGTCCTTTTCGAGTCCGTCACGAGTGAACACCTGGACGTCGATGACCGTGCCCTTGGTAGAGCTGGGTACACGCTGGGAAGTGTCCTTCACGTCGGACGCCTTCTCACCAAAGATGGCACGGAGCAACTTCTCCTCCGGCGTCAGCTGGGTTTCGCCCTTGGGCGTCACCTTGCCCACCAGGATGTCGCCGGCGTCCACTTCGGCACCGATGTATACAATACCGGACTCATCCAGCTTGCTCAGCGCACTCTCACCGACGTTGGGGATATCAGCGGTAATTTCTTCTGGCCCCAGCTTGGTATCACGGGCAATACAGGTGAGTTCCTGAATGTGAATCGTGGTGAAACGATCTTCCTCAACCACACGCTCGGAGACGAGGATCGAGTCCTCGAAGTTGTACCCGTTCCAGGGCATAAAGCCGATGCGCATATTCTGGCCGAGCGCCAGCTCGCCCATATCGATGGAAGGGCCATCCGCCAGCACATCACCGTGAGCAACCACATCGCCTTCCTTCACAATCGGGCGCTGGTTGATGCAGGTGTTCTGGTTGGAACGGGTGTACTTGGTCAAGTTGTAGATATCGACCGGGGCCTCGTCCTTGCCCACGTCCGCATCGTTGACACGTACCACGATTCGGCTGGCATCGACGCTGTCGATGACGCCGCCACGGCGAGCCACCACGCAGACGCCGGAATCGCGCGCCACGTGGCGCTCCATACCGGTGCCCACCAGGGGCTTGTCGGCGCGCAGGGTCGGTACCGCCTGACGCTGCATGTTGGAGCCCATCAGGGCACGGTTGGCATCATCGTGCTCGAGGAACGGAATCAGTGAGGCCGCTACCGACACCACCTGGCGCGGAGATACGTCCATGTACTGGACGTCTTCCGGCGGCTTGACCGTAAATTCGTTGAGGTAACGCACTGCCACCAGGTCTTCAACAAACTGCTTCTTGTCGTTGAGCTCGGCCGACGCCTGAGCGATCACGTACTGACCTTCGTTGATCGCCGACAGGTACTCGATGTCGTCGGTCACCTTGCCGTCTACCACCCGGCGGTAGGGGCTTTCTAGGAAGCCGTATTCGTTAGTCCGGGCATAGGTCGCAAGGGAGTTGATCAGGCCGATATTCGGACCTTCGGGCGTTTCAATCGGGCAGACTCGACCGTAGTGGGTCGGGTGAACGTCGCGGACTTCGAAGCCCGCGCGCTCGCGTGTCAGACCACCGGGTCCAAGCGCCGAGAGGCGGCGTTTGTGGGTGACTTCGGACAGCGGGTTGGTCTGGTCCATGAACTGCGACAGCTGGCTGGAGCCGAAGAACTCTTTCACCGCCGCCGCGACCGGCTTGGCGTTGATCAGGTCCTGGGGCATCAGGCCTTCGCTTTCAGCCATGGACAGACGTTCCTTGACGGCTCGCTCGACGCGAACCAGGCCCACGCGGAACTGGTTTTCAGCCATTTCGCCAACGCTACGGATGCGGCGGTTGCCGAGGTGGTCGATATCATCAACCATGCCCTGGCCGTTACGGATGTTCACCAGGGTCTTGAGCACATCGACAATGTCCTCACGATCCAGGATGCCGCTGCCGGTGGACTCTTCACGGCCCAGGCGACGGTTGAACTTCATGCGGCCTACCGCAGACAGGTCGTAGCGGTCAGAAGAGAAGAACAGGTTCTGGAACAGGTTCTCGGCGGACTCTTTGGTTGGCGGCTCGCCGGGGCGCATCATCCGGTAGATCTCTACCAGCGCTTCCAGCTCGTTGGTAGTGGTGTCGACACGCAGCGTGTCTGACACAAAGGGACCCTGGTCCAGGTCGTTGGTGTACAGGGTTTCGATTTCGCGCACGCCGGCTTCGCTGAGCGATGCCAGGACTTCCTCGGTGAGCTGGTCGTTGCAAGCTGCCAGCACTTCGCCGGTTTCCTTGCTGACCACGTCCTTCGCCAGTGCACGGCCCATGACGTACTCGGTGGGCACTTCCAGTTCGGTGATGCTGGCATCTTCCAGTTGCTTGATGTGACGCGCCGTAATGCGGCGCCCCTGCTCAACCACCAGCTTGCGACCGGCCTTGATGTCAAAGGCAGCCACTTCCCCGCGCAGACGCTCGGGGATCAGGGTCATGGTGTAGTTGCCTTCACCGTCGGTCTGGAACGTGTTCACATCGTAGAACATGTCCAGGATTTCCTCGGAACTGTAGCCGAGGGCGCGCAGCAAAATAGTTGCCGGCAGCTTGCGACGACGGTCGATACGCACGTACACGAGGTCCTTGGGATCGAACTCGAAGTCTAGCCAGGAACCACGGTAGGGGATGACCCGCGCGGAGTAGAGCAGCTTGCCCGAAGAGTGGGTCTTGCCACGATCGTGATCGAAGAACACACCCGGCGACCGATGCAGCTGGGAAACAATCACCCGCTCGGTACCGTTGATGACAAAGGTGCCGTTCTCGGTCATCAGGGGGATTTCCCCCATGTAGACTTCCTGCTCCTTGATGTCCTTGATGGTCTTGTTGGCTGAATCCTTATCGTAAATGATCAGCCGGACCTTGACGCGCAGGGGCACAGAGAAGGTAACGCCGCGAAGCTGGCACTCATTCACATCGAATACCGGAGCGCCCAGGGCGTAATCCACGTATTCAAGTGCAGCATTGCCGCTGTAACTGACGATTGGGAAAACAGACTTAAAGGCCGCATGCAGGCCATAATCGCCGCGTTCATCCAGCGGTACGCCCGCCTGGGTGAACTTGCGATAGGAATCGAGTTGGATGGCAAGCAGGTATGGAATATCCATCACCATCGGCATGGTGCCGAAGTCCTTGCGAATCCGTTTCTTCTCAGTGTACGAGTAGGTCATCTGTACTCCCCAACGTCATGCCCCGTTGCGGGGCGAAAAACTCATAATCATGAAGCGGCAAAAGGCCGGCGGGGAAACTCCCCCGCCAGCCTTCTGGCAGCTTCAGCAGTGAAAGCTGAACAAGCGAGCTTACTTAAGCTCTGCGCTTGCGCCAGCTTCTTCCAGCTGCTTGAGGATGTCCTCTGCTTCGTCCTTGGCAATACCTTCTTTAACTGCAGAAGGCGCGCCATCAACCAGACCCTTGGCTTCTTTCAAGCCCAGGCCGGTTACCGCACGAACAACCTTGATGACGTTGACTTTCTTGTCACCGACACCGGTCAGCATTACATCAAATTCGGTCTGCTCTTCAGCAGCAGCAGCTTCGCCGCCGCCGGCAGCCGCCGGGGCAGCAGCAACAGCAGCTGCGGCAGATACACCGAACTTTTCTTCCATGGCTTCGATGAGCTCAACGATGTCCATTACGCTCATCTCAGCAATTGCATTCAAAATATCGTCTTTGGACAGAGCCATGACTCAATATCTCCTTTAGCTGATTAACAAGCTGCTTACGCAGCTTCCTCTTGTTTCTGATCGCGAACCGCTGCAACGGTACGCACCAGCTTCCCAGGTACTTCGTTCATCGTCCGTACCAGCTTCGTTACCGGCGCTTGCATAACACTCATCAACATCGAGAGTGCCTGATCGCGGGTCGGCAGCTTGGCCAATACGTCGAGTTGTTCCGCACCCAGTAACTGGCCACTTACCGCCAGTGCCTTCACCTCAAACGCGTCGTTAGCCTTCGCGAAATCCTTGAAGAGTCTTGCCGCTGCGCCCGGATCCTCCATTGAGAAACCGAACAGGGACGGTCCAGCGAGTGAGTCAGAGACACACTCGTATTCAGTCCCTTCAAAAGCGCGCTTGGCCAGAGTGTTCCGCACGACGCGGAGCGTAATCTGGTTGTCGCGAGCTTCCTTGCGCAGTGCTGTCATATCGTCCACGGTGACGCCGCGTGAATCGGCGATCACCAGGGACAGTGCACTGGTGGCAGTCTCATTGACTTCAGCAACGATTGCTTTCTTGTCTTCGAGTCCAATTGCCACTGGATCTACTCCTGGTTAGTTGAATTCACGTGTCATGCCGCCAAGGCAGCGCTGTCACGCGTCCATCTGCGTAGGCTCGACCCCGACCAGGGCCTGATTAAGCACCAATCTGCGAATGTCGCTGCAGACCTGCGCACCTACGGTCTTTGATGGTCTTCAGTACTCAGCTAAAGCTCTAGAGCCCTGGCCTCTTCCAAAGACCTCAAAGCTGGCCGGGACTGTTGGTAAACAGCGCCCCCTGCCAGTTGTCCCGCTTCCCTGCAGGACACTTGAGGATACGCCCCGGTAAGGGCATATCGATCAAATTCCGCCCGTTAAACTTCCAGGCTGGACTGGTCAATCGCCAGCCCTGGACCCATGGTGGTGCTAAGGGTCACTTTCTGCATATAAATGCCTTTGGAAGCGGAGGGCTTGGCCTTCTTGAGGTCGGCCAGCACTGCCTCTAGATTTTCCTTGATGGCATTCAGTTCAAAATCGATCTTGCCGATACCGCCATGAACGATACCGTTCTTGTCGGTCCGGTACTGTACCTGGCCGGCCTTGGCATTCTTGACAGCCGTTTCCACGTCAGGGGTTACCGTACCGGCCTTGGGGTTCGGCATCAGGCCGCGGGGGCCGAGCACACGCGGCAGTGAGGTCCGGCCACTTGGCTTCGGCAATCTCTTCAAGCTGGGCGCGGTTAACCTTGCCCACCTTGTTGGTGTTGGGCTCGCCGGAGCCTTTCTGAATCTTGGCAGCCTTGCGCAGCAGTACTGCGGCCGGCGGCGTCTTCTTGATAAAGGTGAAACTGCGATCCGCGTAAACCGTGATCACAACTGGAACCGGCAAGCCCGGCTCCATACCCTGGGTTTCTGCGTTGAATGCCTTACAGAAATCCATGATATTTACACCGTGCTGACCCAGTGCCGGGCCAACGGGGGGGCTGGGGTTGGCCTGACCAGCAGGCACCTGCAGCTTGATATAGGCTTCAATCTTTGCAGCCATGTTTACTTCTCCCTGGGTTCAAACGCCGTACTTTTCTAATCGGGGTCAGCAAAAGTGGGGTCAGAGTAAAATTTCAGCCGTCAGAAATTTTACTCTGACCCCACTTTTGGACCCCGATTCAGCTGTTCGGGCTCCCCATCCTGTTAACGGTCAGGCTTTCTCTACCTGACCAAATTCCAGCTCCACCGGGGTGGAACGTCCGAAAATCAGTACCGCCACCTGCAGGCGGTTCTTCTCGTAGTTGACCTCTTCGACGACACCATTGAAGTCGTTGAAAGGGCCGTCGATAACCCGCACCATTTCGCCGGGCTCGAACAGCGTCTTGGGCCGCGGCGCTTCGACACCGTCCTCGACACGCTGCAGAATCGCATTGGCCTCAGCCTCAGTAATGGGCGCCGGCTTGTCGGCCTTGCCACCAATAAAGCCCATTACTCGCGGCGTTTCCTTGACGAGATGCCAGGTGTCCTCATCGAGCTCCATCTGCACCAGCACGTAGCCGGGGAAGAACTTGCGCTCACTGCGACGTTTCTGACCGGCACGCATTTCCACGACCTCCTCGGTCGGGACCAGCACCTCACCGAAGCGATCCTGCATATTGTGCAGTTCGATGCGCTCCTTGAGTGCAGCCGCCACCTTCTTCTCGTAGCCGGAGTAGGCGTGAACAACGTACCAACGTTTTGACATCTCTATTCCTTTTGCCTGCCTGGACTGCTATTAACCGTGTCTGGTCCGATGGTTATCCAATAACCAGCGAAACGAGCCAACCGAGCAGGGAATCCAGGCCCCACAGCAGCAGTCCAACCAGCAGCACGAATGCCACCACGATCAAAGTGGTCTGGCGCGTCTCAGCCTGGCTGGGCCACACCACTTTACGAATCTCTGTGCGCGAGCCCTTGACCAGATTCCAGAACTGCGCGCCCGTAGCAGTCTGCAGAGCGATAAAACCCGCAATGACCGCCAAAACCAGTAGCGCCAGCACCCGGTACAGGACAGATTCATCAGCGTAAAAGCTGTTGCCATAGACTCCGACACCAACCAGCACGGCAACGACCAACCATTTAAGACCGTCGAGCCGGCTTGCACTTGCTTCAGAACTCATTAAACCTGCACACCTCATTTATCTGCGCCTGACGGCGCCCTGCCACTTGATCTTCACTTCCGGGTTACGCACCACGTGAAGCTGAATTAGTGGCAGGCCAGGAGGGAATCGAACCCCCAACCTGCGGTTTTGGAGACCGCTGCTCTGCCAATTGAGCTACTGGCCTTTAACCCATGTCGTCGCGCATCACTACCACCCGACGACCCATCTTTAGACGAGAAAGCCGAGCGACTGGCTCGGCTGGTTTTCTCGTCCGGGGAAGGCGCTCTGCCTGCCCTTCGCTCCCTTGCTCCGTAGAGGGTTGGGAGGGGGACAGAGCTGAAGGTCTGCCCCCGTAAGCCCTTGGGCTTACTGCGGTTATTGATTACTCAATAATCTTGGCGACGACGCCTGCACCCACCGTGCGGCCACCTTCGCGGATCGCAAAGCGCAGGCCTTCTTCCATCGCGATCGGCGCAATCAGCGTCGCCACAATATTCACGTTGTCGCCCGGCATCACCATCTCAACACCCTCAGGCAGCTCAACCGCGCCGGTCACGTCCGTGGTACGGAAGTAGAACTGCGGACGGTAGCCCTTGAAGAACGGCGTGTGACGCCCTCCCTCGTCCTTGGACAGCACATACACCTCTGCCTCGAACTTGGTGTGCGGCGTCACCGAACCCGGTACCGCCAGAACCTGACCACGCTCCACGTCATCGCGCTTGGTACCACGCAGCAGAACACCCACGTTCTCACCCGCACGGCCCTCGTCGAGCAGCTTGCGGAACATCTCAACGCCCGTACAGGTGGTCGTGGTCGTGTCCTTGATGCCCACGATCTCGATCTCTTCACCCACCTTGATGATGCCGCGCTCAACACGACCGGTCACAACCGTACCCCGACCAGAGATAGAGAACACGTCCTCTACCGGCATCAGGAACGGCTGGTCAATCGCACGCTCAGGCTCAGGAATGTAGGAGTCCAGGGTCTCTACCAGCGTCTTAACCGCGGTGGTGCCCAGCTCGTTGTCATCCTTGCCTTCCAGCGCCATCAGCGCTGAACCACAAATGATCGGCGTGTCGTCGCCCGGGAAGTCGTAGGTGTCGAGCAGCTCGCGCAGCTCCATTTCCACCAGCTCTTTCATCTCGGCGTATTCTTCAGAGTCCGCACCGCCGCAGTCTTCCGCCAGCAGGTCGGCCTTGTTCAGGAATACCACGATGTAGGGTACGCCCACCTGGCGTGACAGCAGGATGTGCTCGCGGGTCTGCGGCATCGGGCCGTCAGTCGCACCACATACCAGGATTGCACCATCCATCTGCGCCGCACCCGTGATCATGTTCTTCACATAATCAGCGTGTCCCGGGCAGTCAACGTGCGCGTAGTGGCGCTCGGCTGACTCGTACTCAACGTGAGACGTCGCAATGGTGATACCACGCTCTTTCTCTTCCGGTGCGTTGTCGATGCCGTCGAAGGCAACCAGATCACCACCCCAGACCTCTGAGCAGACGCGTGTCAGCGCCGCCGTCAGCGTGGTCTTGCCGTGGTCAACGTGACCGATGGTGCCCACATTGACGTGGGGCTTATTGCGTTCAAATTGCTCTTTGGACATCTCGACAGTCTCCTAACTGGTCTGCGTCTTGTCTTACTTACAAACGGGTCGAAACGGGAAGTAGACCACTCTGACCCTACTTCGATACCCCTTCTTTACCATTGCTGTGTAACTGATGCTGCTTAACTAATGCTGCTTAACTAATACTGCTTCTCTTACCACTGCGGGGAGCCACTTCCTGACCGCCCCCAATAATGGAGCTCATAACCGGATTTGAACCGGTGACCTCTTCCTTACCAAGGAAGTGCTCTACCGACTGAGCTATATGAGCCCTGTAAACCTCTCACCTGCACCAGGTCACTTCCGTGCTTATCGCGCCTTGCGCGAGGCACTTGGAGCGGGTAGCGGGGATCGAACCCGCATCATCAGCTTGGGAAGCTGAGGTTCTACCATTGAACTATGCCCGCCAACTACACCCGCCAACTGCCTCACCAAGATCGCCCGCCAGACTCATCCGGCCCGCACCTGCGTGAAAACATGTTTCCAGATTTTCGCCGCATTTTTCTGCAAATACCCGCTACTAGCGCTCAACTATGCGCAAGTTTCGCAGGGGGTGATTTGCCATTTCTGGTGGAGGGGGGTGGATTCGAACCACCGAAGCTTTCGCGTCAGATTTACAGTCTGATCCCTTTGGCCGCTCGGGAACCCCTCCGAAAGGCGACGTATTGTCCTTACGGGCCCCACCCTTGTCAACCGCATTCCCAATAAAATTATCAACTTACGGGAATCTCTGCAGGCCGCCTGTAAAGCGGCATCTGGCATCCTCGCGCAAGGCCTCCAGGGGCCGCCGCGCCAACGGCAGGACCAGCCAGCCGTACTGCGACGGATGGGGTCACAAGGCACCGGTGTCGTTGCTGCCTGTATCGGGGATAGCAGTGCATTCTGTGTCACCGGAATGCACCGGGGAAAAATGGAGCTGGCGAGAGGAATCGAACCCCCGACCGGCTGATTACAAATCAGCTGCTCTACCTACTGAGCTACGCCAGCCTTAATCTGTACCTGAATCGGCATCCTGCCTCCGCGGCAGTGCCTCAACACCACCTGCCCAGGCTTCCTGCCTGGGCGTTCGCATGACTGCGAATTGCCACTGGCAATTCGGTTCATGCTCACCCAACTGAGCTACGCCAGCCTTAATCTGTACCTGAATCGGCATCCTGCCTCCGCGGCAGTGCCTCAACACCACCTGCCCAGGCTTCCTGCCTGGGCGTTCGCATGACTGCGAATTGCCACTGGCAATTCGGTTCATGCTCACCCAACTGAGCTACGCCAGCCTTAATCTGTACCTGAATCGGCATCCTGCCTCTGCGGCAGTGCCTCAACACCACCTGCCCAGGCTTCCTGCCCGGGCGTTCGCATGACTGCGAATTGCCACTGGCAATTCGGTTCATGCTCACCCAACTGAGCTACGCCAGCCTTAATCTGTACCTGAATCGGCATCCTGCCTCCGCGGCAGTGCCTCAACACCACCTGCCCTAACATCCTGTCAGGCCTCAATCGAGGGCGCGAATTCTAGACAATGTCCGCGGGGCATGCAATCAGGATTGCGGCAGGCATTCCACCGGCAGCAGCCGCAGGGCTTCGTAGCCTGCCACTTCCCCCTCCACGGCGGGCCAGTCCAGCGCTATCCGGCCGCGCTCATCAAGGCTGATCCAGGGCTGCTCTGCGAAGGCCTGGCGCTCGAAGATATCCGCTGGGTAGCCGCGCTGACGCAGGGTGTCGCGCACGGCGAGTGCGCGCTCCTGGCTGCGGAAGAGACCCAGCGACAGGCTGCCGGCCAGCGGCCCGTCATTGATGGGAAAGTTATCAAACCCTGCCTGGCGCAATTCACGTGACAGACGGCGCACGTCGGCCTGCTCCCCTGAGGTGGGTAGATGCACCCAGTTGTCGGGTGTGACCTCGGTAGTCTGCAACACCAGATCCATGCTGACACCAGCGGCGGCGAAAGCGGCGGTGAGCTGTTCGCTCAGGGCGTCGTTATCGACCGGGCCAGCCAGCCAGCAACGGGGCGCCGGCTCCGGTAAGGCTTCTTCAGCCTCGGGCGGCGCTGTAGCGGCAGCCGCCAGCGCTGGCTTTTCATTGTCGGCCTCCATGGGTGTCCCGCTCTGCTCCTGCCTGTCGCCGGCAGCTTCGCGGGTGTTCGAAGGCGCTGCTACCGGTTGCTCTGCTGAGACTGACGAAGCAGGCGACGCCACAGGAACTGAACCGGAACCCCTTTCCAGCGAGCTCTGCTGATCGATTTCACTGAGCAGCTTGAGTTCACGCAGCCCCTTGACCGACGCCGGGCGATCGATCGGCTGCGACTGGGAGTGCTGCCAGTAAAACACGGCCAGGTTGGCCAGCACCGCTGTCGCTATCAGCCAGTGGACCAGGGAAAATCTCATAAGTCAGCGACTCCAGGCGCTTCGGTTGCTACGGCCAGCTGCTCGAGACCGTCGAGCACGAGGTCGGCGCAATAGCGGCCACCGCGGTCCAGCATCCCGCGCAGCATATCGCCATTGCCGCCGCTGAAGACCAGCGTAGCGTCAGCGCCGAAGCGCTCGAGCGCTGTGGCTACTGCACCCACCTGGGAAAGCTGAAGACCATTGAATACAGCCGCTTCCGTCGACGTGCCAGGCTCTAGCCTGTCGCGCGCCGCATCGCCAAACCGCACCCGGGCCGTGTCACCGATCAGGGCTCGCTCCATCATGGCCATACCCGGGAGGATATAACCACCGCGATGCCTTCCCGCGGCGTCCAGAAAGTCGATAGTCAGCGCGCTACCGGCGTCCACAACACAAACCGACCCTCCGGCCAACCGAAAGCCGGCAATCATGGCCAGCCAGCGATCCACCCCCATGCGCTCCGGCGCATCATAACTATTGGTAACACCGCAGGCACTGGCGCTACTGCGCGCAAACCACGGAGCAATGCCCCAACAATCTGCTACCCGCTTTGTAAGTTGCTGTTCACTGTCAGCGTCGGTAACACTGGCCACCCATATCGCCGTGGGAGTGGCTGCGGGTGCAGGCAAGCCTTCCCCGGCCAACAGGCTACCGCGCTCAAGCGTCCGACCGTCATTCCGCAAACGCCATTTCAGGGCGCTGTTGCCGACATCCATTTGCAGGATCACGCTACTGGCCTCAGGCTCACTTCACCGCCGTTGAAAGCCTGTACCGTACCGCCCAGGTCGAGCAGCAGCGCTCCAGTTTCATCCACGCCAAGCACCACACCCGCGACCTCCCGATCACCGCTACGCAGAACCACTGACTGCCCGGCATGGGCATTGCGAGTCAGCCAGCGCGCTCTCCAGGGCATGAAGCCCGACGATTCGAAGTCGGACAGCATAGGAAGCAGGTGATTGAGCAGGCTGGCGAGGAATCCGTTGCGACCACCCTGGATGCCGCCGGCGCGGGTAGCATCGGTCCACCGCTGGTCAATGGCGTCAGCATCGGACGCCGGCATGGCAAGGTTGACACCGACACCCACCACTGCGCTCGCCGGCCCCGCCGCATGACCACTGGTTTCCACCAGGATACCCGCCAGCTTGGCGCCATCGTGCAATAGGTCGTTCGGCCATTTCAGCGTCACCGCCTCCAGCCCCTGTTCATCCAGTGCCTCGGCGACGGCCACCCCAACAGCCAGGCTCAGGCCATCCATGCCCTCCACACCACGCTCGAAGGGCCATACCACGGAGACATAGATATTGGCCGCTCGCGGACTGACCCATTCACGGCCACGCCGACCGCGCCCCGCTGTCTGCTGCTCGGCAGTCACCACCAGTCCAGGCAGGCTGCCATGCTCGAGACGCCGCAGCGCCTCTGCGTTGGTGGAATCAATGGCATCGTGAATAGCCAGCTCACCGAGCAGGGCCCGTGCCTGGGGGGTGAGGCCGGACTGGATATGGTCGCTATTGAGGCTCTGGCTGGCGATCATGGTCTGCAAACGCTTGGGAACGCTGGATAATCGGGTATCGGGCGACCGCTTGTCAAAACACCCGTCACACTCTCAAAGTCGCCGCAGACAGCGCCGACGACTCCTGCTAAGGTACGCGCCCTGAAAAACCTGCCTGCCTGAAGAGAACCGCCGTGTACAAGACTACTCTCTGCAAACTGTTGATGGGCTGCGGCCTGTGCCTGGCGCTGGCCGGCTGCTTCCAGACCAGCCTCACCGGCACCACCGGTGCCACCACCGTCACCGTGGCGCCGCTGCGCACGCCCGGCACCCTCATTGGCGAAGAGGTCGTGACAAGGACTGAAGGTGACTGGATCACAGCTCTGGGGCAGGAGACGTGGACCAGCTACCCGCGGCTGGTACAACTGTTGTTCCTCGGCAGCAGCGCCCCGTTCGATACCACCGACATTGATCCGGCCGGCCTTTACCTGCTGACAGCCAGCGGCGGAGAAGACTACTTCTCGCAGGCGACGGCCATCGACCCGGGAGAACCTGAACCCGTGCAGGGAAGCTGGCACGCCATCGTCCCGGGAACCCGCCTGTTGGAGGGAAACCTGCAGATATCAGTGCTCAGTGAGGCCAGCTACCGCCAGGCCGTGGGCCGACTAGCCCAGCTCACTGACGCCCAGGTCATCGAACAACTGGATGCTGCAGCACGGCTGATGGTCACCGACGTGGACGCCAGCGGCAGCGTTGACCACGACGATGTGCTGGGCTGGAACCCGCGACTGCACGGCGCGAAATATCGCGGAGATCTCGCCGCAGTGGAAGCGCTGGCGACAGCGATCCGCGCCAACCAGCCGGCAAGCAGCCTGGAGACGCTGGCAAAGCCAGTACTCGGCAGCCACCGGGTGGTGATGGAAACCAACGTCGGCACCCTCGTCATGGATACCTTGAACTGGGAAACGCCGGTCACCGTCGATAACTTCCTGACCTATGTAGAGGAAGGATTCTACAACGACATCATTTTCCACCGCGTCGTTCGCAACTTTGTGGTGCAGGCCGGCCTCCTCACCTACAACGTGGACACGGGAGAATTCGCGCGACCACAACCTGGGGACCCCATTCGCAACGAATCGCAATGGAGCATTTCCAATAGCCGCGGCACTGTTGCCATGGCCAGAACCAATGCTCTCGACAGTGCGACAGCGCAGTTCTATATCAACCAGGTCGACAACACCGATCTGGATTTTGGCGGCGCATTCGGCGGCTATACCGTGTTCGCCGAACTGGCCAGCGGCATAGACGTCGTGGACACCATGTCGACGTCTACGGTCACGATCTTTAACGGCCTGGAAAACTTCCCGATCAACCGATTCCAGATCAGCACGGCGTTCATCGAGGAGTGATTCCAGCGATCCAACCCGGGTTTACGTCCAGACCGCTATATTGACGTTTACGTTAACGTAAACTATATTCCTGCCACCCATCCGGGAGGCAGCATGCCCGAGCGCAGCTACAGCATTTCCGATCTCGCCAGCGAGTTCGACATCACCCCCAGGACCCTCCGCTTCTATGAGGAGAAGGGCCTGCTGGCGCCCGCCCGCCAGGGCCAGAAGCGCCTGTTCAGCCATGCAGACCGGGTTCGACTGGGACTGATCCTGCGCGGCAAGCGCTGCGGGCTGACCCTGGAAGAGAGCCGGGACATTATCGAAATGTACGAGCCCGGGCAGAACAACGCCGAACAGCTACACTCGCTGTTGGGCAAGATAGATGAGCGCCGCGCCATCATTACCACCCAGCTCGCAGACCTGACGCAGATGATGCAGGAGCTGGATGCGGTCCAGGCTCGCTGCAAGGCGGCCCTGCAAGCCATGCAAGAGGAAGTCACATCATGAATACGCCCTACCCCACCCTGAACTTCGGCCTCGGCGAAGAGATCGACATGCTGCGCGACGCCGTCTACCACATGTGCAAGGCCGAGCTGGCACCCCGCGCCGAGCAGATTGATGTCGACAACGACTTTCCCGCTGACATGTGGAAAAAGTTTGGCGACCTGGGGTTGCTGGGCATCACCGTGGAAGAAGAGTACGGTGGAAGCGGTATGGGCTACCTGGCCCACTGTGTAGCCATGGAGGAAGTTTCGCGAGCCTCGGCCTCGGTGGGGCTGTCCTACGGCGCCCACTCCAACCTCTGCGTCAACCAGATTCGCAAGAACGGCAACGAAGCACAGAAGCAGAAATACCTGCCAAAGCTGTGCTCTGGTGAACACATCGGCGCCCTTGCCATGTCGGAACCCGGTGCCGGCTCCGACGTCGTGAGCATGAAGCTCAAGGCAGAGAAAAAGGGTGACCGCTATATCCTCAACGGCAACAAGATGTGGATCACCAACGGGCCCGACGCCCACACCTACGTGATCTACGCCAAGACCGATCCCGATGCTGGCCCGCGCGGCATTACCGCCTTTATTGTCGAGCGCGGCTTCCCGGGCTTCTCCCAGGCCCAGAAGCTCGACAAGCTGGGCATGCGCGGCTCCAACACCTGCGAGCTGGTCTTCGAGGACTGCGAAGTGCCGGAAGAAAATATCCTCGGCGCCGAGGGCAAGGGCGTGAACGTGCTGATGTCAGGCCTGGACTACGAGCGCACGGTTCTCTCGGGCGGTCCGGTGGGCATCATGCAGGCGGCGGTGGACATCGTCGTACCCTACCTCCACGACCGCAAGCAGTTCGGCCAGAGCATCGGCGAATTCCAGCTTATGCAGGGCAAGGTCGCCGACATGTATACCGACATGAATGCGTCCCGCGCCTACCTGTACGCCGTCGGTGCCGCCCTTGACCGCGGCGAGGACAGTCGCAAGGACGCCGCCGCCGTCATCCTGTTTACCGCCGAGAAGGCAACCCAGCTGGCCCTGCAGGCTATCCAGGCGCTGGGGGGTAACGGCTATATCAACGAATACGCCACTGGCCGCCTGCTGCGCGACGCCAAGCTCTACGAGATCGGCGCCGGCACCTCCGAGGTGCGCCGCATGCTGATTGGTCGTGAGTTGTTCAAGGAGACCGCCTGACGCCATGCCCGCCATCACCAGCAAGATCAATCCCAGGGACACGGCCTTTGCCGAGAACCGGGCGCACATGCAGGCCCAGGTCGAAGACCTGCGGCAACTGGTCGACAAAATCAAGCAGGGCGGCGGCGAAAAGTATCAACAGCGCCACAAGGCCCGCGGCAAATTGTTGCCCCGCGAGCGCCTGGACGCGGTACTGGACCCCGGCTCGCCGTTCCTGGAGCTGTCGCAGCTTGCGGCCCACAAGGTCTATGACGATGACGTACCCGCCGCCGGCATCATCACCGGTATCGGCCGGGTGTCCGGGCAGGAGTGCATGGTGTTCGTCAACGATGCCACCGTCAAAGGCGGCACCTATTACCCGCTCACAGTGAAAAAGCAGGACCGGGCCCAGCGGATCGCCGCCGAGAACAACCTGCCCTGTATTTATCTGGTGGATTCCGGCGGCGCCTACCTGCCACTGCAGGACGAAGTATTTCCCGACCGCGAGCATTTTGGCCGCGCGTTCTACAATCAGGCCCGTATGTCGGCCCAGGGCATCCCACAGATTGCCGCGGTGCTCGGTTCCTGTACCGCCGGCGGCGCCTACCTGCCGGCCATGGCCGATGAGTCCATCATCGTCCGCGAACAGGGCACGATTTTCCTGGGCGGCCCGCCGCTGGTAAAAGCCGCCACCGGTGAAATAGTCACGGCCGAAGAGCTGGGCGGCGCCGATGTGCACTGCCGTACCTCAGGGGTGACCGACCACTACGCCAACAACGATACCCACGCCCTGCACCTGGTGCGTCAGTCGATCGCACGGCTCAACCGGGTCAAGAACATTGACCTGGATATCCGCGAAAGCCGCGAGCCCCTGTACCCCGCCGAAGACATTTACGGTGTCATCCCCAAAGACACGCGGCAGCCCTATGACGTGCGCGAGGTCATCGCCCGCCTGGTGGACGCCAGCGATTTCGATGAATTCAAGGCGCTGTACGGTACTACCCTGGTATGCGGCTTCGCCCGCCTGCACGGCTACCCGATCGGTATTGTCGCCAACAACGGCATCCTGTTCGGCGAGTCGGCCCAGAAGGGCGCGCACTTCATTGAACTCTGCGCCCAGCGCAAGATTCCACTGCTTGCTGGCAACTACGGCATGTGCGGTCGGGCTTATGATCCCAGATTCCTGTTTATGTGGCCCAATGCCAGGATCTCCGTCATGGGAGGCGAACAAGCCGCTGGCGTATTGGCTCAGGTGAAACGCGACCAGAAGGAAGCCAATGGCGAAGACTGGCCGGCAGCCGAAGAACAGGCCTTCAAACAGCCCATCATCGACAGCTACGAGGCCCAGGGCCATCCCTACTACGCCTCTGCCCGCCTCTGGGACGACGGCGTGATCGATCCGGCCGACACTCGCATGGTACTGGGCCTTGCCCTGTCCGCCTGCCTCAACCAGCCGATCGGTGAAACACGCTTCGGCGTGTTCCGCATGTAAGCATGACCCGCTTCAGGAGATTGATCCGTGTTTAGCAAAATTCTGGTGGCCAACCGCGGCGAGATCGCCTGCCGGGTAATCCGTAGCGCCCGCAGCATGGGCATCGCCACCGTTGCCGTCTACTCAGAAGCAGATGCCGAGAGCCTGCACGTGGCCATGGCCGACGAGGCGGTCGCCATCGGCGCGGCACCGGCCCGGGAATCCTATCTGCGTATTGACCGGGTCATTGACGCGGCCCGACGCACTGGCGCCGAGGCCATACATCCCGGCTACGGCTTCCTGTCAGAGAATGCCGCCTTCTGCGAGGCCTGCGATGCTGCCGGTATTACCTTTATCGGCCCGCCAACACCGGCGATAGAGGCGATGGGCTCCAAGTCCGCCGCCAAGCGCATCATGGAAGAAGCCGGTGTACCGCTGCTACCGGGCTATCACGGCGAGGAACAGGATCCCGCCCTGCTGCTGGAAGCCGCCGAAAAGATCGGCTTCCCCGTGCTGCTGAAGGCCGTGGCCGGCGGTGGCGGCAAAGGCATGCGCCGGGTCGATGAGCCCAGCCAGTTCAACGAAGAACTGGACGCCGCCCGCCGCGAGGCTGAGAGCAGCTTTGGTGACAGCAAAATGCTGGTGGAGAAATTCCTCACCCGTCCACGCCACGTGGAGATTCAGGTCTTTTGCGATGGGCATGGCAATGGCGTCTACCTCGCGGAACGGGATTGTTCCATCCAGCGCCGCCACCAGAAGGTGATCGAGGAAGCACCCGCGCCGGGACTCGCCGAAGACACCCGCAAGGCCATGGGCGAGGCCGCCGTGCGGGCCGCCCAGGCTATTGATTACCGCGGCGCCGGTACGGTTGAGTTCCTGCTCGACGTGGACGGCGCGTTCTTCTTCATGGAAATGAATACCCGCCTGCAGGTCGAGCACCCGGTGACCGAAATGATCACCGGTCAGGACCTGGTGGAATGGCAGCTGCGCGTCGCAGCAGGCGAAGCCCTGCCCCTGGCGCAGGCCGATATACCGATCAACGGCCACGCCTTCGAAGCCCGCATCTATGCCGAGGACCCGGACAATGACTTCCTGCCCGCCACCGGCACGCTCACCTACCTGCGAGCACCGGAGGAGAATGACAGGGTGCGCGTCGACACCGGCGTGCGCCAGGGTGACGAAGTCAGCATTCATTACGACCCGATGATTGCCAAACTCATCGTCTGGGACAGTGATCGCAGCAGCGCACTGCGGCAACTGGCCATGGCACTGAGCCAGTACCGGGTTGCTGGCGTCACTACCAATATCGATTTTCTCTACAATATTGCCACCAGTGAACCCTTCCGCGATGTGCGACTGGACACCCACTTCATCGAGGAGCACCGCGCTCTGCTGTTCCAGCTCGACAGCGCGGATGAGGCGCAGGAAATCGCACTGGCCACCCTGTTCCTGTTGTTGACCCGGGCCAGCCTCGCCCGCCATGAGGCGACCGGTCACGGTGACCCTCACTCGCCCTGGCACAGCCACTCTGCCTGGCGTATGAACGAGCCCCATCGCCACCGGGTCAGCCTTGACTACCGGGGCCGCCAGGTGGACGTCAGCGCCGAACAGCTCGCCAATGGCGACTACCGCCTGCACGTCGAAGGCGTAGAGATCATCGCCGCCGGACATCTAGAGGATGACAGGCTGCGGGCCGACATCGACGGCTTTCAGCAGACCCTGTCCTTCGCCGAACACGATGGTACCTGGTCTGCCTACCGCAGCAGCGGCGCTTTCAGTTTCCGCGAACAGCTGGCTGATCTCGGTGATGCAGACATGGCCGGCGCCGGCGGTAACCCGCGCGCCCCGATGAACGGGGTGGTGGTGCAGCTGCTGGCAGAAATCGGCGCCACGGTGGCTGCCGATACACCCCTGCTGGTCATGGAAGCCATGAAAATGGAACACACCATTCGTGCACCTGCCACCGGCACCGTCACCGAGTTCTTCTACCAGGCCGGCGAGTTGGTGGACGGCGACGCCGAGCTGCTGAACTTCGAGCCCGAGGACGCCGGCGGCGCCTAGCCGCCTGCGCCTGGCCGGCCGCGCCTGGCTGGCCGCGCCTGGCCGCTGGCCCGGCGCGGATATCCTGTGTACAGTCGGTAAGGATCACAGGAGCGGTACTTCTTCATGGCGGTGTACGCCACACGCAAAATTCGCAATGCCGCGGCAGTATTGATGATGCTCAATGGCATCAGCCACGTCGCCCAACTCTGGCTGCGAGAGACCAATGCCGCCACCTTGCTGACGGCGCTGGGCGGCATGTACTACCTGCTGCTGGCGCTGGGCCTGTCGGGGCAATCACGTTTCACCCTGTTGATCAGCGCTGTATCGGTGACCGCCGGCGGCGCCGCTCGTATCGGGCAGCTAAGCACTACAGCCCCGGACCCGGCGCTGGCCTGGCACCTGGGCCTGGACCTCACCGTCGCCGGACTGTGCCTTTACATACTCTTCCGCACCCGTTTCGCCGACATGGATTGAAGCCTGTGAGCCGCTATCATGTTTGACCCCGTTACCATTCTCTGCGCACTGGCCTGCGGCGTGGTTGCGCGCAGCCTCGGGCTGCCGGCGCTGATCGGCTACCTGGCCGCGGGCTTTGTACTGTACGAAATGGGCGCCACCCCGGGGCCCATAGTCGAGCAGCTCGCCGAACTGGGCGTCACCCTGCTGCTGTTCTCCATTGGCCTGAAGCTGCAGCCGCGGGAGTTGCTGGAGAAACGGGTCTGGGGCACTACCCTTGTGCACATGCTGTTGTCGGTCGCGTTTTTTGCGCCATTGCTGTTTGTTGCCACACAGATGATGCCGGGTATCTCCATGCCCTTTGACGACTCGCTGCTGGTCGCCTTCGCCCTGTCTTTTTCCAGTACCGTGTTCGCCATACAGGTGCTCCAGTCCCGCGGTGAAATGTCTTCCCGTCACGCCACGCTGACCATCGGCGTTCTACTGCTACAGGACGTGGCCGCAGTAATGTACATCGCCATCGCCACCGGCAAGGTGCCGGAGCCTACCGCGCTGCTGCTGCTGTTGCTCATTCCCGCACGGCCGCTGATCATCAAACTGCTTAGCCTGGCCGGACACGACGAGTTGTTCACCCTGTGCGGTCTAAGCCTGGCCATCCTCGGCGCGGACCTTTTCGAACTGGTGGGCGTCAAAGGGGACCTGGGCGCGCTGCTGTTGGGGGCTATGCTGGCGGGTCACAGCCAGGGCAAGGAACTGGCGAAGAACCTGCTTCAGTTCAAGGACCTGTTTTTGGTGGGCTTCTTCGTCAGCATTGGCCTGGCAGGCTGGCCGGAGGAAGAACTGGTCTACGTGGCGCTGCTGATCGGCTTGCTGGCGCCACTCAAATCCCCGCTCTTCTTCTGGCTGATGACGCGGTTTACCACTGCACCCCGGACTGCCCTGCTGAGTTCGGCAGCCCTGTCAAACTACAGTGAATTCGGGCTGATCGTCATCGCCATTGCCAGCAAGCAGGGCCTCATCGACGGCCAGTGGTCCGCCGCGCTGTCACTGAGCATCGCCCTGAGCTTCCTGATTTCCACCGGCATGAACCTGCAGGTCCATCCGTTCTATATGAAGCACTACCAGCGACTGCGCCACTTCAAGAATGCCCAACTGCGGGTCGACAAGCTGGACTGCGCCAACACGCGGGTCATCGTGCTGGGCATGGGCAGGATCGGCAGTGGCGCCTACGACGAGGTCAGGAATGACTACGGTGACCTGGTACTCGGCATTGACGACAACGATCTCAAGCTGCAGCAGTGCCAGCGCAGGCACCAGCGGGTGGTGGCAGCGGACGCCAGCGACCCCTTGTTCTGGACCCACGTGAACCTGGATGAAGTGGAGTGGGTGCTGATTGCCCTGACCAACCACCGGGAAAACATGCTGGTTGGAAAGCTGCTGCGAGAGAAGGGCTACAAGGGCCGCATGACCGCGGTGGTGCGCTATGAAGATGAGGCGAAAGATCTCGAGCAATATGATATTGCCAGTTTCAATGTCTACGCAGAGGCAGGGGCTGGCCTGGCCACCCACGCTCGCCCCCAGCCCACCGCGGCCACCTGACACCGCAAGAAACCCCGGAGGATTACCAGCATGATCACTCGTCGAAGCCTACTGAGCGCGGCCGCCGCCATGCCCTTCCTCGGCACGTCGCGGCTGGTGCAGGCCGCCACCACGCCCATTACCCGCCCCATTCCCTCCAGCGGCGAAGCGTTGCCGGTGATTGGCATGGGTTCTTCCCGCACCTTCGACGTGGCGCCGGACAACGGGATGATCGCGCAGCTCACCGAGGTGGTGCGGCTGTTCTTCGCCGGCGGCGGAGCACTGATCGACTCCTCCCCCATGTACGGCCAGGCCGAGTCGGCGCTGGGCGAGGTTTTGGCAGAGCTGAACATGCCCGAGCAGCTTTTTGCCGCCACCAAGGTCTGGACCTATGGCGCGCAGGCGGGAATCGAGCAAATGCAGGAGTCCAGCCGGCGTATGCGCGTGCCGGCCTTTGACCTGATGCAGATTCACAACCTGCGCGACTGGAAACTACACCTGCCGACCCTGAGAGCGTGGAAAGAAGAAGGCCGGATTCGCTACCTGGGCATCACCACCTCACACCAGCGCAATCATGCTGAACTGGAAGAAATCATGCGCACCGAAGCCCTGGATTTTGTGCAGTTCAGCTACAACATCGACAACCGGCTGGCCGAGGAACGACTGCTGCCGATCGCCGCCGACAGAGGTATCGCTACCATTATCAACCGCCCCTTCCAGCGCGGCGCCCTGTTCGCCAGGTCAAAAGGCCAGCCGCTACCGCCATTGGCGCAGGAGCTGGGCTGTGAGAGCTGGGGCCAGTTCTACCTGAAGTGGATTGTCGGCCATCCGGCGGTGACCTGCCTGATCCCCGCCACCTCCAAGCCCAGGCACATGAAGGACAATATGGGGGCCAACTTCGGAGCTGTGCCGGATGCCGCACAGCGAGTGGAAATGCTGGAAATCTTTGAGGGCCTCTAGCCCGCATATCTCACCGATTCGGCGCTGATCTTCTTCATACGCTGACTATATAGCCTGCAGAATGCCTTTTTGGTTTCTCGCCGGATCTTGCACGCTGTGCGAGATCTTCCTCCTGCGGCCATAGCCACCGCTATGACCTTAGTCGGAAAATCCCGCACAGCGCACAATCTCTCACCGAGAATTCCAAAAATCGGTGAGATATGCGGGCTAGACCCGGGACATGGGCCAGACTACTTGCGTGCCAGTGCGAGCGCCGGTAGCTGGGCATTTGCCAGCACCGGCAATACCAGCAGATTGAGCAGCGCGTAGAGCGCGGCAGAAACAGCCAGCACCAAACCAAAACCCGCCTGCCATCCCAGCCAGGCGGCGACGCCCACCAGCACCAGGCGACCGAGTTCCAGGTTGAGTACCCGTTGGCCATCCAACCAGTGACCGGTGCAGACCATGGTGAACAGCATCAACCCCACTACCGTCGCGTTGGTCGCCCAGGACAGGCCCGGGATAAACAGCAGCGCTATACCCACCGCCATTACGATCACCAGTTGCACCAGGGCATAGGCATTCACGGCGCGGCCCACGGCCGGGTCGTACTTGTGGAAGTTCCCGAGGTCGGTTTTCTCCTGCGGGTAGCGCTCGGCGACATCATCGGGTCGCCAGCCGGTTCTTGCCACCAGCACTTTCAGCTTGTCGCTCCAACGCGCCGTGCGCCAGGCATCCTGGGCCATTCCAACGTAGATATGGGTATTGGCCCACAGCGGACTGAAGGTATGCAGTGGCCCGCGAATGCCGTAAATACAGGGCTCCTCATCCAGCTCTTCCTGGAAAGTCCCGAACCACCGGTCCCAGAGAATAAAGACACCGCCGTAATTGCGATCCACATAGAGATCGTTCTGTGCGTGATGGACGCGATGGTTGGAAGGCGTCACGAAAATCCACTCGTACCAGCCCAGCTTGGGAACATGTTCAGTGTGCACCCAGTACTGGTAGATCAGGTTCGCGGATGCCACCGTCACGTAGACTTCCGCCGGTACGCCAACCAGGAACATCGGGATGTAGAACAACCAGCTCAGCAGGAAGCCGGTGCTGGTCTGTCGCAGCGCGGTGGTGAGGTTGTATTCCTCGCTCTGGTGATGGGCCACGTGGGAGGCCCAGAAGATCTGCCGCTCGTGACCGAAGCGGTGGTTCCAGTAGTAGCAGAAATCATAGGCGACAAAGGCAAACACCCAGGTCGCCCAGTGGCCGGTGTCCATACGCCACAGGGTGGAGTGATTTTCAATCGCGGCGAACACGGCGCCGCCCAGGCCGATCAACACCAGCTTGCTGGCGGTGCGCAGGGTGCCCATGAAAAGGCTTCCCACCGAATCGTTGATCCGGTAGGTATTCCGCCCGCGCATCACCCCATAGGCAAATTCAATGCCCATGAGCAGAAAGAAAAACGGAATGGCGTAGGGGACAAGATCCATAAGCGCGGGTATTGTACGCCTCAGCCCTCGCCCCGCAAGCTGTCGATGAACTCATCAGAACTCGCGATCGCCTTGCGCATTTCCTCAATCAGTACGTCGATGTCGCGGTCGATGTTGCCAAACTCGGTCTTCAGTGCTGCCACCGCACGGGCGTTGAGGTTGTGCTTCAGATACAGCACGTTGTCATTGAGCGCTGCCAGCACCGGCTCCATGCGTTCCTCGGAGCGGCGCATGACTTTTACCAGGCGCTCATATTGACGCCGGGTATCTTTCAGCTTGCGTTCGCTGTCGGCACGCAGGCGGGCATTGCTGTACTGCTCAAGTTCATCTTCCCACTCGTCGAACAGCGCATCTGCGACGTCTTCAATAGCATCGATACTGGCAGACACCTCATCGGCGGCGTCCCGGGAAGCCTCATATTCATCGACCAGCTCTTCATAGACGCGCTGCAGTTCGCCGCCGTCAAAATCGATCAGGCTCATCAAGTGGGCCTGGGCCGACTCGAACTGCTGCTCGGCCTCTGCCTGTGAATCGCGCCCATCCTCGACGCGGTCCACCAGAATCTCGCGCTTGTGGTAGCCCACCTGCTCTGCCGCTGCGTAATAAGCCGACTGACAACCGGCCACGGACAGTGTCGCCGCAACCGTCAAAATAACTGCAAAAACGTGCTTCATACATTCCTCCTGAGGCATCGCAGAGTGTTAGCGAACCACGCGCTTTTTACAAGCTCAGGCGAGGGCCGAATTTGGCTAGTGGTCGGAGCGGGGGCCGCGCTATAGTGGAGCCATGAATGCGCTGGATCCCACTGTTTGCCGCCGCGCTCGCCTGTCTCGCGACCGGCGTTTTGACGGCGAGTTCTTCCTCGCCGTAATCACTACCGGCATCTACTGCCGGCCAGTATGCCCGGCGCGGCCGCCCCGGGAAGACAACGTGCGCTATTACCGCAGCGCTGCGGAAGCCTCCCAGGCGGGCTTTCGCCCCTGCCTGCGCTGCCGGCCGGAGTCCGCCCCCTTGAGCCCGGCCTGGATGGGGACGGATACCACGGTGCGGCGGGCACTGGAGCTGATCTACGCCGGTTATCTCAACAACCATAATCTGGATCAGCTGGCCGCCAGGCTGGGTATCGGCGAGCGCTATCTGCGCAAGCTGTTCGACCAGAAACTCGGAGTCAGCCCTGGGGCTGTGGCCCGGACCCAGCGGCTGCACTTTGCCCAGAAACTGATCCTTGAAACCCACCTGTCCATGACTGAGGTGGCGTTCGCTGCCGGTTATTCCAGCCTGCGCCGCTTCAACAGCGCCACCCGGGACAATTTCGGCTGCGCCGCCTCCGAGCTGCGACGGGGCGGCAAGGCGCGCCGCCAGGGGCCCGGCATAAGACTCAAGCTGCAGGCACGACCACCCTATGACGCCAACGCGGTACTGGCCTTGTTCGAGCGCCACGCGGTAGAGGGGCTTGAGAGTGTTGCCGATGGCTGCTGGCGCCGCGCACTGCGCACCGAGCACGGAGCGGCGCTGGTGCAGGTGTGCCCGGGTCCCGAGGGCATATCCCTGACAGCAAGCCTGAGCGACAACCGCGACCTGATGCCCGTGACGGCCCGCTTGCGGCGCATGTTTGACCTGGATGCCCAGCCGCAGGAAATTGAAGCCTGCCTGTCCGCTGACCGCCTGCTGGCGCCGCTGCTGGCGCAACGACCCGGTGTGCGATCACCGGTGTTCGCCTCCGCCTTTGAATCCTGCGTGCGGGCAGTGCTTGGCCAGCAGGTCAGCACCGTTGCCGCACGTCGGCTGTGCGCCAACATCGTGGCTGCCGCCGACTGCCGCGCATCAGTAGACGGTGAAGATATCCTGCTGTTTCCCACCCCACAGGCGCTGCTGACGGTACCTGACAGCGTATTGAAGATGCCGACCAGTCGGCGCCAGACTCTGCGTGCGGCCTGTGAGCTGTTCGTCACCAATCCCGACCCCACCGACCTGCTGGCAACACTTGGCGAGCTCAGGGGCATCGGACCGTGGACCCTGGACCTGGTCGCCATGCGTGGTTTGGGCGATCCGGATCGATTTCCGACCTCGGACCTGGGCCTGGTCAAGGCGGCTGCTGCGGGCGGCGTCGATGACCGGAAAGCCCTGCTGGCACGCAGCGAACAATGGCAACCCTGGCGTTCCTACGCCGCCAACCTGCTCTGGAGGAGCCTCGGCAATGGCTGACACCACTCACTACAAGACAATCCACACGCCAATCGGCCTGCTACGACTGGTATCTGACGGCGCGGCCCTGCTGAGGGTAGAGTTCGAGGGACAGCACGGTACAGACGGCACGGCTGGCGATGACGCGGTGCTGGCGCGGGCAAGCCGCCAGTTGGAGGAGTACTTTGCCGGTCGACGGCAGCACTTCGATTTGCCTCTGGGTGCTGACGGTACCGCTTTCCAGCAGGCCGTCTGGTCTTCGCTGCAGGCGATACCCTACGGTGAGCTGCGCAGCTACCGGGATATTGCAAACACACTGGGCAAACCAAAGGCGGTTCGCGCCGTGGGCGCCGCCAACGGCCGCAATCCCCTGCCCATCGTCGTACCCTGCCATCGGGTGGTGGGCAGCAACGGCAGCCTCACCGGCTTTGCCGGGGGTCTCGCCTGCAAGCGCCAGCTACTGGCGCTGGAGGGAATTGAAATCGACGACTAGCCCGCCTGTTGCGGCAGTTGCCTGATAGCTCGCGCCGGGCTAGCGGGCTCGGGACCGGAGGCGTAGCCATCGCTGCGCTGCAGGGAGCATGCACGTCCAGGGCGTGGGAGAACCGGCGAGATACAGGCAAGCGGCATTGGTAGCAAAATGTACCGAGCACAGGATTGGCTGGTAGCCTGCGATAAAAGCCTGAGCAGGCATTCGGCTAGCGTCGTTCAGGCGTTGAGATCGGGAATAATTTCGTCTTTGAGACGCTCGATCTGGTCCTTGAGCAATAACTTCTTTTTCTTGAGCCTCTGCAATAGCAGCTGGTCCCGATAGGGGAACTGGTACAACGAGGCGATTTCTGCATCCAGCGTGCGGTGCTCCTCCTGGAGCAATGCAAGGCGCGCCTCTAGAGTGATTTCGTTGGCGGCTTCCTGTTCTTCAGGTTCTTCAGGAGGGTTCAGATCACTCACGGGCCAACTGCGTCCTTGTGAATGTTACGGGCAATGGCTGTCGAACACGCGTCGCTGCTATGCCTTCGACGGGCCCTGAACATCGGCGAGCAACAGGCTGGAACACTAACGGCACAGCTCCAGGTAGAGCTGCTGACGGGAATGGATCATTTCGCGACAGGTCTGTTCCATGGAAAAATCAATCGCCTCACTGCTCTCCTGCAACGCCGTCAATTGCTCCTCCAACGCCTGGATTTCCGCCACCAGCTTTTCCCTGAGCCGGGTGCTGCGCTGCGGATCCAAAGGATTGTCGAGGCTGCTGGCAACATCCTTTTCGAGGTTCAGGCACGTGTAGTGGTTATCTGCCATTGCGGGTCTCGGCGTCTGGTCCTTCTTTATAGCTCAAGACCCGGCGACGCGCGATGCTTGACAAGCCTTACTCGAGAACATCCCAAATGGCCTGGGAGGGATCGGCGACCGCGTGGAAGTGCGGACTGAGCAGGGTATCGCGGGCATTATAAGTCAGCGGTTGGCCGTCCATCCCCAGCACCGCGCCACCGGCACCTTCAACGATGGCCTGTCCGGCTGCAGTATCCCATTCCGAACAGGGCGAATAGCGCGGGTAGAAATCGGCACGGCCCTCGGCAAGGTGGCAGAATTTGAGCGCGCTGCCGGCATGGTCGCGGCGCAGGTCCGGATATTGCTGCTCCAGTGCCGACAGGCTGGCATCGAGCTTTTCACCGCGATGGCGGCGGCTGGCGGACACGACCAGCGTCTCTGCCTCAGGCAGTGCGCGGCAGCGAATAGGCACCCAGCTGTCGGCTACCCGCTTCCAGGCGCCAAGGCCGCGGCCTCCCGCGTACACAGCGCCGCCGACCGGCACAGCGATCATCCCGAAGGTCACGGCGTGACCCTCAATCAGGGCGATATTAATGGTGAATTCGCCGGTACGACCGAGAAACTCCCGGGTGCCATCCAGTGGGTCAACCATCCAGAATACGGGCCATTCCCGGCGGTTTGCGGCTTCCGGGCCGGACTCCTCAGACAGCACCGGCAGGCCAAAACGGGCCAGGCCCTCCAGCAGCAGATGATGGGCGGCAATGTCCGCCTCGGTGACCGGAGTGTTATCGGCCTTCGACTCGCTTTCGACTTCTTCCCCGGAGTGGTAGTAACGCAGGATTTCCTCGCCGGTCGCCCGCGCGAGTGCGTACAAAGGCTCAAGAATATCGTCCAATGCAAACTGTTGGATGGCGCGGCTCCGACTAGCGGTTTACTGGGACAAGCATACCGGGTTCAGATGTCATATGCCTTTCAGCCCGCCTCCGGCAGGGGAAGACTACGCTTCGGATGCATACCATTGACCATGCCCATGAAGGGTGGATGAATGGAGTAACCCAGCAGCCTTTGCATATCCTCCGACAGACCTGCGACCGTTTCCCTCGCCACTGACAGGAAATAGTTCTCCTGGGTGCGCAGCCAGGGCTCACAGTACTGTGCCGTCAATGCCAGCCTGGGACTGTCGGTGCGGTTCTCTCCACCCCCATGCCAGAGATTGCCCAGGAACAGGATGCAAGAGCCCGCCGGCATCAGCGCGGAAATCTGCCGATCACCCGCCTCGGGGCCGCGCTTTTCACCCCAGCTGTGACTGCCCGGGATGGCGACGGTGGCGCCGTTGTCTGCAGTGAAATCGTCAATAGCAAACACCGTCGCCGCGCTCAGGGCCGGGCGCGGGCGCGGCCAGGGGTAGAAACCGTCATCAACGTGCAGTGGCTGGGACGGGGAGCCCCCGAGTATGTTGATGACCTGGGCCTGGGACAGCAGGTAGTTGGGCATGAACAGGCGATCGAGGTGCGCCAGGATCAGCGGGTGCGTGATGAAGGGATCGGCCTCGCGCAGTTTTTCCGGCAGACCATAAATGCGCTGGGTGAGCTCTCCTTCAAAGGAATTGCGGCCGACCTGGTCCAGGTGCGGCGCGGCGCTGGCGCGCAAGGCGGCGAGGGTCTCCCCGTCGACCAGATTCTCGATAATGACATAGCCGTCCCGCAGCAGCCTGTCGTGTTGTTCCTCCAACAACTCCCGATCCACCGCCGCCGCGGCCTCACTACGGGTGAAGTGATGGGTGCGGGCCAGGTCCTGATTGGCGTAGTCAGCCATGGTTTTCACTTCTCGAAAACGGGGGTCGCTACGACCACTCTGCGATTTTTTCATGCGCTGTCTCCTGTCTGAATCGCCTGGCGAATTGACGCGGGCCAGAGCGCTTTGAGGGCTCGCTGCGGGTGCTTCATGGACTCGCCGGCGGCGCGTTATTCAGGCCCAGGCCGGCACTCAGGAACTGCCAGATCTGCTCGGCCAGGGCTTCGGGGTCGACGTCGATGTCCTGCGAAAGCTGGCTGCTGGCCGCAGCGCGTACCGCGCCCAGCACCATCGCAGCCAGCAGGGTGCTGTCCTGGCCGGCGCCAATAGCGCCTCGCGCCTGTCCGTCTGCGATATTGCGCGAGCCCTCCTGCACAAGACGCTGCCAACGGCGAGCCTCGACGCCTGCCACGGCGGGCGTGCCCGCAAGGCGCATGATCACCGTGCGCGTCAGTTTGTCTTCCAGCAGGAACGTCAGGTAGCGTGCCACCCGCTCTCGTTCGCGCTCGCTCCAGTCTGCGTAATCTTCCAGCCGAGCCATCAGCACCGAGTCTTCCACACGGTCATAGAAATCCTCGACCACAGCGCCCAGCAAGCCTTCCTTCGAGCCGAAATGGTGATAGGCCAGGCCCTGTGACACGCCCGCCCTGCTGGCCACCCAGCTCATTTCCAGGTTGCCATCGCTATCCACAAGCAGCGCACTCGCCGCTGCCAGAATCTTTTTCCGGGTGGCGAGCGGGTCACGGCGGGGTTTGGCGGTGGGCATGGCAGCTCTTCACAGGATCCTGCCACAGAGCTTATTCGATGATTGAACTGAATTCAATTCAACAATAATGAATAGAAAAGGGCTGGATACCTAAAAACTGAATGCAAAATGAATAGTGCAGCGCGGCTGCCGCAGGACTGCACCAGGAAATACCGCTCAGGCTGAAGTGGCGGCCATGGTGACGAAGACCAGAGTGCCCAGGCCCAGGAAAAGGAAGAAGCCGACCACATCGGTGACAGTGGTGAGAATCACCGACCCGGACACTGCCGGGTCGATTTTCAGCTTCTTCAACAGGAAAGGGACCATGGTGCCGGCGTAAGCAGCCGCCAGGCCATTAACGAGAATCGCCACGGCGATAATGGCGCCCAGCTGCGGAGAGTCGAACCACTGCCACACCACCACTCCCACCAGCAGGCCCAGCACCAGGCCATTGAGTAGCGCAATGCGCGCCTCCTTGGCCAGCAGCAGTTTGAGGTTGGCCTCGCTGAGGGTCTTCAATGCCAGGCCGCGAATGGCGATGGCCAGTGTCTGGCTGCCGGCAATACCCCCCATGCTGGCCACCACCGGCATTAACACCGCCAGCGCCACGACTTTTTCCAGGGTACCTTCAAACGTGGCGATGACCGCCGACGCCAGGAAAGCGGTTCCCAGGTTGATGATCAGCCAGATGGCGCGAATACGGGCGGCCTTCATCACCGGGGTGAACAGGTCCTCTTCCTCTGATCCGGAGTCCGACCCCAGGTGATCAATATTTTTTTCCTGCAGGTAGTCCAGCAGGTCGGCGGCGCCGAGTGCACCAATGACCTCCCCTTCCCGCTCCACCGGGTACCAGGCCGTGTTGTAGTTGTAGTCGCCGGCGCGGGCCGCCTCTGCCAGCGTCATATCGTCGCGGAAACAGGTCACCGGCGTGAGCACCTCGGACAGCTTTTCCTTGGCACCGGCGCGGGTGATCTCGCGGTACAGCATGACGCCCGCGGCATGATTGTCTTCATCCAGCACCACAATGGCCGCGGGAAAGGTCGAGCGCCGCTCCAGTCGCTTCCTGAGCAGATTGACCGTGCTGGTGCCGCGCACCCGCATGACGTCAGTCTTCATGTAGCGCCCCACCTGCTCCTCGCCGTAGCTGAGCGCGGCCAGCAGAGCCTCGGCGCGCTCGGATTCCACCTCGACCAGCAGTGCGCCGACGAACTTCTTCGGCAGTGCGTCCGCCAGCTCGATGATGTCCGCATCGGTGGCGAATTCCATGATCGCGTCCTGTATCTCGGACGGGATCAGCTTGAACAGGTTGGTGACGGTCTCGTGCTGTAGCCTTACCAGCAGCGGCCAGTAGCGCTCGGGCGGTAATTCGGCAAGCACCTCGGCACGAGAGTCCTGTGGCAGCGACTCGATCAGCAGACCGAGATCTACATCCTCAAGCTCTGTGAGCTGCCTGACTTCATCTTTGGTCAGCGCCTCGTGTTCGGGCTCGACCAGCGATTTCACCAGCGGTGAAACCGCCTCCTCGGAAAGATCGGCGGCGACCGGGTGTTCTGGGGAATCCGTTGGCTGGTCCATGTCTTTATCCTCGACGGGGGCTGCGACCCTGCAGCCCACCCCGATTATGACATGGGGTGCCCCGCCCTACGCTAGCCCGCACATTGCACCAGTACGCTGGCCAAGTGCACGCTCAGGCTTTTATGACAGGCTGACAGTCAATCCTGTGCTCGGTACTTTTTGCTACCCGTGCCGCTTGCCTGTATCTCGCTGGTTCTCGCACGCCATGAACGGGCATGCTCCCTGCGGCGCAGCGACGGCTACGCCTCCGGTGCTGAGCCCGCCCAGGATGCACGAGCCCGGCACGAGCTATCAGGCAACTGGTGCAATATTCGGGCTAGTAAGGCAGGAAGTCGAAGGAATAGTTCACGGTTGTCGCCACGACGTCGGCGGCATCAAAACGAATCATGCGGATGCGCGCCAGGATTTTCCGGGTCAGGCTCTCATCCGCCAGCTCGCTGGACACCAGGCTCAGGGATGAAATGGCCCCGGACGGGTCGATCTGCATTTCGAACACCAGCTTGCCTGCCAGCGTCGGGTCCTTGCGCAGGGCGCGATTGTATACGGCGAAGATCGCTCCTTTGTTGCGATCCATGACCCGACGAATGGACTCATCACTGCGACCTCCAAGGCGGGCCGAGGCGTTGCTATCTCCTCGGTCAGCGGCATTAGCGGCAATGGTGCTCTCGACCTTCGTGGTCTCACGACCGGACAGGGCCGGCCCACCGGTATCCCGGCTCAGGTTGCCGGTCTGGATACCGCCGCTACTGCCCTTGGCGGCACCGGCAATAATCGAACGTTCAGTCTTCGCCGCTTCGGCTTTGCCCCGGCTCATACCAGTGTCACCCAGGCTGTCCACATCGACACTGTCACGCATGTCGGCCAGGGCATCCTGGAAAGCCAGCACCCCACTGACCGCGGCGACCTTGCGGGCTTCCTCGACCCGGTCCACGGGCTTGGGTGGCGGCTCTTTCGGTTTGGGCTCAGGCTTCACCTCCGGAGTTTTCTCCAGCGGTTTTTCCGGCGTCTTCTCCACTTTTTTCTCCACCGGTTTTGGCGGCGGCGGTGGCGGCAGTACTTTCTTTTCCAGCACCACCCGAGCCAGGTGGGGCGGCAGCGTTTCCTGTTTCTCGCGGCTCAACTCCTCCACCGGCAGGAACGGCGTGACAATGCCGAAAGCCAGCAGCGCCATCAGCAGATTGCGAAGAATCTTGCGGTAGCGGACATCATCCCGCTCCGTGGACTCCCAGGGAAGCAGCAACTCGGGGGTCACCACGCGCATGGTCATTGACGTCATGGCTCAGTCTCCCCCCGCCAGCAGCGGCTCATCAAGGTCGGGGCTGGCGGCGGTATTCACCGCCAGGGTGATATCCCGATAATCGCTGTCAGCACAGGTGGTCATAATGCGCTTGAGCAATTTGTAGGGCATGCCCTGGTCGCCCATGATCACCACGGAACGCCCGATCTCCGCCTCGCGCTCGGTCATTGCCGGCGCCCGGTCCGCCTGGTAGGCCAGCTCCTCCTTCAAAGCGCTTATCAGGTTGTCTTGCTGGGACAGGACTTCTGCAACACTTCCCATCCGGCGACCCTGGACGACAATATCGTCCGGGCTTACCTTGATGGTCAGGGCGACGTCCGGTTTCTGCTCGGAAACGGATTCTGGCAGGCTGATATTCTTGTCCGCCTCCAGCACTTCCACGTCGCCGCTGTTCACCATCAGGAAGAACACCAAAATGGTAAAGATATCCATCAGCGACACCAGGCTCAGCTTGGCCTGGCCGTGCAGGCGCCGATGGGACCGCGCCATACGCCGCGCTCGCGCTGAACGTTTCATGGCCCTACCTCCCCTGCAGCAGCCTCGGAAAGCGCCAGCTTTCGCTCCGTACCGGCTGCGGCGCCCGACAGGGAGTTTTGCAAGCCGGAATCGACGGCAGCTGATTCACGCGGCGCTATAGCCGGCGCGTCTCCAAAAGAGATCTCCGGAAACAGCGCCCCGTCCACCACGTCCGTCGCCACTACCGTCTCAAAAGATCGCACGGTATCCATGGCGCTGATGATGGTCTGGTAGTCCACCCCTTCTTCAGACAGCAGCGTGATATTGCGACGCTCTAATCCCTGCTCGCGCAGCTGGCGTTTCACTTCCTGCAGCACCAGGCTGAGCAGGGCAAAATCGTATTCGCCATCGGCGGTCATGGGTATATCCTTGAGTCGAATGCCGCGCGGGAAATCGACACGCATGGAATCCTTGCGTATCACCAGTTCCACCTGCTGCTGATCTTCATCACCCTCGGCGCCACTGGCACCTGCGTTGGGCAGGTTTACTTCGATCGCGGCCACCTGTGAAAACACCAGGCTCAGCAACAACACCGGCACCAGCACGATCATCAGGTTCATAAACGCGGTGATATCGAGCTCCGCTTCTGTGCGCTGCACGCGCCGTCGCATCTTCATGGTCGGCTCCTCATGTGTCGGTCTGCCGGGACAGCGTCAATCAGCTGTCATCGGTGCGGGTTTTGGCGCGTAACTGACTGGCATCTGCCAGGGTGTTAAGCACTTTCACACCGGCCATTTCGAAGCTGTCCACCAGCTCGATGGTCTTGGTCTGCAGCATCGCGTGAAGCAGCAGCAGCGGGATGGCAGAGATCAGGCCAAAGGCCGTGGTGTTCATCGCCACCGAGATAGAGCTGGACAACATGCTGGCCTTCTCTGCCGGCGCTGCCGTGGCCACGGCGGTAAACGCCGCGATCAGGCCGACAATCGTACCCAGCAGACCCAGCAGCGTGGCCACGTTGGCCAGCGTCGCCAGGTACTGGGTGCGCTTCTCAAGCCGCGGCAGTGCCTCCATCACGCCCTCCTCCATCGCCGACTCGATCTCGTCACGTCGGTTATTGCTGAGGAAACGGGCAATGCCCGCGGCCACGATGCGGTACATCGGTACGCGGGAATCCTTGCCTGCGCTCAGCACCGACTTGTACTCGCGGCTCTTCAAGGCCTTCATGATGCTGTCAAAGGCCTTGCGGTTGGACGCACGCGCGCTGGTCAGCACCAGCCAGCGCTCAACAGCAATGGCCAGCCCCACCACCAGTACAATGGCGATGGGATACATGAACGGTCCCCCGTTCTGGAAAAAACGCACTATCAGGTTGTAGGTATCCATGGTCTTGCCCTCAGTCTTGCCTACTTTGGTCTACATCGGAGCCCGCATTGCCCAGTGCCTCGCGGTACTCCAGTTCTCGAACAAATTCATCCCGGTCCACGCGGCGGAACAGGTCATCCGCCAGTGCCTGGGCCGGCTCGTACTCGTAGTCACGGGCCTCCGGCGGCTGCCAGGGCAGGATGTACATCACCCGCGGCTGCTCCTGGTTTCCCGTGACCGTCGCGCGCAGGGTGACCACCGGCTCCTGGGCCGAGACCACCGCGCTCAACAAAAAACTGCCTGCGATCAAACGCCTCATTCCTGTCCTCCCTGCTGCCCGCGCAGCACTACCTGGCCATACTGGCGCTCCAACAGCACAATCCAGCCCGCCACGGTGCGATCGGTATTGCCGGTCAATTCCTGGTAGCGGTGGTAGTGCTGCAGCGCCTTGTCGTGCTCGCCGCGATAGAGGTCGTACAGCACGCCGATATTGCGATGGGTTTCAGCGTGGTCAGGCCAGACGTCCAGCGCCGACCGGTAGGCCCGCTCGGCGTCATCAAACCGCCCCTGCTCGCGCAGGAAAATTGCGTACTGGTTGTAGGCCGACAGGTTGCGGGCGTTGACTTCGATGGCCGCCTGGAAGTGGGTCTCGGCTTCCGCACCCCGATCCTCGGCAATGCTCAGCAGCGCCAGGTTGAGGTAGGGGCCGGAGAGCTTCGGGTGGTTTTCCACCAGCCACTCGAGGTCGGCGCGGGCGGTGTCCCAGTCTTCCACCGCCATGGCGGCCGTGGCAGCCGCAAAACGATTGCGTGCGCCTGCGCTCACCGATCGGCGCGAATCCAGGTAGGGGTTTTCCGCAGCAATGGCCTCGGCAGTCAGCGCCGTATCGTCCGACGCAGTCTGATCAGCCACGCTGGGCGCAGCCGCCGGCTGTATTGCCTCAGGCAAAGCACCACAGCCACCCAGCAGCAATGCCAGCAGGAGAACAGTGAGGCGCGCGGCCATCAGTAGATGTCCTCGCTGTAAGCCAACTGGGCTTCGCGCTTGGCATAAAGTGCAGGTGACAGGGCTGCCAGCGCATCGAAGCTGCGCTTGATCCAGTCGTCGTACCAGCCTTCCCAACTGCGGCGCATATTGGCCTCGTGAATGGCGATGGCCTTTTCTTCAAAGGGATAGGCCTGCTCCTCCAGCAGCAGTTCGTACTGCTCCAGCGCCAGCGCATCCAGTCCCCGGGGCCGCTCGGACTCCATCAGATCAACACTCAACTGGCGGTAGATCTCACCCATACGAAAGGTGGCCTGGGAAGCGAAGTCCGCCACGCCGTAGGCGTTGGTGCGCTGGTAGGCATCAAGTGCGCGATCCATCGCCGCACGTTTTTTGCGCAAGGATTTCTCCACCGGGTGTTTGAGCTTCACCGCGCGGAATGCACTGTAGGCGTCCTCGGCGAATACCGCAGAGGCACTGGCCGCCAGGTACAGGGAACGCTCATTTTGCGCGGCACCGGCGGCGTCGTGGGCGGCCTGGATTTTCTTCAGCCAGAAGCGCCGCTTGGACTGTTCGCCCTGGTCGTCATAGATTTCGTTGAGTCGCTGCATGGCTTCCAGTCGCGGCGCCAGCGGCTGCTCCCATTCGTGGGCATAGCTGCGAAAGCGCGCAATCGCCAACTCAGCGTTGCCGGCCCGGTCGTAGTGCTCCGCGCTCAGGTAGAGCATCTCGCGACTGCGCTCGGGGTCGGACTCGGCCGCCACCAGGGCATCCAGTTCCCGGGCGGCCAGCTCCCATTCCTCAAGCTGTTCGTAGTTGTAAACCAGCTTGAGCGGCACGTCCCCCGCCAGTACATCGCCCTTGAAACGACTGCGGAAATCCTTGAGCAGCGCGTTGGCACGGGCGTAGTCACCGGCGTTCATGAAGTACTGGGCGGCGTCAAACTGGGCCTGGCGCCGGAAGCTGGCGCTGGGCGTTTCCTCCACCACCTGGGCGAACTGCAGGGCAGCGCCCAGGTCATCACCCTCGGCGGCAATGCCCTCGGCGCGTCGATACAGGCTGGCCGCCAGCCGCTCCACAGTGGCGTCGTGACGCTCATCTGTAGCGGGCATACGTGTCAGCACCTCGCGATAACCGCCGGCGGAGTCCTGGTACTCACCCATCTCGAACCAGCTATGGGCAATCACCAGGCTGGCCGGCAACAGCAATTCCGGCGCCGGCGCCTGCCGGGTCAGGGTGGCCGCGGCAATAATAGCCAGGGAATAGTCTTCCAGTGCCAACAGGCTGGCCGCGGCATCGTTCAGCACAGCAGCAGTGCGCGGGTCCTGGAACCGTGCGGCGAAGCGCAGCTGGCTGTCGACCTTGCGGCGTTCGATGACTGCGGGGTCGGCGGCAGCCTCCAGCAGCGGGCCGTAGCCAAGAATGGCCGCGTAGCCGGCGTCTGCGGCGCGCTCATACTCAGGGTAGTCGTAGGCAACCCACTCGTAGGTAGCCACGGCTTCTTCGTGATCACCAGACTCGGTGCGTACCTCCGCCAGCAGGAAGCCCATTTCCGGTATCCGCTCATCCCCCGGGAAGCTGTCGATATAAAGCTGGTAGTAGTCACCGGCCTGGCGATAGTCCTCGGACGCAGATTCTCCGCCGGCCTGGGCCAGCGCATGGTGATGGGTGGCCAACTCCTCGATGTAAAGGGACAGGTTGTCGGCGATCTCACGCTGCACCTCGACGTCGCTCAGCAGGAAATAGTCGCCATAGACGCCGTAGGCCGCCACGTAATCACGTTTTTCCTCCACGATCAGGTCCCGGAAGCCGGCCTGCTCGTAGATGGCGATTACCCGCACGTGGAACCGGTGAGCGTATTCAGAGTCAGGATAGCGACTGCCGAAAGCACGAAAAGTATCGGCGCTGTCGCGAAAGCGCTCCTGCTTGAGATAGAGCTCGCCCAGCTCCTGGTACAACAGTGGTTCGTAGCTGCGCACACCCAGTTGCTGGTAGGCGGCGGCAATGCTGTCGACCCCCTCCAGATAGCTGAACACGACCGCCAGTACTCGCAGGCAGTCCTGCGCCAGCGCACGGTTGGCGCCGGTCATGGTATCCAGGCGGTTGTCTGTCGGCATCACGGCATCCAGTGTGCCGGTATAGGAACGAATCGACTGGCGATAGCGGCCCTGCTTGAACTGCGACCAGCCGTGCATGTATTGGGCGTTCAGGTAATAGGCGGTGTCCTCGCCGGCCTGCAGTACCCGGCCATAGGCTGCCTCGGCCTCGGCATAGCGGCCCTCACTGAAGTGCACTTCCGCAACCCGAAACTGCGCCTCGATGTAGTGCTCCGAGTCGGCGTGACTGCTGGACAGCTGCTGCAATGCCGTCATAGCCGCCTCGCTGTTGCCGGTCATGTCGTGGGCCTTGGAAAGCTGGTACAGCAGGCGGTCGCGCCCCTCGATATCCGGGTGGGTGTCGAGCAACTCGCTGTAGGCGGCGATAGCCTCATCGAACAGCACCTGGCTGTCTTCCCCTTCAGCCAGGCCAGCCTCGGCCTCCAGCATTTCCAGTCCTGCCAGTCGCTCCAGGACCAGTACCCGAGTCTCAGGATCTTCGCTGACCTTGAGCACGTCGCGGTACACCTGTGCGAGATCGGCCAGCTCGATCTGCGGCAACGGTTGTTCGGCGGCGGGCAGCACCACAGGCTCCAGTTCTGCCAGGGTCGGCTCGTACTCGGAGGTCGAGAAAAAGCCGCAGCCCACCAGGACAAACGGCAGCAGCAACAGCAGGACCCTCATCGCCCCACCCCCGTGCTGCCGCGATCATACAGGCGGGCAATGGCAAGCTGGGACTGGCCGAGAGAACGTTTCAGCGCCCGAGCCTGCTGCGAAAGCTCCGCCATGGCGACCTGCCGTAGTCCGGTCTCGGAGCGCAACAGCGCCTGTCCCACCACCTGTTGCTGATCACTGACCCTGGACTCCAGGGCTACCAGCCGCGGGGCGAAGTTGGAACTGCGTCGATTGGCAATGGCCACATCCAGGCGCGCCAGTCCCTGTTCGGCCTCCGCGAGGGAACCTTTGAGAGCTGCCAGCTCCCGTTGGGCGCGCCAGCGCAGGTCCGGGTACTGCTCACTGTCGTCCCAGGTCAACAGGCCGCGGTAAAGGCGCAACAGTTCGCGCTGCGCCGGCGGCGCGTTCAAATCCCGGGCGCCAGCTTCAGCGCGTTCCAGTCTCTTCCACAGTGCCCGGCGCTCGGCATCGGCCAGTGCGCGACCATCGCCGCTGCTTTCCGCTGCGGCCAGCCGCGCCTCCAGTCGGGATCTTGCCTCGACCAGTTCAGTCAGGCGCGACTCAAGCTGCTCGCGGCCGCCGCCGTTGATCACCTGCTCCCAGTTGGCCTGCTGTTCGAAGTCGGCCTGGGCCAGTACCGCCAGCTTCTCAGTAGCACGGGACAGGTGGCGGTCAATGCGCTGCAAATCGCGCATCTCCCGCATGGCCCCCTGGAAGCGGTGGCTGGCAATCAGGTGCCGCAGGTAGGGTGCCTGCTCGGAGATGGGCAGAATGTCATCACCGAACAGCCAGTCATTGGAAGACTCCACGTCCAGTTGCAGCAACTCGCCGAGATCTCCCGTGGCGAACTGCCCGATAGCGGCCTGGACACTGTCCAGCTCTGACTCCAGCACCTCACGGGCTTGCCGGTAACTGGCCAGCGCCAGCCCCGGGCGCGAAAGCTGCTCATAGGCGTAGGGCACCGCCAGCAGACTCTCGCGCACACTCTGGCTCACCGGCGGTCGCGACCCCAGCTCGCGCCAGGGCGCCAGCGCCGCCATGGCATCGCCGTTCTCGAAAGCCGCCCAGCCGTGTCCCAGCAGCGCGCGATCGGCCACCGGGCTGACGAGCCGGACACGCTTGAAGTCTTCGCGGGCGGCCGCAAACTCGCCCGCCGCCATCAGGGCGTAGCCAGAAGCGGTGAAGGCGCGGTCGCGCAGGGTCTTGAGTTCTGGCGAGCTGTCGGCGTCGTCCAGCTGTTGGAAGCTGGCTGCCGCTGCCGACCAGTCGCCCTGCGCTGCGGAGGCCGCGCCAAGGTTATAACTGGCATAGAAGCGCCAGGGCGATTGCTCGGGGAGCGCTCCTGCGGCCGTTGTCGCCGCCGCCCGGTCGCCCCGGGACAGTGCGATGGCGGCGCGCAGATAGGCCGCCTCCTGGGCAAGGTCGTCGCGCTTGATGTTCTCCGTCGCCAGGCCGGCATTGGCCAGGGCGGCAGCCGCGCGCTCGCTGTCACCGCGTTGCCAGGCCACTTTGGCCAGGTAAAACCAGGCCCGCTGCCGATTAACACCTTCCCGGGGTTCGGTGAGCAGCGCGGTGAATACCCGTTCCGCCTCACGATCCATGCCGTAGGACAGGCTGATTCCGCCGCGCAGTAATTCAGCGTTCTCACCGTGCGGACCCAGCTCCTCCCGGGCCTGGCCCACCATCAACTCGGTCAGAGACTGAAAGTAATCGCCCTGGTACAGGTAGAACAGGCTGACACCGTAGCGCAGGCTCTGGACTGTTTCCGCCGCCCGTGCTGCCGCGCTCGGCCCACCTGCCAGGCACAGCGCCAGCAGCAGTGTGGACGCAACGCGTAAAATCTGCCCGGACGCCACAGTGCTACCACTCCCTGACCGCGAACTCGGGCTGGCGGGTTGCCGTGGCATCAACAATCTTCAGCTCCAGGTGTTTGGCGCCGGACTGCTTGTCGAACTTGAGCTCGGTGGCCCGACGATAGTCACGGCCCTGGGGGCCGAAGCCGGTGAACACCGCCACCACCTCATGTTCACCGGACTTCAGGTTGCCCAGGAACAGCCGGTGCACACCTCCGCGCCGCAGGGCACTGAGCTGGCGATCGGTGTAGAGGTAGTGGCTGACCACTTTGCCGTCGATAGAGAGCTTGACCGCATCGAGCTTGAAGAACTCGCCAACGTCCAGTGACAGGAATACCGACACCTGGGTGTCACTGGGGTATAGCAGCTCTTCCTCAAGAATGAACAGGTCGCGATTCAGCTCCAGAGTTTGCTGTTTGATGGTCTGGATATCGTCGCGCAGTGCTGACGTCTGCTCAGTCGACGCCAGCTCCTGGGCGCTGCCGGACAGCGCCCACAGGGCCAGGACGCCGGCGAGCAGCAGCCTGCCGAGCAAAGGGTGGGGGTAAGATTGTAGGGACATATTACGTGAGCACTCCTCCCGATATGCTGGGCAGTGGCTGGAAGGCAATGTAGCGATCCAGACCCAGGGGGTCACCCAGGCCCTGCGACGGGAAAAAGTTCTCCGTCGCGAACAGACCCTGCTGTCCGTGCAGGGCCATATAATTGAGAATCACCATCTCAACATTGAGATTGACGTTATTGGCCGCCGGCGTAGACAAAGTTTCCACCGAGGCATCGGGACGCATCCAGCCAATCTGCTGGTGCACCAGCGGATCGCTCAGACCGTCATCCCAGAGCTGGGGCATACCCCCCGGATCGTAGACCAGGAAAAATGACGAGGCCGTGGACGAGTTGTCGCTGGACCACATGAACTTCTCCACACCATTGACGATCTCCGAACTGCCGTTACTGGACAGGGAGCCGTCGCTGAACACGTAAAGCATCAGCGGCGTGGACTTGCGGCGCGCGTACTCCAGACAGGCACCGATACAGCGCCCGGCGCGCAGGTCGCGAGCATCGGTGCTGTTGCGGGTATTGCCGTGGTAGTCGTAACCGCCCATTTCCACAGTGCCACAACCGGCAATACCGTCGATCACCAGCTTCATCACCGACCGTACATGGGGTTGTGGGGATTATTGGCGGTATCGTTTTCCGAGCGTGCCGGGATCACGGCACCGTTGCAGAAGCCGGATACAGCGCCGGCTTTTTCGAGAATACCGCGCAACATCGCACTTTCACTGTGGAACAGCAGCCCCAGGGAATCGTCCGTGAAATCGCCGGTAAGGGTGGCGGCATTGGCATTGAAGGGCAGGATGTCCGGCGGCAGGCCGAGCTTGGCATAACCAGCTGTGCTAAGCGCATCGCGTTGGCCACCGGGGCCCCCGACAATGACGTTGCCACCGGCAAAGTTGGCGCCGCCGGCCAGGTCAAAGCAGATAAACGGAATCTTGCGGCCAGCCACCTTGCCGAGGTCGCAGGTCGAGTAGTTCGTGAAGGCCGGGTCCAGCAGATCGGGAGAGATGGCGTGGGCCCGAGAACCCAGCAGGCTGTACAGTGAGGTACCCAACAGGCCGCCACAGCCCGCCCGAAAGCCCTGGGAAATAAATTCCCGGCGATTCATCGGGCGTCGGTGGTGCGGCTGTCGCAGCGGCTCGTCGACACCGATATGTTGGGGTTTGCGCCTGCGCATGATCATCTCCTGTTGAATTCGGCCCTTACTGAGCCATCACCACGGCGCTGCCCAATACCGTGGTACACACGGCCTTGACCACATCCGCAGTTCGCGATGCCGGGCACGGCGCATCGTTTACGCAATACATCAACCCGTCGCGCTTGTTGTGCACGCTGGGGTCCGGATCAGGCACCCACTCGCCGTCAATCAGCGCGTAGGGCTTGAGGTCCCGGTCATCGGTCACCAGCAGCACCAGCTCATCGAGAATCGAGTCGCGGATGCCGTCTTCCAGCAGCCCGCTGTTGATGGCCCGGTCTACCAGCGGTGCGGCCACCGCGTTTCGCCAATCGTGGGCCGGATCATCCACCGCAGCACCGAAATCAAATGCCGGGAACATGGCGGCGCTGAGCGGATTGCTCTGTACCAGCGAATCGCAGTAAGCCGAAGCCAGCTGGGTGGCAGACATCTGGTGCGCCGAGCTGAAAGCCTGGAAGTCCGCGTTGGATGGAAGGCCACGGCGCACGTCTGCGTAGGTCTCGGCAACAGTTTTGCCAGTGACCTCACTCGGCGTGGGATTCGCCGTCGGCACTCCGGTGATGCGCGAGAAGCTGGCGTTGATTTCATCGAAGGTGCGCACACCAATGTCGGACGCGACCTCCCCGGACAGGGTGTAGCGGAACGGGCGACGACTGCCATCATCCACCGGCGAGGACTCTCCCTCGGCGGCATCGAAAGCGAGGAAGAAGATGTCCTGGTCGGCACCATTCTCCAGCGGGATGACAGTGCCTACCCCGGCCAGGGGCGCACTGAATTGACCGAGGGAAGAAGTGGCCACAGCCGAGACATTGGTGAACGCCTGGCCAACGGCGGCAAGCTTGCCGTTGACGCCGATGCGAATTCCCTGCACGTCAAAGTCGACACTGCCACCAGCGGGATTGATATTGGCGAAGAAGGGTTCCTCGAACAGGTAGCTGGCGTCATCGAACTGACTGACCTGAAAGACCACGTAGCAGTAGTTGCGGCGCTCTCCGTCTTCATCGATCTGGTAGCAAGCGCCCTCGTCACCCGGGCTGGCGCCAGCGTCGTCGATCAGCTCACTGACGCTGAACATCAGGAAGTATTTCTGGCCCACACCCACGTCGAAATTCTGCTGCACCTGCTCCGGCGTCAGCACCGCATTGTGAATCGCGACCATACGAATGGCCCCTGCCCAGGGCCGGGTGTTGCTGGTGTCATTACCCAGCACCAGCGCAAACACTTCGCTCCAGTTGGTCAGGAGACCGCCGCCGGACTCGTCAAATGCGCCGGTATCCATGCCGTTGACAAAAATGCGGCGACCGTCGACCGCGTCGTAGGTCACCACCACATGCTGCAGGGTGGCCTGGGCGATTTCATCGTCGTCTTCCGTGCTGACCACCGGCTCACCGGCGTTGTTGTCTTCAGTGACCGTGCTGCGATTGTAGGCCTCGTAGTTGTACATCATCTGCGAGACCAGGAAATTGCGACTGGTCGGGCCGCCGGCGTAGCCGACAATCCAGGCATCTTCCTGGGCGACATTGTCCGGCGCCACCCAGGCCTCGATGGTGTACTCACCGGTTCCGCCCAACAGTTCGTATAGCTTGCTGCTGCCGGCCACGCTGCCCTGGGCCTTGCCGTTGACCAGGCGAATGCCCCAGCTCGCCATCCAGCTGTAGTCGCCAGACAGGCCGAGGGGAATTTCCGGCTGCACGCCGCTGGTGTCGGCAGTGGTGGTGCCCTGGCCTTCCCTGAACTCCCATTTGGCGACCAGGTTGCTTTCGAAGCGACCGCCGCTGTTGGCGACAATGCCATCCGCTGCCAACACCTGGGCCTTGCTGATGACCAGCGCGGGGTCGACCTCAGTCACAGGCACCACCGCGGCAATACGCGCCACTGCGTCCTCTAATTGCTGCGCGTCGCTACCGCAGTTGCTCCAGCAGTTATGCTGTTCCGGGTCGAGCCGGCGGACGATACGGGAAGCGCCGGGGTCGGCGAGGTCGATCACCGTGCGCAGCGCATCGTAGGCTGAGTCGCGGTCGCCGCTGGCGAAGTAAGGTGACTGCGGAAACGCCGCGTTCTCAGCGTGGCACTCGCTACAGTAGGTGCGCAGTAGTCCCACCACCTCGGTGCCGGATTCAACACTCATACCCAGGGCATCCAGGGCATCCGCAGATGGCGGCAGCACGCGGGTACCAGAGGGGTCCACCGGTCGGCGGGGTATCAGCCGCACTTCACTTTCAGTCTGGGACACCCCGCTGGCCCAACGCTCGACGTAGCCGGTGAGCGTGGTGGCACAGGTTGCAGTCTGGTCGGCGCCCAGCCAGCAGTTGTGACCGTTCGACACCCGCAATACGGCTGAGGATGCGGCGGGGTCATCGAAGTTCACCACCCCTTTCGCGACCTGCCAGGCATTGTTGACGTCGGTCTGGTCGACAAACGCTGTGCCTGCAGAACCCCCGGGCGTGTGGCACTGGCCGCAGCGGTCGTTGCCCGCGAGGGGGTCGTAGAACTCACGTTTGAAGTTCTGGATTTCATCGGAGGCCGGCGGCGGGCCGGAATACACAAACTGAGCACTGCCGAGATCAGCGGTCAGGTCCACCTCACGGTTGCTGGCGCCGCCGCCCGAACCCCCGCTGCAGGCTTGCAGAAGTGCCGCGAGCGCAACAACAAAGGCACCGGTTCTCACAGCCCCGTTCATGCCCAACGCCTGGTTCCTCTCGCTCATCTAGCTACCGCCTACAGGTCTGCCGAGCAGTAGCTCGCCGTTTCGGCGAACACCTGCTTGACGCTGTGTGAGTTGTTGAAGCTGGCGATAAAGCCATCCATTGCCGCCCGCTCACCGGCCGTATCGATCGGCTCTCGCAGGCAGACATTCCGAAACACCTTGCGCACCTGGCACGATGCGAAGGCATCGCTGTTGGCAAGCTCCGCCCCCATACTGGCGGCGCCGTCGCCCTCGGAGTACTCGGGGTTATTGGCGAGGTCCACGCTGCCACTATTGGACGGTGAAGAGCGCCAGCCGACGCGGCCACTGTTGTCACCCAGCCGCCAGTAGTTGGTCCAGTGGTCGTTAGGCGTGACGTAGCCCGCGGCAAAAGTGGTGTCGTTCAGGTAGTACTTGTCCTGCACCAGGCCCGGGGTGTAAACCATCTGCCCACGGTCCATACGCTCTTCTTCGGTCAGGTTTGGGGCGCTGTCCTCATCCGGATACACCCAGTCGTAATAGGCGTAAGCCTGCGCCATGGGATCCATGCCCGAATGACAGCTCACACACTGGTTCAGGAAAAGGGTGCTGTCACCGCCGGGGCTGCGCGACACATCCTGGCGAATACGATCAACCGGACGCGTGAAATCCTTCAGTTGTTCCATGTCCATGCACAGGTGGTTGAGCACAGTGAAACGAAACATGGCGCGGTTGGTGCCATCGACAAAGTAGGCTCGCGCTGCGGCGCGAGTGCTCATCACACCCGCCGATGCTGCCGGGGGAAATCCGGTTACGGTACTCTGCGCGTTCTGCACCAGCACGCTCGGGTCGCCGAGATTGGCGCCGCTTGCTTCCAGAAATTCGTAGTGCCGATTATCGCTACGCGAATAGCCCGGGATACCGGGTACGCTGCCGGTATAGATAACATCGCCAGACAGTACTTCACGAAAATCCACATCGTCGCGCACCATGCCGATCACGGTGGCGCTGTAGTCATTGAGAGGCGCAAACACGTCCATTGCTTCATTGGTCCAGGGCATGGACCAGTTCTTCAATGTGACCGTGTAAAAGTCACCGGTCGCGTCAACGCCCGGCGCCCCGTCCATAGCGTAGTAGGCTGCCTCAACCGCACCGCCACCGCCGGTGATCGCGCTGCTCATTGCGTCGAGCATCGCGTCAGACGGCGGTACACCAGTCAGTCGATCGTGTATGCGACGTGCCTGCTCGCGCGGGCCAGCGTTAGCCGGTACGGCCGCAGAGGCCAGCAGCGAAGCGCACAAAACGCCTGTAATAAAGTGGTTTTTCATAACAACCTACTACGAGGAATCCTTAACACGGTGCATGATTTCGACGCAGTATGGGTGAGGAATTTTCACGTTTCTGCCGGTAACAAGGGTATTTGTGACAGTAGCCACAAAAACGTTTCAACAGGGCGAAAAGCGCTAGAGCGGCGCTGAAACCGCACTATAGACTGCAATCGATTTGCTGATACCCAGCGGCAAAAAAGGCAGCGAGCTCTCGCTTTGAAACGACAATGGAAAAGGATTCACGCCATCGGTGGAGTTGCAGGCAGCGCCTGATACTTCCCTTCTCACTCGCGGTGCTGGCGACAGCCTGCACCGGCGGGAGTGGTGATTCCATAACGCTGACCACCGATGCGCAGGGCGTTGACCCCACTGTGCTGGAGGTCCCAGTTGCCTACATACGCCGCCCGCTGCCTGATACGCCCCCCGACCTTCGCGACCCGCTGGACTTCAACCCCGGGGCCCGCCTGCTGGTAAAAGACCGCTCTGCAGTCAGCGCGGAAGAAGTGGACATTACCCCGGGCATGCTGGCCATAGCGGCGCTGGAGGAAGACGTCCCGGTCGAGGAACTGACCATCGACATCAAGGGAGTAGAAGCTTCCTACGACGGCAAGCAATTGGTATTTGCTGCCCGCATCGTGCCGGAGCCGGTGGACGCCAATCTGGAGAACACGACCTGGAACCTGTGGTTTCTCGACATGGAAACCCTGGAGCCCAGCTACGTCATTCCCTCCCGCCTCAAGCGCAACGATGGCTTTGAGGCCGGTGGCGGCCAGGATATCGACCCGCACTTTCTGCCGGACGATCGAATCGTATTTTCATCTACCCGACAGGTAGCGGAACAGGCTCGCCAGCTTAACGAGGCGCGCGCGCAAATCTTCTCAGCGCTCACCGAGGACGGTGATGACCCGGCAGCACTGCTGCACATATACGACCCGCAGCAGCGCAATGCCGAGTTTGTACAGATTTCTTTCAATCGCAGCCACGACCTGGACCCCACCGTGATGGCTGATGGACGGATACTGTTCAGTCGCTGGAACAATACCGTGGGCAACCACATCAGCCTGTACACAATAGCGCCATCCGGTATTGGCCTGTCCCCGCTGTACGGACTGGATTCCCAGGACAGCGGCACTGAGGGCAGCGCTGTGGAATACAGCCAGCCGCGAGAGCTGGACGATGGCACTATCGTCAGCCTGCTGAAGCCCTTCGCCTCGGAAACCCTGGGTGGCGCCATCACCCTGATCGATGCCGAGAACTTTGCCTCTGCCAACCAGCCCCTGCCACAGGCGGCCGGCGCCGGCAGCGGACAGGAACCGCTCACCGAGACCGAGGTGCGCACCGATGGCCTGCTATCGCTCGGCGGTCAGTTTGGCAGCGTGTATCCGCTTCGCGATGGCACCGGCCGGTTGTTTGTGACCTGGAGCGAATGCCGCCAGATTGAAGTGCCCGACGAGAACGGGGAGGAACCGGTAGAGACGCCTGTCGACGAACAGCCCGGCCGTTTGATCCCCTGCACGCTGGGCGACGAAAACGACACGCCCGCGGAGCCGCTCTACGGTGCCTGGGTGTACGACACCCTGGCGGATACCCAGCGCCCGGTGGTGCTGGCTGAAGAAGGCTTCTGGATCAGTGAGATCATCGCCGTGGAGCGACGTGATTTCCCCAGCCTGGTGCCGCTGCCCGACAGCTTCAACGCCGATCTGGCCCTGAAGAACCAGGGCCAGCTCATCATCGACAGCGTGTACGACATCGACGGCGTCGATAACTCACCCGCGGGCATCGCCGCACACCGGCGCCCCGCCACCGATGCCTTCCTGAACCGTCCGGCACGATTTCTGCGACTGGTATTGCCGGTACTGCTGCCCGACGACGACGTATTCGATGTGCCGCGCTTTGCTTTCGGCGTAAACCGTGGCAATGGCTTCCGAGAGATCATTGGCTATGTGCCAGTGGAACCCGACGGCTCTGTGGTCGCCACCGTGCCCGCCAATCGCGCTTTCAGCTTCAGCATTCTCGACGCAGATGGCCGCCGCATCGGTCGCCGTCATGACTACTGGCTTCAGGTGGGTTCCGGCGAGGTACTGCATTGCAGCGGCTGCCACGAACGCGGCAGTGACCTGCCCCACGGCCGCCTGGATGCGCAACTCGTTAGCGCCAACCCAGGCGCGACAGACGTGGCCGGCGGCGGCCTGGGTTTTCCGGACACTGATGTGAACCGCCTGTTTGCCACCGAGCCCGGGGTGACCATGGCCGAGACCTGGGACTTTCACCGGCCCCTGGGCAACGAAACCGCTGCTGCCCGCGAACCGGCCCTGGCGCCCAACTACGTCGATGAATGGACCGCGCCCACCCTGACGCCGGAGAGCCCCATCGAGGATCGTGACTATGACCCCAACTGGGAGGGCGTCCCGGAGGAATACCCGATTGTCGTCAACAATCTCGACCCCGACGCACCGGACCGTATCGTTATCAACTATGAAGATCATATACAGCCCATCTGGGAGCGTGCGCGCGACGAGGTCGCAGACAGCGAGGGCAACCTGTTCAACAATTGCCTGGGTTGCCACAACAACCAGGACAATATGGTGGTACCGCCTGGCCAGCTCGACCTGGCGGCCGTGCCCTCTGAAGCTGATCCCGACCAGTTGCGGGCTTACCGCGAACTGCTGAGCGGCGACCAGGAACAGTGGATCGACAATGCCGGCAACGTGACCGATCGCCAAAGGCTGTGCACAGAGATTGACGAGGAAGGCAACGTGCTGACCTTTACACAGACCCTTGGTATCGGCTCGGCGATGCGCGCCGGGCGCGCCAACAGCAGTGGGCGTTTCTTTGCCTGTTTCGAAGGCGGGAGCTGCGGCCTGGGCCCGGCACCCGCCCTGCCGGACAACTGTGTTGAAGATGGCGGGGTGCCGGTGCCGCGCACCCAGAACACCGTCGATCACGTCGGCATGCTCAGCGCGGCGGAATTGCGATTGATTTCCGAATGGCTGGATATTGGCGCCCAGTACTACAACAATCCCTTTGACGGCCGACTAGTGGACGATTAGATGCGCCGCCTTCTCACCCCCCTCCTCTACCAGATGCTGGTCGCCCTGCTCTTTACCAGCCCTGCACTGGCAGACCAGGACTACCTGCAAAGCACGGTGGTCGAGGCCTTTATAGAAATGCGCACTGCGCCGGGTCGTGGCTACCCGGTGTTCTACGTCGCCGAGCGCGGCGAGCTGATCACGCTGCTGAAACGCAAGACGGACTGGGTCAAGCTGCGCAACTATCGTGGCGTGGAGGGCTGGGCCCATATCAATGATATTGGTCGCACCGTGGATGCCGCCGGAGATCCACTGGCCTTCAAGGCTCCCGATCTGGAAAGCTTCTACAACCGGCGCTGGGAGGCGGGCCTGATGGCCGGTGATTTCGAAGACACCGACGCCGTCACCGTCTACGGCGGCTGGCAGTTCACTCGCAATCTATCCATCGAGGCGCACTACACCGAGAACTTCGGCGACTTTTCCGACGGCCGGCAGGGAACCGTGAACCTGGTGCACCAGATGTTCCCCCAGTGGCGCTACTCGCCCTTCGTCACCATCGGCGGCGGCATTCGCGAGACCAGCCCGCGCTCGACGCTGGTGGAAACCAGCGAGCGCACAGACAACGTGGCCAGCGTGGGCGCCGGTGTGCGGGTCTACCTGACCCGGCGGCTGATCCTGCGCTTCCAGTACAAGAACACCGTGGTCATGACTGACCGCGACGACGACGAGGAGATTAACGAATGGCAACTTGGCATCAGCGCGTTCTACTAGCGGCAGCGCTGGCCGGCACATCCCTGGCGACTATGGCCCAGGATGCAGACCCGGTCATTCTGCCCGAAGTGGAGCGGCGCGAGATCACCCCCGCCGCCATCGACACCGAGGACTTCGAAGTGGGTGCCTTTGCCGGCATTCTGTCCATTGAGGACTTCTCGAGCGAGTGGGTGTACGGCGTACGCGGCGCCTGGCACGTCACAGAAGACTTTTTCTTTGAGGCCAGCTATGCGCAATCCGAAGGCGATCTGACCAGCTACGAGAAGCTCTCGGGCGGCGCACCATTGTTTGACGACGCCGACCGGGACTACACCTACTACAACCTTGCCGTGGGCTGGAACATCATGCCGGGCGAGATTTTCCTGTGGGACGACGTGGCCCTGAAATCTGACCTGTACCTGATCGGCGGTGCCGGCAGCACGGACTTCCTCGGGGACAACTGGTTTACCGCCACCATCGGCGTCGGCTACCGGGTATTGCTGAACGACAGCTTCGCCTGGCGTATCGACGTGCGCGATCACATCTACGACCGGGACGCCTTTGGCACTGACGAAACCGTCAACAACATCGAGTGGTCCACGGGACTGACGTTCTTTTTCTGACAGAGCGACAGTCCAGGAATGAACATAGAGAAGGGGATAACACCATGAAGAAAATCATCGCCTGCCTGCTACTGGCAGCCACCATGCCCATGGCCTATGCGCTGACGGCATCAGGGCCCGCCAGCAACTTCACCCTCAAGGACGCCGAGGGTAACAACGTACGGCTCAGCGAATATCGCGGCCAGGTTGTTCTGATCAACTTCTGGGCCTCCTGGTGCGGACCCTGCCGGCAGGAATTCCCGCTGCTGGACGAACTGCACCAGAAGTATGAGCCGATGGGCTTTACCGTGTTTGGCGTCAACGTCGAGCAGGAACGGGAACTGGCGGAAAAGGTACTGCGCGAGATTCCGGTGACCTTCCCCATACTCTTTGATGACCAGAACCAGGTCAGCGAGGAATACGACGTGGATGCCATGCCGGCCACCGTGCTGGTGGAATCGCAACGGCGTTATTCGCTTTATGCATCGCGGCTACAAGCCGGGCTATGAAGACCTGTATGAAAAGCAGGTTCGCGCCCTGATTCGGGAGTAAGTCCATGAAACGCCTTGTCATGAGCATCACGCTGGCCACCACCGCACTGTGGCTGGGCGGCTGCTCCAGCCTGCAGCCGGAACCCTGGGTGAAGCCCTATGAGCGACACCTGCTGGCAGACCCGATCATGCGCTTTGACCGCGACCCGGTGGCCAGCGCCTACCTGCACCACGTGTACGAATCCCGCGAGGGCGCCAGGGGCGCACTGGGAAGCGGCGGAGGCGGCTGTGGCTGTAACTAGACACCTCGCCTGGCTGCTACTCCTGCTGCCTCTGGCGGCAGGTGCTGTCACGCTGCCCGAGGAGCGGGCCGATGCGCTGTACCATCGCTACGACGGTGACGGCGTGACCATCGACGGGCCCTCTCTGCTGGTGCGCAAGAACTTCAAGGAAACCGTGTCGGTCTCGGCCGGCTACTACGTCGACAATGTCTCCAGCGCCTCCATCGACGTGGTCACCTCGGGCGCCAGCGAATACAGCGAGCGCCGCGAGGAAGTGAGTATCGGCGGCGAGTACCTGTACGGCAAAAGCATCTTCAGTGCCGGCTACACCAACAGCGATGAGAGCGACTATACCGCGGACACCTACTACTTCTCTGCCAGCCAGGACTTCTTCGGCGACCTTACCAACATCACCTTCGGCTATGCCCGCGGCGATGATGAAGTGCGCCAGAACGGCAACGACGATTTTGTCGAAGAAATCGAGCGCAACGCCTACCGGGTCGGCATCAGCCAGGTGCTGAGCCCGCGGCTGCTGATGGCCTTCAACTACGAAGCCATCACCGACGAGGGCTACCTGAACAACCCCTATCGAGTGTATCGCTACCTGACCAACCCACTGGACCCCAGTGCCGGCTTCCAGCAGGCCACCGAGGTCTACCCGAACACCCGCACTAGCGACGCCGCGGGACTGAAGTTTCTCTACCATATGCCCTGGCGTGGCTCCCTGGGCACCGGCTACCGCTACTTTACCGACGACTGGGGCATCGACGCCCACACTGCAGAGATTGGCTATACCCACACCTTCGGCAGTCACTGGATCGCCGAGCTGCGCTACCGCTACTATGAACAGGGCGCGGCCGACTTCTTCAGCGACCTGTTCCTGTTCCCCTCCCAGGATGAAAACGACTACCGCGCTCGGGACAAGGAGCTCAGTGAAATGAGCAGCCAGACCGTATCCCTCTACGTGAACTACGAGCGGAAAATCGGCTTCGGCCCCATGGACAAACTGGGCGTCAGCCTTCAGTACGACTTTCTCATGCTGGACTACGACAATTTCTCGGACCTGAGGGACACCGAGGCCTTGCCCGGAGAGGAACGACTGTTCGACATGGACGCCGATGTGATCAAGGTGCTGTTTACGGTCTGGTACTGAGTCGAACTGACCAGCGACCGCTTGCTCATCCTGTAAAACCCAGACTCTCACCATGCCCGCGCCCGCGCAGGGGAAGTTAGTCTGTCGGCTTACGCCTGAAACGACACCACCGCCTTTCCCGCGAAAGCGGAGGCCCGCTTAGGGGAATCCAGTCTGTCAGCAAACGCCTGATGGCAGCCAACTGTCAAAACACACAAAACCGTCATTCCCGCGTACGCGGGAATCCACTCACTGGATAATGCTATCCCAAAGATCTTCCCAGTCAGGATTCCGCTGCTCCACCAGTTCCAGCTTCCATGCCCGCCGCCACCTCTTTAGCTGTTTCTCCCTGAGAATCGCCCGCTCCATGTCATCATTAAGCTCGAAGTAAACCAGGCGTTTTACGTTGTACTCACTCGTGAAACCATGCGCCTGACCAGCTCGATGCTGCCATATCCGCCGAACAAGATTGACGGAGACACCAATGTACAGAGTCCCGTTGCGCTTGCTGGTAAGAATGTGGACTGCGGGTTGCTTCGGCATCCAGGGCTTCCTTGCACAGAGACGCTTCGGAAAGTACTGGATTCCCCTACGCGGGCCGCCGCGTGCGCGGGAATGACGGTAGGGCAGTTTAGAGCGGAAGTGCTGAAAGTCCGTTAAAAGTCGACAGCAGTCGTCAAGATACTGGACCCTTGGGCGAGTTGCCACTTTCGTGGTGACGACGGGGTATTCGAACGCTACGTGGCCAAATTGGGGTAAAGTCTGGCGTCATCGGCACAGTTTTTGCTGCGACCGGCTGCATCAGTATTGCCAGCGTAGATTCAGTTCATGGGTTCCAGCTTGGAGTAGTCTTCCCATCTATCCTTCTCGATCGGGTAGGTTTTAGCGGCGTACTCCAAGCGTGATCGGTCCAGCTCTATAACTTGAAGCGTTTCGGATTCGTCGAGCTCAATGACGTCAGACTCATGTTCGAACCAGGGTGGGCAAAAGACCGAATGCCCCCAACCCTTTCCCGCTCGATTAAGACTTAACCAGTAGACCTGATTCTCCAGCGCGCGAGTACCGGCGAAACTTCGCCAGCTGGCAAAACTGCCATCGAGACTGAAAGCAACAGGATGAAGCATCACATCGACGTGGTGGTCGCGAGCCACTCGGGATACGTATTCACCAAATCGCATGTCATAGCAAATGACGACACCAAAGCGAAAGCTGCCTATGTCGAACACGCCAATGTGGCTACCTGGCGTAAAGAAGGGCTTCTCAACGGACGCGCCAAACTGAGCAATATGCAGTTTGTCGTAATAGCCCAGCAGCGAGCCGTCCCGGCCGACGATGATCTGGGAAATATAGAAGTCGGCTCCTTCCCGTCGAGGCATTCCGAAGCAAATAGGTGTGTCGATTTCCAGGGCCAGCTCTGACATTGAGGAACACAGCCAGCCGTCAGTCGCAGTTGCCAGGTCGGCCAGGTTCTCAAAGGCTGGTCTGGAGTACTCAATGGCGGACAGCTCAGGGAGGAAGATCATATCAACCGCCTGATTTTCACAGCCAGCACGGATTAGTGCGGCGACTCTTCGTTGATGCGACTCCATTCCCGAGTGCGACAAAATACCCTCGGCAGAGAGCTGGCAGCACATAATCTTCATAGTTTCATCATAGAACCGCGCATCAAAGATATCGGGGTCAGACTAACACCTAGCCAAGCCTTACCCTGACCTCATTGTCGATTATTCGTGGTCTTCCGTGAAGAACCCTGCGATTAGCGCCAGCTGTGAAGCTGTGGCTTGGAATACTCATATGGGCTTCTATACTTAACTAAGTTTGGCGATAAGAATTCTTCCGGCGCAGATTGCTGCCACTGCGACCGGAGTCACAGGTAAACGGGGTGAGGGCTGAGGCACATGAATATTGGTGTTCGGAGCATTTTGCTTGTGCTTTTGATAACGGTCTCATTGCCGGGATGCAAGCGAGCTGAGGTGGGCGGGCCAGTTTCGGACGCAGAGGTAACGGTTGCCCCGCTGACGGAGTCCCCTACTGGATTGTTCAACTCGGAACCAGTGCTGACCGCGCAAACTCGCGGTATTGCCGGCGTCCTTGAGAGAACCCGCCGGGCAAACTGGGGAGAATTGAACAACAACCAACGGATGTTCTGGCTGGGCACCTTCGATCTCGACGTTGAAGCTTTGGATAGAAACGCTCGTTACATTGTGCGCGTGGGAACTGGCTCAGACTTCGATCCTGATTTGGACAATATCGCCAACGACGTTCCAGTTACAACGGGCCGTGGGGTCGTTGCAATCATGACCTACGAGCAGCTTGCGGCACCAGCAAACCATGTAACACCATTATCACACGCACTCACGCTGGCCGTGTCTACCGGTTTCTTTGGGCCAGCGGACAGCGTGAATGGATTTATGGCGTCGCTGGACCAGGCCGCGCAGCTGGTCGTCGATGACATAGATGGAGATGGTGCGGTGGACTACGCCGACGTGCTCTTGTGGTCACGGTTCTTGAACCTGGACAACTATATTGGACAACCAGCATACCTGGACGCACTGACCGATGGGCTGCTTACGGGCCGTAGCGACGAAGATATACTCTGCTTGTCTCTGCTGATTGCAACTCAGGCCCCCGAAGTGATCGCGGCAACTCTACCTGGTATCTGCGATTTCGTTCTGGATATCGAAACGGGTTCTCAAACGCTGCAGATCTCTTCTGAGCTGAGCACTACTGCGCCTTTTGCAATGATTGAACTCAATCTGGCTGACATCGAGGGAGCGCCGTTGAGTACAGATTACATCGTGGAGGTAGACACGACAGGTTCCGGTCAGTTCTCCAGCACCTACACCCTTCAGATTACAGGTCTTGTCTCTGAATCTAGCGTGTTGTTCTCCATACCCTATCTGGGGCTCATCAGCGAGGTGGATGATGCCGTCGGCGAATCGGTGAAGGTGCGAGTGAGAGGATCCGATGGGAAGCTCAGTAACGCCCTGTCGTTCACAGTCACTACGCCGCAAAGCAATGGGCTTGGGATTGCCTCAACACTTCTGGAGCTGGTTATCAAGGCTACCTTTGCGGAACTCGATCCCCTGCTGACGGTTGAAGCGGAGCGCATTTTCCCAGGTGCTACATTCGACGCGCTTGTTACCCTGGGCATTGATCCCGGCGCCTACGAACGACAGGCCGAGGCAATATTGCAGGCGTTGTTTGGCGTTTCTGCGGCCGACGAGTTGCAGCTTTCAACCAATCAGGCACAGGGCAACAGAGACCGCAGCCCGCACTATGCTGCACCGACGCAAGTGAACCCACTGCTCGGTGAACAGGCGCAGGAAGCGTTTCGAGTGATGCTCGACTGCGTGAGTGAACAAGTTATCGCCTTCGGGGCCAGCTCCAGTAATGCCGGTCGGGATTGCTGGGATGTGGCGCGAACGCAGATTCGCGACGAATTTATTCCGGGTATTGCCTCTATCAATAGCCAGGTCGCGGCCATAGGCGGATCGATATCGCGAGCCGCCAATTTTGGTACGCGGTTTTTCCTGGGCAACTATGCCGAGCGTATGGCCCGGTCTGCGACGGCATCGAATATGGCCAGCGATTTTGCCCAGATTGCACTGCGTACACCAGGGTTGGCGACTACTGATGAGTTGGTTGACTACGTGGAAGGACGATTGACCCGGTTTGGCGCCAGCAAACTCTACGGCTCACTTACGGAGTCATTTGATCCGCTGGACCAATATGTGCTCGAACAGGTTGGCGCGCCCGATGCGGCACAGGCCGTTGTCGAGTTTTCGGCCGAGCAGTTCGCAGCGCTTCACGAGTTTGAAAATCAACTATTCGGCCTGCGTTCAACAGCGGAAAGGCTGGCAGACGAAGAGGAAGCATACCTCGCAGATGGCCCAATTGAGGAGCCAGACGACGGGTCCGGTAGCGGGCCGCTACCGAGCGTTCCCGGGGTACCGGTGCCACCTGGTGCCGACTTCAACGACCTCGATGTAGTCTGTTCTGACCCGGGTTTTGCAGACTTTCTAACCGTTTATGGCTTTCCCACCTGCGAGAGCTATTTTGATCCGTTCCGGGATCAGCAGTTTTTTGATCAAGTGCTGTCGCCGCTTGTTGACCAATTGCTGGCAGCGGTTGACCAGCAGCTGGCAGTGTGTGGCACGGATTTCTCCAATTTCTCAGATCCAGCCTGCACAGCCGCTGCCGAAAACCTGTTGGCCTCTACCAACGCCCTTTTCGATTCGGTGCGTAGCTACGAAGGCGGGACATTTGCCTGCGCGGCGGGATATTCCAGCTACCCGTCGACTGTGGAAAGCATTGAGACCTGCATCTGGTCACCACTGGTGTATCCGTCCAATGGCGGCTCATGCTTCGATGGGTCCCGGCTCTCTCCCTATGACACGGGTGGCTCGGCAGTCTGTCAATACTATTCGCGTGACTACTATCTGGCCGATGGCAGTTGCCGGGACAACTACACAGAAGTGTTCTTTCAGGGAGCAGATCGCTGTCGCTGGAGTGATCTACCCGCGTCCAGCCCTGCGGCCTATTCGCTGGAGACGAGCAGCGGTGACCAGCAGGTGTTGGAACCGTGAAGGAAGATCAAGGAAAAAGCACTGCCTGCCCTTATCACGAGGCGTAGTGGAAAACACTCTCATAGTGCTGCACCTCCGGAAACGGTTCGTAGAAATGGTGAAGCCGTCCGCGCCAGTCCTGGTATTCGTCTGATTCACGAAACCCTACAGTGTGGTCTTCAAGACTATCCCAGTTTACTAAAAGCAAATATCTATTAGAGCGCTCGATACAGCGATGAAGTTGATGTGAAACATAGCCTTCCATACCTGAGATGATCGATTGCGCTTTCTCGAAAGCTGCCTCGAATTCCTGTTCAAGTCCGGGTCTAACATCGAGAATGGCCGACTCAAGAATCATCACTTCATCCTTTGCCTTGCAACGCCTGGAACACCGGCGCAGTGGAGTTACTTCCGTGTGCTTCGCCTTGTAAGGTCACGAAACTATTCACGGAACTATTCACAAAACTATTAGGGTAATCACATGGGGCAATCACAGGTCACCACCCCGGACATTGTGTTGCCAGCACATAGAAAACTAAGTAAAGAAAAAGTGCCAAAAGCGCTATAAGAGCACATTGAACTCCAATCTTTTTGGATCGTTTGACTACTGCGGCTATGAGAGCGGAGAGAAAACCAAGCCATATGATTGCTATACCAAGCATGGATGAAACAACAGTGGGTTCACTGCAGACATCTTGTCCGGTTAACAAGCTTTCGGCCACAGTAATGACGTAGACAAGCAGCCCAAATACAACCAGCACTAGATGTGCATTCATCGGCGGGTCAGACTCCTTGATCTCGTTCAGCTTGATCGTTTTCAGCACCTCGCTCAACCCTCCACGGCGGATTCAATCGGTTTTCACCCGCCCAGTAGAGTTTGATCTTGTTCCCGGACGGATCGTGCAATATCGCTTCGCGCCAGAGATAGCTCATGTCCGTCGGCGGCTGGTCGAACTGAATGCCTTTTGCCTCCAGTTCATTAACCAGCTCATCAAGCAATTCATGCTCGAAGTAAATCGTACTGCCATTGGCAAATTCGACTGCCTCCAGCGATAGCGAGAACGTTGCTGCACCGTCAGGACATTCAAAGCGCGCATAGTGCGGCGTGTCCACGATTTGCAGGAAACCCAGTGTTCGATAGAAGTCGGTAGCGACCTCCATGTCCTTCACCGGCAATGTAACCTGGTTCATATTCATTGCTTTTCCCCGTGATTATCAGAATGCTGTCTCTCGCGACTGGTCCGCTGCGACAATAAGGTCGCAGGGATGCAACGATGACAGAGTCTTCCAAGCACCGGCAGTACAGTCCACCGCCGTGCCAGTTTCTCATCCCTTGACAACAGAAGTCCGAACCCCTGATAAAGGCCTGCGGCCCCGCAGGTAGCCCTGCTTCATCTCGCCACCGTCAATGACCACCAGCATGGCGCGCCAGTTCTCCACGAAGTGATCGGCGTCCGACTGGCCCAGTGTGTCCACCAGGGTGGAGTACAGGTCCCCGCGCAGCAGGTCGTACTCGCGGCGTGCTTCCGCCTGGTACCAGTCGGTGGCGTCTTCGGTGGTTACCGCGTCGAAGCCAGCCTCGTGCAGCAGTTTCCGGTACTGGTCGAAGCTGCGCATGGCATAGGTGAGACCTTCCATCTTGAACCAGTAGCGCATGTCATCCGAATAGTCGCGGTCAGTCCGCAGCCACTCGTAGCAGGAGAGCCAGCCACCCGGACGCAGAACGCGCAAGAACTCGCCGAACTGCGCCGCGACAGCTTCAGTCTGCGTAACGGCGCCGGAGCTGACCACAACATCAAAGCTTGAATCCGCAAACGGTAGCGGGCCGGGCTCCACCACCTGGAACTGGCAGCGTTCCTCCAGACGGTGTTGCGCAGCGGCACGGGATGCCCGCTCTATCAGCGTCCGCTCCAGATCAATGCCCACCACGCTTGCACCGTGCTGGCTGGCCATGGCCAACGCCGGCCCGCCGATGCCGCAGCCCACATCGAGAATGCGTCGCCCCTTGGTGTCAATACCGGCGAGAATGCGCGCCACGTTGCCAGGTCCGCCGGGTGCCATATAGCCCTGGCCCCAGATTAGCTCCAGCATTTTCACCATCGGCTCGTCATACTCGGCTTCGTGCGACACAGGCGCTCTCTCGTTACGGCATTTTTCAAAGAGGGTGACGGGAACCGCCAGCGCTGGCAAGCCGCCTCCCCTGCGGATTGCGCGGTGATACACTCTTCACTCGACTTCATCCTGACAAGGAACGTTTCATGAGAGCCTTTCGTCTCTTCACTGCCACCGCTGGCCTGCTGGCCGCGGCACTGCTCGCCTCTCCACTGCTGGCGGCAGACCGCGACTCCGAGCACGCGAAAAAGACGCTGGAAATCTTCACCAACATTATCGAGCGGGAAACCTCCAAAAATCTTGGCAACGTGCCTGGCATGGCCCGCTATCTGGCAGATGAGCTCATCGCCGCCGGGTTTGACGAAGCCGACGTCGAGATAATCCCCCAGGGAGAGACAGCATCACTGATAGTGACCTACCACGGTGATGACTCCTCCGGCCTCAAGCCGATCGCCTTCCTAGGGCATATGGACGTCGTGGAGGCCTACGCCAAGGACTGGGAGCGGCCGCCTTTCGAACTCACCTCGGATGACAAGTACTTCTATGCGCGCGGCACAGACGACAACAAGTTTGGTATCGCCCACCTCACCTCGACGTTTATCCGCCTCAAGAAAGAGGGTTATGTTCCCAACCGCGACCTGATCATCGCGTTCTCCGGTGATGAGGAAACCGGCATGCAGACCACCCGCATGCTGGCCAAACGGCCTGACCTCCTGGCCGCGGAATTCGCTCTGAACTCAGATGCCGGCGGCGGGCGCTTCAACGATGACGACGAGCCCGTGGTTTACGCTATCCAGGCTGCGGAAAAAACCTATGCCACCTGGGAAGTGACTGTTCGCAACCCGGGCGGCCACAGTTCCCGCCCGCGTGCTGACAACGCGATCTACGAACTTTCCCAGGTGATCAAGAACATTGAGGCCTACCAGTTCCCGGTGCAGTGGACGGAGATGACCCTGCAGTTCTTCGAGCAGACCGGCGAAAAACTGGGCGGGGAAGTAGGCGCAGCAATGATCGCGTTTGCCAATAACCCCAAGGACCCGGCCGCCATCGATCGTCTGGCGCAGGAGCCTGAATACGTGGGCAGCACTCGCACGACCTGTGTGGTCACCATGCTGCAGGCAGGCCATGCCGAGAACGCCCTGCCCCAGTCGGCCACCGCCACGGTCAATTGCCGCATTTTCCCCGGCACACCGGTGGAAACCATCGCCGAAGTGCTGGCGCAGGTGGGCGGCAACCCGGAGGCGCAATGGGTGTTACTGGGTGACCCCACCGAGAGCCCGGTCTCGCAGCTGCGCTCAGATGTCAGGGCCGCTGTGACGAAGGCGGTGCACGACCGTTATCCGGGTCTGGAACTGATTACCTACATGGAGTCCGGCGGTACCGACGGCATGCACTTTCGCGGCGCCGGTCTGCCCACCTGGGGCGTGGGCGGTATCTTCATGAACCCGCGCTTCATGTTTGCCCACGGCCTGAACGAACGGGTGCCCATTGATTCCTTCTACGGCGCCCTCGATCACTGGAGCATCATTATCAAGGATCTGGCCGGGCCCGGCGTGTCAGACTAATCGCCGGGGCCAGCTTGCGGGAGGGGATAGCGCTGTGGAGTGTAGACAAGGCTGCGGCGCCTGTTGCATTGCGCCCTCCATCGTTACACCGCTGCCCGGCATGCCGGCGGGAAAGCCCGCCGGCGTAGCCTGCGTCAACCTGGACCCGGACAGCCTGCGCTGCCGCATCTGGGGTCAGCCCCACTACCCGGCGGTCTGCCGCAAGTTTGTGCCCGAGGTAGAGGTCTGTGGCAATGATCGCGAGCAGGCTCTGGTGCTGATCTCCCTGCTGGAAGATCAGACCTCGGGCTGATCAGCGCCCGATCAACACCAGCTCCTGTTGGGGCGGCACCAGGTAGTGAGCCCCGTCCTCTTTGATTTCCGCCATCTCTTCCACTGAGATGGTTTTCAGGCCACCGCCTTCCAGCGTCCAGGCATGGAATCCGTCAAATGCAAACACCATGCCCGCTTTCAGGGGCTTCATCGCCGCCGGACGGACGCCGGCACTGCGGCTGCCACCCAGGTTGGGGCCGGTGTCATGGGCCACATAGCCCACCGGGTGCCCGGTGCTCCACATGACGTGTTCCGAACCGTTCTTCTCCATCAGCTTGCGCTGGGCCTCATCCACGTCGATACCACGTACACCGGGCTTCATGGCCTTGAAGGCAGCATGCCCGCCGTCCCGGGCTGACACCCAGTAGTGCTGTATGTCCGCCGGCGCCTCGGTTTCGCCGGGCTTCAGCACGTAGGCAAAGCGTTGAATATCGCTGACCCAGCGGTCAAACAGGCGGATGCCGAAATCGGTCTGGATGACGTCACCAGGCATAATGACTTTTTCCGTCGGGTGGGAATGGCCACGGTCGGGGCCAGAATTCACCGCCGGGTTTTGGCTGGGCGCCCAGCCGTCGCCGACGCCGGCTTCCGCCATTTTGGCTTTCAGGAAGCGGGCAATATCAGCATCGGTCGTCTCGCCGGGCACCACGGTGGCATAGGCTTCCAGCTGCCAGCGCGCGGTCAGCACGGCTGCCTTGCGCATGATATCCACCTCAGCCGGCAACTTGATGCTGAGCCACTCGTAGACCAGATCGTCGGAGGACACCAATCGCGCCGCAAACTTCTCACCCAGCGCCGCAGACAGTGTCTGGTGTTGGGTAAAGCTGAGGCCATCGGCCTGGGCGTTGCCCGGCGACATGTTCACCGCCAGGTTGCCAAAGTCTTTCTCACGAACAAAGGCCGCCACCTTGTCTACTGCGGACTCGCCCCGGGGTACCGGGGTCACCACGTCATGAATACCCAGTTCTGCCAGCGATGTGGCTTCGCCGATGGGAGAAAACACCCGGGAGTGGAAGCCGTCCGCGTCACGGTAGAACAGGAAACCGGCGGTACTGCCGGCGTTCTCACAGCCGACGTGATCCGCCAGCGGGTCATTGTTGTTCTCCCGGCACAGCAGCAGCCAGGCGTCTACACCGGCGGCCTCCATGGCCGTCGGCAACAAGGTGGCGATGCGCTGCTTGCGAATTTCTGGCCAGGGCGAAGGCCCCCTGGGGTTGATATCGGCCAGCGCCAGCGGTGTCGCCAGCAGAATGCACAGTAGCAGGCTAAGCCTTTTCATCGTGGGTAGCTCCTGGAAGTTGGGGATAGAACAGATCAGGTGCCTAGGCTAGGGCCAGGACGTCGCGGCTGCAAGGGCGATCAGCTGTTGAGCTGGCTCAGCGGCAGAGCCGTGGTTTCCTTGAAGGTTTCCATCACGAAACTGGAACTGACATCAAACAGGTCGGCGCGAATCAGCTGTTTGTAGAGCCGATCATAGCCGGCCATATCGCTGACCACCGCCTTTAGCAGATAATCCAGGTCGCCGCTCATCCGGTAGGCGCCCTGCACTTCCGGTATTTCCGCCAGCACCTCGCTGAAGCGCTGCGACCATTCGTCGTTGTGCTGATTGGTGCGAATCGACACGTAAACCGTCAGGCCGAGATTGAGCGCGGCAGGGTCCAGCAAGGTCACCCGCGCCCGGATCACCCCCTGCTGTTCCAGTTTCTGCAGTCGCCGCCAGCAAGCGGTCTTTGACAGCGCCACCTGGTCCGCCAGGTCTCCTACCGAGAGGCTGGCATCAAGCTGCACGAGTTCGAGGATGCGCTGGTCGTAACTGTCCATCAGCTCTCTGCTATCGGTATTTACAGGAATACTATTCCTTTATTAATAAATAATACAGAATATTATTTACTTAATAGGCGAATTAGCGCGACATAAAGCAACAATGTCAACCGGTATTCAGCGTACTCTGTACCCTTCACTACCGGATGCAGCAGCATGGATTTCCAGACAGTCAACGCGGGCATGATTGGCGACCGACAGGCGATAGAAACAGCCTTCGGCATCAAACCCCTGATCTATGCGGACTACACCGCGTCTGGTCGCGCCTACGGGCCCATCGAGTCCTTCATTCGCGACCGCGTAATGCCGTTGTACGCGAATACCCACAGTGACAGTTCGCTGACCGGGCGCCAGACCAACGCACTGCGCGCAGAAGCCCGGCAAACCATTCGGGATGCACTGGGGGCAGGCGATGACCACGCGGTTATCTTCTGCGGCAGCGGCGCCACGGCCGCCATCCACCGCCTGATCGACATACTGGAACTGCGGCATCCCGCGGCACCCACCACCGTGTTGATCGGCCCCTACGAGCATCATTCCAATGAACTCCCCTGGCGCGAGTGTGAGGTCGACCTCGAGGTCATTCCACTGGATAAGCAGGGCGCACTGGATCTGGGCGCGCTGGAGCAACGCCTGTCCGAGCTTGCCGGCACGCGTCGCATCTTTGCCAGCTTCTCGGCGGCGTCCAATGTCACCGGCCTGCGCACCGATACCACGCGGGTGGGCGAGCTGGTCCATCGTCACGGCGGCCGGGTGTTCTGGGACTATGCCGCCGCCGCGCCCTACGTCGGCATTGATGTCGCCGACAAGGACGCTGTGTTCATCTCTCCCCACAAGTTTCCCGGCGGGCCCGGGACCCCGGGACTGCTGGTGCTGCGACGGGACCTCTATCATCGTAAGACGCCCACCCAGCCGGGCGGGGGAACAGTCAGTTTCGTCAGCCCGGAATCCCATACCTATATCGAGGACTGCGAGCGGCGTGAAGAGGCGGGCACACCCGGTATCATTGAATCAATCAGGGCAGGACTGGTGTTCAAGCTGCAGCAGCAGGTGGGCACAGATCGCATCGAGGCGCGAGAAGAAACGCTCAGGCGGAGGGCACTGGAGCGCTGGGGTGGGGCCCCCGGTATCAAACTGCTGGGCAACCCCGAGCAGCCCAGCCTATCCATTCTGTCGTTCCAGATCACTGACGGTGAACAGCCCTACCACTACGCGTTCATCGTTGCCTTGCTCAACGACCTGTTCGGCATTCAGGCCCGCGGCGGCTGTTCCTGCGCCGGCCCCTACGGCCATCATCTGTTGAACCTGAATCACGCCTCCAGCGTAGCGCTGGAACGCGAAGTCACCCGCGGCAATTCCGTACTCCGACCTGGCTGGGTGCGAATGAACTTCAACTATTTCTTCGACGACGAATGCGTGGACTACCTGCTCAGCGCCGTGGAAATGATCGCAGACCATTGCCACGCGCTGCTGCCTTACTACCAGTACCACGCGGCCAGCGGTAGCTGGCGCTTCCTGGGCGAGGCACCCGCTCTACCGGTATCTCTGCAGGACTGCGACCTTGTCAGTGGTCATACGCCATTCGAGGACCGCGCGCCGCTCCCACTGAGTCACTACCTGGCCGAAGCGGCGGCGACGTTTTGTCGGCATCGGGCAGCGACGGTGGAACCCGCGCTCGATCTCGACAAGCAGGCCGAAGCACTGCGATGGTTCAGGCTCCCGTCAGAGCACTGCACCACCCCGCGTCCCCCAAATACACAAAAGCGGACCCAGTAAGGGATATCGAAGGCAATCTTCCCGACCAGCACATCGAGCCAGGTCCTTCAAAGTCTGCCCCTTTGGCCTCGCGCGTTCCACAGTCACTCTGCACCAGCTGTCGCGTGTAAGGACTACAACAGTACGTACAACACTATAGCCAGTGCCGCCACCACACCGGTGTAGGGAAGCTGTGTAATCACGTGATCCATGTGGTCGCAGCCAGCGCCCACGGACGCCAGCACCGTGGTATCTGATACTGGTGAGGCATTGTCACCGAAGATGCCACCGCCCGCGATCGCAGCGATAGTCTGCAGCGCCAGGGGCGTTACCTCACCGCCACCAATGGCATAGGCAGCCGGCAGCGAGACGGGCATCATGATGGCAAATGCACCCCAACTGGTGCCGGTCGCAAAGGCAATCAAACCCGTGGCTACAAACGTCATGGGCACCAGCCAGCCCGGCGCCGCGCCCTCAAGAAACAGCGCCGAGATCGCCTCACCTGCGCCCAGCGTTCCCGCGACCGCATTGAGCGAATACGCCAGCGCTATCACCAGCAGTGCCGGCACCACATCCTTCACGCCCTGCTCGATGAGTTCGGACGCCTCGGCGACAGACCGCAGACGACGCCGCAGCACGGATGCGAGAAACATCCACAGCACCGCCGCGCCGAACGCTTCAACCAACAGCGCCGAGCCACTGCTCAAGAGGCCCCCGGTAGCAATGATCAGTACCAGGCCGACCGGCATCAATAGTTCCAGTCCGAGATGTGCCTCCCCATCCGCCACTTCATCCGCACCGGTTTCACGGAGCGGTCGCGATCCCGGCCGCAACACAGCGCCCGTCTCGGTGGCCCGCGCTTCCGCCCGCCGCATGGGCCCAAAGTCCGGCAGCCAACGGAGCGCAATCAATAGCGAAAAAAGCAGGATGCCAAAGGCGTAGAAGTTCCAGGGTATCGATCGAATAAACACCGTCAGTGCCGAATTCACATCAGTCACCGGGCCGCCCTGGGCCAGCACCAGGGTGGCCATATACGCCCCCCAGGCAGCGAAAGGAAACAGAATACACACCGAAGCGGTCGTGGCATCCAGCAGGAAAGCCAGCTTTTCACGCGACACGCGCTGGGCATCCGTCAACGGGCGGGTGATCGCACCGGCCATCAGTGGACTGAAGTAGTCATCGATGATCAGCACACCCAGGCCCCAGACGCTGAGCATACTGCCGCGTCGGCTACCAGAAGCCAGCGCAAGCCGGTCTGGCAGCGCGGCCAGCACGCCGGCGCGGCGCAGCTGGGCAAACAGGATGCCAATCAGCATCACAATCTCACAGATCCAGATAAAGTTGGCATTACCCAGCGCCGTCTGGAACAACTCATTGAGCCCGACGCCGGGCGTAGCGCCGGTCATGAGCGTGCCGAGAGCAACACCGACCAGCATGGAAACGACCGCCGAGCGAGTGGCGAAGGCGAGTAGCAGTGTGACCGCCAGAGGCAACAGCGCCAGCAAGCCCCAATCGGCAGTGGCGTCAGTCAAGGTCGGGAGCCGGTTGACCTGACCGCGGGCTCACTCTGTTTTGCCCAGCAGCAGACCGCTGGAATAGTGCAGCAGGCCGCGGTCATCAACAATGATCGCGTCCACGTCGGGCAGGCTGTTGATCAGCGCCAGGCCTTTCTCCACCCCCAGCACGAAGGTGGTAGTGGACAGCGCATCGCTGTCGATCGCCCGCTCTGCCAGCACGCTGGCACTCTGGACCTTGCCGGAGGATTCGCCAGTACTGGGATCGAGAATATGATGAACACGCTGGCCGTCTTTATCGATAAAGAATCGTTCGTAGTCGCCCGATGTCGAGATGGCCGTGTCTTCCAGCGGAATCATGACGATAAAATCGTCGTCCTTGCGCGGATGGCGAATACCTACCGTGCGAGGGCGGTCCCCAAGATTGCCGAGAATACGGCTATCACCGCCCGCGCTGACCACCGCTGACTCGATACCCAGCCGTATCAGGGCGTCGACGGACCGGTCCACCGCGTAGCCTTTGGCGATACCCCCCAGGTCCACCTGCAGCCCCTCGATCTGGTAGCGCACGGTCTGCGCACCCTTATCGAGCTTGATATAGGTGTAGTCGATCCGACTGACCGCCTCAGCCAGTACGCTTTTGTCGGGGGCGACGCCCTCACGGTAATCGTAGTACTGCCCGGCCGAGGCGAAACTGACGTCAAAGGCCCCATTGCTCAGCTCGGAATATTCAATGGAGCGCTGCAGCACCTGGAACAGTGCCGGGGATACCCGCACCGGACCCCGGTGGCCCTCGCGATTGAGACCGGACAGCTCACTGTCCGGATCCCAGGGGTTCATGAGCCGGTTGACCTCATCCATCTCCGCGAAAACCGCCGCCAGCGCCTGCTCCGCAAGCACCGGGTCTTCCGACCACAGCTCCGCGGTCACTCGCGTGCCCATCATGTCACGCGCTTCGCGGTGCCACTCGGCTCTCGCCGTCAACGGCTGCAGCACCAGCATCAAGCCCAATACAGCTGGCAATACCAGGCGATAGCGGGAAACGCACCTGAGCACACGCTGCGCCGGGATCACTCCCCAAAAACCTCCAGGATGTCGGACCGCTCCAGCGGTTGCCGCGCATCGCGCTGGATAATTTGCTGGTGCGGGCCGTGCTTGACCCGCAGGGCAAAGCGGCTGCCTTCCTGTCTTTCATAGTCGACCTGTACGCCGACCAGGGGTTCAGGCAACTCGTCGGGCAATGCCTGGTGCTCGGCGTAGTACTCAGTCACCTCGGCATCCGCCGACAGCAGCAGAAATACTGCGGCATCCAGCAGATCCTGCGTGATCTCCTCTTCGAGGGAATTCCCGAGGTTCATGTAGACGAGGACACCTACCAGCGCTGCGCACAGGACCAGCAGCAGCGGACGCGGTACGACCCGTGTTTGCCACGGACCGCGCGGGCGCTGTTGTGCCACCTCGTCTTGCTGTTGCAGGTTGTCTCGCGCCTTGTCTACCGTCTTGTATAAATCATTCACGATAAAGCTCCTATCGGCTGCCGGCGCTTGTGGCGCTTTTCGGCACACCTTCGTCCAACAGGGGGATGACTAATATGGTAGAGGGAACTATCCATCCAGTGCGGGATTCAGGGTAGACGGCAGCGAGATTGCGCAGTGTTACCCCACCCTCGACGTCGCTGGCCCGAACCATGAGAAACGGCCTGACCAGGTTGTCGTCGAATACCCCGTATTTTGAGCCAGCCTTTATCAGGAAAATGCTCAGGTGGGGGTATTCAAGGCTGTCTCCCAGGCCCAGCGGTGCAAGCTCCGGGGGTATGACGCCTGGGGGATATGGCGTGAAGCTGAACATGGACCGGTCACCCTGCTCAAAGGCGGATTTCATCGTCGTCCGCATGGTGTCGATTCGCTGCAAAAAGGTCGCGAGCCTCGCCCTGTCGACCTCGTTCTGGTATGCCGGCAACGCAATCTGTGCCAACACTCCAACGATCAGCAGCGCCAGCATCAGCTCCAGCAAAGTAAACCCGGACTGGCGCGAAGCAGTCATAAAGCGTCCTGTAGCCTTCATTACTTAACTCCTTCTTCAAGCGGTATTGCGGGTTCTTTAGGTTCCAGGCCCCAGCGGAAATCAGCATTGGTTGCGCTTGCCTGCAAGAGGGTCTGCACCAGGTCCGCGGCCTCAAACGGCTTGTACATGAAGCGTGAGGTCGCACCACGCTCGCGCAGGTACTGCTGCAGGTGCTGCTTGTCCCGGGCGATCATGAGCAGCGCCGGCAAGCGGGACCATGCCAGCCTGGTTCGGTAGCGCGCCACGTATTCCGCCGCCTCCTCGTCGTCCAGGGTGGCGGGAATATCCAGCACAACCAGGGCAGTGCGATCATGCTGGCGCAAGACCTGCTCTGCTTCGTCGGGACTATGCGCCCTGAGTACGTCCATCCAGGATTCCTGCAGCGCAGCATGGATACTGTCTGGAAAGGCTCCCTCGTTCCCCGCCAGCAATACCGCTGCACGGGCAGTCTGCGATGCCGAACCAGACAGCGTGTCATCCATCGAACCAAAGTCCACCGAATCACTGCCGTACTCCCGGGCGATGTCCAGCCAGAATCGACGACCCAGCACTCTGCTGGCCTCCAGGGCCGTGGTTTCCCCGGAGATGATACGGCGTGCGGCGGCACCGGATATCGTAATGTAGTCCTTGCCGGCGGCGTCGATCAAAGCTTCCGGGCTGTCCTCTCCGCGGGCGATCATCTGCGCCTGGCGAGCATTCAAGTGCAGCATTTCGGTGACTACTACCCGACCCGCGTAGCCGGTGAAGTTACAGGCCTCACAGCCATTGGCAACGGCACCCGGCTTGATCCGGGTAATTTCTTCAAACAAGGTCGCCGCCCGGCTGGGCGCATCAGCGACCGGTATCCGGCAGTTTTCGCAAAGCTTGCGCAGCAGGCGCTGGGATACCAGGCCCACCAACGCCTGGGACAGTATGCTGGGAGGAATCCCCAGGTCCAGCAATCGCGGGATAGCCGCCACCGCCGTGTTGGTGTGCAGGGTAGAAAACACCCGGTGTCCAGTAAGGGAGGCCTGCATGGCAATCTGCGCGGTTTCCCGGTCGCGAATCTCACCTACCAGGATCACATCCGGATCCTGGCGCAGGGTCGCGCGCAGCGCGTCGGCGAATGTCAGCCCGGCCTTGGGATTGATCTCGGTCTGGGACACACCCGGCATGCGGTACTCCACGGGGTTCTCCACCGTGGTAATACTGATCCCCTCGTGATTGATATCCGCCAGCAGGGAGTAAAGCGTGGTGGTTTTGCCACAGCCGGTGGGGCCGCACAGCAGCACCACCCCGGAGGGGCTGTTGGCCATCTGCCGCAGCGTACGGATGCCCTGCAGGGACAAGCCGTTTTTACCCAGGTCGAATTCCTTCTCACGCTTGAGAATGCGAATGACCAGCTTTTCCTGTTCGCCGACTACCGGCAGCGTCGACAGTCGCAGGTCGAAGCGCTGCTCGGCCAGTTGCAGCGACATGCGCCCGTCCTGCTGAATCCGCCGGTTGGTCGGGTCCATGCTGGTCTGGGATTTGAAATAGCGCACCAGCGCATCGCTGACCTTGTCCGGCAGTATCACCAGCCGGCGCAGCATGCCATCCACCCGCAGGCGCACGGCGGCGCCGCCGACAAAGGGCTGAACGTGCATGTCGGACGCACCTTCCTCAATGGCCTTCATCATGAGCTGACGTGCCAGCTTGGGAATTTGCCGCTCCTCCAGCAATTCTTCGCCCAGGCGCAGTACTTTGCTGCCGTGACGTCCACTGCCGGCTCCCCTGGCATCTTCGATATCGGCATAGGCCTTGGCAATAGCGACGTCCAGATCCGTGGGCGAAGCCAGCTCAAGCTCGTACTCAATACCGAAAACAAAACGCAGGGTCTGGTGCAGGTTGTCATCGAAGGGGTTGGCTACCGCGACCACCACGTGGCCGTTGTTCATTCTCTGCGGCAGCGCACACATGCCGGTGGCAGTGGCATAGGGGAATTTGCCGATCACGTCGATGTCCGCTGAACCAAGGTTTTCAGCGAGCGGAATGTCCGACAGCCTGGACAACACCGCAGCCAGCTGCAGCGCATTGAGGCCGGCCTGCGACTCGAGGGCGCGCCACAGGTCGTGGATAGTCAGCTCACCTTCCGGCATTACCAGGTAGGTTTCACCTGGCAAGGCCTCTCTGACTTTCTCGAAAAAGATGGTATAGCCGCGGTCGTCCATAGCAGCCTCGTTGTCGTATTACTCGAATATGCCTGTGGCCTCCGACAAATGCCAGTGGGGCCACTTCAAACATCGTGTCAGGCGGGGTAACTTAGCTGCTCGACGCGCCGGAGAACACCCGTGAACGACCAGCCAGGCCCTCGCCAGTGTCAATACTGAAACGCTTCAGCGCTTTTATGCGTGCCCGCTCAGAGTCCCATGCGGACTACCGCGAACTGCCAGAAACACTGCTGCGGACCATGTCCAGCTATTCCGCCCTGTCGCGCCGCTACCTGCTGATTTCCTTCATCGCCAGCGCCATTGCCTCGCTGGGCCTGATGGCGAACAGCTCCGTTGCCATCGTCGGTGCGATGCTGGTTGCCCCATTGATGAAACCCATCATGTCGCTGTCCTACAGCATGGCGATCGGCAGCGGGCGCCTCGCCACGCGCTCGGTGATCACACTGCTCGCAGGCTGTGCCATAGCGCTGGCAACGTCTTTCCTGCTGGAGCTGTGGATCGACCTCAAGAGCGTCACGGTGGAAATTACCAGCCGAACCCGACCCAATCTGCTTGATCTTGGCATCGCGATCGCCGCCGGTATGGCCGCGGCACTGGCCACTACCCGTACCAATGTTGCCGATTCCCTGCCGGGTGTGGCCATAGCAGTGGCGATACTGCCGCCGTTGTGCGTGGCGGGAATTGGATTCTCGCTCGGCACGGCGGTCTATGGTTGGGGGGCTGTACTGCTGTTCGCAGTCAACCTGATCGCCATTTTGCTGGCGGCGACGTTGATGTTCCTGAGCAGCGGCTACGGCCGCTGGCGTCTGGCCGCAATACCACTGACGTCGGTAGCGCTGGCCGTTTTTGCCCTGGCGCTGCCGCTACTCAGCGCACTGGAACGCTTCCGCCTCGACGACAGGGCCCAGGCAGTGATCGAGGGTTTCCTGCATGAGGAGTTCAAGATCAACGGCAACATTCATCCCAACGATCTCTCACGCGTGGACACGCTGGTCTTTCCGGACCACGTTTTCGTATTCATGGAGATCAAAACACCCAATGAGCTTGACACCGGACCGATGGCAGACGCTCTGGCAGAACGCCTGCGCACGGCAACAGACAAGCCATTGAACCTCAAGATCCAGCACCTGCTCACACGTGAAGACCTGCGGACAGAACACTTTGACGAAAGCGGCGAGCCTATCCAGTATGGTAGCGACGATATCATCCCCCGTCGCTAGGCGAACGCTATGATCGACTGGCACCAGATCGATACCGTGCTGCTGGACATGGACGGCACCCTGCTGGACCTGCACTACGACAACTACTTCTGGCAGCAGTACATGCCCCGCCGCTACGCCGAAATCCACGCGCGCGATGAACAGGAGAGCCACGAGCAGTTGAACCGGCAAATCAACAGTGTCAGGGGCACCCTGGCCTGGTACTGCGTTGACCACTGGTCGCAGCAGCTCGATCTCGACATTCCCTCGCTGAAGCGCGAAGTGGCCCATATGATCCGCATGCGGCCATTTGTGGAAGACTTCCTGACGCGCCTGCACCACTCTGACAAACACGTGGTGCTGGTGACCAATGCCCATCGCACAGTGCTGGATATCAAGCTCGACCGCACCAACATCGGCCGCTGGTTTGACGAGATGGTGGTGTCACACGACTACAAGGTGCCCAAGGAAGATCTGCAGTTCTGGCACCGGCTGCACGCCACGCACCCCTTCAATCCCGCCCGCACGCTGCTGATCGATGACAACGAGTCAGTGCTGGATGCAGCCAGGCGCTATGGTGTGGCCCACCTGCTGACCCTGCTACAGCCCGACAGCAAGCTCGACAAGCGCCTGGAGACCCGCTTTCCCGGCATTCATCACTTCGATGAAATCATGCCCGCCGGGCAGCTTTGATACACTGGGCGACATGGAAAAAGTTCGACTGGACAAGTGGCTGTGGGCAGCCCGCTTCTTCAAAACCCGCAGCCTCGCGAAGCAGGCCATCGAAGGCGGCAAGGTGCAACTGGACGGCCAGCGGGTGAAAGTCAGCAAGGAAATCAGCTCAGGCGACCAACTGCACATTCGCCAGGGCTGGGACGAGAAAGATGTCATCGTGCTGGCCCTCTCGGACCAGCGCCGGGGCGCCCCGGAGGCACAGCAGCTGTATGAAGAAACCCCGGACAGCCTGCGCAAGCGCGAAGAACATGCAGCGGCGCGCAAGGCCGCCGGTGGCATGCTGGACCGGCCAGTGTCCCGCCCCACCAAAAAGCAGCGTCGCCAGATACACCGATTCAAGCAGGACGTATGAACACTGAACGCAACCTGACACGAAAATTCATTTTCGAAGAGGCGGATATTCGCGGTGAGGTCGTGCACCTGGACAGCGTCTACCGCGACATTCTCGCCATTCACGACTACCCGGCGGGCGTTGCGCGCCAGCTTGGTGAATTCCTGGCCGCGGCGGTCCTGCTCAGCACTACCATCAAATTCGAAGGGCGGCTGATCCTCCAAGCCCAGGGCGGCGGCGAGGTGCCGCTGCTGATGGCCGAGTGCAATAACCGGCTGGAGGTGCGCGCCATTGCGCGCGCCGCCCAGGAGGCCACCGCCAATGATTTTTCAACCCTGTTCGGCACGGGTCACCTGGCAATCACCATTGAACCCGACAAGGGTCAGCGCTATCAGGGCATCGTGCCACTGGACAGCGGCAGTGTGGCAGGCTGTATAGAAAGTTATTTCGAGAATTCCGAGCAGCTCGCCACCCGCCTGTGGCTGGCGAGCGATGGCCAGGTGGCCGCCGGGCTATTGCTTCAGCAGCTGCCGGCGCAGGTCGCCCCGAAGGCAAGCCTGCGCAGCGAGCAGTGGGAGCACGCCTGCACCCTGGCCGCCACCGTGGAGCAAGCCGAAGTACTGGAGCTGGAGCAGGAGACTCTGCTCTACCGCCTGTTTCATGAAGACAAGGTACGACTATTCCAGGGCGAGCGGGTGCACTTTGCCTGTAGCTGCTCCCGCGAACGCTGCCACAATGCCCTGCTGTCGATCGGGCCCACAGAACTGCTCAAGCTGTTGGATGAAGAGCCCGAGGTCATCATGGACTGTGAGTTCTGCAACACCCAGTACCGCTTTGAGCGAGCAGATTTCACGGCTCAACTGGGAGATACGCAGTCAGGCGCCCTGCACTGATTGATCGGGGGCGCGGGCCTATGGATTTGCGTTTCTTCCCTAAACTCAGGGCCGGGCTACCAGCGGTGCTGGTAAAGAACCCCGACCGCGTCGAAATCGTTGCCGATACGGGTAGCAACACCGCGGCTGGCATAAAACTTCAGTGAATTGCGCGCATCGAGGGGCCAGCCCATAGTCACCCCCAAACGGGAGTTCTCCTGCCTGTCATCCTGCTTTACCCCGTTGCGTTCAGTACGTCCGCCCCAGAAGTAGTTGCCATCGATTGCCAGCCAGCGCCCGCGTTGCAGGTAGTAGATGAGGTGCGCCTGTACCTGGTAGAGCGGATCCTGCTCCAGCTTGTCGCGACCGGCGAAGCGATCATTTTCGGTAAAAAAAGCTGCCGACACGGCCGCATCGGCGCCCCAACGGCCCCAGCGGTTGGATATTCCCAGCTGCGGGCGAATCTCCCAGCGATTGGCCCCGTGGTTGATGAGATTTTCATTGTTGTACTGCCCCAGGGGTGCGCGCACCCGCAACCCCGCGCCGACGACCCGGTTCTGCGGCCTCTGGTTGAACTCGGACAGTTCGAGGGCTGGCGCACCGTAGAACAGATAAGTCAGGTTGATGATGGGGTCGGCGGCGCCACAACGATCGCCTTCCACCCGTTGACCGTTGAATGATGCAGCGCCCTTGAAGCAGGTCCGTGGCGCGACCACGCCCACCCTGCCCGCTTTGCCCCACAGGTCAAGGGTGCGCAGGTAGGCCACGAGGGTGGTATCCACTTCCAGTTCGGCGTTGCTGATGGGCACGCCGGGTGCCGGGTTCAGCTCACCCTCGGAATAGCCGTAGCCCGCCGCGACGAACTGCAGGCCCACGGGCAGGTTGGCATAAGCGCGGGGCTCAAGGTCCTGACCCAGGGCAGTTCCGGCGACGGCCAGCCCAATGAGAAAAATTACCAGTGAACGTCTGATTATTAGTATGCCCTTTCTAACTTTCTCCCGTAGCTTGGGATTATAGCGTTGATTGGCAACGCCCCACTCATCGACAGGAGATGAAACATGGCAACTCAAGCAAATGCTGCCAAGCCCAAGGCGAAAGCCAAGGCAAAGAAGGCGCCTGCCCGCAAGGCTACCGCCAAGAAAACCACCGCGAGGAAGACCACCGCGAAGAAAACTGCAGCGAAGAAGCCGGTACAGGTGACTTTCGCTGAAAAGGCGCAGGAAAACGCACGTAACGTATTCCTGGCCGGCCTCGGCTTCTACGGCAAGGCTTTCGAAGAAGCCCAGAACCAGGTGGAAGCTGCCGAAAAGCGTGCCAAGGCGCGCCGCGAAAAGGCCGAAAAGCTGTTCAACGAGCTGGTCAAGCGTGGCGAGAAGGTCGAGACCAGTGCTCGCAAGCGCATCAAGGACATCGAGCTGCCCGAACTCAAGCTGACCGATCGCGAAGAGTTTCGCATCCAGATCCGCGCTCGCCTGGACAAGGCACGCGAGAGCTTTGAAACCCTGCGCGAATCAGTGACCGTCAAGGCCGCTTAAGCTCAAAGGTTTTATCCGCGACATTATGTCCGGGTTCTACTGTGCGCCTTGAGCGCACATTTCGGGGGTCCTTGTGGCCCCCTTTTTTTTGTATGATCGAAAGCCCCACATCGAGGTTTCGATCATGAGTGACGACAACAGCGACAAGCCCACCGATATCGCCCGCAACATCTGGCTCGCCGGACTGGGTGCCTATGGCAAGGCCATCCGCGACGCCCAGGGCAAGCTTGAAGAGGCGGCCAAGGAGCCACCGCGGTTATTTCGCGAGCTGGTCGAAAAAGGCAGCCGGCTGGAAGACGACGTGCGGGATTCCCTCTCCACCATGCGAAAAACCGGCAGCCTGAGCGTCGAAGAACGCATCAGCCGGGTGCGCGACAGCTTTCATCTCAACATCGGCCGCAGCGACGATATCGAGGCCATCAATGCCAGGCTCGATGCGCTGGAGAAGAAACTGGATGCCCTGACCGCCAGCACCGGCAAGCCAAAGCGCAAGGCCGCTACACGCAAGGCGGCCGCCAAAAAGGCAACCGCATCCACCCGCAAGAAAAGCGCCGCGAAGAAGAAAACTCCGGCGAAGAAAAAGCCCATCAGCAAGAAAGCGCCCGCCAGCAAGAAAGCACCCAACGCAAGGAAAGCCCCGGCCCGGCGCAAAGCCCCGGCGAAGAAAGCCCCAGCCCGCCGCAAGTCCCGGTAACAGCGATACCCTTACGCCATGAAGACCCGGGAGCGCATCCTGCATACCAGCCTGGAGTTGTTCAACCAGGAGGGAGAGCCAAACACCACCACGGTGGATATCGCCAACGAGCTGGAAATCAGCCCTGGCAACCTCTACTACCATTTCAAGGGCAAGGACGTGCTCATTGCCGAGCTCTTCGACCAGTACGAGCACGGCATCACCGAAATCCTCAATGCACCTATCGACCGTCCGCTCAGCGTGGAAGACAACTGGTTCTACCTGTATGTAATCTTCGAGGAGATGTACAACCACCGCTTCCTGTACCGCAACCTCAGTGACTTGCTGGACCGCTACCCGGAGTTACGGCGGCGCTTTCGCCGCATCGTCGACCTGAAGCACAAGGCGATTTCCGCGGTCTGGCGCACCCTCAGCGATGAAGCAGTCGTGAGCACTGGCGAGGAAGAATCCGAGGCGCTGGTGGAAAACATGGTGCTACTGCTGAACTACTGGCTCAACTATGACCACCTGCTGCACGAAGATCGCCCGCCGGCGCTGATCATTCACAAGGGCGTTTACCAGCTCATGAGCATGATTGCGCCCTACCTGGGGGAACAGCAGCGCGACTTCTACGAGCAGGTGCGGACTATCTACCGCAAGATCATCGCACCCGCTGCAGCAAAATAACGTCACTGCCCACAAACTCCGGCGCCGACTGCCTGCAGTCGCCCCACCAGTGCCAGGTGTCATTGCAAAAGAATCCGACGTGGGTCGGGTCATTCTTGTAGTGCCAGCTGGCGAAAGCCTCGGCATCGATCACCAGCTTGGTCATGATGCCCAGCCAGCCTCCGGGGCGCAGCAGGGCCCACAGCCTTTCCAGTTCTTCACCGGGCCTGTGCAGGTGCTCCACCACTTCGGTGGCGGTGATAAAATCGTAGCGACGCGAGAGCGGTGTGCGGTCGGGGTAGAAAAAGGGGTCGTACTGAAATACCTCGTGGCCCGCCTCCCGAAACATTGTCGCCAGTGCCGGGCCGGGGCCGCAGCCAAAGTCCAGCCCGCGGGCTCTCGCCGGCAGGCGCTCCAACAGGGGCGTGGCCAGGCGGGCCAGGAATTGCCGGTAGCCGGCATCGTCAGGGTTATTCTCGTGCAGGCTGTACTCAGCCCGTTCGGCTTCCAGGTCCAGGAAGAAGCGCGGCGGCACATACACCAGCCGACAGGCCCCGCAGCGCAGGTACTCGCGCCGGGAGTCGCGGTGGAAAAACTCGGCGTCAGGCGCGCCGCATAAAGGACATTGCATCATCGGCGCGGTTCAGGGTCTATACTCATCCGCAGTGGGCCTCGGCCCGAAATTTTCGCCCTTCACGGGCGCCTCACTGAATGGAGATTAGCATGACCATCCAAGTTGGCGACAAAGTACCCAGCGTCACCCTCAAAGTAATGGGCCCACAGGGACCCACAGACATCACCACCGACGAGGTGTTTTCGGGCAAGAAGGTGGTGATGTTTGCCGTACCGGGCGCCTTTACACCCGGCTGCTCGATGACCCACTTGCCAGGCTTTGTGGTGAATGCCGACAAGATCAAGGCCTCCGGCGTCGACACCATCGCCTGCCTGTCGGTCAATGACGCCTTTGTAATGGGTGCCTGGGGAGAAGCGCAGAACGCCTCGGATATCCTCATGCTGGCCGACGGCAACGGCGAACTTACCGAAGCCCTGGGCCTGGTGCTGGACGGCAGCGGCTTCGGCATGGGCACTCGCAGCCAGCGCTATGCCATGATTGTCGATGACGGCACGGTCACCCACCTCAACGTCGAACCCGGCGGTGGCATCGAGGTGAGCTCCGCCGAAGCCATCATGGAGCTGCTCTAAACCTCACGTTTGACCCCGCTGCCCCGGGCCCGCCGGGGCAGCGCCGCATCGTTACCAACACCCGCGTACAGAATAAAAAGTCAGGGAGACGCCATGAGCGACCGCGCCCATTTTGGACACGACACCACCACTGACCAGGTGCTGGAGGGCATTGATCTCACCGAGTCCCGCGCCCTGGTAACCGGCGGTACCGCCGGCCTGGGCGTTGAAACTGCCCGCAGCCTGGCCGCCCACGGCGCCGCCGTCACGCTGACCGCCCGCGATATGGACCGGGGCGAGGCCGTGGCGGCCGACATCCGCCAGTCCACCGGCAATCAGGCCGTGGACGCCATGGAACTTGATCTCGCCTCCCTCGCCAGCGTTCGCGCCTTTACCGATGCCTACCTGGCCCGCTATGACGCCCTGAACATACTCATCAATAATGCCGGCATCATGGCCTGCCCACAGGACAGCACTGAAGACGGCTTCGAGCTGCAGTTCGGCACCAATCACCTGGGGCATTTCCTGATGACCAACCGACTGGTGCCGGCGTTGCTCAAAGGCGCACCGTCACGGGTGGTGGCGCTCAGCTCGAGAGCCCACCACATGGCAACCGTGGACTTCGAGGATCTCGATTTTTCCGGGCGCGGCTACAACAAATGGATCGCCTACGGCCAGTCCAAGACCGCCAACATCCTGTTCGCCGTGGCCCTCGATGCACGCCTGCGCGAACAGGAGGTGCGGGCCTATGCGGTCCATCCCGGTGTGATCGAAACTGAACTGAGCCGCCACATGGACGATGAAGACCGGGCCATGATCAGTGCCCGCGCCGAGCAGATCGGCAACTGGACGGTGAAATCGATAGCGGCCGGCGCCGCCACCTCGGTCTACGCCGCCACGGCGCCGGAACTAGAGAACCAGGGCGGGCAGTACCTGGAAGACTGCGGGATAGCCCCGGTCGAGAACGAGGCCGCCAGCCACGGCGTGCGCGCCTACGCGCTGGAGCAGTCCACGGCGGAACAACTGTGGCAAGTTTCCGAGCAACTGGTCGGCGAAAGCTTCAGCAGCTGACCCGGGAGAACTGGACGTGAAAATCATGCTGATGACCTGGCTCACGAGCGGCACCTTCCTGGGCGTCGCCGTCGGCCTGGTGGCGTACATCCTGAACAGGGACGCAATCAGCGCGACAAAGATCGGCGCCATCAGCGGATTTTGCGCCGGCGCTGCAGCTGCCTGGCTCAGCAGATACGTGGACCGACGCATGGGTGAGGAGGAATCAGCAGCCCCGGCGCCTGAGTCCGAGCGCTAGGCCGCCAACTCTCACCGATATTTCAAATTCTCGCGGGACCGGCGCTCAGCGCGGCCGGCTATCGGTGCTCTCGAAGATACGATCGGCATTGGCTTCCACGAAGCCCGGATACAGGGTGCCATCGGCCTGGGGATAGCGCCGGGCAAATTCGTAAAAGCAGCCGGGTATGGTGTGCTCCCCGTCGGCAAAGCGCACCGGCACCCGGTCTGCCAGGGTCGAAGACTGCTCCAGCAATACCTCGGCGGAACCCTTGATCTCGCCGCCACTGGTATTCAGTGCATAGCCGGCTGCGTTGAGGGCTTCATTCACCGCCGCCAGCGAGTCGTAGCCCGGCAGCGCGTTGACACTGACTGTGAAATGGTTGGCGCGAAAACCATGGGCGGCCAGCCAGCCAGCGTACTCGCTCTCCTCCAACAAGGCCTGGTAAGTGGCAAAGTCCAGCGACCAGGGCCGCCCGGAGGCCAGGAAACCCGGACCGTCTGCGGGCATTGCTGCCACCTGCTCACACAGCGCCACCACGGTCTCGCGCAGTCGGCTGCTGCATTCCTCCAGGCACAGCTCGCTGATAAATATTTTGGGTATCGAGGGTTCCGGGTGGCGGTAGTAGCGCGCCTTGAGCTTCTTGGCGACGAAGCGGTATTCATCACCCAGTTCGAAGCCCATGGCGGCAATCAGCGGGTGTAAAGCCGCCAGCCCAAGCCCGGGCAGGGCAAAGGTGCGCAGGGCGATATGATCATTGACGATGGCCTCGCCACCCCCCAGCAAGTCATGTATGCCTGCGGCACTGGGGGCATGGTCGAGAAAGTCCGACCACAGCAGGTCAAAGAATTCGGTGGCTTGCACAGGGGGTCCTTGGGTCAGCTCTTCCAGATTTATCTACGCAAGCCGCCAGTAGCAGATAGCAGCTACCACCAGCACACCCAGCATGTTGAGCGCAAAGCCCTCACGCACCATACGCTGCACGGTGATCTTGCCGCTGCCATACACCACGGCGTTGGGCGGCGTGGCCACCGGCAGCATGAAGGCGCAACTCGCGGTCATGGCCGCCGGCACCATCAGCACTTCCGGCGATATTTCCGCCGCGACCGCGGCTGCGGCGAGAACCGGCATCAGCAGGGTGGTGGTGGCGACGTTGCTGGTGGTCTCGGTCATGAACGTGACGACCAGGCAGATAATGCCGATCAGCAGCCAGATGGGCAGGTAGTTGAGCGACGCCAGCCACTCGCCCAGTACGCCGCTCAGGCCCGAGGCAACAAAACCCTTGGCCAGGCAAATACCACCCGAGAACAGGATCAGCACGCCCCAGGGAATGGTCTGGGCCTGCTCCCAGCTCAGCAGGCGGCCACCCTTGCCGTTGGGAATGGTGAACATCATGACTACCGCCAGCAGTGCCACCGAGGCATCGTTCGCCTGCGGCAGGTCCAGCCAGGCGCGCCAGCCACCGAACGGCTCGGTGCGCGTGACCCAGGCCAGCGCGGTAATCGCGAACACGATCATCACGCGCTTTTCCTCCAGCCGCCAGAGGCCGGGCTCCGGCAAATCCACGTCGCTGGAACCGTGCAGGCCGCGAGTCAGCCACAGGCCCATCAGCGGCACCATTACCAGCACCACCGGCAGGCCCCAGCTCATCCACTGGCCAAAGCTGATCTCCGCGCCTGTGGTCTCGCCGTAGATCTGCATGAAGATCAGGTTGGGCGGTGTGCCGATCGGCGTGGCAATGCCGCCCACGCTGGCGGCATAGGCCATACCCAACAACAGCGGCACCGCCAGTGCTTCACCCCGGGCGCGATCGATAATGGCCATGGCCACGGGCAACAGCATCAGGGTGGTGGCGGTATTGGAAATCCACATGCTGAGCACAGCGGCAGCCGCCATGAAACCGAAAACCAGGCGGCGGTCACTGCTGGCCCCGAACAGTCGCATCATGTTCAGCGCCACGCGGCGGTGCGCACCGCTGGTTTCCATGGCGCGGGACAGAATGAAGCCACCCAGCAACAGGAGGATCAGCGGACTGCCGTAGGCGGCGCCCACCTCGGCGGGTGTCAGCACTCCCAACAAGGGCAGTAACGCCAGCGGCAGCAGCGAGGTAACTGGAATTGGCACCGGCTCGAAAATCCACCACACCACGCACCAGCTGGCGACCATAGCAGTTACCGCAATATCCCGGGAGAAGCCCGCCTGCAGCATGCCTGCCAACACCAGCAGCGCCAGCAAAGGTCCGGCAAACAGCGCGATCAGGCGAACCGGACCGAAGCTCACGGCGAAATTGTCAGCGGAAACTTGATAATGCGGTCGCCGGCGTAGGAGCCAATATAGACATGCCCAGCCGCATCCACGGCGACCGTGCCACCGCCCATCGGTGCCCCCTCGCGCTCCAGCAACACTTCGGTATCCAGGCTGTCCGGGTCGATGGCGATGATCTTGAATCTCAAGTCCACCGGGCCGTCATTGCTGCGCGGCAGTCCGTCGACAATCGCGCGCAGGCGATCGTCGTGACTGGCCACCAGCAATCGACCGCGGCTGTCCCAGGCCGAATTGTCAGGTCGCGAGATCGGCAGGATGGCCAGCGGCTCACCGCCTTCCAGCGCAAACTTGCGCACTTCGCTACCCAGGTAGGCATTCAGGAAAAAGTGCTGCTCATCGGGGGTGATGGCAATGCCGTTGGCCATGCGCACATCGGTGCCCGGCACCGCCTCGAAACCCGACGCGGGACGCCAGCGGTATACGCGGCCGGTCTCGGAGCCGGCCAGGGCCTTGATGGCGCCCCAGGCCTGGGCGTTGCGGGAAAACATGTGGGTGGCAAGAAACCCGCCATCCGAGAGGCTGACCACATCATTAAAAAACAGCGGCTCCGGAGTGATCACGCAGCCGCGCCAGATTGCCACTGGCAGGTTTTCGCGAGGCTCGAGTAACTCAAAGAATTCCACCGACTCTCGACCGCCGTGATTGACGGCCAGTACCTGCAGGCGCCCGTCGGGCCGCCTGGCGACGTGAATGCCGTGCAACAGGATGGCGTCGGGCGAGGGTGCCGGGCAATCGGCCTCACCCCAGCCGGACTCGGCCTGGGAGGCGCCCGACGGATAAAGCGGTCGCACGCTGTCATCGCGGGTATCCAGCAGGGACAGCCCGGCTCCTTCGTGCATCTGGCTGAACACCAGGTAGCGCCCGCCGGGCAGCACTTCGATATCTTCCGGCGCGTGCAGTCCGCAGATTGAGGTGATGCCATCTACCGGGTCACAGTCGCCCATCGGCGCATCTGCCCGGCCAGTCGACACCAGGGACAGGGCCAGTACCCCGGCCAGTGCGGCAATACGGCGGATCACTGGTGCGGGCCGCGACGGAACAGGCTGGGCATCAACCCGCAGTGCTTCATTGCAGCCACCCTCCCGCAAACGGAATCGCCTGGCCAACAAAAAAATCCGACTCATTGGAAGCGAGAAAAACCGCCAGCGCCGCATCCTCATCCGGACGCGCCAGCCGGCCGGCGGGCACCTGGGCGAGCAGCTGCTTGAAAGCATCGGTCTGCTGGAATTCTTCCGAGAAGTACTCCGGGTTTTCGACAAAATGCTGGGCAATCAGGTTGATCTGTACATTGAAGCGCGCGGCTTCCACGCCGACACTGCGCACGTAGCCTACCTGGGCGCTGCGGGCAGCGCTGTAGGCGGCAGTGCCCGGCGCGGCTTTCAAGCCGGTCGCACTACCCACCACAATGATCTTGCCGGACTGGCGCGCCATCATATCCGGGAGGGCGGCGCGCACCAGTCGGTGCAGGGGGTGCACCATCACGTCAAACAGGCGGTTCCAGCGCTCGTCGGAGACTTTGACCGCGTAGGCAGCGTCAGAGGGGGCGGCCAGGTTGGCGACCAGCACATCGATATCCCCGGCGGCGCCGACCGCCTGCGCCGCCGCCTCGGGCACCGTAAGGTCGCTGCGATCTTCGACAACTTCAGCGTCCTGTTCGCGGAACGCCTCGGCAAAAGTGGGCCCCATGAAGTCATCGGCCTGGGTAATGAGTATGCGCTTGCCGGCGAGACGTCCTGCCATTGTTCTTCTCCCTGTGACCCCGGTAACGGTCGCGTTAGCCCCAAGTGTAACTAGTGGGCCGGAATTATTCACAGTAGAATCGACAGGCTATGGATAACTCACCCGCCCTGATCGATCGTTTTGGCCGCACGGTAGATTATATTCGCCTGTCGGTGACGGACCGCTGTGATTTTCGCTGCGTGTACTGCATGGCGGAAGACATGACCTTCGTATCCCGTGCCGAGGTGCTGACCCTGGAGGAGCTGTACCGGGTGGGCGCAGCTTTTGCCGCGCTGGGTGTCAAGAAGATCCGCCTTACCGGCGGTGAGCCGCTGATACGCCACAATGTGATGCACCTGGTGGAACAGCTGGGAGCGCTCGAGAGCCTGGACGAGCTGGTGATCACCACCAATGGCTCTCAGCTCCATCGCTTTGCAGGGCCGCTGCGGGCAGCGGGCGTCAGGCGCGTCAATATCAGCCTCGACAGCCTGGATGCCGACAAGTTTCGCCGTATTACCCGCACCGGGGAGTTGCAGCAGGTACTCACCGGCATCGATGCGGCCCGGGCGGCAGGCTTCGAGCGCATCAAGCTCAATACGGTGATCATGAAGGGCCGCAACGAGGAGGAAATCCTGGACCTGGTGGACTTTGCCGTGGACCGGGGCCTGGATATTTCCTTTATCGAAGAAATGCCCCTGGGCCTGATCGACGATCACGACCGGGCTCTGACCTTCTGCTCCAGCGACGAGGTGCGCGAGGTGATCAGCACCCGCTACTCGCTCACCGCCACCACCGAGCAGACCGGCGGCCCGTCCCGCTACTGGGCAGTGGGCGGCAGCGACAGCCGGGTCGGTTTCATCTCCCCCCACAGCCACAACTTCTGCCACCTCTGTAACCGGGTGCGGGTGACGGTCGAGGGTCGCCTGCTGCTGTGCCTGGGCAATGAACACAGCCTGGACCTGCGCGCCCTGCTGCGCGACCCGGCGGTCGATGATGAAGCCCTGCAACAGGCATTGATCGCCGCCATGGACCTCAAACCCGAAAAACACCACTTCGACCTGGACGACGCACCCGACATCGTCCGCTTCATGAACACCACCGGGGGTTAACCCCCCGCTCCGCACAAGGAACACCCATGAACCGTGTACTCGCGCACCTGGGCAGTCGCTATCCCATCATGCAGTCGCCCATGGGCTGGATCGCCCGCTCCCAGCTGGCCTCCGCCGTCTGCAACGCCGGTGGTTTCGGCATTATCGAAACCTCCTCCGGCGAAACCGAAAACTGCCAGCGCGAGATTCGCGCGATGGCAGAACTGACTGACCAGCCTTTTGGCGTAAACCTGCCGCTGCTGTTTCTGCGCGACGACAGCATGGTGCGCTTCGTGGTGGAAAACGGCGTGAAGTTCGTCACCACCTCGGCGGGCAACCCGGCCAAGTTCATCGGCATGCTCAAGGACGCTGACATCACGGTCTACCACTCGGTGGCGACCTTGAGAAGCGCCATGAAGGCGGTGGAATGCGGCGTCGACGGCCTGATTGTCGAGGGTACAGAAGGCGGCGGCTTCAAAAACCCCGACCCGGTGGGCCTGCTGCCGCTGCTGCAGGGCATTCGCCGGCGCTGTGACATTCCCATGGTGGCCGCCGGCGGCATCAGTGACGGTATCGGCATGGCGGCGGCCTTTGCCGCCGGCGCCGAGGGCGTGCAGATGGGTACGCGCTTTGTATCCGCCGCCGAGAGCCCGGTTCACCAGAACTTCAAGGACGCCATTGTCGAGGCCGGCGATACCGACACCTGGCTGGTGAATACCGCCGGTATGCCCCCGGTGCGTGCACGCAAGAGCGAGACCACCGCCACCCTGCGCGAGGGTGCCGACGGTTCGAAGATTCTCGCCAACATTCTCGACCTGTATTTTGGCGGCGACCTGGAAGCCAGCGTGGCGCTGATCGGCCAGTCCGCCAGCCTGATCGACGAGGTAGAGCCCGCTGCCGTCATTATCGAGCGCACCGTGGAACAGTTTTTCCAGGTGCAGGAGCAGGCCGCCGAGCGCGCCGCCTCACGCAGCTTCGGATGAGCCTGGCGCGAATCCGCTACAATAGCCGCCTGACACAAAGGACTGCCTGTGAATACCCTGGATTTCCCCCAGCTCGCCTCGGCGGCTGACATCAAGGCCGGCTTCGAGCAACACGGCTATATCTGCAGCGACGAGATCGCCACTGCCGTATTCCTCGCCTGCCAGCTGCGCAAGCCCATCCTGGTGGAAGGTCCTCCAGGCGTGGGCAAGACCGAGCTGGCCAAGACCACCGCCACGCTGCTGGACCTGCCGCTGATTCGCCTGCAGTGCTATGAGGGCCTCGATGAGGCCAAAGCCCTGTATGAGTGGAAGTACGGCAAGCAGTTGCTTTACACCCAGGTGCTGAAGGAAAAGCTCGGCGACCTGCTGCAGGGCGCCAAGGGCCTGGCAGAGTCCGTTGACCGCCTGCACCACTTCGGCGATATCTTCTACTCGGAAGACTTTCTCGAGCCAAGACCGCTGCTGAAGGCCATGCAGGAGTCCGAGGGTTCAGTCCTGCTGATCGATGAGGTCGACAAATCCGACTACGAGTTTGAATCCCTGCTGCTGGAAATTCTGTCGGACTACCAGGTATCGATTCCGGAGATCGGCACGGTCGAGGCCAAGAGCTCACCGGTAGTGTTCCTGACCAGCAACAACACCCGGGACATTTCCGACGCCCTCAAACGCCGTTGCCTGCACCTGTACATCCCCTTCCCCACCACCGAACTGGAGGAGCGCATTGTCCGCAGCCGGGTACCGGATGTGGACGAAGAGCTGCGAGAGCAGATCGTCACCTTTGTGCATGCCCTGCGCCAGCTCGACCTGAAAAAATTACCCGCCATCAGCGAAACCATCGACTGGGCCCGCAGCCTGCTGTTGCTGCACGCTGAGCAACTGGACGAACAGATGGTGCGCAGTACGCTCAACGTCTTGCTCAAGTTCCAGGACGATATCGAGGCCACCGAGCCGGAACTGCGCAGCCTGCTCAATCCGCCAAAGGCCGGCGTCGCCGGTAGCGCCTGACGTCCATGCCTTCCCGGCTGGTCGGTTTTATCAACGTATTGCGCAGCCACGACGTGCGCATCTCGCCGGCGGAGACCCTCGACGCGGTGCAGGTGATCACCACCCTGGGCTACCAGGACCGCAACCAGCTACGCAGCGGCCTGTCGCTGGCGCTGGCCAAAACCGCGGAGGAAAAAGTCACTTTCAATCGCTGCTTTGACCAGTTTTTTTCCTACCAGCTACCCGACGCTGCCAACCAGCAGTCCGCTGAACAGGAGGCTGCCAACAGCGAAGACCTTCAGGACTTCGTTCCCGGCGCCGATCCGGCCGACCTGGAAGCCGCCGAGGCCGCGCTGGAGCAGCTCGACGGGGAAGGGGCAGAAACCCGCCTCGACCTGGAAGGCGAGCTGGCCAATGACCCGGAACTGGCGGGACAGCTGGACGTGCCGATTATGGACATGCTGCGCAATGACGACCGCAATGCGCTGGCGCTGGCCATCGCCCGGGCAGGCGACGCCGCCGGCCTGCCCGAGATCCAGATGTTTACCCAGAAAGGCCAGTTCACTCGCCGCATCCTCGACGAACTGGGCGAGGGCCATATCCGCAGCGCCATCGTCGACCTTGAAAATCGCGGCAGCGACGCCCTCGGTGAACTACAGGCCTACCGCGACCGCCTCCGCGAACTGGTGAGAGACCACGTCGAGCGCGAATACCTGCTGCACGCCCAGGGCCGCAACCAGCAGTTCATGGATGGCGTGCTGGCCAAGGCACGGCTCAGCCATATCGAGCATCACTACCAGCAACGGGTGCAGGACCTGGTACGGCGCATGGCCAAGAAGCTGGCTGCGCGCCACTCCCGACGTCGCAAGGTCACCAAACGCGGCCAGCTCAACATGGCCAAGACTCTGCGGCGGGGTATTGCCCACGAGGGCGTGATGTTCAACCTGTACTGGAAGTCCACCAGGAAGCAGCGCCCGCAGATTCTCGCCGTCTGCGACGTGTCGGGCTCGGTATCCGCCTACGCCAAGTTCCTGCTGATGTTTCTGTACAGCCTGTATGACGTGTTGCCGCGAGTGCGCAGCTTTGCGTTTTCCAACCGCCTGGGAGAGGTCAGTGAAATGTTTGACCAGCACCCGGTGGAGAAGGCCGTGGAACTGGTCAACTGGCAGTACGGCGGCGCCACCGATTACGGCTCCAGCCTGATGGATTTTGCCCAGCTGGCGCTGGATGACATCGACAGCCAAACCACGGTCATCATTCTCGGTGACGCCCGCAACAACAACGGCGACCCGCGGCTGGACATCATGCAGAGCATCTACGCCCGCGCCAAACAGGTGATCTGGTTAAATCCGGAGTCACGCCCCCTGTGGGGCAGCGGTGATTCAGAAATGCCGCGCTACCTGTCCTGCTGCCATTTCGCGGCGGAGTGTTCCAGCCTTGCGCACCTGGAGCGCATCGTTGACCGGCTGCTGCGCTCCAGTAACTGAACGCTACTGCCCGAACATCGTACTCTGATCTGCCTGCGCTTCCTCGGCGCTGGTGGCATCGCTACCGCGGATACCGCCACTTGTCACTTAAAACGTAACACTCGTGCAGGGTCGGGCAAATCAGGCCAACGTTATTCCTCGCCACTGCCCGAGTGGCGATCCGCGCCCTCCGCCGTTGCAGCATGTGGCCTGCGCAGGTAGAAGCGGTAGTAGCCCACCAGGTTGCTACCCAGGAAGAAGGTTTCCAGTACCACCGCGCCCGGGGAACCTACCAGCGCGTTGTGGACAATCCAGATGACAATTCCCAGCGCCATCAGCTCCCGAAAGCGGCGATCAGAGGCCAGGAAAGAAGCGGTGGTGGTCACCGCCGCTCCCACGGTTGCCAGCACCGTGGTAACACCGGCAAAGCTGAGCGCCGCGTTGCCGAACACCAGTCCCAGGAACAGGGCCAGCAACCAGCGCGAGGAGGAAAACATGGCGGTGAGAAAACGCGCCGCGGCAATAAATCCCAGCACCGCCGCGGTATAAGCTTCCACCAGGTAGAAATGGGCGCCCAGCAGCAGTGCGGAAAACACCAGGCAGCCCAGCACCTTGCGCTTTTCGCGGAACTGGAAGGAGGCGAGGTCAAAGAAGAACGCCACGCCCACCAGCAGCTGTGACAGCAGAAAGGCCGACAAACGTCAGGCCACCTTGCTGATCACCTCGTCATGCAGCTTGCCCAGTCCGTCTGCGGGGTTGGCCTCGCGCATGGCCGGCAGCGGCACATTGAGGCGCGCGACCCCCAGGTCTGCATAGGCCTTCAGTTCATCGAGACCACCGCTGAGGGGCCACATGGCAGTAATCTCCAGGTCGTCGTAATTGCGGCCTTCCTGCTCGCACACGGCCTTGAGCTCCTGCAGCCGCGGAGCCAGGTCCGCAGGGCTGCGAGTGGGCGCATACCAACCGTCACCGTAGCGGGCGATGCGCTGGTAAACCTTGCCCTTGTCGCCGCCGATAATCACCGGCAGGGGGTTCTGCACCGGCAGCGGGTAGCTCTTGAAATTGGTCCAGTTGATGAAGTCGCTCTGGTGTTCGACCACCTCGCCGGACCACACCTTGCGCATGGCCTGCACATAGTCATCAAAACGCGCCCCGCGGCGGGCGAAAGGAACACCGACCGCATCGAACTCCTCTTCCAGCCAGCCGATGCCGACACCCAGCATGAAGCGGCCATCGCTGAGGAAGTCCAGTCCCGCTGCCTGCTTGGCCATGTACAGCGGATTGGCCTGGGAGAGGATGTTCACCCCGGTACCCAGCCGGACCTTCTTGGTCGCGGCCGCCACCGCCGACAGACAGATCAGCGGGTCGACAAAGTTTGTGTCCGGCGTGATCGCCATCTTGCCAGACTTGTCGTAGGGGTACTTTGAGTCATAGTCCATCGGCACGATGACGTGCTCAAAGGTCCACAGGGACTCCACATCGGCGGCTTCCGCCTGCTGGGCAAAATCAATCATTGCCTGCTGATGGGGAAAGCCGATGTTGACGGGGATCAGTCCGATTTTCATACCAGGGCTCCTCTATTTTCACTCCACTATAGCCCAGCTCTGGCCGCGGCGTCGGCGCTGGCCTAGCCTATGGTCAGATGCATCAGGCCAGCCGTCGGCCCAGGAGGCTCCGTGGAACAGCACCGCCCCACTCCACTGGTGGAGGATCTCGAGACAACCCGCAACAGGCTGGCCGCCTGGCTCAGCGAGCGCCAGGGTGGCCCGGTGGAAGTGTCTGACCTGCAAATCCCCGAAGCCACCGGCATGTCCAACGTGACGCTGCTATTCCACACCAGCTGGGACAACAACGGCACAGCGGTGCGGGAGGCCTGCGTGGGGCGCCTGCAGCCAGAGATCGAAAAACCGGTATTCCGCGACTATGACCTGGGGCAGCAGTACCGCATCATGGACATTCTCGGCCGGGAAACCGATATTCCTGTGCCGATTCTGCGCGGCCTCGAATCCGACCCCGCGGTGCTGGGCGTCCCCTTCTACATCATGAAGAAAACCGAGGGCCGCATACCCACCGATATGCCCCCCTACAATATGGATGGCTGGCTCATGCACGAGACCAGCCCGGCACAGCGCCGGCAGCTATGGAATGCCGGCATTGACGTCATGGCACGCTTCCACCAGCTCGATTACCAGGCGCTGGGCATAGACTTCCTCGACGGCGACGGTCAGGGCACTGCCCTGCAACGCCAGCTGAGCCACTGGCGCGACTATCACGACTGGGCACTGGAGGGTCGCCGGCACGCCATCTGCAGCCGCGCGCTGGACTGGCTGGACGCCCATCAGCCGCAGCAGGAAACGACCGGGCTGTGCTGGGGAGACGCCCGTATCGGCAACCTCATTTTCACACCGGACTGCAGCCAGGTAGCGGCGGTGCTGGACTGGGAGATGGCGGTGCTCGGCAACCCGCTACAGGATCTGGCCTGGTACTGCTTCACCGATAACGCCTTTGCCGACGGCCTCGGCCTGCCGCGACTGGAAGGCATGCCGGACTATGAAGACAGCATGGCCCGCTGGCTCGCGGCCACTGGCTTTGCCACCGATGACTTCCAGTACTACTGGATCTTCGCCGGTATGCGTTACGGGCTCATCCTGTCCCGCATCATGATGGCCAGCGGCCAGCCGGAGCAGGAAATCCAGGAAAACTTCGTCTGCAAACTGCTGCAGCGCTATCTCGATGCGCTGTAGACCTGCGCACGAGTCTTGTTTTACAACCTATGCAGCCCTAAACTCTGCGGCCAATCAACGTCCGCTGCCCCATCAGCTGAGGAACCGGTTTGTCATCCACCTACGAGCAGCGACTGGCTGAGCTCGCCGGCCCCCAACAGAGTCCGCTGCTGGCCGGCATCCAGCGTGGCCTGGAGAAAGAGAGCCTGCGCATTGCCAAGGATGGACGGCTGGCACAAACACCGCATCCGCAGGCCCTGGGCTCGGCCCTGACGCATAGCTTCATTACCACGGACTACTCCGAGGCATTGCTGGAATTCATTACCCCGGTGTCCACCAGCATCGGGGAAAGCCTGGCTACCCTGGAGGATATCCACCGCTTTACCTACAGCGAGCTCGGCGACGAGCTGCTGTGGGCGGCAAGCATGCCCTGCGTGCTGGGCGATGATGACCAGATCCCGGTCGCGCGCTTTGGCGAGTCCAATGTGGGGCGAATGAAGACGGTATACCGCTACGGCCTGGGCCACCGCTACGGTCGCCTGATGCAGACCATTGCCGGCATTCACTACAACTTCAGCATGCCCCGCGCCTGGTGGGAAGCCGCCCAGGCGGCAGAGGGCAACACACAGCCGCTGCAGGACTTCATCACCGAGCGCTATCTGGGCCTGATCCGCAATTTCCGCCGCTGGTCGTGGCTGCTGATCTATCTGTACGGCGCCTCACCAGCGGTCTGTGCCAGCTTCCTGCGCGGCGGAGATTCCCACGGCCTGGTGCCCTTCGACGAACATAAACGCAGCCTGCACGCGCCGTTGGGCACCTCGCTGCGCATGGGCGACCTGGGCTACCAGAGCAATGCCCAGAAAAACCTGTCCGTGTGCTACAACTGTCTGGACAGCTATATCAACACGCTCAAGGAAGCCATCGTCCAGCCACATCCTGAATATGCGGCAATCGGCATCGGCGAACCGGGCCAGGAGAAACAACTCAATACCAGCCTGCTGCAAATCGAGAACGAGTTCTACAGCCCGATCCGTCCCAAGCGCGTCGCCCGTTCCGGGGAGACCCCGCTGGGCGCCCTGCGCCGCGACGGCATCGAGTATGTGGAAGTGCGCTGCATCGACGTGAATCCCTACCTGCCGGTAGGCATCGACGGCTCGCAGATTCGCTTCCTCGACACCTTCCTGCTGCACTGCCTGCTGGCAGACAGCCCACCCTGCGACGACGCCGAGCGGACCCGGATCAGCGCCAACCAGCTGCTGGTCGTCAACCGCGGCCGCGAGCCCGGGCTGCAGCTCGCGACCCGCGAGGGTTCGAAATCCCTCGAGGACTACGGCCGGGAATTGCTACACGCCATGCTCCCCATTGCCAGAACGCTGGACGACGCCCACGGCGGCGATGACTACCAGGGCGTGCTGGCCTTACAGGGCTACAAGCTGACCGACCCCTCGCTGACCCCGTCGGCCAAAATCCTGGCAGATATGGCCGAACGGGACCTGCCTTTTTTCACCCTGGCCATGGAGGCCAGCCGCGACTGGGCCGAGAAACTGTCGGCGCAGCCGCTGGATGCAGACAGGCTAGCGGCCTTCCGGGAGGCGAGCGTGGCCTCCCTGGCGGCCCAGCGTGAGATTGAAGCCAGCGACGATATCGACTTTGAAACCTATCTCGCCAATTACTACCGGCAGTACGCCGCGCTGTAGCCTGCCGACCCGGCGAAGCCGTCCCACAGCAGCGTGAACTATCTCGCCCACTTCCAGCTGGCCTGGCCGGACGACGCGCTGCTGGCCGGAGCGTTGGAGGGTGACTACTTCAAGGGGCCGTTGCCAGGCGAACTGCCATCGGTGCTGCGGCAGGGCGTGGAGCTGCACCGTGCCATCGACGGATTTACCGATAGCCACAGGGCGCTGGACCCGGTGCGCTCACATTTTCCCGACGGCACTCGCCGCTACGCCGGCATCCTCTTCGATCTCAGCTTTGACTATTTCCTGAGCCGACACTGGGAACGCTTCTCCCGGGAAGAGCTCCCTGCTTTCAGCCAGCGCGTGTACCAGGTTCTGGACAACCATAGCGATGTCCTCAGCGCCCCCGCCCGACGCATGGCCGGGCGCCTGGCCCAATACGATGTCTTGATGCAATACCAACACTGGGATACGGTGGCCTCCGCCGCTGCCCGACTGGGCGAAAGGATGCGGAAACCCAACCCGCTGGGCCAGGCCGATCAGTTGTTGAGACCCCTGCAGCCGGAACTGGAGCGGGCATTCCTGGTCCTTTACCCTGAGCTACAGGAATTTTGCCGCCGGCACGCGGCCCGCAACAAGGAATAGACAATGCTGCCATCGCCCCGCCTTACCAATGGACTGATCGCCGGCCTGTGCCTGGTGGCGATGTTGTTTGCCTATTACCTGGATGGCGTGCTGGGCCTGGAGCCCTGCCCGCTGTGCATGACCCAACGGGTATTCGTGGTGGGTTGTGGACTGTTTGCACTGCTGGCCTTCGGCCACGGGCCGGGAGTGCTGGGCCGCCGTATTTATGCGGTCTTCTCCGGCCTGTTTGCGCTGGGCGGTGGCGCGGTCGCCGCTCGCCACGTGTGGCTGCAGCACCTGCCGGACGACCTGGTGCCGGCCTGCGGACCGGGCCTGTCCTACATGCTGGAGACCTTCCCGCTGTCTGAGACCCTCGAACTGATCCTGATGGGTGACGGCAACTGCGCCGATGTGGTCTGGACCTTCCTGGGCCTCAGCATCCCCGAGCAGACTCTGATACTATTTTCGACTCTGGTAGCTGCCAACGTCTGGCAGCTGCTGAGAGGCAACACCGTCAGGCCCGACGAGACTGAGCCGGCCTGAGCCACACCCCACCGTCTTTGATTGGTAACGCCGTCAGGCAGGAACAGGTACGCAAGCATGTTGGACAACTGCAAGGATTCGAGTGAAACCTGGCAAGCAGTAGAAACCCTGTTGCAGGGCTGGCTCAAGGAACGCCGCGAGGTGCTGGTCAAGTACACTGCCATCGCCGCCACCCTTGACCGAGACACGCCGCTGGAGCGCGTCAACGAGGGGATTGAGCGGCTCTGCCAGGTACTGGTGGACTATGTGTCTGCCGGCCATTTCGAGGTCTTCCTGGCGCTGCAGAAAGAGGCAGAAATCTTCGCCGACGGCAGCGGTGAAGTCGCCAGTGAATTAATTCCCAATATCGGCGACACCACTGAGGTGATCTTGGGTTTCGAAGAAAAGTATCCCACTGATCGCCTCGATGATCTCGATGCGGACCTCTCCCTGCTGGGCGAGATGCTGGAAACGCGCTTCACACTGGAAGACAGGCTGATTGCGATATTGCACGGCAGTCACGCCGCGCAACTCACAGCCGGCTGAGCCCTAAACCAGAGCCCTGACCAAGACCCCTTGGTTGGAGCCCAGGACAAGAGTTCTCAACAGCGGCTCGCAGCTAGCGCTGTCACCTGGAACAATGTCCTGAGGTAGAACAACGCGGGCCGCGCATCGCGGCCCGCAGTGGCATCAGCCTTCAGCCGCCTCGGCTGCTTCTTCAATACCCACCAGCTCAACCTGGAACACCAGGGTGGCGTTGGGGCCGATCTGCTGGCCCGCGCCGCCGGCGCCATAGGCCAGCTCCGGGGGAATCACGAACTCGTACTTGGAACCCACCGGCATCAACTGCAGGCCTTCAGTCCAGCCCGGAATCACCTGGTTGAGGGCGAAAGACACTGTGCTGCCCCGCGCGTAGGAGCTATCAAACTCTGTACCGTCGATCAACGTGCCTCGATAGTGTACTTCCACCGTGTCTTCGGCGGACGGCATGGGGCCATCACCAGCTTCCAGCACCTTGTACTGCAGACCGCTCTCGGTGCTCATGACACCCTCTGCCTGGGCGTACTCCGCCTGGAATGCCTCGCCATCAGTTGCGTTGCCGGTGGCCGCCTGCTCCGCCGCGGCCTGCTGCTCCGCCATGCGCTCCTGCTGGTAGGCCTGCATTTCCTGGCCGATCTCTTCCTGGGTCAACAGGCGCTCCTCGCCCGCAAAGGCGTGGCGCAGACCGGCGCTGAACGCGTCCAGTTCCAGGGGCACGCCGTCGGCCTTTAGACGTTCGCCGAGGCCGTAGGCAATGCCGTAGCTGAGGCGCTGCTCAGTGGTCTCCAGGGTCACCGGTTGCTCGGCGGGCGTGTTGTCCTGCTGGCTGCAGGCCGTGGTGAGGACCGCTGCTGTCAGCGCCAGCCCGATGCTAGAAATTTTCATAATGTCTTCCAGGTTCTGGGAAATGAAGGTTATGCAATTAGCGGCGCCGCTCGCGAACGCCTGCGTAATACCCGACCAATAATGCATTGAGCACGGCGGGGAGGGGAAGTCTACTATCCTTGCCCGCCGCGGTGCCAGTGCCTCTGGCCGGTTCACGGCGGGGTCGTTGATTCTGTGATCCGCGTCATTGCCGGCAGCGCATACAAATCAAGGCATCATTCCGCTTTCCCCGGTGTGTGCTACATTTCTAACCACGACTGCCAAACAGGTGTGGCGTTTATGCAGGGCAATGGTTCCCGGGGAGACGATCCCCGGCAGTACAGGGACTTCGGCGAACTCAGGGTCATACCCCGGGCCCAGCCGCGTACTGTGCTGGTGGCCAACGCCAAGGGCGGCTGCGGTAAAACCACGCTGGCCACCAATCTGGCCTCGTGGTTTGCGTCCCGCGAACGGGCCACCGCGCTGATGGATTTCGACCCGCAGGGCTCAAGTGCCCACTGGCTGGAGCTGCGACCCCAGGTGGCGGCGCCCATTTCCGGGATCAACGCCTACGGGCGACCCAGTGGTACCGAAACCCGCAGTTTCCGCACTCGCCTGCCGCGACACGTAGAGCGCGTGGTCGTCGACTCGCCCGCGGGTCTGACCGGCACTGACCTCTACGATCGAATCAGCGATGCCGACCTGATACTGGTACCGATCCTGCCGTCGCCCATCGATATTCACTCGGCGGCCAACTTTATCAAAGAGATCGAAATGACCGGCGCCCTGCGCGAGCAGAACAAACAGCTGCTGGTCATCGCCAACCGGGTGCGGCGCAACACCATCATGTTTTCGACCCTGAACAAATTTCTCGCTGAACTGGGTCTGCCGCGGGTCACCTACACCCGGGACAGCCAGCTCTATACCCGCGCCGCTGCCCAGGGCATGGGCATCAGCGACCTGTCAGGCAGCCAGGTCGAAGCGGAAAAATCCCACTGGAATCGCATCGGCGGCTGGATCGAACACCAGCTACAGCTCCGCCAGCAGCACCGGCAGCAGATGCTCCAGCGCTGACGCCAGCGCCTCCAACTCACTTTCATGGATGTCCGCGTGCTGAGCCAGCGCAGCCAGGTTTTTGCGCAGTGGCATCTCGCCCGTCGTCTCCGGCCAGTCTCCCGCCGGGCGGCGCGCCAGCCACATACGGTACTGCTGCACGCGCTCCAGGGCGAGTTCCGCTTTCAGCACAGCCAGACGCGCGGCCCGCTCGTCACCGTGGTCATTGAGTTGCCGACGCAGGGCGCGCAACGGGCGCAGCCTCTGGTCGCGCCATTCGACAATACTGGCCTCCACCGCGGCCAGGTCGTCGCGGCTTACCAACACCCCCCGTGCGGCGGCAAAGCACGCATATAGCACCAGGTTCACGTCCAGGCCCAGTCGGTCCTGTAATTCCAGGCAATAATCGGCCACGCCTTCCCGGGGATAGAGGGCCAGCGAAAAGGTCCACAATGGATTCACAGGGACCGCGTCGGTAGAATCCGCGTCGATGATCATATTGCGCAATATTAGTCTACGACGGGGCAGCAAGGTATTGCTGCGGGACGTGGACCTCACTATCCAGCCACGCCAACACCTGGCCCTGACCGGCGCCAATGGCTGCGGCAAATCCAGCCTGTTCGCCCTGTTGTTGGGGGAACTGGGCGCTGACAGCGGCGAAATTGACGGCCTGGCCGGCATGCGCATCGCCAACATGGCCCAGGAGATTGCTCCCAGTGAGGCCAGCGCCCTGGACTTCCTCATCGAAGGGCATCCCGAGATCGCCCGGATTCGCAGCGAGCTGGCCGCTGCCGATGCCAGGGAAGACTTTGAACGCAGCGCCGTCCTGCACCAGGCTATGGACACCGCCGGCGGCTACGATATCGAGCGCCGGGCCCAGCGCATGCTGGAAGGCCTGGGCTTCGCCCCCGGTGACGACAGCAGAGAGGTCGACAGCTTTTCCGGCGGCTGGCGCATCCGTCTGAACCTGGGTCGCGCGCTGATGGCACCCTCAGACATGCTGCTACTGGACGAACCCACCAACCACCTGGACCTTGACGCCACCCTGTGGCTGGAACAATGGCTCAAAGCTTACCCGGGCACGCTGATCCTGATTTCCCACGACCGCGAGTTCATTGACGCCACCTGCGACCAGGTGCTGCACGTCGAGCACCAGCGGGTGCAGGCCTATCGCGGCAACTACTCAGACTTCGAAAAGCAGCGCGCCGAACGCCTGGCCAACCAGCAGGCCAGCTACGAGAAGCAGCAGCGCCGCATCGCCGAGATCGACGGTTTCGTGCGCCGCTTTCGCTACAAGGCGACCAAAGCGCGCCAGGCCCAGAGCCGGCTCAAGGAGCTGGAGCGGATGCAGACCATCGCCCCGGCCCACGTGGACTCGCCGTTCTCCTTCAGTTTTCTGCCGCCGGCCCGTGCCAGCGACCCAATTCTTTCACTGGCCGAGGCCAGCCTCGGCTACGACAAGGCAATACTGAGCGGGGTCGAGCTAACGCTCCGGCCAGGCAGCCGCGTCGGACTGTTGGGTCGCAACGGCGCCGGCAAATCCACCCTGCTGAAAAGCCTGACCGGGGACCTGGACCTGTTGGCGGGCCGGCGCAACGAGGGCGCGCACTGCGCTGTCGGTTATTTTGACCAGCACCAGCTCGAGGCCCTGGACCTGCAGGCGAGTGCTTTTACCCAATTACAGCGTCTGCGACCGGAGGCCCGGGAGCAGGAGGTGCTGGACTTCCTCGGTGGCTTCGATTTTCGCGGCGATGACGCCAAAGTGGCCATCGCTCCATTTTCCGGCGGCGAAAAGACTCGCCTGGCGCTGGCCATGGTGGTGTGGCAACGCCCCAACCTGCTGGTCATGGACGAGCCCACCAACCACCTGGACATGGATATGCGCCTCGCGCTGACGCTGGCATTGCAGGGTTACGAAGGCGCCATGATTCTGGTCACCCACGACCGCCACCTGTTGCGCAATACCGTCGACGAACTCCTGCTGGTGCACGACGGCACCGTCACCGAGTACGAAGACGACGTCAGCAGCTACGAACAGTGGGTGGTAAAACAGCAGCGCGATACCCCCGCACCGGCCACCCAGGACAACAGCGGCCGCAAGGCCCAGCGCCAGGCCGCCGCCCGGCAACGGCAGCAGATGCGACCGCTAAAGCAGAAAATCGAGAACACGGAAAAAGCCATGGAAAAGGCCGGCCGGGAACTGGACGCCCTCAACGACCGCCTGGCCGACAGCGGGCTGTATGACAGCGACCGCAAGGAGGAACTGGACGACCTGTTACAGGAACAGGGCCAGGTCCGGCAGCAAGCCGACCAACTTGAGAACAACTGGCTTGCGCTGCAACAGGAACTCGAGGAGTTGGAAACGGCATTGTCGGCGGGGTAGCCGGGCCGCTCAGGGCGCCAGCAGACCAACACTGATTATTGGGCTCGCTGCGCCTGCACCAGTCGTAACTTTTCCGCCCGTGAAAGCTTGCGCACCTGCGCTTCCCGCGATTGCGCGGCACTCCGGTCGGTGCAGGCCTCGGACCACGCCAGCTCTACCGGGCGCCGACCGCGGGTATAGCGGGCGCCGCCGACCAGTTCACCGTTGTGTTGCCGGACCCGCCGCTGCAAATCCCGGGCGACACCGGTGTAGAAGCTACCGTCCCGGCACCGCAGCAGGTACACATACCAGTCGGCCATCGACAGCAGTCTCGGCAGGCTCGCCTTACCCGGCTCAGCAGCAGCCGCTGCCGCCGGGCTTTACCGCTACCACTGTAGCGGAGTGGAAGTTGATGCCGTCCACGCTTTGCCAGGGCTGCTCGTCGAAGCTGTCATAGTTCACTGCCTCGAAACCGGCTGCGGTAAATGCGTCCAGAAAGGCCTGCTTTTCGAAAGCGCCGGAAATGCAGCCGCTCCAGAGCTCCGGGTCCTGCTTGAGATGCACGGGCACCACGGCGTCGCTGACAATATCCGAGATCGCCACCCGGCCGCCGGGCTTGAGGGCGGAAAATACACCGGCAATAAGGCGCTCGCGATCCTCCTCCGCCACCAGGTTCAGTACGCAGTTGGAAATCACCAGGTCAGCGCTGTCAGGCGCCACGATGGAACCCACGTCCTGTATGTAACCCTTGTGGAATTCCACCACACTGTAGCCCAGCTTCTCTGCCATGGGCTCCCGGTGGCGCTCCGCCAGCGCCAGCATGTCGTCGGTCATATCGATACCGATGACGCGGCCGCCGGCGCCGACAATCTGGGCCGCTATGTAGCAGATCTTGCCGCCACCGCTGCCGAGGTCGACCACCGTATCGCCACTGCGCGCATAGCGCGAGGGATCGCCGCAACCGTAGTCTTTTTCAATGATCTCGGCGGGCAGCAACTCGAGCATTTCCGGGCGGTACTGCACCGGGCAGCAGAGCGCTTCCTGGCGTTGGTTGGCGCCCTCGGCATAACGTTCCTGGACAATCGATTCAACGGTCATTTTGCTTCCTTAATCGGGTGGCTTTACGGGGTTTGCTCCGGCGTCTGCGCAGCAGTAGCGCTGCCTGCGCCGCGACGCCAGTCGTGCAGTTTCTCGACCCAGTTGAGCAGGCCCTCGGGCTTGCGGGCCTTGCGCCATTCGCCGGCCACGAACTTGTTGCTTTCTGACAGGGTCGGGTACACGTGGATGGTGCCGAGAATCTTGTTGAGACCAATGCCATGCTTCATCGCCAGCACATACTCGGCCAACAGTTCGGCGGCGTGGTAGCCGACTATGGTCACGCCCAGAATGCGGTCCTTGCCGGGTACGGTCAGCACCTTGATGAAACCGTGGGCCTCACTGTCGGCAATGGCGCGGTCGAGATCGTCGATGTCGTAGCGGGTGACCTCGTAGTCGATGTGCTGCTCCTTCGCTTCCAGTTCGTTGATGCCGACGCGTGCCACTTCCGGATCCGTGAACGTGGTCCAGGGGACGACCGAGTAGTCGACGCGAAACTTCCTGGCGAAGCCGAACAGCGCATTCACCGCCGTAAACCAGGCCTGGTGACTGGCCATATGAGTAAACTGGTAAGGGCCGACGATATCGCCGCAGGCCAGCACCGTGGGTACGCTGGTACGCAGGAATTCATCCACCACAAGAGTGCCGTTGGGGTTGGTCTCAATGCCCAGCGCTTCCAGGCCAAGGCCTTCAGAATTGGCCTTGCGCCCGACCGCCACCAGCACCCGATCGAACTCCAGGGTCTTGCTCTCACCGTCACTGTCGAACTCGGCCAGGTTGCGTTCCCCCTCACGCCGAAAGCCCACCGCCTTGTGGTCGGTCAGCACATCAATTCCCGACTCCCGGAACACCTCGGTGACATGCGCTGCCACTTCTTTGTCTTCACGCGGCATGATCTGTGGCGCCATGTCGACCAGGGTGACCTGGCTGCCGAGTCGGGAAAAAGCCTGGGCCAGCTCACAGCCGATGGGGCCCGCCCCCATCACCAGCAGGCGAGCGGGCAGTTGCCGCAGCTCCCACAGCGTGTCGGAGGTCAGGTAGTCCTGCTCGGCCAGCCCCGGCACCGGCGGTACGAAAGGGCGCGCCCCTGAGGCGATCACGATATTGCGGGCGCTGCGACGCACGCCATCGATGTCCACCTCCCAGGGCGACACCAGCTTTGCTTCGCCGCTGATGCAGTTCACCCCCAGCGAGGTGAAGCGCTCCACGGAATCATGGGGCTCAATTTTGGCGATTACCGACTTCACCCGCTCCATGACCGCCGGAAAATCCACCGTCGCGTCCACCGGTGCCAGGCCGAATTCCGGCGCACGGCGCAGGTACTCGGCAATGCGGCCGGAGCGAATCAGGGCCTTGCTGGGCACACAACCGGTATTGAGACAGTCGCCACCCATCTTGTGACGCTCAACCAGGCTCACCTTTGCCCGCACCGTGGCGGCAATCAGGGCCGCTACCAGGCCGGCGGAGCCAGCGCCGATCACCAGCATATTGTCATCAAAGTGACGCGGCCGGGTGTAATTGGCCAGCGCCTTGCGCGCCTTGATGGCGTTGAGAATCCAGCGCGCCAACAGTGGAAATATGCCCAGCAGTGCAAACGACAGCAGCAGGTCCAGGGAGAGAATGCCACCCGGCCCCTCAAGCTGGCCGAGCTGCGTGCCGGCGTTGACGTAGACAGCGGTGCCCGCGAGCATGCCCACCTGGCTGACCCAGTAGAATCGCCACAGGGAAATGGGCAGCACGCCCATGACCAGATTGATGACGAAGAACGGGAACAGTGGCACCAGGCGCAGCCCGAACAGGTAGAAGGGACCGTCACGCTCAAAGCCGGCATTGAGAGCCTTGAGCTGGCGCTTGAAGCGCGACTGCACCCAGTCCCGCAGCAGAACACGGGACACCAGGCAGGCCAGGGTCGCGCCCAGGCTGCTGGCGAATGACACCAGCAGCAGGCCGTACCAGAAGCCGAACAGGGCACCGCCCGCCAGCGTCAGGACCGCCGCCCCGGGCAGGGACAAACCGGTGACCAGTACGTAGAAGGCAAAATAGAGAGCCCCAGTGCTGTAGGGATGCGCTGAGTAGTAAGCCTGGAAGTCACCCATGCGCGCCTTGAGTTCCTCAAAACGCAGGTAGCTGCCGAGATCGAAGCTGAACCAGAGGGCAACGGCAAGACCGATGGCGACCAGTACCGCAAACTGTTTCCTGTTCATGATGTCCTTGCCTTATTCGCTGTGCGATGGACCTGCCGAAACCCGATTTGTTAGTGACCGTTTCTCATGGATGGTTCCGCGGCTGAGCATTCAGCTTATACCAAATGCCGCTATTGGAATGCCCAATGGTACTAAGCAGGCGGCGCAGTTGCCTTGTGCGTCATTCAACCAGTGGTATGATTGCGCGCTCAATTGTCATAGAAACACCCAGGAGACACCGAATGAGTGAGCACATTGTTCATGTAAGCGATGCGACCTTTGACAGCGAAGTCCTGAATTCCGACCTGCCCGTGCTGGTGGACTTCTGGGCGGAGTGGTGCGGGCCCTGCAAAATGATCGCACCCGTCCTGAGCGAGATCGCCGACGAGTACAACGGCAAGATCAAGGTCTGCAAGGTCGATGTAGACGCCAACCCGGACGTACCGCCGAAGTTTGGCATCCGCGGCATTCCCACCCTGATCCTGTTCAAGGGCGGCAACGCCGAGGCCACCAAAGTAGGCGCGCTGTCGAAGACTCAGCTTATCGAGTTCGTCGAAGCCTCTGTATAGGAAAAATGTGGCGCTGACGGGTAATGCCGGGCGCCGTTTTTTTGCCACCGAGACTATAGACGCCCCCCGGTGGCCGTGCTACATTTCATCGCGTTCTGCTCCCCGCAGGGCTGAATAACAAGTAAAAACTCCCTGAGCGCCAACGGCGCCACCGCCTGACCACTTGCTTTAACCTTACGTGTGCGTGTGGTCTTCCGGTCAAGCGGAAGCATCTTGATAACTCGTTGCTAGAAACGACCAGCGGATGCCCGTCTTGCAAACCCTAGCCGTCGTGGCCTTCCGCGCCGACGCCTTTTCGGACCTACTCCCAGACCACAAAATTTATGAATCTGACTGACCTGAAAACCAAATCCACCCAGGAACTGATCGATATCGCCTCTGAGATCGGCCTGGATAACATCGCCCGCTCACGCAAACAGGACATCATCTTCTCGATCCTCAAACGCCACGCCAAAAGTGGTGAAGACATCTACGGAGACGGCGTACTGGAAATCCTGCAGGACGGCTTTGGCTTCCTGCGCTCTGCGGAGGGCTCTTACCTCGCGGGTCCGGACGACATCTACGTGTCTCCCAGCCAGATTCGACGCTTCAACCTTCGCACCGGCGACTCCATCTCCGGCAAGATCCGCCCGCCCAAGGACAGTGAGCGCTACTTTGCGCTGCTGAAGGTCGGCGAGGTCAACTTCACCAAACCGGAAGATTCCAAGCACAAGATCCTGTTCGAGAACCTGACGCCGCTATTCCCGAACAAGCGCCTGCAGCTGGAAAAGGGCAACGGATCCACAGAAGACCTGACCGGCCGCATAATCGACCTGGTCGCCCCCATCGGCAAGGGCCAGCGAGGCCTGCTGGTGGCGCCGCCCAAGGCCGGCAAGACCATCATGATGCAGAATATCGCCCAGGCGATTATCAGCAACAATCCCGAGTGCTACGTCATTGTGCTGTTGATCGATGAGCGCCCGGAGGAAGTGACGGAAATGCAGCGCTCGGTAGGCGCCCAGGGTGCCGAGGTAGTAGCGTCCACCTTTGATGAACCGCCGGCCCGCCACGTACAGGTGGCCGACATGGTGATCGAGAAAGCCAAGCGCCTGGTAGAACACAAGCGCGACGTGGTGATCCTGCTGGACTCTATCACTCGCCTGGCCCGCGCCTACAACACAGTAGTGCCCTCCTCCGGCAAGGTATTGACCGGTGGTGTCGACGCCCACGCCCTGGAGCGGCCCAAGCGCTTTTTTGGTGCTGCGCGTAACATCGAGGAAGGCGGCAGCCTCAGTATTATCGCCACGGCGCTGATCGATACCGGCTCCAAGATGGACGAGGTGATCTACGAGGAGTTCAAGGGCACCGGCAACATGGAACTGCACCTGGATCGCAAGGTCGCCGAGAAGCGTGTCTATCCGGCCATCAACATCCGCCGCTCCGGCACCCGCCGCGAGGATCTGCTGACCAGCGAGGAAGAGCTGCAGCGTATGTGGATCCTGCGCAAGCTGCTGCACGGCATGGAAGACCTTGCGGCGATCGAGTTCCTCAGCGACAAGCTCAAGGCCACCAACACCAACGAGGAATTCTTCCTCTCCATGAAGCGCAAGTAACGCGCAATGAGAGTCTGCGTTGCGCTGCTGACGACCCTGCTGTGGCAGGCAGCAGCGTGGGCCGACCCTGCGGAGCTGGCAGAGCGCCGGCTGGCTATCCACGAACTGATGGGCGACCACGCGGTTGCCCTCCTACTGCCAACCGCTACCCACTACCGCAGCAATGATGTCAACTGGCCCTACCGCCAGCACAATCACCTCTACTACCTGACCCATAGCGTTCATCCCGGCACCCACCTGATGCTGGTGAACAACGGCCGCCAGCGCGGCGAGGCGCTGTTTGCCAAGCTCGGCGACCCGGAATACGAAGTCTGGGAAGGTAAGCTACCCAGCCCGGAAGAACTACAGGCCAGCACGGGAATCGATACGATCTACGATGAAAAGGACTTTCCCGAGGCCCTGCGCTGGCTGCTGAACGGCGCGGCCATGGACCCGGAGGCCGGGCGCTATGACGGCACCGAGTTCCCCGGCCTTTTCCAGCGCCTGATCGAGGGTGACGTGGAAGTCTGGCTGGACCTGGGACGCTATCGCCAGATTGATGACAGCAAGCCACCCAGCGCCGAGCAGCAGATGGCAGCCACCCTGAAAGCACGCTTCCCGGAAATCCGCATCCGCAACCTGGGCCCCGAACTGGAGGCCATCCGCTATCGCAAATCGGAGAGTGAACTGGCTCTGCTGCAACGTGCTATCGACATCACCGGTGAAGCGGTGCTGGCGGCCATGGGTCGCGCCACCGCCGCCGATCACGAATACCAGGTCCAGGCCGCTATCGAGTACACCTTTCGCAATCTTGGTGCCTGCTGCGCGGCTTTTCCGTCCATCGTGGCGGGCGGCGAGAACGCCACCATTCTTCACTACGGTGAAAACAGTGCCTCCCTGAAAAAGGGCGACCTGCTGTTGATGGACATCGGAGCGGAGGTGGAATTCTACGCCGCCGACATCAGCCGCACGATTCCCGTATCCGGCCGCTTCAGCGATGACCAGCGCACGCTCTATGAGCTGGTGTTGGGCGCCAACCGCGAGGCGCTTGCGGCTGCCCGGGAAGGCGTCAGTTTCGCCGACCTGGAAGCGATCGCCATGCGGCACCTGGGTGCCGGCCTGCTTGAACTGGGCCTGATCACCGAAGATGTCGACGAGCAGGTCAAAAGCTACTTCCTGCATGGCCTGGGCCACTCCCTGGGCATGGACGTTCACGACGCCTGGGAATACGAGCTGGAACTGACCGAAGATATGGTCATCACCATCGAGCCCGGCCTCTACGTGCGCCCCCGAGACGTGGCCAGCGCAGACTGGTACCAGGCGCTGGATGAAGAGCAGCAAGCGACGGTAGACGCAGCCCTGGACCGCTTCGGCGGTATTGGCGTGCGGATCGAAGACGACGTGTTGATCGAGCGCCGTGGCGCCGTACTGCTGTCCAGTGATATCCCGGTTACGGTCGAGGATATCGAAGCCATCATGGCGCCGATGCCGGATCAACGCTGAGAGACCTGCCATGAAATATGCCGACCTGCGCGGTTTTATCGACTTTCTGGAAGCCCGCGGTGAACTCAGACGCATCACCGCCGAGGTCGACCCGAACCTGGAAATGACCGAGATTTGCGACCGTACCCTGCGGGCCCGGGGCCCTGCCCTGCTGTTCGAAAACCCCAAAGGCTTCAACACCCCGGTGCTGGGCAACCTGTTTGGCACCGAGGAGCGCGTTGCCCTGGGCATGGGCCAGGACAGCATCGAGGCCCTGCGCGAGGTGGGCGAGCTGCTGGCCTACCTGCGCCAGCCGGACCCGCCCAAGGGCCTGAAAGATGCCTGGGAGAAAATGCCGGTACTGAAACAGGTGCTGAACATGGCGCCGAAGGTCGTCAGGAATGCGCCCTGCCAGCACCACGTCAAGCAGGGTGACGAGGTCAACCTGTACGACATCCCCATCCAGACCAGCTGGCCCGGCGACGCCGGTCCGCTGGTGACCTGGCCGCTGGTGGTGACCCGCGGTCCCGACAAGGAGCGCCAGAATCTGGGCATTTACCGCATGCAATTGATCGGCCGCAACAAGCTGATCATGCGCTGGCTGAGCCACCGCGGCGGCGCCCTGGACTACCGTGACTGGCAGCTCAAGCACCCGGGCGAGCGCTACCCCGTGGCGCTGGCCCTGGGGGCCGATCCCGCCACCACGCTGGGTGCGGTAACGCCGGTACCGGACAGCCTGTCGGAATACGCCTTCGCGGGCCTGCTGAGGGGCAGCAAAACCGAAGTGGTCAGCTGCTACAGCGAACTGTGCAAAAACCACGGCCTGCAGGTGCCGGCCACCGCCGAGTACATTTTTGAAGGCTACCTGGAACCCGGCGAAATGGCGGACGAGGGCCCCTTTGGCGATCACACCGGTTATTACAACGAGGTCGAGTCGTTCCCGGTGTTTACCGTGGACACCATTACCCACCGGGAAAACCCGATCTACCACAGCACCTACACCGGGCGGCCGCCGGATGAGCCCTCGGTACTGGGCGCGGCGCTCAATGAGGTGCTGATCCCGCTGCTGAAAAAACAATTCCCGGAGATCGAGGATTTTTACCTGCCTCCCGAGGGCTGCTCCTACCGGCTGGCGGTGATCACCATCCGCAAGGAATACCCCGGCCACGCCAAGCGCGTCATGTTTGGCGCCTGGAGCTTCCTGCGCCAGTTCATGTACACCAAGTTCATCATTGTCACCGACGACGATGTCAACGCCCGCAACTGGCAGGACGTGATCTGGGCGATCACCACCCGCATGGACCCGAGCCGCGATACAGTAATGGTCGACAACACACCCATCGATTACCTGGACTTTGCCTCGCCGGTGTCCGGGCTGGGCTCCAAGATGGGCATGGATGCCACCAACAAATGGCCCGGGGAAACCGACCGTGAATGGGGACAACCCATCGTCATGGATCCCGGCGTCAAAGCGCGGGTAGACGCCCTGTGGGATGAGCTCGGTATCTAGAACCGGCCCTGGGCTATACTGGCCGCCCCACTCGCCGCCGTCTCAAACGGAGCTTTTTCATGCGCCGCATCAGCACTTACATCGCCCTGTTCCTGACCCTGGTTCTGGTGATCTACCTGGCTTTTCTCGACACCCTGGCCAAACCGGTATTCGAGAGCATCGCCACCGAGCAGTACGGCGCCGAGGTGAGCATCGACCGGCTCAGCCTGCAGCCCTTCCGTGGCAAGGCCACCCTGTTCGACCTGCAGGTGGCCGACCGCCGCGACGCCATGCGCAACCTGGTTCAGGCCGACCGCGTCTATGTGAACATCAACATCATCAAACTGGCCGAGAGCGTGGTCGACGTTTCCAATATGGAGGTCGACGGACTGCTCGCCTTTGCTCCCCGCTCCAGCCCCGCCACCATTCTGCGGCCCCTGGTGGAGGAAGGCAGTGGCATCGGCCAGGTCGGCCTGCCCAACTTTGAACTGCCCGACGTAGACCGCCTGCTGGACGAGCAGCGCGATGCCCTGGTGGGCGAGGTCGATGCCCTCGAGCAGACATTCGAGAACACCGAAGCAAAGTGGCAGCAGAACATCGAGTCGATCCCGAACGAGGACGATATCAAGGCCTGGAAGGAGCGTATTCGCAGCCTCAAGAATGTCGACAAACCCTTGCAGGCTATCCGCGCCGCCACCGAGGTGAAGGCGGTGTACAAGGAAGTGAATAACGAGGTACAGCGATTACAGAACCTGTCCCAGGACTTCCGCGGCGACATGCAGATGCTGCGCGAACAGGTGGCGCTGGCCGGCAAACTGCCCGAGAAATACACCAACCGTGTGATCAATTCACTGGGGCTGTCCAGCGAGCAGGTGGCCCAGCTCGGACGCCAGGTGCTGCGCGGCGACATGGACGGCCTGCTTGAGCAGGTACTGGCCCCGCTGGCCTTGAACGAGAGCGGCGAGGCCGCCACCCAGGAAAACGCCATGCCCATCTTTGTGCGACGGGCGGCCATTAACGGCAGCCTGATCCCTTCGGCGGCGGGCCTGTCGGTGAACGGTGAACTGAAGGACTTCGCCTGGCCGCTGGAGAACGCCGATCAGGTGGCCACCCTGCTGCTGCAGGGCTCCAGCCTTGACGGCGGCAGCCTGACCGTCAACGCCAACGTCGACCACCGCGGCGAACCCAGCGACAGCGTCAAGGTCGATATTTCCGACCTCCCCCTCAAGAACATGAACCTGGCCGGCACAGAGGCGCTTGGCGTTACCCTGCTGCAAACCCTGGCCGACGTAAGCGGCGAGCTGCGCGTCAATGGCGGCCAGCTGGACGGTGGCTTCACCAATCGTTTCACCCAGACCGAATTTGAAACGCGCCTGCGCGAGGGCGCCGGTCGATCAGCGCAGCTGCTGGCGCGAGTGCTGGAATCCAGCAACGACTTCATGATGCAGTTGGGCTTCAGCGGCACCCTGACCAATCCGACGGTCAGTCTCGCCTCGGACATGGACCAGATTTTCCAGCAGGCACTGGAAGGTGCCATCCGCGAAGGCGTGACCGAACTGACCAACGAATTGCAGCTCAAGATGAGCGACGAGGTTGGCCCCAGGCTGGCCGGCGCCCGCGACCAGTTCAATGCCCTGGAAGCACTACAGGGCGATCTGCGTGCGAAGCTTGCTGAACTGAACGCCCTGGCCGGGCAGCGCTAGACGGACTGCAGGCCGCCGATTCGCTCGGGCCTGGGCTGCGGCAGATCAGGAAGGTTCGATTCTCGCAGTAGCAAGCCCTCGCGGTAGTACTGGGCAGACAGCTCGCGCTCACCGAGGCTGAACAGCAGCCGCGCCAGCTCGGCACAGGCTTCTGCGTTGGGTGTCAGCCGATGGCTGGCCTCAAAGTAATCGCGGGCCTGGCCCCACAGATTGTTGTGCAGGCTGATGCGTCCGAGGCACAGCATCAGGCTGGCATCTTCCGGGTGCTGTTTGAGCCAGCCCTCAGCCAACTTCAGCCGCCGGGCAGGATCGCGCCCGCTGATGCGCCCGTACTGGGCCACCAGGCCACCGTCCCACTCGCGCTTGATGGCGCGGGTTAGCACTTTCTCGGCTTCCAGCTCATCACCGGCTTCCAGCAGCCGACGGCCATAGTCCTCCACCAGGCGGGGATTCTTTTTCTGCTCGGCCGGAAACCCCGCCCAGGTTTGCCCGATGTCGCCGGACTCGGCCAACAGGCCCAGGTAGGCGCGTTGCTCGAACGCGTCCAGCGCGGGCTCACCGAACACCCGCTGCTTGCGCAGCTGCGGCATCAGCTTGATGATTTCTTGCCAGTCGCCCTGGCCGTCGCGAGCCCGTGCGAGCAGGCGCAGTTCCTGGGCGTGCAGGCGGCCGAGGCCCTCCAGGGTGTCGATCACCTGCTGGTAGCTGTGAGAGTCCAGCTGCATCTGGCAACGTGCCAGCATGCGACTGTAGGCGCGCCGTGACATCCAGTCGGCTACCAGCCCACGGGTGGAAAAAAGGCGGCGCGACAGGCGCATCAGCAGACTCAACAACAGGTAGAACAAAAGCAACAACACCAGTCCGACCCATAGGCTCGTTTCCAGGGTGTAGTTGCCGTAGGACAACAAGACATAGCCCGGATCATTCTCGATCAGTGCGATCAGGCCGACGCCGCCCAGCAGCATCGCCAGTACCACCACCAGCAAACGGCGCATCAGCCCTGCCTCACCGCGTGGCGAGCGTTGATGACAGCTTTGACCGCTTCCACGGAACGGCCGATATCCGGCAGCTCGGCGCTGATGCTGATCCGCTCCAACTCCGCCAGCTCGGCATCCAGCGCGCTGACATCGCCCGCATTGAAATCAAAGAATTCCGCCAGCCAGCGCCGGGTGGCCTCGAGACTGGCGGCGTAGAGCGTTGGATTGCCCGCCAGCAGCGCGGCCTGGGCCTGGGCGATCTGCATACGCAGGTTCTGGCGCACCAGCTGCTCCCACTGGGGGTCCATGAGTGCCTCGAAGGGTGCGTCGCGGCGTCGAATAACGACGTAGTCAGAAATTTTTTGCAGCGCGGCCTGGACGCCCAATGACAACCGCTCCGTCCAGCTCGCGTCCGGCGGCACTTCAAGGCGCTGCTGCTCGAGTGAGGGCAGCTCGAAGAGAATCAGGTTATCGACCCGCCCGGCCAGTGCTTTCAGCCGCAGCCAGGTGCCCTCCACGTCCACATTCGGTACCGCGCGCAGGGCGGCCATATCAGCGGCGATCGCCTCCCGGGCGGGATACAGGGCGGTATCGTCCAGTTCCCTCAGAATGGCATCGGCGCTGGCCAGCAATGCCAGCGCGGAATTGACGTCCTTGGCCATCAGCAGGCGCTGGTAGCCCAGCCGCAGCAGGTATTCCGCCTCTGCCAGGGTCCAGTCGACCCGGTCAGTACTGCTGATTTCCAGCAACTGCTGGCGCTGGCTGCGCAGTGCGGCTTCTACCGCCTCCAGCGCGCTGCGCTGTTCCGCCAGGGCGGCGGCGCTGCGATTGCGCTCCTCTGCCAGACGTGCGGCTACCTCGGTGGTCGCCCGCTGACTGGCGGCTATGGCGTCGGCGACCGCCGCGCGGGCCGCTTCCGCGGTGTTGGTGATGCGCTCTACATCTTCATCCAGGCGAGCCTCGCGCTCGTCCAGTAGCTGACGGCGGGCTTCCTGCTGCAGATAAAGCCAGCCGGAAAATCCGGCTGCGGCAAGGGCCAGCACCAGAGCCAGTACCGCGAGGCCGCGGCCGCCGGTGGTGGAAGGCACATCGGATTCCCCGGGACGGCGCACCCGGGGCGGCGCCGGTGGATCTGCGGGTGGCTTGCCGTTGGAGGGCTTGTCCCCGGTAGCGTCGGGTGCCTCCTTTTCCGGGGCTTTGGTTTTTTTTGGCTCGCTGGTCGGCGGTGCTTGCCCTGCAGCGGATTTGTCAGCGCCGGATGTGGGTGGCGCCTTTTTGCCAGGGGAACTATCTGCCTGGGGAGCTTTGTCCTGCACCGACTCGCTGGAATTGCTCTCGGCGGGCTGATCAGGGTCACTGGGCGGATCTTTGGGTGCGTCGCTCACTGTCAGTTCCGTGTTATTGGGTGTCACGCCTGTTGAGGCGAATTGCCGGGTACCTCTTTACCGCTAGCCGCGCATTCCTTCAAGCGCCGCCAGCATGGCGTCGTCGGTGGCATTGCGCGCTTCCACCACGTGGGCAAACCCCGCATCCGACGCCGCAGCGGCCACCCGGGCACCGGGTGCCACCATTATGCACTCGCGGACCGCAGCCAGTCCGGCCTTATCGAGCAATGACACCATATTGTCGAGGGCTTCGCCACTGCTCAGCATTATCACCCTGACGCGCGCTGCGCGGATGCGCTCGGCCAGCTCACCGGGCGCATAGCTGGGCGCCGCACGCCGATAGACCTCCAGGGCTTCTACCCGGGCACCCCGTGCCTGCAAACATTCCCGCAGGTGCTGCCGCCCCCCCTCGCCCTTGACGATCAGTACCCGCTGGCCGTCCACGTCTGTCAGCTCGGGACGCGCCAGCAGGCCCTCGCTGGTCATCTCGGACTCGGGTTGCAGCACCTCCAGGCCATAAGCGCCCAGAGCCGCGGCGGAACTGCTGCCTACGGTATACCAGTGAATGCCGGCTGGCAGCTGGGGCCAGAAATCCTCAATCCAGCCCATGCCGTGGCGGATGGCGTTGCGACTGACAAAGATGACGTGTCCGAAGTGACAAAGGTCCAGCAGCAACTGGCGCTGCGCAGTGGTGGGTTCGGGAAAGGCCTCGATCGCCAGCAGGGGCGCATAGACCGGCTGGAATCCGGCGGCGGCGAGCCGCTCACCCAGCTCCAGGGCCTGGCCTTCGGGCCGGGTTACCAGGACCGGGCTGCCGGCCTCAACCATAGGCCGCTTTGAGGATTTGCGCCGCACCCTGTGCCAACAGGTCGTCGGCTACGCCGGTACCCAGTGCCTCAAAATCAGACTCATCGGCGGCCGCCTCAGCGCGCAGAATGGTCTTGCCGTCGTTGCTGCCTACCAGGCCGCGCAGCCATAGCTGACCGTCCGCTTCCGGATGCGCTATGGCATAGGCGGCAATCGGCACCTGGCAGCCACCCTCAAGACGCGTATTCAGGGCGCGCTCGGCGCCCACACAAAAGGCGGTATAGGCGTGATGCAAGGGGCGAATCAGCTCCAGGGTGTGCTCATCACCGCTGCGCAGCTCAATCCCCACTGCGCCCTGACCGCCGGCGGGCAGGGAATCCTCCACTGCCATGGGCTGGGTGATACGGTCCGCCATACCCAGTCGAATGAGGCCGGCACTGGCAAGAATGATGGCGTCGTAGTCGCCGGCGTCGAGCTTGGCGAGCCGGGTATTGACGTTGCCGCGCAGGAAGTTGACCTGCAGGTCCGGGCGCCGGCTACGCAGCTGGCATTCCCGACGCAGGCTGGAAGTGCCGACCACACTGCCCGCTGGCAACTCATCGAGGCTCTTGAAAGTATTGCTGACGAAGGCATCGCGCGGATCTTCACGCGGGCAGATCACGCCAAGACCCAGGCCATCGGGAAATTCCATCGGCACATCTTTCATGGAGTGGACGGCGATATCGGCCCGGCTCTCCAGCAGCGCCGCCTCCAGTTCCTTCACAAACAGGCCCTTGCCGCCCACTTTGGCCAGCGGCGCATCCAGCAACTGGTCGCCGCGGGAGGTCATTGGCACCAGTTCCACGGTCAGGCCGCGGTGAATACGCTCGAGTTCCGCCTTCACGTATTCGGCCTGCCAGAGCGCCAGTTGGCTTTTGCGGGTTGCAATTCTCAGGGTCTGACTCATAGATTTCTTGTCTTTTGCTGTTGCAGGGCTAAGCGCCCATGATACGAAAGGTGGAAAGACTTGTCCTCGCTGCAGGGCAGCGAACTTACCCCAGCCGCAAGCTCTCTTTCAGGGTGGAAAGATGACGCCGGCTGACAACGGGCTTCTCGTCCACACTGTCCAGGCTGACCGACCAGCGGTCCTCATCCCCCCGTTCCAGGCCCAGCACGTGGTGGCGGGACACCAGCGCATTGCGGTGTACCCGCAGGAAGCGACCCTCAAACTCCTCCTCAAGCTCCTTGAGGGTGTCAGTCAACAGCAGGCTGCCTTCGGGATAGATCGCCCTGACATACTTCTGCTCTGCCACAAGGCAGCGCACTTCATTGACGGCGACCATCTCCACACCGCGATGGTTTTCGCTCACCAGGTGGGTCCGCGCAGGGTCGCCACCTCCCAGCGCCGCGAGTTGGAGCCGGTTGGGCTTGCCGGCACGCCCCAGGGCATCACGCAACTTTTCCTCGCGCACGGGCTTCAACAGGTAGGCCACGGCCTGGTTGTCCAGCGCCTGCAGGGCAAACTGATCGTAGGCGGTGCAGAAAATTATTGCCGGCGGCTGATCCAGGGCCTGCATTGCAGCGGCCACCGCGATGCCATCCATGCCGGGCATGCGGATATCCAACAGCAGCAGGTCCGGCTGCCAGGCGCCCACCGTTTCCAGCGCCTGGGTGCCATTACCGGCTTCCTCCGTCAGCGCATCGGGCGCCACTTTTTCCAGCAACCGCAGCAGGCGCTCCCGGGCCAGGGGCTCATCATCAACCACCAGTATCTTCACGGTGCAAACCCCGGCTTCAGTGGCACACTGACTACCACACGGTGCTCCTCGACGCCCGGGTAAACCTCGAGGCTGGCGCTGCCGCCGTAAATCGCATCGAGGCGCTGGCGAATATTGTCGAGCGCGATCTGGTGGCCGTTGCCGCCGGCCGCAGGCGCGCTGGGCACCGGGTTGCTGATCTCTACCTGTACCTGCCGTTCGTCGCAGTGGGCACGGATACCGATACTGCCCCCCTCCGGCAGGCGGGCTACACCGTGGTAGACCGCATTTTCCACCAGCGGCTGCAACAGCAGGGACGGAAACAAGCAGGCCTCGGCGGCTTTATCTACAGCCCAATCCACCTGCATACGTGCTCCCAGTCGCAATTGTTCAATCCCAAGGTAGAGCCTGCACAGATGTAATTCGTCAGCCAGGGTAACGCCGTCGTCGTTTTCCAACAGGCTGGCACGGAACAGCTCCGACAGATCTTCCACCGCCTGTTCGGCCTGTTCGGGTCGCGTACCGATCAGGCTGGCTATGCTGTTCATGGTGTTGAACAGGAAATGCGGTCGAATACGTGAACGCAGCGATTCGATGCGTGCGGTCAATTCCGCCTTTTCGCGAGCGCGCAGCTGCTGCTGCAGGTAGAAGAAGCGCAACGCAATACCGCCAAATACTACCGCCACCAGCAGGTTGCGCAGCACCCACCAGTTGTCCAGCGGCCCAAACGCGCTATTGGACAGGGATATCGACGCCACCAGACTGCTGAGCGCCGTTACCAGCAGGATAATCAGGAAGCTCAGTACCACGCCAACCGGCAGCGACAGTCGGGCCAGCAGCGGCCGGGATGCACACAGAAAGCCGGCACAGAGCAGCATGATCCATTGCACGAACAGGGACGCCAGGGCGAGCGCGCCCCAGTCAAAGACCGGCAGGCGGCTGCCTCCCAGCACGTAAACCACCACCAGCAGTTCCGACAGGAGGAACATCAGCAGCACCGGTCGGGTGGCGCAGAGATCGGGAATAAAAAATTCGCCCGGCGCCTGCGCCGAGCTGTTGTCTCCGTTCATGGTCCCGCTACTTGTTATTACCATACGTCGCGCATCACGCGCCTCGCAGTGCGTACTTTTTATGCTGCTATACTTGCATCCCCGCGCTGGGGCAGCAAGTCTCCGGTGCGCCCGGCAGCAGCAACCAAAGGCATTCTTCCAAGGCACCCATGAGCAAGAAAGACTCCACCAGCCAGACCTGGGGCGGACGCTTCAGCGAACCCACCGACAGCTTTGTGCAACGCTTTACTGCGTCTGTCAGCTTTGACCAGCGCATGGCTCAACAGGACATCGCCGGCTCCCGGGCCCATGCACAGATGCTGGCCGATATCGGCGTGCTCAGCAGCGATGAGCTGGCAGCAATCCAGGGCGGCCTTGAGCAGGTCGCCGCCGAAATTGAAGCCGGCAGCTTCCAGTGGTCCGTTGAGCTGGAAGACGTGCACATGAATATCGAAGCCAGACTGACGGAGCTGATTGGCGTCACCGGCAAGAAACTGCACACCGGGCGTTCACGCAACGACCAGGTCGCCACCGACATCCGTCTTTACCTGCGCAGCGCCATCGACGCTATCTGCGCAGAACTGACCCGGCTGCAGCAGGGACTGATAGAGCTGGCCACGGCGGAAGCCGACACTATCATGCCCGGGTTTACCCACCTGCAGACGGCGCAGCCGGTGACCTTTGGTCACCATCTGCTGGCCTGGAACGAAATGTTGGAGCGCGACCACGCCCGGCTCAGGGATTGCCAGTCGCGCATGAACCTAAGTCCCCTGGGGGCCGCCGCACTGGCCGGCACGTCCTACCCGATTGACCGCGAGCAGACGGCAGCAGCGCTGGGTTTTGATGCTCCCACCGAAAACTCACTGGACTCGGTCAGCGACCGCGACTTCGCCATAGAATTTGTCAGCGCTGCCGCGCTGATCATGACCCACCTGTCGCGAATGTCGGAGGAACTGGTGCTGTGGACCTCGGCCCAGTTTGATTTCGTCGAGTTGCCAGACCGCTTCTGCACCGGCAGTTCCATCATGCCGCAGAAGAAAAACCCGGACGTACCGGAGCTGGTGCGCGGCAAGACCGGCCGCGTCAACGGCCACCTGGTGTCACTACTGACCCTGATGAAGAGCCAGCCGCTGGCCTATAACAAGGACAATCAGGAAGACAAGGAACCGCTGTTCGACACCGTCGACACGCTGCTCGACAGCCTGCGTGCCTTTGCGGACATGGCGCCGGCCATCAAGCCCCGCAGGGACAGTATGCGCGAGGCGGCGAGGCGCGGTTTTTCCACCGCCACCGACCTTGCAGATTACCTGGTGCGCAAGGGCATTCCTTTTCGGGACGCCCATGAAATTGTCGGTGCCGCGGTGGCCCATGGCGTTGCCGAGGGTGTTGATCTCGCCGAACTGAGCCTGGCCACGCTGCAGGGCTTCAGCGAGCAGATCGCTGAAGATGTCTTCGAAGTGCTGACGCTGGAGGGCTCGGTGGCGGCCCGTAACCATATTGGCGGCACGGCACCCGAGCAGGTGCGTGCGGCGGCGCAGCGTGCCGCTGCGTGTTTAGCTGCCCGGTAGCCGGTAGCGCAGCCCGAACTGCAGCACAAAATCCGGCGCCGTATCCACGGCAATATCTTCACTGAAGCTGAATTCCGCTTCCCAGCCGCGGGCAAACAACCAGCTCGCCCCGGCGGTGATTTGTACACTGGCGTCACCCAACTGGGTGAGTGAGGAATCCGCCACCGCTGCGTGACTGTCGATCTGCAGCTTCAGGTGCCAGGTATCCCAGGTGCGCCACTCCAGGCCGCCACTCGCAAACCACAGGTCCTGCTCCTGGATGTCACCCAGCACGTCCGCATCCCCGGCGTGCAGGTAACCCAACTGACCGTGCCAGGTAATGGGCCAGTCGCCTCGATGCTGGCCGCTGGCGTTGAAGGACAGGTAGTAATCCTCACTACCGCTACCGAGCAGTTCATCTTCGTCCCCGGTGCCGAGCTTGGCGCCGGCGCGCAGGCTCAGCGCCGCCGTCTCCGAGGCCCACAACCGCTTGCTCAGCGCCAGGTTCAAATCGCCCCAGCCCTCGACTTCGTCCTGCAGTGCGAAGGCTGCCCCCGGGGTGTTGAAGCGAACATCGATCAGATCCCGCGGCGCCTGATCGCGGTCGCCATCAGGCAGATTCCAGAAGTCGTGCCAGTTCTCGATCAGCTTGTCGAGGTCACCGCCTTCGTGGCGCAGCCAGGGCAGCTCGGCTTCGAAGTCCACGCCCCAGCCAATGCCCACTGCTGCGCGCAGCGCAAAGCGGCGGGTTTCCACATCAAAGTTCACCGACTCACTGGCGTTGTCGTCGACACTGTAGTTGTTGGCCACGTTGCCGTTGATCGCGGCGAAGAAGTCCCCGGCCTCCAGGGTTTGCGCATTTCGCAGGTTGGGAAAACCGATGAGGCCCGCCAGCGGCGCCAGGTTTTTGCCATACAGCGGATCCGCGGTCGCCGGGGCGCCTGACAGAGCCAGGCAAAGTGCGGGAATGAGGGAGTGGCGCACGATGTTACTCCAGTTCAAGGTTGTTGCGATGCCGACGTGCAGGGGTAAAGTACTGCACCCGCAGGCTGCACGTCGCGTCCGTCTGCTGCATCAGGTCCGCTATCGCGACGGCACGGGGCACGGCTATAATGCCTGCTTTTCGCCGATTGGAAACGTGCAGTGCGCTTACAGCCTTTTCTCCTCCTGCTACTGCTGCTGGTGACGCTCACAGGCTGCGGCCAGAAGGGCGGCCTGTACATCCCCCAGGAAGCGCCGCCGGCGCCTGCCGAACAGGACACTTCGGAATAAACCACACATGCGTGACTTTGACTACCGCAATGGCGCGCTGCACGCCGAGGCGATGCCCCTGACAGCCATCGCCGAGCGTTACGGCACGCCCACGTTCGTCTACTCCAGAGCCACGCTGACCCGCAATTTCCTGGCCTACGAAGATGCCCTGGCGGGCACCGACCACCTAGTGTGCTATGCGGTCAAGGCCAACTCCAACCTGGCAGTGCTCAACCTGCTGGCGGGCCTCGGCGCGGGCTTCGATATTGTGTCAGTCGGCGAACTGGAGCGCGTGCTGGCCGCCGGCGGCGACCCGCGCAAAGTGGTGTTCTCCGGTGTCGCCAAGGGCGCAGAAGAAATGCGCCGCGCCCTGGAGCTGGATATTCTCTGCTTTAACGTCGAATCAGCCAGCGAGCTGGAGCTGTTGTCCGCGGTGGCCGTGGAGACGGGATGCACAGCCCGGGTCTCGCTGCGAGTCAACCCGGATGTAGATGCCCGCACCCATCCCTATATCTCCACCGGCCTCAAGCAGAACAAGTTCGGTGTGCCCTGGGAAAGCGCGCCCCAGAGCTATCGCCGCGCAGCGGAACTCCCGGGCCTCGCGGTGGTGGGCGTCGACTGTCATATCGGTTCCCAGCTCACCGAGATCAGCCCTTTCCTTGACGCCCTGGATCGACTGCTGGACCTGATCGACGGGCTGGCGGCGGACGGCATCGACATTGCCCACCTGGACCTGGGTGGCGGGCTGGGTGTCCGCTATCGGGATGAAGAACCCCCGGCCACCGCAGACTACATTGCCGCCGTGCGCGAACGCCTGGGTGACCGGCCCCTCAAACTGATGTTCGAACCCGGCCGCTCAATTTGCGCCGAGGCCGGCCTGTTGCTGACGCAGGTGAGCAGGCTCAAAAGCAACGACAACCACCACTTCGCCATTGTCGACGCAGCCATGAATGACCTGATGCGTCCGGCGCTCTACGACGCCTGGATGGACATCCTGCCGGTGCACCCCCGACAGGACGCCGAGACACTGGCCTATGACGTGGTAGGGCCGGTGTGCGAGACCGGCGATTTCCTGGGCAAGCAGCGCGAACTGGCGCTGGCTCCCGGCGATTTGCTGGCGGTGATGGATGCCGGTGCCTACGGCTTCAGCATGAGCTCCAACTACAATTCACGGCCGCGCGCAGCCGAGGTGATGGTTGACCGCGATGCGACTCACCTGGTGCGCGCCCGGGAAGCTATCGCAGACCTGCTGCGCGGCGAGCAACTGTTGCCCGACTCGGGAACGGACGCGGCATGAGATTGAAATTCACCAAGATGCACGGTCTGGGCAACGACTTTGTGGTCCTTGACCTGGTGAGCCAGCGCTGCAATTTGCGGCCAGGGCACATCCGCAAGCTGGCTGACCGGCGCCTGGGCATCGGCTGCGACCAGGTGCTGGTGGTAGAGCCGCCCCAAAACCCTGACGTGGACTTTCGCTACCGCATTTTCAATGCCGACGGTCGCGAAGTGGAACAATGCGGCAATGGTGTCCGCTGCGTGGCGCGGTTTGTGCGGGACCGCCGCCTCACCCACCACCACAAGATCAATGTGGAATCCGCCGGCGGCCAGATGCAGCTCAAGGTGCGCAAGGACAAACAGGTGGAGGTCACCATGGGGGCCCCGCGCCTGGAGCCCGACGAGGTGCCGTTCGACGCCGACAGCCGGGCTGCACGTTACCCGCTGGAGGTGGGTGGTGAGCAGGTGGAAGTGAGCGCCGTTTCGATGGGCAATCCCCACGCGGTGATGCAGGTAGACAATGTGGATACGGCACCGGTGGAACGCCTGGGCCCATTGATCGAGGCACACCCGCGTTTTCCGGAGCAGGTCAATGCCGGTTTCATGGAAGTGGTGTCGGAACATGAAATTCGCCTTAGGGTCTACGAGCGCGGCGTCGGGGAAACGCGGGCCTGCGGCAGTGGCGCCTGTGCGGCCGTGGTCGCCGGTCGTCAGCTCGGCCTGCTGGCCGAACGTGTCACCGTACACCTGCTGGGCGGCGATCTGGAAATCGCTTGGGCCGGGGATGGCCATCCGGTTATGATGACAGGGCCAGCGACGACCGTGTTCGAAGGGAGTGTGAGAATTTGACTGCCAAGACAGCCTCTGCCAAAAACAAGGCCAAGCCGGACAGCGATGACAAGACCGACAGCCTGGAACAACCGGGCCTCACCGACGCCCGGGTCAGGGACTACCTGAAAGAGAACCCTGACTTTTTCGATCACCACCCTGACATGCTCGACCACCTGCAGATCAGCCACCAGGCCGGCAACGCCGTGTCACTGGTGGAAAAGCAGGTCAGCGTGCTGCGCGAACGCAACATGGAAATGCGTAAGCGCCTCAACAGCCTGACCGGCAATGCCCGCGACAATGACAGGCTCTACGACCTGACCCGGAAGCTGGTACTCACACTGCTGGAGGCGCGTAACCTGGAAGACTTGAGCGCCGCTTTTAGCCGCGGCCTGCGCGAAGACTTTGGCGTGGACCACGTCAGCTTCATCCTGTTTGGCGACCCCAAGGACAGCACCGAACACTGCCGCATCGACACCGCCGAACGGGCACGCATTGAGATCGGCGCCCTCATCAAGGGCCAGAACGCAGTGTGCGGCACACTTCGTGAGGAAGAGCTGCAATACCTGTTCCCCGACAGCAGCGGTGTGGGTTCCGCCGCCGTGGTACCGCTGCTGCGCGGTGGCGAGCTGGGCGTGATTGCCGTGGGCAGCGCCGACCCGCACCACTACAGCGCCAATACCGGAACCCTGTTCCTCGGCCACCTCGGCGAGGTGGTAGTACGCCTGCTGCCGCGACTGCGCGGAGAACAGGTCGGCACGTGAACGCAACCCTGCCCGGGCAGGTTGACGGCTTTCTGGACTACCTGACCACCGTCAGGCAGTACTCCCCACATACCCTCGACGGCTATCGCCGGGACCTTGATCGGTTCCTGGAATTCTGTGAGCGCGAAGGCCTGGAGCGGGCTGAGACGGTGCACGCCGCCCATGTGCGCCAGTACGCGGCCAGCCTGCACCGCACCGGCAAGAAGGGTCGCAGCATTCAGCGCGCCCTGTCGGCCCTGCGGAGCCTCTATAACTACCTGGTCAAACAGGGCGACGTACAAGGGAATCCCGCCAACGGCATCCAGGCACCGCGCCAGCAGCGCCGCCTGCCCAAGGCCCTGGACGCCGACCAGGTAGAGCAGTTTCTCAGGACCCAGGACGATACCGACACCGCCCTGCGAGACCAGGCGATGGCAGAGTTATTCTATTCTTCCGGCCTGCGCCTGTCGGAGCTGGCATCGCTGGACCTGGAAGATATCGATGCCGGCCAGGGCCTGGTCACCGTCACCGGCAAGGGTCGCAAGACGCGCACGGTTCCCGTGGGCGGCGTTGCCCTGGATGCGGTCGCTGCCTGGCTGCGGGTACGCCCCGCTGTCGAGGGTGAGCGGGCCCTGTTTCTCAGCAGCCGAAGCCAGCGCATCAGCGTGCGCAATATCCAGGATCGACTGAAGCGACGCGGTCGCGCCACCGGCATGCACCAGGATGTGCATCCGCATATGCTGCGCCACAGCTTTGCCACCCATATGCTGGAATCCAGCGGTGACCTGCGCGCCGTGCAGGAGCTGCTGGGGCACGCCAATATTTCCACCACCCAGATCTACACGAACCTGGACTTCCAGCATCTGGCCAGAGTGTACGACAAGGCTCATCCGCGGGCCCGCAAACGCGACAGCGACGAGGACTAGCCGTGATCAGGGTGATTACCTTCGACCTGGATGACACCCTCTGGGACGTCACACCGACTCTACTGAGGGCCGAAGCGGCCCAGAACGCCTGGCTGGCGGAGCACCGGAGCAGGGTGATTGAGGCCTTTGACGCCGCCGAGATGCGGCGCCTGCGCATGCGCACCTTTGAATTGCACCCGGAACTCAAACACCACATCAGTAACCTGCGCCGACAGGCTCTTTACGATATCCAGCTGCACTGCGGCTATTCTGAGGAAGTGTCCCGCCAGGGTGCCGAAGAGGCCTTTGAGGAATTCCTTCGCGTCCGTCACCAGGTGCAGCCCTATGAGCGCGCGCTGGAGGTGCTGGAACGCCTGTCCGAGCGCTACGTGCTGGGCGCACTTACCAATGGCAACGCGGATATTTTCAAGGTGGATATCGGCGAGTACTTCGACTTTGCGTTTTCCGCTGAACAGATCGGCGCCAGCAAGCCGCTACCGGACATGTTTCAGGCCAGCATGAAGGAAAGCGGCGCACGCAGCCACGAAATGGTGCACGTCGGTGACCACCCGGAGCACGACGTCGCCGGCGCCCAGGCGGTGGGCATGCATACCGTGTGGGCCAACTACAACGGTGCAGCGTGGACCGGTGAAACACCCGCAGATGAGGAAGTTCGCGACCTGGCAGAGCTGCCTGAGGCAGTCTCCCGCATCGAAAACCGCAACGCCCCAAGATAGGGGACACAAAATAGGGGACAGACCACGCTTTTTGGTTTCCCGTAAAACGTGGCCTGTCCCCTATTTTATAGGCGGATGTTCTTTGAAGTGCGGGGCAGACCGGGGTTTCTGTGGCTAGATGGCCTCTTCGCCAGTCTCGCCGGTGCGGATGCGGATCACCTGCTCTATCGGCTGCACGAAGATCTTGCCATCGCCGATCTTGCCAGTGGCGGCTGCCTTGGCAATCGCCTCGATCACGCCTTCAACCTGGTCGTCTGCCAACACCACTTCCACTTTCATCTTCGGCAGGAAGTCCACGACATACTCGGCGCCGCGATACAGCTCGGTATGGCCCTTCTGACGCCCAAAGCCTTTGACTTCGGTCACGGTAATCCCCTGCACCCCTATCTCCGACAGTGCCTCGCGCACGTCGTCCAGCTTGAAGGGCTTAACAATGGCAGTGATAAGTTTCATGACAACTCCCCATGCAATAATCAATTGCTCAGGTTAGGGCTTCACCCACCAACAATCAATCACAGCCCACAACGCTCTTCACGGCGAGACTCAAACTCGCCTGTGGCAGAAATCACCAGGGGGAGAAGCAGGGAGCGGCTGTCCACCGGCCAGGTACAACAGGGTCCCGATTCAGCTTTTGGCCCCCTTTACCGGTACACCCAACCAGTAAAACAAGCACCTGCCCCGAGAAGCCAAAGGGCCAACCAGCGCACCGCACCTGCAACAGAAGCACCTGTCCTCAAGAAGCCATAGGATCGTCTAGCGCCGTCAACCTACAACAGAAGCGCCTGCCCTCAAAAAAGCCATAGGGTCGTATAGCACCCCGCACCCTCAACAGAAGCACCTGCCCTAAAAAAGCGATAGAGCCACATAGCGCCTCGAAACCCACTTATAGCCACATCCCCAGAGCGGTTTTAAAAAAAAGAAAAAAAAAGGGGGGCCAAAAGGCCCCCCAACACGCACGTTAATGCGCCCGCAATACTTGTCAGCTCCCGCCGCCGGGGCCGAACTCCGGGTAGGCTTCCATGCCACATTCGGAGAAGTCGACACCTTCGTATTCTTCTTCTTCCGAGACCCGAAGACCCATGATGGCTTTCAGGGCAAACCAGACGATGCCGGAAGCCACGAACACCCAGACAAAGATGGTGGCTGCACCCAGCAGCTGGCCCGTGAAGCTGGAGTTCTCGCCATTGGTCAGCGGCACCAGCAGCAGACCCAGCAGGCCTACCGTGCCGTGGACGGAGATGGCACCGACCGGGTCGTCGATCTTCAGCTTGTCCAGGGTGACGATGGAGAACACCACCAGCACGCCACCGGCCGCACCAAACAACGTCGCCTGCAAAGCAGTCGGCGTGCTGGGCTCAGCGGTAATGGCCACCAGGCCCGCGAGGGCACCGTTAAGCGCCATGGTGAGGTCTGCCTTGCCGAACATGAAGCGCGCTACCAGCAGGGCAGCCACCAGGCCACCGGCCGCAGCCGCGTTGGTGTTCATGAAGACAACGGCTACCGCATTCGCACTTTCCACCGTGGCGGTAGCCAGCACCGAGCCGCCGTTGAAGCCGAACCAGCCCAGCCACAGGATAAAGGTACCCAGGGTTGCCAGCGGCAGGTTAGCGCCGGGGATGGCGTTGATCTGGCCACTGGGACCATATTTGCCCTTACGCGCGCCAAGCAGGATGACACCTGACAGAGCCGCAGCCGCACCGGCCATGTGTACGATGCCGGAACCCGCGAAGTCGGAGAAGCCCATATCGCCCAGCGTGTACATACCAAATACCGGCATGCCACCCCAGGTCCAGGAACCTTCCATCGGGTAGATCACGCCGGTCATGAAAACGGCGAAAATCAGGAAGGCCCACAGCTTCATGCGCTCTGCGACGGCACCAGAGACGATGGACATGGCAGTAGCCACGAACACGACCTGGAAGAAGAAGTCAGCAGAGGGTGCGTAGGTAGCGGGCTCTTCGGCACCGGCAACGCCGTCCGCAGTGATTCCGCTCAGGAAGGCAGTGAATTCACCGCCGCCGTACATAATGCTGTAGCCCATGACCATGTACATGATGCAGGCGATGGAATACAGCGCCACGTTCTTGGTGAGGATCTCGGTGGTGTTCTTGGAACGCACCAGACCGGCTTCGAGCATCGCGAAGCCTGCCGCCATCCACATTACCAACGCGCCGCAGATAAGGAAGTAAAACGTATCCAGCGCGTAACTCAGTTGAAAAATTTGGTCTTCCATTGGTTTATCTCTCTTCTGTTGTCAGTGCTAGATAGCGTCTTCGCCGGTCTCGCCGGTACGAATCCGGATGACCTGCTCGAGGCTGGACACGAAGATCTTGCCGTCACCGATCTTGCCGGTGTTGGCGGACTTGCTGATCGCTTCCAGGGTGGCCTCGACACTGCCCTCGGCAACGGCAACTTCAATCTTTACCTTGGGCAGAAAATCCACCACATATTCAGCACCACGGTAGAGTTCGGTGTGGCCCTTCTGGCGGCCGAACCCCTTGACCTCGGTGACGGTGATCCCTTGAACGCCGATCTCGGACAGTGCCTCGCGCACGTCGTCCAGTTTGAACGGCTTAACAACGGCTGTTATCAACTTCATAGTGTTCTCCTGATGGAAGGGTCGACCGACGTTTCAAACAGCCCACAATTGTTATGGCAGAGCGCGGACTGGTCATCGATCACTTCAGCACCGCGACAGCACACGCGGCACACCGGTCGTCGAACCGGATTGACTCCCCTTACTGCACCCCGTGTGCCAACTCACAGGAAAGCTATGTTTTTCAATGACTTGTGTGATGCGACCTGACACCAGGCGTGGGCCGCCGCACGCTCTATGCCCTTATATGGTGCAAATGCGCACTCGGATAGAGCGGCGCAGCCGTCCCGCCAGCGGCGCGATTGAGTCGCCGCCGGGCAATCGGGTAGACTGACTCCCATGGCGCTTAAACCCCCTCCTATCGGCGACGTCATCCGCCAGGTCAGTGACCTGCTGGCTGACTCCCCCCTGAAGACCGAGGCAGACCGCAATGCGCGGGCGCTGCTGCAGTCTGCACTGCGACGGCTGGACATGGTCAGCCGCGAGGAATTCGACGCCCAGGCCGACATCCTCGCCCGCACCCGGGCCCGGGTGGAGGAACTGGAAACCCAACTGGACAGCCTCAGCACCGCGCTAGAGCAGGACTAAGAGTCACGCGCACGGCGCCAAATTGCGCACCCCGCAGATTTTTCATCCCACCCGGTCAATCCACCGGTCCGCACACTCTCCTTTCCTCATTCCGGGCTTACACTGCGGTCAGATGTGTGGCTCAGGGAGGAGCCCATGGAACTGTCTGCCGTGCTCAGCCGAGCCCAGCGCGGGGTCGAGGCGCCGGGAGTGCAAGTGGAGACCCACATCTCCAACGGCCTGCCCGCCTTCAACATTGTCGGACTGCCGGCAACCGCAGTGCGAGAATCCAAGGAACGGGTGCGCTCTGCGCTACTGAACTCACACTTTGAATGGCCCGCGCGAAGACTCACTGTCAATCTTGCCCCCGCCGACCTGCCCAAAGACGGCGGACGCTTCGACCTGCCAATTGCCCTCGGCATCCTCGCCGCGTCTGGGCAACTACCTGCGACAGCGCTGCAGGGGCGGGAGTTCGTAGGTGAACTGGCGTTGGACGGTGAGGTTCGCCCGGTGTCCGGCAGCGTGGCGGCGGCCATTGCCTGCAGCCGGGATTCACATATCCTGGTGGTGCCGGCCGACAATGCCGGCGCGGCTGCGCTGGTGCCCGGTGCCGAGGTCGTTGCAGCGGACTGCCTGCTGACCCTGTGCGCCTGGCTACAGGGCCGGGAAAAGCCCCGCCGCGTTGAAGCTGCAGCCGTGCCCACACCGACCAACTACCCGAACCTGCGGGAAGTGCGCGGGCATCCGCTGGCCAAGCGAGCCATGGAGGTGGCCGCCGCCGGCCAACATCATCTGCTGCTATGCGGGCCGCCCGGGACGGGGAAAACCATGCTGGCGTCGCGCCTGCCCGGTATCCTTCCTGACCTCACCTCCGGCGAACTGCTGGAGATCATGGCACTCCGTAGCGCAGCGGCGGCACAACCGGACAACGCCGACTACAGCAGGCCTTTCCGCGCCCCGCATCATTCCGCGTCGGGCCCCGCACTGGTGGGCGGCGGCAGCTGCCCGCGCCCCGGCGAAATCTCGCTGGCGCACAACGGCGTACTGTTCCTGGATGAACTGCCGGAATTCCCGCGCCAGACGTTGGAAACCCTGCGCGAACCGCTGGAGGCAGGAGAAATCACCCTGTCTCGCGCACTGCATCGCTTTACCTTCCCCGCCCGCTTCCAGCTGATCGCCGCCATGAATCCCTGCCCCTGCGGCTACGAGGGGGACCGCCAGCGCAGTTGTCGCTGCACGCCGGACCAGATAGACCGCTACCGACAGAGAATCTCGGGCCCGCTGCTGGATCGGATTGATATCCAGCTGCGCCTGCCAAGACTGCCGCCGTCTCAGTTACTGCGCAACGCGGCAGCGGAAGATAGTGAGGGTTCAGACCAGGTGCGGATTCGCGTCGCGGCAGCACGAGCTCGGGCGCTGGAGCGCCAGGGCGTCAACAACAGCCGGCTGGCGGGTGAACGCCTGCGGCAATACTGTGAGCTGACTAATGCCCAGCGCCGCTATCTGGAGCAGGCAGCGGAAAAACTGGGCATGTCCCTACGGGGCTGTGAGCGCGTAATGCGTGTCGCGCGCAGTATTGCCGACCTGGCGGGCGAAGCCGCCATCAGCAAGCCACACCTGGTCGAGGCGCTGGCTTATCGACAGATGAAGAGCTGAGAGGACCTGTGCAGCACGACTACTCGGAATCATCCAGCGGGGCGGCGTCATTGACGGCGCGACGGCGCTCATAGGGTTTTTTGTTGGGGGAGGCCGACACCTTGTTGAACTTGATGTCCTTGAAAGGGTTCCAGCCCTCGTCGTCCTTCTTCTCCGCACTGGAAGCTTCACTGGACTGCTCGTCGGTGGTGGTCGCGACCGCCGCTGAGCTGGCGGCGGCTGTTCCCGTCGGTGCCGCCGTCGCGGGTGCCACCTGCGAGCTGGCAGGCACAGCCCGCTCCTTCATCTCCGGAGAGGTGACCGCTGCGGCCGAATTCCCCGCCTTCACGCAGGCACTGCCGGCTGCGGTGCGCGCCAGGGTTTCCATGTTGTCATCCCAATCCGGGTACGCGGCTTTCAGTTCAGCCACGGTATTGGCGACGATTGCGCGGCAGTCAGCCGCCTGCGCGCCGAGCGGATACAGGTTGGCGACAAGCAGGGAGAAGAGCAACAGAAAGGGTTTCATGGGTGGTCACCGGCTGAAAAATGGCTCTCCATACTAACGACGCCACGCAGGACTGCAAAGCCTTTCCCAAGCCCTGGTTGCAGCACCATCGCGGTGCAGCGGCAGCACCAATATGCGGCACCTACAACGTCGCAGCCTGTCGGCAGCAGGCTCTCCCATGCACCCTGTTGTGAAATAACACTGTAAATTCAACGCGTGACGCAAGTTGGCCTGCTTCTTGCTCTATACCTCCCGATGCCGACACACACACTACGCGGCACATTTATGAACAGACTAATGGGAGAACATTCCATGCAATTCAAGAAGAGCCTTACCGCCGCCGCGGTAGTCGCTGCCGGCCTCATGGCCACCCCCACGTATGCTGATTCGCTGTCCGCCAATGCATCTGTAACCAACAACTACATCTGGCGCGGCCTGACGCAAACCACCAACGAACCTGCCGTACAAGGTGGTATCGATTACGGTCACGACTCCGGCTTCTACGCCGGCACCTGGGTATCCAACGTGCAGTACGCGTCTGACGACGTTTACTCCTATGAGCACGACATGTACGCCGGCTTCGCATTTGATGTCGGCGAGGTCAGCTTCGATGTTGGCTACCTGTACTACAACTATGACGAAGAAGCCGAGTTCGACTTCGGTGAAGTCTACGTCACTGTTGGCTTCGGGGGCCTGAGCGGTTCCGCCTACGTGCTGACCAATACTGAGGCCGATGAAGTTGGCGATCAGGACTTCGGTGCTGGCGAAGCCTTCTACCTGTCCCTGGACTATGCCTTCGAGATCGGCAACGGTATCGAGATTGGTCTCCACGGCGGCTACCACGACGGTGACTTCCAGGAAGCCTTCAACGGCACCGACGGTGACTACTACGACTACAACATCTCCCTGTCCAAGGGTGGCTTCGGTTTCATGATTTCTGATACCGATACCGGTGGCCCTGCTTCTGAAGGTGGCCTCGACAACGACGAGATGAAGTTTGTCATTTCCTACTCAGTCGACGTAGACCTGATGTAAACATGGCAGGTTGAAACGAAAAAGCCCGCCATTCGGCGGGTTTTTTTTGGTTCTTGCAAGTCGGGGACAGCCCCTCCCATCTCCCAGCAACAAAGCCGTTGATGCGGGCTAGTTGAGCCAGGAAGGAAATGTCTCCAAGGGCACTTCCAGGGCGTTGCTGCCCTCCCGCCCAGGCTGACCGATCATCTCGTCGTAGGCGCTCTCCTGCACCAGCACCATCTCCTTTATATCAAGGTCGACAAACTTTTCTCGCATCGACACCAGGTTCACAGTGCGCAGCGGCTCTCCGCCGTCCTCGCAGACGATATGGCGTTCGCCCTCGATTTCTACTTCCGCCAGATACAGGCTCAGCTCAGTGGAGCGTATCGCAAGGCGCTGAATGGGTTGCTTGAGTTTCAGCGAGGACAGGGTGATTTTCATTGGATTTCCTTGGAACTGTGATGCCTGAATAGTATCGACCAGCCAGCCGCTGCTACAATGTGCGCCTCTTCCGCGGTATCCAGACAGTGTCCAAAAAAGCGCAACTCAATCCCAGGCAGGCCGAGGCCGTCGCCTATATCGACGGCCCATTGCTGGTGCTGGCCGGTGCCGGCAGCGGCAAGACCAGTGTAATTACGCAGAAAATCGCCTACCTGATTGATCGCTGTCGTATTCCGGCCAAACATGTCGCCGCCGTCACCTTTACCAACAAGGCCGCGCGTGAAATGCGCGAACGGGTCGGCAGGCTGGTATCCGAGTCCGCCGGGGAAGGATTGATGGTCAGCACCTTCCACCAGCTGGGCCTGCGGATCCTGCGCGAGGAGCTGCGTGCCTTTGGCCTCAAAGGCGGGTTTTCCATCTTTGACAACCAGGACAGCCAGACCCTGATCAAGGACATACTGCTACAGGAGCATGGTGCAGAGGGCGACCAGGCGGCCACCATCCAGCACCGCATCTCCCAGTGGAAAAACGAGAGTGTCACGCCCGAGCAGGCAATCGCCAGCGGCGGTGGACCTGCCGACCTGCTCAGCGCCCAGGCCTACCTGCGCTATAACCGCGCACTACGCGCCTACAACGCGCTGGACTTCGACGACCTGATCCTGCTGCCGGTGCAGCTCTTTGCCAGAGAACCAGAGATTCTCGACAGGTGGCAAAACCGACTGCGCTATTTGCTGGTGGACGAGTACCAGGACACCAACAGCGCCCAGTATACGCTGGTCAAACAACTGGTCGGCGTCACCGGGCGCCTGACCGTGGTCGGCGATGATGACCAGTCCATCTATGCCTGGCGTGGTGCGCGCCCGGAAAACCTGGTGCAGCTGCAGGAAGACTTCCCGGGGCTAAAAGTGGTCAAGCTGGAGCAAAATTACCGCTCCACCGGCCGCATCCTCGGCGCCGCCAACCAGCTGATCGCCAACAACGAACACGTGTTCGAAAAATCCCTGTGGAGCGAATACGGTCCCGGCGAACAGATCCGTATCATGCGCTGCGCCGACGAGCAGGCGGAAGCCGACCAGGTGGTAGCAGAGATTCTGGACCACCAGCTGCGCAAGCGCACCCGACTGGGGGACTACGCGGTGCTCTATCGCGGCAACCACCAGTCGCGGATGCTGGAGCTGGCGTTGCAGCAACAGCAGGTGCCCTACCAGATGAGCGGTGGCCAATCGTTCTTCGCCCGTAATGAGGTCAAGGACATCATGGCCTACCTGCGACTGCTGATTAACGCCGATGACGACAATGCTTTCCTGCGCATCGCCAACGTACCGCGTCGCAAGCTGGGCCCGGGCACCCTGGAGGCGCTGGGCAACTATGCCAACACCGCGGGACTGAGCCTGGCACGGGCCGCTGCCGGCGTGGGCGGCGAGATTCCCGACGCCGGCCGCGAACATCTGCGACAGTTCGTCAGCTGGCTGGATGCCACGCGCCAGCGCTGCCGCAGTGGCGATGCCATAGATGGTGTGCGCCAGCTGCTGCGCGATATTGAGTACCGCGACTGGCTGGACAAGCTGAGCTCCAGCGAGGAGGTGGCAGAGCGCCGCATGGGCAACGTGGATTTCCTGGTCGACAGCCTGCAACGCGTCATGCAGCAGGACCAGGTCGAGCTGGACGAAGCGATTGCGCGGCTGGTATTGCGGGACCTGATGGAGCAACAGGAGGAAGAGAAACAGACCGACGACAGCGTGCAGCTAATGACCCTGCACGCCGCAAAGGGCCTGGAATTCCCCCACGTTTACATGATCGGCGTAGAAGAGAACCTGCTACCCCACCGCAACAGCATCGAGGACGGCAATATCGCCGAGGAGCGCAGGCTGGCCTATGTGGGCATCACCCGCGCCCGCCAGACCCTGACGATGAGCTACGCGGCCAAGCGCCGCCAGTTCGGGGAAACCATCAACTGCGAGCCCAGCCGCTTTATCGAAGAACTGCCTGCCGATGACCTGGTCTTCCAGGGCGGCGAGGCCGAGGACCAGGCTGTCGCACAAGCCCGGGCCAACGAGACCCTGTCGGGGCTCAAGGACCTGCTCGCGTAACTGCTAGTGCGGCGCTGAAGGTCGGAAGTTCAACTCTACTGAGAAAAAGCCGCTGGAGCCGATGTCGAAATCGGGCCAGTCAAAGTCGGTGCCGGAAATGCGTACTCCCCGCAACCCGCCAACGCCTGCCCGCGCGCCCAACCAGAGGTTGCCATGGATGCGCCGTTCTGCCCGCAGATCGATATCCCAGGCATCGTAGTTGATCGCTACGTCATCACGCCCCGAGGATACATTCCAGGATGCCCCCGAAGGTGATGCTCCCAGGCTGAACAGCCAATCGTGGTTGGGAGCGTACATCAGCGCCGGCCAGGGCATGATGGCGCTGAGGGTCCAGTGATCATCGATAGCCCAGGAGGCGCCAACATACGGAATGTAGAAATCCTCTTCGGGAGAGATATCTACATAGACGCCGAACAACCACCAGACATCGTCAGATGCAAGGTAGCGACCAAATGCGCCCCCCATGACCTGCATACTCCAGTTGGCCTCGTCCAGGCTGCTGGTATGCGCCAGTGGCATCACGAAGCCACCGAACTGCCAGTCATCGCTGGCCTGCCTGAGCCAGCCCATCGGCAACCCCAGGGTGGTCACGTCAAAGTCCTCGACGAGACCTTCATCGACGACATCGAAGTCCGAATAGCTAAAGTACTCTCCCACAAAGAACGCATCCCGGGGAGATGCCAGTATCGGCAACAACGCGTACTGCCTGACTGATGCCAGGTCGTATTCCAGATCCAGTCCATCCGAGGTCTCGACTTCGGTATTCGCATACGAAGACACCGACAGGCTGGCCAGCGGCAGAAAGGGCATGAGCGACTGCCCGCGCTGGAAGCGAATATCGCTGTCAGCGAAACGCCGGGCGAGATCATCGGCGAAACCTTCCGCCTGTGCTGGTGGCGCGAGCATCCCCCATACCAACAACAGACAGAAACCCGGACGACGCATATCAGCTGTCCTGAGCAGGCGCGCTTTTAAACCTCTCGCGCAGGCCCTGCACAATGCTGTAGAAGGCGGGAATAAACAGGGTGCCTACCAGTAGCGCTGCCAGCATGCCACCGAACACGGTGTAACCCAGTGAGCGCTGCCCGTACATGCCCGCCCCGGAGGCGAGCACCAGCGGAAAAATGCCAAGGATAAAAGACACTGCCGTCATACACACGGCACGGAAACGCAGTCGAGCCGCCTGCCGTGCCGCCACCGCGATCTCGAGCCCGTCCTGCTCACGCCGCCGGCGGGCGAACTCGACAATAAGAATCGCATTCTTCGCCGCCATACCGATCAGCAGCACCAGGCCGATCTGCGCATAGAGATTCAGCGCCGTGCCGGTGAAAAGCAGAGCGGTAATCGCGCCGCCCAGGGCCATCGGCACCACCAGAATGATGGCAAAGGGGATCGACCAGCTCTCGTACTGCGCCACCAGAAACAGGTAGATAAATATCAGCGCCAGGGCAAAGGCGACCGGTGCCTGGCCTGAGGACTGTTTCTCCTGATAGGCGGAACCCGTCCACTCATAACGATAGCCTGGTGCCAGCGTGTTGGCAGCCAGGGCCTCAAAATTTGCAATGGCGTCGCCGGAACTGACGCCCGGAGCGGGGTTTCCCCGAATGGTGGCGGAGCGGAACAGGTTGTAGCGCTCAGCAACATCGGGCCCCAGTATGGGGCGGGTTGTCGCCAGCGTGCTCAATGGCACCATCTCCCCGCGTCTGGAGCGCAGATAGAAATGATCCAGGTCAGAGAGGTCGGAGCGATACTCCGATTCCGCCTGCATGATGACCTTGTAGGTCTGGCCAAACTTGTTGAAGTCATTGATATACAAGGAGCCCATCTGGGCCTGCAGGGTGAGGAAAATTTCGTTCAGGGAGACACCCAGGTTCTTCGCCTTGACCCTGTCAACATCGACAAAATACTGCGGCACGTTGGCGCGGTAGGTACTGAAAACGCCCCGCAGCTTGCGCTGCTGGTTGCCGTTCACCACCATGATATTAACCATCTCGTTAAGCTCTGCAGCGGAGCGGCCCACTGTGTCCTGCAGCACAAACTCCAGCCCCCCGACTGCTCCCATACCCGGTACCGCTGGCGGCGCAATGGCAAACACCTGCGCCTCCGGAATGGTCTGGAAGGCCAGTCCGTTAATGCGCTGGGCAATGCTGAATATCTGGTTCTCAATGCCGGGCCTGTTGTCCCAGTGCTTGAGCACCACAAACATAGTGCCGGCGTTGCTCTGCAGTGCGCCGTTGAGAACCGAGTAACCGGTGATCGCGGTAACGGATTCAATTCGGCTATCGGTCTCGAGCAACTCCGTGAGCTTGCCCATTGCCGCATCGCTGCGACTGAAGGATGCAGCGTCCGGCAGCTGCAGACTCACCAGCATCACACCCTTGTCTTCGTCGGGGACGAAACTGGTGGGGGTGGCCAGCACACCCAACGCAAGACCGCCGATGACCAGCCCGTAGACCACCGCCACTACAGCCAGTTTGCGCAGCAGCCAGGCCACACTGCTGTCGTAGCGCGCGGTCAGTGCATCAAAGCCACGGGTAAAGGCAGCAAACCAGCGGGCTTCCTTGCGCGTGCCGGACTTCAGCAGCAGGCTGCACAGCGCCGGACTGAGCGTCAGCGCGTTGATGGAAGAAAACACCACCGCCACGCAGATGGTCACTGCAAACTGTCGATACATGACCCCGGTAATCCCAGGCAGCATGGCAACCGGTACAAACACGGCCAGCAATACCAGCGTGGTAGCGATCACCGCTCCGCCCACCTCACGCATGGTGCGTGAGGCGGCCTCTTTCGGGCTCATGTTGGGGTCGTCACGCAGGTGACGATCGCAGTTCTCCACCACCAGGATACCGTCGTCCACCACGATACCAATGGCGAGAATCAAACCGAAAAGCGTCACCGTGTTGACAGACATGCCGAGCAGCTGCATCACCGCGAAAGTCGCCACCAGCGACACCGGGATGGCAATGGCTGGTACCAGCGTGGTCCGCCAGTTGCCGAGGAATATAAAAGTGACCAGGATCACCAGGGCGACCGCCTGGAACAACGATATGGTCACCTGGCGGATAGCCGTGGACACGTACCGGGTCGTGTCGTAACTGACGCTGTATTCCAGGTCCTTCGGGAAAAATTCCGCAAGCCGCTGGAGTTCAGCGTCGACCGCTTCGCCGGCGGCCAGCGCGTTGGCATCGGGCTGGGTGTAGAACGCCAGGTTTACCGCGGGCTTGTTGTTGAAGGTGCCTGAGAAGGCGTAGTCCGCCTGGCCCAGTTCCACCCGGGCCACATCGCGCAGGTACAGCGCCGAACCGTCCGCGTTGGCCCGCAGCACGATGTTCCCGAACTCCTCCGCCTGCTCCAGCCGTCCCTTGGTCTGCAAGGTGTACTCGGTCTGCAGCTTGCCCTCGAAGGGCGGCGCCCCCACCTTTCCCGCGGCCACCTGCACATTCTGTTCGCGCAGCGCAGCGAGTACGTCTCCGGTGGTGACCGACAGTTGGGCCATCTGGTTGGGATCCAGCCACAGCCGCATGGAATACTCGGCTTCACCGATGATATCGGCCGCAGAGATACCGTCGATACGGGCGAGACTGTTGCGCACGTTGATGGCCACATAATTCGACAGGAACTTGTAGTCGTAGCTGCCGTTGGGCGAATAGAAGCTGACAATCTTGAGAATGTCCGGCGAGCGCTCCTGGATACTCAGCCCCTGGACCCGCACCTCAGCAGGCAGCTGCGGCTCGGCCAGCTTGACCCTGTTTTGTACCCGCACCAGCGCCATGTCCGCATCGCTGCCGACCTTGAAGGTGACGGTGAGCCGATAGCTGCCGTCATTGGCACTCTTGGAGGACATGTAGATCATGTCCTCGACCCCATTGATGGCATCCTCGATGGGTATGGCGACGGTTTCCTCGACCACGTTGGCCGAGGCGCCCGGGTAAACGCCTTGCACCTGGATTGAAGGCGGCGCGATGCTCGGGTATTCCGCTACCGGCAAAATGTTCAGCGCGATGGCGCCGGCGAGGGTCATCACAATCGCCAACACGAGGGCGAACCTGGGCCGGTCGATAAAGAACTGACTGAACATCAGGCTTCAGACGGCGGCATCTGGCGCAGCTTCACCGGCTGGCCCGGCCGCACCTGTTGCAGGCCGCGCACGATGACCTGATCGCCCTGTTCTACGCCTTGTAGCACCACGATCCGGTCTTCCACCCGTTCGTCCAGCACAACATTGCGGCGTTGGACGATGCCGCCCTCTACCTCCAGCACAAAACTGCCCTGTTGGTCAGCCTGCACCGCGGCCTGTGGAATGAACAGGGCTTCAGACATCTCCTCGCGAACAATCTCAACGCGTACATATTGCCCAGGCACCAGCAGACCATAGGGGTTCGGAATAACCGCGCGAGATTCCAGCGTGCCGGTGTCCTCGGAGATACGGTTCGCAAAATAGTCGATGCGGCCGATCTCGGGGTAATAGACGCCGTTGCGCAATTCCAGTCTTACCACAAGATCGCTCAGGTCGATGTCATTGAGGTTACGGGACTCGGGCTGGGCCATACGCTGGGCGATGATTTGCACGAAGGTCGACTCGGAGAGCTGGAACAGGGCGTGAATGGGATCGACACTGACCAGAGTAGTCAGCACGCCAGTGTTGGGTCCGACCAGGTCGCCGGTGGTATGGGTACTGCGGCCGATGCGTCCGGAAATCGGCGCCTTGATGGTGGTGTATCCCAGATTGACCTCAGCGGTCACCAGCGCGGCCTCGGCGGCTGCAACGCCGGCTTCCGCTTCCAGCTTGGCAGCGCGCAGCTGGTCCATCTCGGATTCCGAAATATTGCCATCCGGCACCAGTGTCTCGCCGCGGCGAAAGTTCTGCTGGGCGTTCACCTGGGTCGCGCGTGCCCTGGCCAGATCGGCCTTCGCGCGGGCGACCTCAGCCTCGAATACCGCAGGATCAATTTCATAGAGCACATCGCCGGCCTCCACGAAATCGCCTTCCTTGAAGGAACGCGCCTTGAGGTAGCCGGTGACCTGGGCCTCGATGGACACATCGTCGATCGCCTGCAGGCGACCCACAAAAGAGGACTTGGGCTGGTAGGGGTCAAGCAACACCTCATCCACCACCACTTCCACCGGAGGCGGAGGTGGCGGCTCTTCAGCGCAGGCCGCCAGCACAACTGTTGCGACAACACACAGGTAACGAAACACGCGAACTCCCTCGTCAAGACGTTCCGGCCGCGAACGCGGTCTTTGGCACGACTTTAGCAAAGCCAGGCAGACGTCGCAGACAAAAAACCGAAGACTTTCGATTGCCGGCAGGCCTGCTCAGCCGGCCAATCAGGCACTTCAAATATGTAACGCTGGAAGTCACTGCTGACAGGGTGTGCAACCTGCAGACATCTACTCCAAAAAAAGCTGCCGCTCGCTTGTTCACGCCGACAAGCAAACAGCCAAAAAAAAGGCCGCCCTGAGGCGGCCTTTTCTTGAGCGCGGATATCGCCCTACTGGCTGTTATCCACCATGTAGTCCACGGCGGCGACAATTTCGTCGTCGGAACAGTTCATGCAGCCCCCACGCGCGATCATGCCGGTTCCAGCGACACCGTTCAGGCCACTGTCGTGCAGCACTTCACGTCCCCTGGCGATCCGGCTCGACCAGGCGGCTACATCACCCAGCTTGGGGGCACCTGCTGCACCGCTGGCATGGCAAGCGACACAGGCAGCGTTGTAGACCTCTTCACCTGAGCGCACGCTGCCGCCGGCGGCCACAGCGGTCATGGCTCCGCAGCTGGTATCGCCCGCAACACAGACGCTGCCGTGGGGCTTGATCCGCTCGATAATCGCTTCTCGCTGCTCTTCGGTCTTGGCAAAGGCCGTAACGGACAACGCGGCAGCGACCAGAATAACCAGAGATTTCAACGACTTGGTCATACAATCCTCAATTAGTTCGTTTTGACGGGCGTGAATTATAGCGGCTTCAGAGCGCCGCGAACACTGACCGGGCTTTCAAAATTCACGCGCCCTGCCTACCATGCCACGCTGCTGTTTACTGATGATACGCCAAGGACCCGCCAATGAAACTTTACACTTACGATCCCGCCCCCAACCCCATGCGCCTGAACCTGTTCCTGAAGTACAAGGGCATTGAACTGGACACCCAGCAGGTAGACCTGGGCAAGCTGGAGCAGCACGAGGATGACTACGGTGAGATCAACCCCGCCCGCACCGTACCGGCGCTGGTACTGGACGATGGCGAGTTGCTGACCGAGGTGATCGGCCAGTGCGTCTACCTGGAAGCGCTACACCCGGAAAAGCCGCTGCTGGGTACCACACCATTGGAGCAGGCCCAAGTCATCAGCTGGGACCACAAGATCTTCCTGCAGGGCATGGCCGCCATCGCCGACATATTCCGCAACGGCCACCCGGCTTTCAAGGACCGGGCCATGCCGGGGCCGCTATCCTTGCCGCAGATTCCCGAGCTGTGCGAGCGCGGCAAACTGAGGCTGGAGATTTTCTGGCCGATGATGGATGCGCAGCTCGGCAAACACCCCTGTGTGGCGGGCGACAACTTTTCCTTCGCCGATATCGACCTTTACTGCCTGGTGCAGTTTGCCGGCTGGATCAAGGAAGGTATCCCCGAAGACTGCAAGCACATCACGGCCTGGTACGCGCGGGCCCAGGAACAGCTCAACCCCGGCTAATCAGCGCCTGCCGGAGCCATGCCGTCACACTGCGAACGGCGATGATGTTGCAGAGAGCAGCCATCCCGGACCAGATCGTCCGGGATGGCGTCAGTCGTCTACAGAATCGGCACCGTCAGGAAGATCTCATTGCTCTCCGGACTCTGCACGCCATTGACGGTGGTGCGCAGGGTGACCCTGACCGAGGTGGTCTCGGGAATGCCCGCCGGCACGCTGAACCTCTGGAGTAGCCCATCCGCCGGCCCGCCAAACCCGGAGGTAGATTCCAGGGGTTGTGACACGGTATTGCCCGGCCATTCGAACACCGCCACCGCGCCTGAGGTGTCAGTATTACGCGCCCGCAAGCTGATCGTACTGCCGGGAATGATCGTAGTGGTGATATCCCCCGTGGCCGTGGACCGGGCTTCGATCAGTTCCGGTGCTGCCGGCGTTGCAGATATCGTGATGGCGAATGGATCCGTCCGATCGAAGGACCCGGGTTCTGCCAGCTGCAGCTCGGCAGCTCCCGGCACCAGCCCGGAGGTGGGCAGCCTGATCAGGTGATTGCTGGCATCGTACGTGAAGTCAAAGCCGATGTACTCGACGCCGCCCTGAGTAACGATCACCTGCGGCCTGTCTGCCAGGCTCTGCACAGGGTCGTTGCCCAGCGGCAGATTCTCGCCAGAGACCACCAGCAACTGGCCGCCGCCGGCTGCTGCGGGATCCGGCGACACGCCTGTAATTGTGCCAATGATGACCGGCTCCTGAATCTGGATATCATCGTAGCCCGAGTTCGGGTCCAGCAGTTCACGCTGGATATTCAACCGTGCCGCGAACAGCAGGCCGTCGAATCGACGCTCGAACTCTATTACGTAGAACTGGCGCTCCCCGTCCACCGTGGTGGCGGCCACCGGGTACCAGAAGCGATCGAAGCTCTCGAACTGTGTATCCAGGAAGCGGTCGATCCTGAGCACGCCGGAGGGCTGCACGGCCCACTCATTCGGGCGCAGGGCCAGCGTAAGGGTCTGACCACCATCGTCGAAGAGAAAGGCATTGCGATTAAAGCCGGTATTGGGGTCGGTGCTGGCATCAAACTCCCAGCCAAAGCGCTGGTCAACACTGCGGCTTCCATCGGGATTGACGCTGCCCGGTATCCAGGCATTGATATCGCCGTTCCAGTAGCTGTCATTGGCGCTGTTCAGATAGCCGTCTGTGAAGTTGAAGTTGAAGTCACGCTCCACCCAGATGTCATAGCTGGCATAGCGTTGGGCGCCATTCCTGTATTCACTGAACATGCCGTATTCCAGGCCGTTGACACCCACCGGCGTCACCGTCTGTACCCAGCCGTCGGGATAGCTGATGATCAGGCTGCCCGCGCTCACGGTATAGGTTGTCGCCAGACCAGAAATATCACCGGTGACAATGCCCGCCGTGAAATTCAATATCTCGCCGTAGCTGGTGGTGGGATAGGGCGTGTCATCGAAGAATCGCGTACCGGGCTGGTATCTGGCGACACCAGCCCAGGTGCCCGGAACGCAGGGCTCGCTGCTGCAGTCTCCAGACCAGACCACCGGCAGCGCGCTGGCCGAATCTCTCAGGCTGGCCGCTTCTTCGCTGACCACATTGCGAGGCGCGAGCTGAACAATGCCGTCCGGAAACTCCGGCGTTACCGCCACCGGGATGGGAAGGTACTCGACTGTCTCAGTGTCCTCTTTGTTGACTCGCAGGACATCATCTTCATCCACCAGGGTATATACCGTCTGGGCGAGCGTTGTTGTGGTTTCGAGCTGGCCGTTGAAGCCCGGTGACGCCTGAATGGCGGCCGCCTGCTCCGGCGTAGCCGTAGAATCATCGAGTAAATCAAATGACGGGGAACCGGGCAGACCCACGTAGGTCAGCACCAGCTCGCCGCTCACCACCTCCCAGGTAAAGGGCCGGTTCTCCACTACACCGGTGGATTCCGTAAACGCGAGGGCCGTACCGGTTTGCGTGGTCTGGTCCAGTTCCAGCAGCTGTCCGGAGCGGGCCAGGAAACCGGGATTGGCCACAAACACTTCGAAGTACTGCGGAGCCAGATTGGCCGCGATGAACTCGCCGCCAACTTCACCACAGGTGATGCCTACCTGGTCGACCAGCGCACCGAAGCGTCCGACCAGACCGGTGACGAAATTGTTTGCCTCGCAGTTCACCGACTCGATCGGACCGTCGAGATCGTTGGCACCGACCAGAGTGGACTGCGTCTCGCTACCAGCGCTATCAATACAGGTGACGCCCAACTGGTCGATGATCACGTTACCGCCGGGCAGGCTGCGTTCCCTGGCCCGGAGACCACTGAGTACAGTCAGGGGTGGGCAGACAAGGTCTTCGCCGATATCAATACCGCCGATATTGCCGAGCCCACCACCGCTGATTTCAGCTCCCAGCACAGGGAAGCCGGCATCGACCCCCGTCACCAAGGCGCAGACCAGATCAATGTTGTCGATATCCTGAACCGCACGGCCGCGCAGGCCGATGCCCACGGATCCGGCGGGGCAGTCAAGTGTGAAGGCACTGCCGCCGGTACCACCGATCAGCTCGTCGCTGGCGATGCTCACCGTCAGGTTCTGCTGCACAGTCTGAAAACCGTCTGTCGCCTCCACGGTAAAGTCGAAGAAGCCCTCAGCCGTGGGCGTACCAGAGAGACTGCCGTCAACTTCCAGGGTCAGGCCGTCCGGCAGAGTGCCGGTGACCACGCTCCAGCTGATATCACCAAAGCCGCCGTTGGACGCCAGCGTTGTCGGTGCGTAGAGCTCTCCCACCGTGCCGTCTGGCAATGAGGTTGTGGTAATGAACAGCGGCGGCGGCGCGATGGTCGCAAAGAAGGTGGCCTGTGCGACCTGTATACCGTCGCTCACGCTGACTGGCACGGCCAGCCCGCCCGGTTCAGTTGGCGTACCACTCAACACACCCGCCGGCGACAGGCTCAGGCCGTCCAGCAGCTCTGCGCCAAGGGCCAGGCGCCAGTTGAGCGCTGCAATACCGCCGCTGGCCTGCAGTGAGACGCTATAGGGATCACTCACCTCGCCGTCGGGAATCTCCACCGTATCGATCACTACCGGGGGTACTGGGGCGGTGGCCGTGGAAGTTCCGGTGGGCTCTGTCTCACCCATGCCTGCATCTTCAGTATTGACCGCCTGCGGTACTACCGAAATGGCCAGGTCCAGGTTGGTATCGTTCAGGTCGCCCGGGTCGCCCGGGTTGGGCTGGGTGGTATCGGGCAACACGCGGATAGTGACAAACACTTCCTCTCCCGGCTCCACGTAGAAGGAAGTCTCGCCGCTGCCGCCACTGGGGTCCAGCTGGTTGCCGGGCTCAATGACGTTGGCGATCAACTCCTGCTGAGCCTCCTCTTCGAGGCTACAGCCGTCGGCCACCGGGGTCCTGTTGAGGCGATAGACCAGCACCTGATAGGACAGGCCGTCATCCGTACCCTGGCTGGAAGCCAGGTTGATGTCATAGGAGCTGGTGGCGTTGCCGTCGTTCTGCACCGCAAAGGTGATCTCTGCGGACTGCTGGCCGGGATCATCCAGCGCGGTATTCAGCACGGTGGGGTTTAATACCGTGGGGTTCAATACCGTGGGATTGAAGACCGTCGGGTTCAGCACCGTCGGGTTCAGGATCGTCGGGTTGAACACGGTCGGGTTGAACACCGTCGGGTTCAGTACTGTGGGATTCAGAACCGTGGGATTGAACACCGTCGGGTTCAGCACCGTCGGATTGAACACGGTCGGATTCAGTACCGTGGGATTGAACACCGTCGGGTTCAACACCGTGGGATTCAACACCGTGGGATTCAACACCGTGGGGTTGAAAACCGTCGGGTTCAGTACCGTCGGATTGAGCACTGTCGGGTTCAACACCGTGGGATTCAATACCGTGGGGTTGAGTACCGTCGGGTTGTGGGTTTCCGCCGCCAGCAACTCCGCATTAAGCGGCGCGGGCGTACTCGGGTCGGCATTCAGCAGGACGGTGGAGAACAGACCGCCAGGCAGCACCGTGCCATTGGGGTCGATTTCCTGTACCAGTACCGCAATGCGCGCATCCGGGTTGGGTGAGCTGGCGAATACCGTCTCCACTGTGCTGGAGAAGGGCGGCACGGTCACGTCGATGCTGGTGCGCGAACCAAACTGTTCGAAAGATGCGGCGCCTTCGGGTGGCGGGCTGACCGTGAGCCGGAAGCGGCGCGTGAACGCCGTAACATTCTGGGTATAGATCACGTAGGCGCGCTGCAGCAGCTCGCCGGAGCCATCCACGGTTCCCAGCGGTCGGTTGCTACCCGGAGCCGCCACGATCAGGCCCTCGGAGAGCGCTGCGGAATAGATGTTCTGATTGCGGGTACCAGTGAACTGGCTGGTCACCCCCGGCTCGCAGGCGGGAATCGGTGAACCGTCGAAGACACTGACATTACCACCGCCGCTGCCCTCCAGGTTAAGGGGCTGGTACTTCGTCCAGTCGCCATCCGGTGGCGGCGTAATGTCGCGGTTGTCGGTCCAGACCGCCTGGTAGACGTCCACATCACCAGGGTCAGTCGCGAAGCGCCAGGTATCGCCTTCACGCAGGATCACCTTGGCCGCCACATCTACATAGTCGCCAATAAAAGGCTGGGTGCCACCCGCGTGGGTCGGCAGGTTGGGTACCATGTACTGGAGCTGCACCGTATCCAGCGGGATACCCTGGCCGGTCGCCACAAAGGCATAGCGTGAGGTCTGCCGGGAATCGCGGCGATCGCTCACATCATAGAGCGTGAAGCGCGGGTTAAGGGGGGCGACGACGGTGGCCGCCGTGGCGGCGCGTACGTCGAGGGTGTGGCGCAGGCGGTCCGGTTCAGGCACATCCAGTACGAACTGCTCGAAGATACCGGACACGTCAGCGCGCAGATCGTAGAACACCACAACCAGGCGTCCACCGGCAAACAGCAGCGACGGCTTGAACTGGTGGCCGGGTTTCTCCGGATCGTCATCAATGGCGTAGGGCGGCTGCCAGCTCGCGCCGCCGTCATTGGAGACTGACAGCACAATGCGGGCGTCACCGGTATCTTCCTGAGGCCGCACCGTGGCAAAGCCGCGGGCCGCATAGGCCATATAGACACGCCCGGCCTTGTCCACTGCCAGGCTCGGGTACGCCGTGGTCCGGAACGAGAAGTTGGTACCGCCCTGATCGAAGGTGCGAATTTCCGCCACCGTGACCGGTGGCGACCAGCTTCCGCCGCCGTCTACCGAACGGGTAGAGACCATGGCGTTGGATGCGCCCGTCGAAATCGACCCGGTGCCGGCGGTCGCTACACAGTCTTCGGAACCCAGGTAGACCGTGCGGATCGACTCTCTAAGATCGTTGGCTAACTGACGTTCATCGCGATTGAGTCGGCTGGGCAGGAAACGTACCCGGTCGCTGCCGGCATCATCTACTTCACCAACGTGCCATTCGTCGTTGTCGCGATCAGAGTCTTTCCTGCTCTTGTCCGACTTCTTGCTCTTGTCCGACTTCTTGCTCTTGTCCGACTTCTTGCTCTTTTTCGACTTCTTGCTCTTGTCGCTCTTGTCGGACTTCTTGCTTTTCTTGTTATTCTTTCCGCCACCTTCCTTCACCCGCAGCGGATTGGCCCGGAAAAAGTCATCGGTCTGATCAACCAGCCCGGTGAGGCTTCGCGCCCACTCGGAGGGGTCGAAATCAACGGAGGCCTGGCCCCCGCCGGACAACAGATTGAGCTTGGCGGCTACCTGGAACTGGGCAAGGCGAATCGACGCCTCCTTACCGCGCTGGCCCAAAAGGTCAAGCGCCTGCTCGCGAGTCAGCCGGGTGTCTCCGATGTCCACATTTTCCACTGGCCACTCAACGGCCACACGGGACTTTTTCTTGCGGCGCCAGTCCTTGATGGGCTTGGCGCAGGACACTGCGGGCGTACCCAGGAAGGCTTCCACGGTGTCAAAACGACGCCACCCGACATATACCTCGCCGGTGATCGGATTGATGGCGATATTGGCGCCCTGGTTGAGAGTGTCGACTTCACTGATCGGTTGCCGGCTCCATGAGTCACCACAGTCGGTGGAGGTGGCGAGCATGATCTCGGAGCGCAGGGTCTCTCCGTCGCCCGTCAATGCCGCATAACCGACATAGATGTTGCCGCAGCTCACGGTCTGATTTACCACCGTGCCGTCGCGCTGAGGCACACTGAACTGTTTGGTTGCTGCCCCGGCGCGCGGTACGTCCACTTCGACCCAGACCTTGTCCAGGAAGCGGTCACCGGTGTCATCTATATCAACGGGGATAGTGTCGATAAAGCGGATCGGGTCGCCGCCCTCATCATTGTTGAGGTCGATGAAGCGCGACACAAAAATCATGCTGCCCGGGTTTTCGGTGCGTTCAAAGGCGATGCCCGCGTAGTAGAACAGGCCGTGGGCGCCGGCACGTACGACCGGGTCCGCACCGGCCGCGTAATTCTTGAGCGGCGAAGACAGGCCCTCGGGGGACGTGTCCTGGGGATAGCCGGGTATCAGCGTGGATTTCCAGGTGCCACCGCCGTTAGTGGTCCAGAAGTAACTGAGCCAGGAATCACCGGTCGCGCCGGCTTCGAAGTCACCGGGCACATCCACGGTACGGTAGTCATTGGCGCCGGCCAGCAGGTGCAGCTTGTTGCGGCTGGAGAAGGCGACAGAAGGCTCGTTCTGCTGACGCAGGAAGGGGTCGCCTTCGGGCCACTGGGTGCCAGACACCATATTGATATTGGGCCCGACTGTCAGCGCGCCATCCTGCGCGAAACTGCCTGAAGCGATAGAAACACACAGGAATAAAGCGCCTGCCAACAGCGGCACTACTCGACCAGTATTCATGGGGACGCCCCTTCCCTGAGATATTGTTTTTGTGACTTGTGTCACATATAGCCTACTGGGCGGCTGAGCGCAAATGAACTGCGTGGGACCCAGTGACTCGGCTGAACCGAACAAAACCTGGACAGGGACAGGGGGCGTCCCGAACTGGACCTACTGACCTTTGGCTGAGGCCAGGCCCAGTTGTTCGCGAGTCAGGCCCAACCATTCCTCCAGTCGGGCACTGTAGTGGAACGTGGGCACGTCATCGAGGAACAGGGCAGACGCTTCACCAATGCGCGCCTCGGCCAATTCCAGTTCGCTGAGTGCCTCGGCGAAATACCCGGCCTGGGCATAAGTGCGCCCCAGTTCAAATCGAGCCAGCCAGGTATCCGCATGCTGAAGCGAGGCGTTCAGGGCGTCCACCGCAGATCCGGTGTCACCGGCAGCGGCTGCCAGCTGGGCAGCAATGATATCGGCGGCTGCCCGGTGGTCCACTTGCAGCTCACTGTCCAGCCGGGCGCGGATGGCGTCCGCCTGGGCCATCTGCCCCATCCGCACATAGAGCCGCGCGGCAGGCAGCAGGCGGCGGATGTCACTGCTGCCGGCGATGGCCTCTTCCAGTTGAACCAGGGCATCGTCGGTGGCACCCAGCTCAAACAGCGCCATGGCCAGGTCAACCTGTTTGCGAAGCGCCGCAGCGCTGTTGTCGTTGGCGTCATCGAAAGCAATGCCCTCCTGCAACAGGTCCCGTGCCCGCTCCCAGTCCTCTTCCAGCAGGGCAATATCAGCCAGACCGGTAAGCGCAGAGGAGCGCGCCTGGCTGCCCTGTTCCATCATGCGCTCGTAAACAGCGACAGCGGCCTCGTGGTTGTCGCGCGCCAGTTCCGCAATCGCCAGCGGCACGTAGCCCAGGTAATAGGAAGGCGTGGTTTCCAGCAGCAGGGCCGCTTGCTGGCGCGCCGTGTCAAAGTCGCTGGCATACATGGCGTACAGCGCGTAGTTGGCACGGTAGGCCGGGGTGTTCGGGTGCAGTTCTACCAGTTCCGCACCTATATCCAGCGCTTTGTCGAAATCCCGGCCCCAGAAATAGGCCACGGCGAGATTATTGCGGCCGGCGTTATCGGCCGGGTAACGCGTGACCAGCTCCTCGTAGGCTTCAATGGCCTTCGGGAAATTACCGGTGACCATAAGATAGTAGGCACCCAGGGTGCGGTAGCGTTCCCGCTCCGTCATGGTATCCAGCAAAGTGAGGGTTTTCTCCCAGAGCTCCTCGGCATGCTCGGTGCGCCCCAGCTTCAATTCGCTCAGTGCCCAGCCTGAATAAGCGCGGCCGAACTTGGGATCCTCATCAATTGCTTTCTGGTAGTACTCTGATGCCAGCTCGTTCTGCTCGGTTCGGTTGTAAGTCTGGGCCACGGTGTAGAGCTGGGCTGCTTCCAGCGAAGCGGCGGTAAACGTCTCATTGGCCTCCGGGTCGTCTTTGAGGCTGGCGTCACCGAGCTCTTCACGGATCTGGATCGCGAGCTTGCCCACAGCGGGCAACACATCGACCTTGGACTCGGCAGCGGCAGAAACGTTGGCCACCACCTCCCCCTCACGGGGGTCCACTGCCCTCAGGCTGAAGCTGTAGCCACTGCCATCGGGCGTTATTGCACCACTTAGCACCAGCCGAATACCTTCGCGCACCGAAACCAGCCGGGCGTTCTCTTCATTGAGGCCCGGTACACCGGAAATCTGGCCGGCAATGGCCTCGGCCTGGTGACGGGCGTAGGAGCTAATGAAGGGCGCGCCCTCAATACCGATCGCCAGGGCGGGCTCCAGGGAGCCGTCGAAGATAGCTTCACCGGTATCGTTCACAAAGTCAGAGACCAGGATGGAAATGATTTCGTGGTCTTCTGGCGGAAGAGGCTCGTTGGCCTGTTCGAAGTTGGCGTACAGGGAGATGCCCAGCGCCACCACCAGCACCACAATAGTGGCACTGGAAAAGTAACCGCCGCGACCGGACTCGCCGGCCTCACGCAGCTCCTCTTCGGAGCGAATACCCTCGCTGGAGATGTCATAGAACCAGGAGAACAGCATTGCCAGCGGAAAGCCGACGACGGCACCAAACAGGATATAGCGCAGGGCGCTATCGGGAATATCGAAGGCGGGAAAGACGACATCGGCTATCTGCAACAGCAGCCAAGTCGCAGCAATGTACAAGCCCGCCGCGCGGAATACCCCACGCCGCCGCAATTCGCGGATAGCTCGTTTCATTGTTTCGTAGCCCAGTGCCTGTACTGTTCGCACTGCCATAGTACTGCACTAGGTTACGTACTGGCGACTGGCCAGTTGGTCTATATCGACCGATATAACCTTGTCGATTCTTCGATTAGATCGATGTGACGCCAGGAATCGGTGTCCCAACCCAATTCATGCCCAAACAAAAACGGCGCGACCGGGTTTAACCCGACCGCGCCGTGAGACTTCAAAGGCGCATTAGCGCTTGACGCTGAGCATGTACTCCGCCACCGCCAGCCGGGTGTCCTCGTCCAGGTAGTCCTGGGGCGGCATTTCCGGGTAGTCCTCGCGTTTCTTGACCGGTGCGGCGATGTACTCGGCCAGACCGTGGGGGTTATCCATGTACAGGGCCTGGATGATCTTCACCGGCGGGCCGATCATGCGGCCTTCATAGGTGTGACAGCCCGCGCAGACACCCAGATAGGCGATCTTGCCGCGCTCGCCCGGCTCGATAACCCGGGGCGCGACCGGTGGCAGCAGGTAGTTGGCGATGGTGGAGGTGTTGGTGAAATCACACTCTGCCCAATCGTCCACACCGGAATGCACGTAACGGTGACGGTTGATGATGCAACTGTCGGTGGTGGGGCCGATAACGAAGATGTCCGGGTTGCCGGTTTTCAGGTCAGCCAGCATCAGCGCCTTGATCTCGTCCAGCGTCTCGTAACCATTGTTGTGCATGGTGTTGTTGAGGATCTTGAGGCCATCCGAGTTGGGATCGGCTTCCGGGTCCACAGTGACGTTGGTGAGTTGGGCCGCGGTGTTGTGGTCTACCGACATGATCCCCACGGTTTTGTTGTTGGTGATGATGTTGCCTTCTATCACCACATCATCGGCGGCCATGACCATGATGCCGGTACCGGCGGGGATTCCGCCCACGGTGGAACCCGGCGCGCCGAAGTTGGGCGTGTTGTTGTCGGAGATCCAGTTGTTGCGGATGATGACGTCGTAGGTGGTCTTGATCGGCAGGCCTGGCGTGATGAAGGCCAGTACGCCGCCGGTGTTGTTGTAGACGAAATTGCTCTCTACCACGGCGTGGCGGCTGTTTTCGATCTCGATGCCGGCGACGCTGTCGAACACCTCGTTGAAAGCCACGTGCACGTTGTCGCTCATGCCCACATAGATCGCTGCGTCTTCGATACCGGAGATGACGTTGTGCTCGACCACGCCATTCTTGCCGAGCTGCGGGAAGATGCCGTAGACGCCGGTGTCGACAATAATGTTGTCGCGAATCTCGTAGTTGTTACCGGCCTGGCTCATGATTGCATTACCTTTGTATTGGGTAATGAGGAAGCCTTCGACCACGATATTGTTGCCGGAGAACAGGATGGCGTCGTTCAGGGTACCGCCGCCGTCCAGGGTGGCCCGCTCGGAGCCCTCGACAATGCCGATCAGGCGGATGCCGTCCTTGTCGATGTAGACGGTTTCGCTGTAGGTGCCCGGCATTACGTGGATGGTGGTGCCCGGCTCGGCCGCCTGTACCGCTTCCTGGATGGATTCACCGTCGTTGACGGTCACTACCACATCGCTCATGGGCGGGCCGGCGACAAACTTGCTGCTGCCGGACAGCATCATTTCCCTGGCTTTTGCCACATCTTCAGCGCTGGCCTTGCCGGCGCTGCTGCCGCCGTAGGCCGCGCCCTGGCCGGCGCTGGTGACTACCGGCGCGCCGCCTCCGGTCTTCTTGCCAAACTGCATACCGGCCGCGAATGCGACCAGCACCAATACCACGGCTACCAGTTTCCCCATTTTCATGATGCTGCTCCTTCTGTTGCGTCCGTCCGGTCCGCAGTGGCCGGCGGCTTGTTATGAATTGGTGATACACCGATCGGTTCCAGTCCCGAGGGGACTACCTCCGGGATCGGCGGCGCAAATGTTTCGTCGGTCAGGGTCATCAGGAAGTCCACCAGCAGGTCGAGCTCCCCATCGGTCAGTTTCGGGTCCCAGATATGCCAGTGCAGGTGCATGTCGACGCCCTCGGGCACCGCGTGGCCGCGGCCCTGGGTATAGAACGCCACCGTCTCTCGCAGGGTCTCGAAACGACCGGAGTGCATGTAGGGTGCGGTCTTCTCAATATTGCGCAGGGTCGGCACCTTGAAGCCGCCTTTCATCCTGGGCGCGTCCCAGGTGGCCTCGGCACCGATATCCAGCGGCAGGCCTTCCGGCTCCGGCGAACCGATTACCGCCACCTGCTGGTTGGTAAACAGCGGCGGAGTGTGGCACTCGGCGCAGCGTGCCACGAAGGAGCGGAACACGTTCATGCCCTGTACCTCACGCTCGTTCAACGCGGCATGATAGCCATGGGCATAGCGGTCGTAACGGCTGTTCAGGGAAATCAACGAGGTCTGGAACGCCGCCAGCGCGCGGTAGACTTGGCCCAGGCCGATCTCGTCGAGCTCACCCCGGGGATAGGCCTGGCGAAACAGGCGACGGTAGCTCTCGTTGCCGTTCAGGGTGGCCAGCAGCTGTTGCGGCGTGTTGCCCATCTCTTCCGGGGAATAGAGCGGGCCCTGGGCCTGCTCTTCCAGGGAACCGGCGCGCACATCCCAGAACAAACGATCGAGGAAGGCCACGTTCCACAGGGTCGGGGAGGAGCGCTGGACCTTATGCCCCGCCACGCCAATGGAGCGGTCGCGGCCGTCACTGAAGCCCAGCGCCGGGTGGTGGCAGCTGGCGCAGGAGTGGCTGCCGTCGCCGGACAGGGCCGGGTCGAAAAACAGGTAGCGCCCGAGGTCGATTTGTTCCGGGCTGAAGCCGTCGCGGTGCTCCGGCAGCGCGGTTTGGGTGCCGCCGACGCCGCGGTCCTGTAGCGAATCGTAAAACTGGTACAGGTTGCGCAGCTTGCAGCCTTCGGCGCCGGTGTCCTCGAAACCCGGCGGACAGTGTTGCGAAAGCACGATGTCTTCCGGCGCCCAGCTTGCAGCGACCGCTGCATCCATCGTCGTCGCAGGCCCCGGGGCAGTGTCGACCCAGGCCGAGGCAAACAGGGCTGCCAGCCCTGCCCACAGGGCGAAGCCAACCGAGACAATGACAGTGCTGTGACGCGAGATCATTGCGACAGGATGAAGCCGATCACGTCGTCGAGATCTTTGTCGGTAGCCAGCATGCTGGACATCATCTGCATCTGGCGACCGTACTTGTCATCCGGATGGTTGCCGCGGATGCCTGCCTGGAAGTGCTTGTACTGGCGGCGCAAGTAGGCCTCATCCAGAACGGTGAGATTGGGGGCGTTCAGCGCCGGGTTGCCCTGGGCCCCGGCTCCGTGACAGGCGCCACAGGACGCGTTGTACTGGACTTCGCCGTTGCGCACATCGTGTGCCGCAGCCGACCCCCCATCCACCGCCGGCAGGCTGGCAATATAGGCCGCCACATTGGCCACCGCTTCAGGGGTCGCCAGGGTAGCCGCCATGCCCTGCATCTGGCCGCCGAAGGTATCGCGGCTGTCGGCGCCGCGTATACCGCGCTGGAAATGGGTGATCTGCCGCGCCAGGTAGTCGGCCGACTGGCCAGCCAGCGCGGGCGCATTAAGGGCCGGGTTGCCGGTCGCGTCACTGCCGTGGCAGGCGATACAGGTCCCGTAACCTGCTTTGCCGGCCTCCAGGTCGGCGCTGTGGGCCGTCCCTGCCAGCGCCAATACCAGGCTTACCAGTACTGCTTTCATTATTGTCATGTTAAATCCCGAACCTGCTCCCCCGAGCGAATACCGCAGATTATGGCCTCATGGCGGGGCAAATCTGCCGAATTTTAAGAATCCGTCAGCATTTTTCCGGAATTAGCGTAAAAAACAGGCCCGACCGGACACTTCAGGCGGATTCTGCGCCACCCAGGTGTGCCCGGCGCCAGGCGCTCGGGGTCTGCTCGTGTACCGACTTGAAGGCCTTGTTAAAGGAGCTCAATGAGCGAAAACCGGCATCCATGGCAATCGTCAGCACCGGCAACTGCGCCTCCGCCGGGCTCGCCAGCCGCTGCGCGGCCTCCCGGACCCGGTAGCTGTTCAGGAAGTCGCTGAAGTTGCGGAAACCCAGCCCGCTATTGATGGCCTGCCGGAGGCGGTACTGGGGCACCTCCACCTGGGCGGCCAGTTCCCCCAGTGTCAGGCCCATCTGCCGCCAGGCCGTCTCGGCCTGCATGTGCCGTTCCAGCCGCGCCAGCAATTCCGGGTCTACATTGACCGCAGGCGCCGCCGGTGCCGCCGGCTTCTCGACCGGCAGGAACAACAGGCCACTGCGGTATTCCAGTAGCGACAGATTGATAGCAAACAGCAGCAGCGCCGGCGGCAGGTATTCCCAGGTGGCGAGCCAGGCGGCCCCGGGAAACAGGATTTCCCGGGACAGGATCAACAGCAGTATGTAGGCGCCGTTGAGACCCACAAAACCCAGCCGCAGGCGGCGCCGCACTTCCACCAGGTCGGTGCGCCAGTGACGCGAGACCACCCACAGCGTCAGGCCCAGCAATACGAACTCAGCCCCCTGGGGCACGGTGAAGAACAGCCAGCGGGGCACACCCGGCAGGAGCATGCCCACCAGCGGCATGACGACGGTGAAACCCACCAGCCCGAGCTGCCAGCGCCGCAGCTTGAAGTGATCATCGAAGATGCTGGCGCTGAATAAATAGAAACAACCGGGGGCGGCGGTCTGCAAGGCGGTGGCGGGAATTTCGAAGACCGTACCCGGCACCAGCGGCATACACAGGTAAGCGGCGATCGCCAGCATCAGCAGCCCATAAAGACGCTCGCGAATGCCCCAGCGCGGCTGGCGCAGCAACAGGGCCACACCCAGGGCGACCTGGGACAGGCTGAAACTGATGGCGGCAATAAGCAGGTCTGGCATGGGTTAGCGTCCGGTTGTGGACGCATCATACCAATAAGAAAGCCCGACACGGGCCCTGGGAGGGGCCTGTGTCGGGCAGGAAAGACCGGTACCAGAGCTATGGGGGCGCGGTACCGGTCTGCGGGCAATCAGCTACCCGGCAAGTTCCAACGGCTGCATGTCAGCGCGAGCACAAGGGTCGGTCATCCGGGCAATCGAAGTCTCGGAAACTCTCTACCGAGCGCTTGAAATCCCGTGCCGTATACACGCGCGCGTTGTGCGCAGTGACAATTTGCTTGTAGTTCAGCTCCAGGGGCTCCAGCGCCTCCGCCATACTGATGGTATTGCGGTTGGCCGTTGGCACTCCCTCGGCGAAGGGCGAACCAAAGTGGTCCGCCATGAACAGGGTGCGGGTCGACGGCACGTAGAACAGCAGGTTGCTGCGCGAGTGGATGGTCGACACGTCGTAGATCTCCACACGGTCGCTGCCGTCCCCCAGGGTCATGCGCCCGTTGACCGTCAAAAAGCGTCCGCTTTCCGGCGCCAGCTGGCTGTTATCGCGAATCACCTCCACCGTGTCTGCCTCGGTGACCAGGGTCGCGCCCAGTGACAGGGCCTCGTCGATTCCGCCCAGGTGATCATTGTGGTGATGGGTGACCACCTGGTACGCCAGCCGCTTGTGGGCCCCGGTGGCTTCCTGGAAATGCTCCAATCGATTGCTCAGGCCCGGGTAGCCGCCGCAGCCAACCACTTCCTGGCCGGTGTCCACGAAGATTGAATACCCACCGTTCTGGCCCACGTGATAAACATTGCTGGCCAGGCGGTTGACCACCATTTCACTGGTGTCGATGCGCTCACCCTCTGGCTCGACGCCAGCGGGCAGCGTGAACAGCGCAGGATCGAGATTCTGGTTAAAGCGTACGGCCCGGCCGGTGCCAATCAGGTTCGGGTCGCCGGCGACCGAAAAGGACACTCGCGTTGCCGACATGAGCCCGTCCACTTCGACATGGCCGTCGAACACGTAGTCGAGCGCACCCAGCTGGGGATTGTCCCGCAGCATGCGCGTGATCATGTGCGTCTCGGCATCGATAAAGAGTGTGAGATCCGGGCTCAGCGGGAAGGGAATCCTGACCTTTTCATGAGACCGATTCATCCAGCTTGCCTGGCCCAGGTATTCAGCTTCGTCGCGCGCCGCGTGCAGCTGGCGCGCCAGCAGCGTATCTGTGGTGCGCATGGTGCCGCCACCGAAGGTGAACGGATCGGCCGAATTGGCTTCACCGTAACGCCCGCTGGCCAGGTTCACGGTCCACGCATCTTCGCCGTCGACAATGATCAGGTTCGAGAAAATGCCGCCCCGCGCCTTGAAGTAACTTTCGAAGTAGGCGCGTCCGTTCTCGATATCGTGCACCATGCGCAGGTTATTGCGCAGGAGATCGGTAAGCTCCGGCGTCCAGCTCTGGCCCAGGTTGGGGCCGATGTAGGTTTCAACAATCTCGTAGTTGCGCATCTCCGCGAGCGCGCTACCGCCGTAGGCCGCGACCACGCGGTCGACCAGGGCAGCCATGTCGAACTCGGTTTCCTGGGCCCTGGCAGGCCCGCTTAAAACTCCGCCAACTACCAGCAGCGCCGCTACAAGGGCGCAAATTATTCTATTCATAGTGTTGTCCTGTAATCAGTCCCCCTGACAGCACACAGTCTGCGACGCCGGCGAAAACCGCGCCATACGGCTCGTCCTGCCATGCACACGCTTCGCCGCATTGCCCGCTGCCTACTGCGCCCCGACGGATTGCGCCGCGCGCATAGCGGGCTGCATTCCGGCCCCATTCCCTGTAAGCTGCGCGCCCGCCTCGCCGTATAACAACCATTCCCGTCGATCGGAACTTTCGCCAAAGCCACTAGCGCCAGCGCCACCAGCGCCAAGGCCACCAGCGCCAAGGCCACCAGCGCCCGAAATGTGCTGGCGCCGGGCTATTGCCATTTTTCAGTGATGAGTGTTTTGCATGTTTGAGATCCACCCCAACAAGGTCGCTACAATCCGCAGCGACATGCTGTCGGGACTGACCGTTGCCCTGGCACTGGTGCCGGAAGCGGTCGCCTTTGCCTTTGTGGCCGGTGTCGCGCCCCTGGTGGGACTTTACGCGGCCTTTATGGTCGGACTGATTACCGCCGTGATTGGCGGTCGCCCTGGCATGATCTCCGGCGCCACCGGTGCACTGGCTGTTGTCATGGTGGCGCTGGTCGCCGATCACGGGGTGGAATACCTGTTCGCTACCGTGGTGTTGATGGGATTGCTGCAGATACTGGCCGGGATGCTCAAGCTGGGGAAGTTCATTCGTATGGTGCCGCACCCGGTCATGCTGGGCTTTGTGAACGGCCTGGCCATCGTGATTTTCCTCGCCCAGCTGGGCCAGTTTGGCGTGGCCGGCGAGCCCGGCTGGCTGCACGGCACCGCGCTGCAGGGCAGCATCATTGATGTGGCGTGGCTGGAAGGCGCCGAGCTCACCCTGCTGATCGGCCTGGTGCTGCTGACCATGGCGATCATCCACCTGCTGCCTCGCATCACTACCCTGGTGCCCTCTTCACTGGTCGCCATTGTGGCGGTGAGCCTGCTGGTGTTCGGCCTCGGGCTGGACACCCGGGTGGTGGGCGATATCGCCTCCATCAAGGGCGGCCTGCCCAGCTTTCATATTCCCAGTGTGCCCTTCACCTGGGAAACGCTGACCATCATCTTCCCGTATTCGGCCATCCTCGCCTCCATCGGCCTGATCGAATCCCTGTTGACCCTGCGGCTGGTGGACGAGATCACCGAAACCCGTGGCCGCGGCAACAAGGAGTGCATCGGCCAGGGCGTTGCCAACACCGTGACCGGCATGTTCGGCGGTATGGGCGGCTGCGCCATGATCGGCCAGAGCATGATCAACGTGAACTCCGGCGGGCGGGGCCGCCTTTCCGGCATCACCGCCGCCCTGAGCCTGCTGCTTTTCATACTGGTGGCCTCACCGCTGATCGAGCAGATTCCGCTGGCGGCGCTGATCGGCGTGATGTTTATTGTAGTGATCGGCACCTTCGAGTGGAGCAGCTTCCGCGTGATTCGCAAGGTGCCCCGCAGCGACGCGCTGGTGCTGGTGCTGGTGTCCGCGGTGACCGTGGCCACCGACCTGGCCGTGGCCGTGGTGGTGGGTGTCATTGTCTCGGCGCTGGTGTTTGCCTGGGAGAATGCCAAGCAGGTGCGGGTGGAAACGCGGGAGGACCACAAAGGTTCCACCGTCTATGCGGTATTCGGCCCGCTGTTCTTCGGCTCTATTACTTCCTTTATGGAGCGTTTTGACCCGACCGCCGCCAGGGACGATGTGATCATCGACTTCGCCGGCGCACGGGTCTGGGACCACTCTGGCCTGGAGGCCATCGACACCCTGGCCGAGCGCTACCTCAACAGCGGCAAGACCCTGCACCTGGTGCACCTGAGCGCCGACTGCCGCCGGCTGCTGCGCAAGGCCGGCAGCCTGGTGGAAGTGAACGTGATTGAGGACCCCCAGTACTTCGTCGCCGACGACAGCCTGGCGTAAGCCAACGCTGATAGACGCATCCGTCGTTGGGCGGTATTATTCGCGTCCCCAATCCGCCCGTGGCTCAGTGAGGGTCGGGCTTGCGGCCCGAAGGCCGCAAGGAGCGCGGCAAGCCGCAGGCTTGCTAGAATCAGCAGTTGGATAGATGCTGGTTGTCATTTCCAAGTTATCCGCCCGTAGCTCAGCTGGATAGAGCGCTGCCCTCCGGAGGCAGAGGTCAGAGGTTCGAATCCTCTCGGGCGGGCCATATAAATCAACACTTTAGTGCTAAATCTGTCTTTCTCTACGTACTTGTCTCTCCCTGTAAGTCCATGATAAGTCCAACGCGGATTTGTCTGTGCGCCCGCAATGCCAACGGCTACCTACAAGGACCTTTGCTACGCTTCCGAAATCACCTTAAATTGTTACACGTGCGCACCTCCCAAAGGCGGCTCTAACCTGTGAAATCGATTCGGCTGAAGGGCTTCAGAAGCCTTCACGACACCAAACAAATAGAACTCAAACCCCTCACCGTAATTGTTGGAGCCAACGGCTCCGGTAAGAGTACTTTCCTCAGATCATTTCCCATGCTGAGACAGAGTGCGGAGGCTAAACCCAAAGGCCCCATACTCTTCTTCGGTGACTATGTGGATTTCGGCAGTTTTGCCGAGTTCGTATCTAGCGGAGAAGAAAGTAGTGAGCTATCGATCACTCTCAATTTCGACTTAAGCGCGGGCAGGCGAGCGCTGTTTTTCCAAAGAAGTCTCACTAAGACCCTACCCGCTAATTTAGCTTTCAGCATCGAAACCATAATTGGAGCCAGGACTGAAGATGGCACTCCGCACATATGCGGATTGAACGTTAAATTCCTGGACCACAAGATCTTGCTCCGAGTCGGTGACGATCACTACATCGAATCTTTCATAGTCAACAAATCTGATTTTTCGAGCTATGCCGAGATGGTATACGCGCTTGACGACGGCGTGCTGGTTCCGAGTTTTCATGAGTGGATAAAGGCGCCTGAGGGCCGCGGCGAATTTAGGGCTTTAAGCGGACTGCCCTCGCGAGCGATGGATCTAAGCTTACCATCCAAACTCGATGACGCCTTACACCGAGTGATTTCAAGATATGAGCACGGCAATACAACAAAGGAGCGAATACTGGATTTCTTGTTCTCTGTAGGCTGCAGACAAAAGCCACAGATGATGGACATGCTCAAGAACAGCGAAGCGAGCACATCGACGTGGCATCGAGCTGTTGCCAATTCGAACCGTCCACGGGTTGTGCGAGATCTTACTTTTCTATCAGATGCGCTTGTACTATCCGCATTTTTGGAGCTATCCACCCAGCTTTCGAGACATATTGCTGAATTCTCAAAAAATGTGAAGTACATAGCGCCGCTACGGGCGACCGCAGAAAGATACTACAGGAGGCAAAATCTCTCAGTTAACGAAGTCGATTTTCGCGGTGACAACCTGACCATGTTTGTGGCAAGCCTTAACGGATCTGATCGCAGGCATTTAGAAGGCTGGCTCACCGAAAACTTCGGCTTCAAGATTCTTGCAAGAGGCACAGGAGGACATCTAGCTCTAAGAATCCAGCATAGCGACAGCAACGAAACCCACAATATAGCCGATGAAGGGTTTGGTTACTCTCAAGTGCTGCCAATCATCGTGCAACTCTGGTCCATCATCTACAACACTAGCCCGAGAAAAAGAGGGGATCTGGGCACCGTGTTATACGTTATCGAGCAGCCTGAGCTCCATCTGCACCCAAGAATGCAGTGCACTTTGACGGATGCATTTTGCACTGCCGGAAGGATCGCAAAGGAACACCAGATTGACCTAAAAATACTCATCGAAACTCATAGCGAATCGATCATCAACCGCTTAGGCAGAAACATCGGCAAGAGAAGGATTAATAGCGACGACGTGGTGGTATCGGTATTCAATAAGTCTGGGCCAACTGACGCAACCGAGGTAATACGAAGCACATTTGAAGAAGACGGATATCTGAAAAACTGGCCATACGGATTCTTTGAGCCTCGGGACTGATGCTTATTCAACTTGGGGACGATATTGGCGATTGCCTAGATCCCTGCACGCTAACAATCGACGAACAGGCCGGGTTGGAGCAGATAGCTCACAACGCGCGCAATGGTTTCCACCTCCTATCCGGCGAGATGAATCTTCTTGATAGGCTTGCATCTTCACCATTCCTAGGAGACGTTGCGAAATCGCTGTATCTCTCGGCAGCAAACAAATCAGTACAGAGGCGCGGAATATGGGAGCACATTGACGTCTACGTCGTCGCCACCACAAACCTTAAAAATGTCGAAATCGATGTCGTTGAAGGAGCGACCCGTATCAGAATACCACTCTCACACTTTGGAATGGGGTGCTTTGGCGGCTCGACCGTCCTACTCCTTGAAAGTGTGTCTGACTTCCTAATCCTTGAAAGCATAGCTCGCTGGTACTTAAGAGTTTCGGGGCTCAACGATTCTCTATACTCTTTTCAGACTGAGGACGGCCCTGGCGGAAATACTGTAAACAAGTACGTTCAAAAACAGGCGCAAGGTACACAGCTTTGCCTCTGCGTAGTCGATAGCGACAAACTTTCCCCTGGAGACGCCCTATCGAACACTGCCGAAAACGTTTTGAACGCAGACGACCCAAGTGTACACACGACCGCTGTTCACATACTGGATGCCCACGAAATTGAGAACCTCATCCCCATGTCTGTACTTGAAAAAGTCGCGGAGCTTCGTGGGTGCGCCGAAGGTTCCATGCCGAGAATTGTCCTCCGCTGCTTGGCGGAATTGAGTCAGTTAGGGTTTCCGGATACTCAGCGGTATTGGGACTACAAAGATGGCGTATTGTGCCAAACGCTAAATGGACGAGTAGACGCGAACGCCTTCTGGAAAGGCCATTATGAGAGGGTAAAGAACCACTTCCGAAAGACATGTCAATCTGAGAACTGTCACTCTGAAGCCTGTGAACGAGTATTGCTGCCTGCCTGGCCGCTTGCGCGTGAGACTCGCGAATATATGCAGTCTGAAGGGCTGGAGCTATCGCTGCCCATGGATCAAGAGCTAGCAGACTTATGGCAAAGGCTTGGTAGATTGCTGATTAACTGGGGAATCGCTGACCTGCGGACAATAACCTAGAAGCCCATCGCTGCACACTCGCGCCTATAGTACAGTTATTGACAGTACTCCAAGGAAGCCACACCTATAGGCCCCGAATCAAAAATCGGCCTACGGCTTTGGGACCCTTTTCCTCGATCAGCGATATCTATAGGTCCTTTTCGACCTATAGGGTCGACAGACTGGTTCTTGAAGCTGGTATTTCTCAGCAATCGCTGAGCTATAGGTATGGTCGAGATCACCCATGAATGCACTCGCGTTACTATAGCGCTGGCCCTGTAGAGAACCCCCTTAAGCGACTTCACCACCTCACCGTATTTGTTCAGCGAGGTTCCGGCGACCATCCAGGGCCGTATCGGTCGTTCTTCACGAGTACAGGCTGCTCCACCCATAAGCGCTGTAAACTCTGCCCAATCCGATTCATCGGCAGCATGACGAGCTGCTTCGAATTGGTCGTCCTGATCGGCCTGTGGCGCTAATCGCCTCAACTCCCGCCACACGGTGACCGGCGGGCCTCCAATTTGTTGAAACTGCCGAATGCCCCAGGTAGATGCCCAGGCTTCTATCCGACACGCAGAAACAAAAGCGTCATAGCCGTAGCTATCTGATTCCAACCCCGCACCATCTATATTCTTGGCCACATATTTCGCTATGTAGCCGGTGGCGCTTCCCTTCGACGGATCTATTCGCTCGACCTTCAGACGGTGTTGCAGTGCGCCGGGCTCGTCGCCGTCCTCTTCCAATGCATAGCCCTGAAATATCTTCTCAGCATCGTTCGCTCGATCTCTCGGCACAAACAGCAACAAGTGCCAATGAGGTGTCCCATCATGATGGGGCTCCACAACACGCATCCCAAAGGCTCTGATGTCTACGCGATCCCAGGCTGCCCTGGTACGCGCCCAAACCTCATTAAGTGCATCATGGGCCTCAAGGGGCGTTGCGCCACAAAACTTGGGGTTACGGCGACCATGAGAGTCGGTCGCGTGATACTTCGATGGTGAGGTCAGCGTGAAGAAAAGCGCCTGATAGCCGCCTGAGGATTTTTTGGCCAATTCTTCGAATCCGCGAATGCGCACCATCATTTCCGCCCGACGAATTATAGGATTAGCAGGGCTCATATCCTGCAACTCAGCAAGCGTGAAACTCACCCCTTCTTCATTTCTGGCTTCGAGAGATTCCAACAATTGGCGGTTACGAGCCTTTTGAGCAAGCCTGCGCCTAAAGGTCAGTTCACTTACGTACATATCTCGCCTCTTGTGTACGTATCCCAACTCACGAATAAGCGCCTCTTTCGCACGGCGCTGGCCAGACCGGAGCCGCTTGAACCACCAGACTTCGTCACAATAGCGCTTGAGTGCAGCTTCAGCCTTTTTGGCCGGGAGCGACCGAGAGGCAAGCGGTAACACATCTGTTCTCTCCACCCAGGTTTGTATACCAGCCACAATATCCAGAGGATTATCACGATTTAGCCTGGGCAGAATCTCACTTGAAAGAAACCGCGCAAGCTTCAGGGCGTACTCTTTGAGGTCCTCTTCGTCAGAGTCCAGCGACAGCGCTGTTTGCCCAATTCGCAGCCTCGGCTTTGTTTCGCGAAGCCATGAATTGGCAGCCACATGACCGTCTACTGCAGCGATCCTCCGGTAAGCAGGCACAAGGTAGAACGCCAGGTCCTGATGCTTCTCAAAAATTTGATTGCGCCACTTTTTGCAATCTCTGGTGCCAATACCATCCAGCGTGGCCACCAGTCGCTGCAGATCCGGGGCGTTCACGGCTGCTCGCCTAAGTGGCCAAGTCGCGGGAATTTGTCTAGCCATTCATCAAGATCTTCTCGCAAGTAGCGGACCGATCGACCAATCTTGATAAATGGCGGGGCTGGAGTACGCCTCTCCCTGGGACCATCCATCCTAGATTGGGCCAGGAATGATCGACTCATACCAATGTAAGAGGCGGCTTCTCGCTCGGAAAATGCCCTGGAAGCTGAGGGAATATCTGAATAATGCATCTGTGCTTGCCCGTAGTTGTATATGAACTCCGAGCAAAGTGTTTCTCAGCACAAGTGCCGAATGACGCTATTAGAGATATTTAGTGCTATCGATGATGCTATCTATGATCAAACCGTTAAAAAGGATGTACATGACGAGCGGAGGCTAACCGGCGGTTAGACTGAATGAGCACTCTCGACCAGCGCTCGAAAGTCACTTTCCATTAGTATCCTGATGTCGCAGCCCTGCGAAATTAGCTCTTCAGCGCGCAAATGTTTACTGCTCTTACTCTTGCCCGCGAGCCTGGAAATGTCTTGATCACCTACGACCAAGTAATCGACTTTCTTGCTTACGGCTCCCGCTACGTCGCAACCAACACTGGCGGCCAGCGCAGCCGCTTCTCGGCGCGGAATGGCAAGCGACCCCGTGAACACTAGGCGCTGGCCATATAGCTCTCCCTCTGGGTTGCCTTCAAGCTTTAGGCTTCCCTTATGGCCGTCACCAGATATGGGTTCACCAACTCTTGTTAGCCAACCATCCAGTGTTAGCCCAGTTCTTTTTATGGCCGCGTTGATAACGGCACCTGCCGCTCTCGCGTCTTCAAGAGCATCATGGTGCTTGAACTCGAACCCAATCAAGGAGCAGACATTGGCAAGTCCGTAGCCACGCCACGCACACTCTTCCCAGGCACGCCTCGCGACACGCGCAGAATCGAGCCATGTGACCTCCAATGGTGGAAGCGATTTTCGTCGAATCGCCTTGTCCAAAGAGGTTCGATCAAAGTGCGTATGACTGACGCAAATATTCCCCGAAAGGAGTCCGGCCAGGTTGGAATACACTTCTTCAAACACGGGGGATTCATTGACATCAGATTCATCAATCCCATGGATACCAACATTTATTGGATCGAAGTAATCTCGCGGGTCGATCAGTGTGCTCCATTCTGCAACCAGCTCACCGCTAGCGTATCGAACGACGCCGATCTGGCATATTGACGCCATGTCTGCATTTGCGGTTTCAAGATCAATCGCCACAAAGTCCATATACTGACTCACGCGCTTCCGTATTTTTTTACATCGCCAGTGAAAACAACTTTAACTGCAGTCCTACTGCATGTGATTTCAGGCTCATCGTTCAGATCGATATCCAAATCCTCGCCACGCAGTCCCTGCCACTGCGCGAGATAATAGAGTGTGCCCAATTTCTCACCCTTCTTGATCGACTTCTCGACCCCTCCTTTCCATCCGAGCACTGGCAACTCACCTCTCGAAGCTTTCTCTGCAAGCACAGGCTCCTTATCACGTTTTCGCCGACCCACTTCCCAACAAGTAATCAGTCCACGATCACGCCCTTCCCAGCGCTGGCTCCACGAAATGTGTTCACGGATGGGCTCGTCAACAGACCTAAATACGCGATCACTCATTCTCTAGGCTCCCCTCGCTTTGCGATATCTTGCCGCCCCGGGCTCTTGGACCTCAGCCTTGAAAGTCTGTTTGCCAGTACTTTCAGGGTCACCGTTTTTTCCAGTCCCTTGCTATCCCGCCACTCCACTGCAAGCGCATCAGCTCTCAACAGGATTAAATCAAGATCGTACTTAGGTGAATCCGCATCCAGCTCGATTTGTAGCAATCGCAGGCAGTCTTTAGCCGAAATTTTCGGATGATCCACTAGAACTCTCCACAACAGCTCGCTCATCGCATCAGTCCGCATAAGAGGAGGACGCTGAGCAAGGACATCAAGGTCCCGTGGTGGGACCGGCGTTTGCTTCGCACTAATACAGAGGTCATCAATTTTAAAAATACCCGCCGTGCTTTCATCAAAAGCCCAGCCTTTCGGGAGCGTGGCCGCCAAGTCTTTGAAGATGCGGCCTGATTCTGTCTCTTCATATATTGGATTGCTGTTCGTAATTCGCTCCATGGTGCTGCCCAAACCCATGCGTAGTGGCGGGAATAAGCACTGATAAACCGGATGCCAGTCCTCGTAGTCTTCTTCCCAATCCGCCCATCCGGAGAAACGTCCAACAGGGAACCCCTGAAAAGGGCACGACGTAGACCAATCCTGAATCTGCTGCACGTCCAATATCGCGCATCGATCAGTACCAAGCCTCACCTGGCTCTTATCAAGCAGTTCCTCCAGAAGGCGGTGCTCAATTTTTATTGGCCCGCGGTATGTGAAATGGGCTATTCCAGTTCTGGTCGGCTCATACGCTTCAACGTATGCCAGAAATCTTTCACGCGGAGTGTGTAGGGCCAGGTCGAGCTCTCCTGCCAAATATTTCCGCTCCACTTCCCTGAGGGAATCATCATGCTCCTGTTGCCACTCTGACAAAGTACGCCAGGACTGGCTATCGGGCAGTGTCGACTCATCAAAAATCCCTTTAATCATATCCGCGATAACACACTGATTCGGCGTTTCTTAACCGAGCACAGAAACCGCATCCCTCCTGTGGCTTTGGGCTAGATGAGCATAACGGAGTGTTGTGTTCGAATCAGCATGACCGCATAGCTCTCTTACTGTATTGAGAGGAACACCGGCCATAACAAGCTTTGAAGCGAAATCATGCCGCATATCATGCCAGCGGAAGTTTTCTATCCCCGCCTCCTCTAGGATCGACGCCCAGGACTTCCGGACATTATTCAGGCGACCACCATCGTCTGCCGGGAAAACTCGCTCGCAGTCCTCCGGGAGATGAGCCAGCCAGGCAGCTAGAGTCTCGTAAGCAGTAGGACTCAAAGGTATGTGCCGGGTATGGCCGCTCTTGGTCCGCTCCCCGTCCACGGTGAGAATCCTGGCCTCCAGGTCGATATCAGCCCTTACAAGGTCAAATAGCTCCCCTTTCCGGAGCCCGGTCTTCCGGGAAACCCTTACAAGAGGAGTCATCCGGTCCGCGAAGGCACGGCCGGACAGGTCCGGAAGCAGCGGATATCCCCGGGCGGCCCGGTGTTTGTTGCCGGACTCCCGGGCGGCTTTGAGCCGGGCGTCCCGGGCATCCAGAGCGGCGTCCAGGCGATCATCCTCATCCGGTGACAGGAATCTCACCTTGGGAGCCCGGTCCACCTTTAAGGGCTTCAGCCCGGAGAGCGGGTGCTCCACGAGAACGTCCCACTCCCCTGCCCTGCTAAGGAGACCCCGGAGACAATTCACCGAACGGTTGATAGTGGAAGGCTTCAGGCCTCGCTTGAGCTGGGCGGTCCGCCACTGATCCAGGCGCTTTATCGTGATCTCTTCCATCGGCAGACCCATGAAATCCCCAAACGCGCTTCTCAGGCGCTCCAGGGTCGCCTGCCCGGACTTCTGGTGCGTAATCAGCCAGGGCGCGTACTGATCCTCCAGGAACGCGCTCAGCGTCCTCTGGCGAGCCGCCTTGGCCTGCGCAAGGGTTGCGATCTTCTCACCTTGCACATCTACACCCTGGGCGACCTCTCCGGCGGCTTTTCGGGCGGCATCCCGGGCCATGGCGATGGTGACGGCACCATGCGCTCCCAGCTTTATCCGCTTGCGCTTCCCGGTCTTGGTCCGGTAGCTGTAGTAGTAGGTCTTGGCACCCGATGGCTGGACCCGCAGCAGGAAACCCTTGATCTCGGTATCCACTACCTCGAAGGGTTTCTCACCTGGCTCCAGGCCATTTACCGCAGTGGTCGTCAGTTTCGCTCGCACTTCCAACTCCATCTGACGTGGACTTAAGTCCACAGTAAGTCCATTTCGAATGAGTGAAAGTGAAACACGGCGGATGCCGATGAACAACCGTGAATTTGTAACCTATTGATTTAAATTGGATATAAAACCCATGGAGACTTATCTGGGTTCACCGTTATACACTGGAGTGCATCTAGAAAACGCCCTCCGGAGGCAGAGGTCAGAGGTTCGAATCCTCTCGGGCGGGCCATTTCTCTTCGGTCTGTTCCGGCCGCATAGTTAACACTTTCGCCGCCGTGGGTTTCTTCCCCACCGACTCCACCTTCAAGCTCTCCATCAATGAAGCTAAAAAGCCGGCTAGCGGCCAAATCGGAAACGGAAACCCAGCGACAGCACATCGCTCTCGGTGTCTTCCAGGTCGTAGCGAATCCAGTCGGCATAGACGGAGAATACTTGGTTAAAGTTATAGCCCAGGCCAGCGCCAAAGTAGGGGTTGGTGTCACCCGGGTCGGCCTGGCTGGCGTTGTTGATCTCGGCCTCGCCGTCCCAGAAGAAAGCGCCAGCGCGACCCAGCAATTCGAAGTGTTCGCCCAGCGGGTAGCTGGCCGTCACACCCAGGGTGTAGCCGTCGGCGCTGAGTTTAGCGTTGGCGCGCTCCCCGTTAATGTCAAAGCTTTGCTCGAAGTCCCCAAAATTCTGGTAGCCGAACTCCAGCCCGACATACTGGTTTACCTGCCAGCCGGCGTTGAGCCGGTAAGCCGTGGCGTCGTCATCGATCTCGAAGCCGTCGAAGTCGTCATCGAGATTGGCCGAGCCGATGCTGGCGCCGACGTAAAATCCCTCTCCCGCGCTGGCGGACAGTGGTGCGACGGCCAGGGCCAGCACGAGGCCAGTGATGGTCAGTGTCTGATTGTTCATGGCAATTTCCTTGTGGTGGATTGCAGTCAACGTCGCCCACTGTGGGGGTTTTTCCGATACACTCGCTGAAAGCTCCATGAAGATTGATGAAGTGTTGCTGAAGCTTTAAAAGTTCAATTAAAACAATTGATTAGAGATACCCCGATGGGTAATTTTTGGCGGTGAACACGGCAAATTCAGAGCGGGAAGAGACCTGTTTCCAGGTGCTTGACCTGGTCGTGGATCTACAGCGCCAGACGGTGAGTCGCGACGGCACCGCAATTGAACTACCGAACCTCTCTTTCCGCCTGCTGGCGGCACTGATTCGCGCTGCGCCCCACACGCTCGACAAGGATTCCCTGATTCAGCAGGTGTGGGATGGCGTGGTGGTCAGTGACGAGACCCTGTCACAGCGGGTGCGCCTGTTGCGCCAGTCGCTGGGGGAAGATGGCCAGACACCCCGTTATCTGAGTTCGGTGCGCGGCCGCGGCTACCGCATGCTCTGTGATGTAGAGCCCGTGGCGGCGGTGGAGCCGTTGGCGAACCCCCGCAGTTCGCGATCCCGGCAGGTATGGGCAGCGGTATTTGTATTGCTGCTGGTGGCGACACCGGGCTGGTGGCTGGTCCGCAGCCTTTCCGACGGATCAGAGCCTGCGCAAGTACCGCGCATCCGATCTATCGCTGTGCTGCCCTTTGCCGACCTGAGCCCCGGCCAGGATCACGGTTACTTCGCCGACGGCATGCAGGAGGAATTACTGAGCCGGCTTGCCGGGCTGGCCACCCTGCAGGTCGCCTCGCGGACTTCGGTAGAGCGCTTCCGCGAAACCACGATGAGCCTGTCGGACATTGCCGCCCAGTTGAAGGTGGACGCGGTGATCGAAAGCAGTGTTCGCGTGGCTGACGACCGGGTGAGGATTACCGTGCAGTTGATCGACGCCGACACCGATCGTCACCTGTGGGCGGAAACCTACGACCGGGCGTTGTCGGTGGCCGACCTGTTCTCTATTCAACAGGATGTAGCGGAACAGGTCAGTCGGACGCTGGCCCTGCAATACCCGGAGGCTGGCGCTACGCCGGTTCTGCCAACGACCAGCCTGGCCGCCTACGAGGCGTATCTGGTGGGTCGCTACAACACCTTCCAGCAAACCCCGGAGGCACTTCAAGCGGCCATTGCGCAGTTGGACAGGGCGGTACAACTTGACCCGGAATTTGCAGAAGCCTGGTCGGCGCTGGGCTGGGCCTGGAGTTTTATCGGCACTCTCTATGGCGGCGTGCCGCCGCGTGAGGTGTACCCGCAGGCCAAGGCGGCCGCTACCCGGGCGCTGGCTATCGACAACCAGCTTGGGGATGCGCGCACCCTGTATGCCGACATCCTCACCTGGTACGACTGGGATTTCGCTGCCGCCGAACGTGAATACAAAAAGACCCTGGAACTGGATCCGCTCAATGTGCTGGGTTATGTGCTGTTTCTGTCCAGCCAGAAGCGCCATGAGGAGGCCATTGCCCTTATCGAGAAACGAATAGCCGCGATGCCGGAGGACCCGTACGTGCGGATCAACGCCGGCTGGACTTTCCTGCGCGCGGGCCAGTACACGCGGGCTATCGAGGAAGCCCGGCGAGCACCGCAGCATGTGGATTCACGCCCCATTATCGGCTTTGCTTACCAGGCCATGGGTGATTCCGACCGGGCCCTGGCGGAGTTCGAGGCCAGCCTGGCAGAGCGCGGACGCAGTCCGAGGCAACTATCTAATCTGGCGCGGGGGTATTTTGTGGCGGGGCAGCCCGACAAGGGGCGCCCGTTGCTGGAAGAGTTGCAGGGGCTGGCTGCGCGCGGCTATGTCTCAGCGGATCTGCTGGCTAGCGTCTATTTTGCTGCGGGGGACGTTGACCGGGGGTTTGCCAGCTATCAACAGGCAGTAGAGGAGCGCGCCCGCAGCGCCATCTTCCTGGAAACCCATTCCTTTCTGAACGGCTACCGGAATGACCCGCGCTACGCGGCGCTGATCGAGGCGGTGGGTCTTAATACACGATAGTCGGGCTTGCCCCGTATCCCTTCCCCAGGATTCCAGCGGGGTTTAGCCGGATGCTAGGATGGAGCACCACCGGAATACAGGCACCCGAATGGATTCACAGCTGGCCATCTCTTTGAGCGGACTGTTTCTGGCGGCCATTGTGCTCGCGGTTATCCTGCGGATTCTCCTGCGGCCCTACCGCGAACCTGCATCGCGTGTGGCCTGGGTACTGGTGGTGCTCGCCCTGCCGCTAGCAGGCATCGTCGCCTACCTGGTACTGGGGGAAGTGCGCATAGGCCGCAAGCACCTGTTACGCGCCAGGAAAGTCCAGGCAGAGCTGTCTTCTGACCACAGGCTGGCAAGGATTGCCGATAAAGCGCCTCCCAATATTCCCGATCGGTACACGCACCTGTTTGAACTGGGTCGCTCGATTTCAGGGCACATACCCTGCGATGGCAACCAGGCGTTACTCGCCGACGATTCCAACCAGGCGATCGACTGGATATGTGACGATATAGACGCAGCCAGCGACCACGTTCACCTGATGTTCTACATCTGGCTGGAGGACAACAATGGAAAACGCGTGGTGCAAGCTTTGTTGCGCGCCGCTGCGCGGGGTGTAAGCTGCCGGGTGTTGGTGGACGCCCTGGGTTCCCGGAAATTTATTCGTTCGGCGAGCTGGCGCGAGATGCAGGCCGCCGGCGTAAAGTTGCGCGTCGCCATGCCCATCGGCATCCTGCCGCTGCGTTTTCTTCGCAGCCGTGTAGACGTGCGCAATCACCGCAAGATCGTTGTCATCGACAATCGCATCACCTACTGCGGCAGCCAGAACTGCGCTGACCCCGAGTTCCGCATCAAACAAGCCTACGCGCCCTGGGTAGACGTCATGCTCAGGCTAGAGGGTCCGGTAGCCCTGCAAAACCAATACCTTTTTGTAAACGACTGGATGTGCGAAGGCGGCAAGGATATCTTGTCGCTGCTCGACACCGACACCCCGGCGGAGGACGATCAGGGCGGTGCGGTGCAGGTCATCGCTACCGGGCCCACCTACCGCGCGTCTGCCATGCCAGAGCTGTTTACAGCGCTGATCTACAGTGCCCGCCGGGAGCTGGTTATCAGCACCCCGTACTACGTACCCAACCCGAGTATCCAGGACGCGCTGTGTGCCAGTGGCTGGCGCGGCGTCGACACTACCCTGATTGTGCCGGCGCGCAATGACTCCCGCTTTGTGGCCGCCGCCAGTCGCAGCTTTTATGCCGGCCTGCTGGAGGCGGGTGTAAAAATCCAGGAATACCCTGCCGGTTTGCTCCACAGCAAGACGCTGACCGTGGATGGGGAAATATGCCTGATCGGTTCAGCGAATATGGACCAGCGCAGTTTCGACCTCAATTACGAGAACAACATGCTGATCCATAGCGCCACCGTAACGGCACAGATTCATGCGCGGCAACGCAGCTACATCGACGACTCCGTTCAGGTGAAGCCTGAGGTGCTACAGAGCTGGTCTATGGCGCGTCGTCTGCTCAATAATATTTGCGCAATCGTCAGTCCGGTGCTCTAGCCTCCATTTTTACTGATTTTTTGGAATTCTCGGTAAGACATTGTGCGCTGTGGAGGATTTACTGACCAAGGTCATATCGATGACCATTTGCCGCCGAACAGACAGGACTCCACCACCTGCCACAGCGCAGAATTTCGCCTAAAGTCTAGAAGGCTTAATGCAGCGCTTTCGCCTGGGTTGGTAAGACCGGGGTACACGGGCGGCGCAATAGCTGGATGAAGAAGCGTGTCGCTTGAGTTCCCTTGAGAGTGTGAAGTTGTACCAGCCAAGCCGCCCTGCCATCTCACGCAAACCAGCACCACGCTGTCGCTCCAACATGATGATTGTGCACTCCTCAGGACCAGGATGATGGTAGTTGCTCATTCGACTCAATTTGCCTCATGCTGTTACGGTTGAAACTGGAGCCCGGGCACTACCTTCGGAATTTTCATTCGATGCCCGATCAACAAGGAGTTCGAGTCTCCGAACACTTATGCCCATGCTGCGTCCGCTAAAGCTTGCCCTATGGTTGATCATCTCGCTGGCATTTCTGCTACTTATCGCAGTAACAGTAATACTCAACATAGACCTGGGTCGCTTCAGCGCAACCGCCGAGCAGCAGCTTTCGGCGCTACTTGAACGCGAGGTCGCCTTTGATGGCGAGCTTAGTGTGCGCATCGGCAGCCGGATAGAAATTGCGCTCAGTCAAGCGCGCGTCGGCGGTGGCAATGCTGACCTGCCGGACTTGCTGAAAATCGGCAAAGCCGACGTGGCGCTGGCAACGCTGCCGCTGCTGAAGGGTCGAGTGGAGGTGCTAAACGCAACGCTTGATGACATCGCTATTGCCCTGGTTGAACAGACGGACGGCAGCAACAATTTCACGTTTCCCGGCAGCGACGACAGCGCGGTCGACGGTGACAGCGCAGGGCCGACTATCCGGCTGGCGAATATTGCAATGCGCTCACTATCGTTGCGCTACCAGACGCCGGACCGCACCGCGCCGCTGGACCTGGAACTGTCACAGGCCGCCATCACCCAGAAGCAAGACGATACAGATATCAGCCTGCGCGGCCAGGTGCAGGGCGTGGCGCTAAAGCTTGATACCGATATTATCGCGGGCCGCCTGGACGACGGCACACCGGACTTCACGATAACGCTGGCAGGCCAGCTTGGGGAGATAGAGGCGCAGGGCGTCGCCAACCTCGATGACCTGCTGGCGCCCCGGCGACCGCGCGGCAAGTTCCGGCTGACCGGTCCTGACGCTCGCTACCTGACAGACCTGCTGAAGATCAACCCCTTCACCGAGGGGCCGCTGGACCTCAACATAGAACTGCAAGAGCAGGATCAGCGCCTTAAAGGTGATGTAGAGGGCCGCTTCGGCGAGTTCACCCTGCATTCCAAGGCACTGCTGGACCTGCCCATCAGTATGGCGAATGCAGAGCTAAGCCTCGATGCCAGTGGACCAGAACTGGCACGGCTGGCGACGCTTACTGGCTTACCGGAAAGCTTCGACGGTCCATTTACGGTCAAGGGGCAGGTCAGCCCGGCAACCGACGCGCTCGATGTCAGGGCGGAGATAAGCACCACTACGCTGTCTGCCAATGTCCAGGGTTCGCTCCCCTCCGGCGCCGACTTATCGAAGATCACGGCGCGGATTTCACTGGCGGGGGACTCGCTAGCCGCAACCGGAGATAAACTGGGCGCTGCGAATCTGCCAGCCCAGAACTACCAGGTCGATACCCACCTGAAGCTAGAGGAAAACCGCTTCCGCTTTGAAGACCTGGATGTGAAGCTCGGTGCTCACGAGGTTAGCGGTGGGCTTACCTTCGTGATGGACGACAAGCACTATCAGATTGAAGACCTGGTGCTGGCGCTAGACACCGTCCATCAGCTCAAGGGCCAGTTCGCGATAGCCCACGATCTTAGCGGCGGGGATTTCGACCTGAACGCCAGCTCACCGGACCTGTTCAAGCTTGCCGAGCGACCGCAGCAATTGCCCGACAACATTCCAGGCCAGCTGGCGCTGGACGTCCAGGGTGGGTGGCAGGACGAGCACTGGCAGCTCCAGCAACTTGACGCCCAGTTCGCCAACAGTCAGCTCAGCAGCGCCGGGCGCTTTGACCGTCCGCCGTATTTCCAGCAGACCGATCTGAGCATTGAAATGAGCATTGGCAGCCTGGCGGCCTACAGCCAGCTGGCAGGGAGGGATCTGCCCGACCTGCCCGCCCAGCTTGCGTTCAAGCTGCAGGGCAATCCGGCCAGCGTGCAGGCAAAAGCGCTGACCGGACAGCTCGGTAAAGAAACCTTCAGTGGGTCCGCCGCCTGGGTCGATGGTCCGTTACCACAGGTAACCGTTGCGCTGACAGCGGACCGTCTGGACCTGAGTCCGTTTCTCCCACCGCCTACCGAGGCGACCCGTGAGACAGAAGCGCCTGCAGTCAGCGAAGCTGAGATGGCCAACGCCAGGATCATTCCCGACCTGCCGCTGTCGCTGGAAGAGTTGCAGCAGCAGGATCTCAAGTTCAGCCTGAACGTTGGCGAACTGTCTCTGGCACCACGCCTTGTAAGCGACCTGACCCTGCAGGTCATGGTCAAGGATGGTGCGCTCACCGTTCCCGAGTTCAGCCTGAAGGCGAAAGCCGGCAGCTTCCGGGGAGAGTTGAGTCTGTTGCCGGACCCCGCCGGGGTCAAACTGCTCGCGGATTTGTCCGGCGAAGGCATTACTCTGGGTCTGCCGGCTACAACTCCCGAAGATGTGGCGGCGCTGCCGCAGTTTCAGATGAGCTCGATATTGATCGGCCAGGGTGCAACCACCCGTGAACTGGCCGCATCACTTGACGGCTACCTGGCATTGAGCAGCGGCGAGGGCCGTATTCGCGCAGAAGCATCACGCTATTTTGCGGGCGACTTCGTCACTTCAATGGTCAGCACCCTCAACCCGTTCCGCAAGGTTGAAGAATCCACAGAGATTCGTTGCAGTGCTCTCGCGATAACGGCCCGCAGTGGTCTGCTGGAGGGCGAGCCAATGCTCATTCTGCTGACCAACCGGTTCAGTGCGGAGCTGCAGGGCAAGATAGACCTCAACAATGAAGGCCTGGACATCAATATTCGCACCATTGCGGAAAAAGGTCTCGGCGTTGGGCTCACGGACCTGATCAATCCCTTTACCCGGGTGGGAGGTACGCTCGCCCGCCCCAGGGTCGAACTGGACCCGGATCGTGCCGTCAGGGAAGGCAGCTTTTATATCGCTACCCTGGGTTTGAGCCTGGCGGCCAAGCGCTACCGGGACAGGAAGCTGGCCGGACAGGACCGCTGCGAGTTGATGCTGGCAAAGGCCAATACCGAATTCGAGAAATTTGCCAGGCAGTATCAGCAGGCCTCACAAGCCCCGCGCTAACATTCCCTTCGAAGAATGAGCTGCAGTCTGGTGTCTCGTCGGGTTTGGACCGGTCAATGCCGAGCCCCGGTCGACCTTAACGCGATCAGCCGGGCGTGGTCTCCGCGGCGATGGCGCCACTCCGGGTATACCGCAGAATTCTGCCCCGATATTTTTGCGGATCTGTGAACGGCGCGATGTCGTCGAGGCGCTCTTGCAGGTAGCCGCTACCTTCCATCAGCCGCTCGAAGGCCGGGCGCAAGCCCCGCCCCGCGTCGACCAGAATCACTTCGCAACGGGGGCGCGCGTACAGCTCAATAAAATGCGCCAGCTTGGTCGCATGATCCGGCTCGAACAGCACATCGCTGCAAATCATCAAGTCGAACTGCCCAAAGTCCTCGTCACGCTCGTCATCCCAGGCGGTGCGCAGAAAAGGAATGTCACGATCGTCGTTGAGCCGGGTGTTGTAGAGCAGGTTGCGGTTGGCGCTGGGGTGAATGTCGGTGGCGGAGATGTCGGCCAGTCGCTTGTTAAGTATCAGGCTGGCCAGCCCAACGCCGCAGCCTACTTCAAGGATTCTGCGGGCCTGGATGTCATAACCGGACATGAGCTGGGCGAGCACCTCGCCCGATTGCCACACTACGCCGAATAGCGGCCAACTGGCAGAAGAGATGCCCAACGCTTCGGCCTCGCCGCCGGCGTCTTCGTATTCCTGTCGGTTGCGCAGGGCGCGGTAATGTATGTCGTGTTCGCCAAATTCGCGGGTCTGGAAGCGATAGCGCAGCGCAGTCAAGAACCGCCTATTTCCTGGCCGTCTTCCGTCACTTCCCGGACAAAGACCTCGAAATTGGTGAGCAGGTTTGCGCCGAAGGCGTTGCTGATGGGCACATCGGCGGCATCCCTGCCCTGGGCCATCAGGATGCGACCCGACAGGTGTTTGTTGTTGCGCGGGTCAAACACGTACCACTGGCCGTCGAGATAAGCCTCAAACCAGGCCGCGAAATCCAACTCATCCACGGGCAGGGCATTGTTGATATTGGCAATATAGCCGGCGCAATAGCGAGCCGGAATATTCATACAACGGCACAGGGTGACCGCCAGATGGGTGTAGTCGCGACACACCCCGGCTTTTTCCTTGTAGGCTTCCGCGGCGGTCTTGGTGGGACGAGCAAATTCGTAGCCAAAAGTAATGTGCTGGTGCACAAAGTCACAAATAGCCTGCACCCGCTGCCAGCCAAAGGGCGCGCTGTCGAACAGCCGCCAGGCCTCATCCATCAGGATGTCGGTATCGCAGTAGCGGCTGCCCAGCAGGTAGGTCAGCACTTCATTCGGCAGATCTTCAACCGCCAGCTGCATGGCATCCCGATTCGTTACATCGGGCTGGCCATCGTCGTTGATGATGCCCTCGGCGAACACCCTTACCCGGCCCTGGGGCAGAACCGCTCGCGTCATCCAGTTGCCGAACATGTCCCGGTAGACGTTCAGGGGCACGGCAGGGTCTGTCATCACATAATCCGGCTGCACCAGATCAGGCGCCCGGGACGAGTGGACACTAAGCGCCATAATTACAGGCGTCGGCTGCGGGCAGTCGTACTCGATGTCGTAGCCGAATTTAAGCTTCATGGTCTGGTCCTGTGGCTGGAGGCAAGCCACTGACAGCGTCGAGTCTTGCCAGGGTTGAGGAAAGCGGTCAGCGGGTATATCCGCCCACTATACGCCAACCGAACAGTCTTGGTGGGAAGGCGCGGCATTCAATTTTCGGCCAGCTCTTCGGCAATATCGGACGCGGTCAGCGGCGCGGTCAGCACCCGCCTGAAGCGACCCCAGGGGTCATCGCCGGCTTCCACATAGGCCCGGACGATGTCCTGCCCCAGGTTGTAGTTGATGACATAGGCCCGGTAGGTGTCGACAAAGCGTATACGCTGGGCCGATTTATCGGCACTGGCCAGGTAGTACTTCTGCATCATCGGTATGGCTTCCTCTCGTGTCAGCTCTCCGTCGAGATAGCGTCGCGAGATCTCATTGGTGGCATGTGCCAGCTTGCCGGTCAGAGCGTTCAACGCGTCCAGCTTGTCTGCCAGCGCTGGATCCAGGCCTGCCATCGGAAACAGGACCTTGCGCTCGAAATCGATTTTCTCGCTACCCGGGAACGCCAGGTCTATCCCGTAGTTGCCCGAGCCCTCGGCGATGGGGCCAAAGGGGCTGAACAGCGGCACCACGGTGTATTCGAGCCAACCCCGGTTGTTCACCAGTTCCCGCTCCATGAACAGGTTCCAGACGTGGTGCCCCGGATAACCCTCATGGCAGCCCAGGTCCACCGCGCGGTCGATGATCAGTGGGAAGTCGGTGTTTATCTGGATCAGGCTTTCAAAGTCGCCCTGGTAGTAGTTGTAGCCGGACCAGGGTTTGTCCTTGACGAACTCCATTCGAAATCGCTCGCCCTCGGGCAGGTCGAAATGCTCAGCGGTGCGGGCTCGGCATTCGGCAATGGCGCGGTCGAGCACCGCCTGCAGCTTGTCTTCAGGCACGGCCAGGGAATTCCGGAAGGCATCGACGCGCTCCGCCAGGGAGCCGTCGCCCGGAAGCAGCGCGTCAATCTCCGCCAAGACCGCGTCGTATTCGGACAGGTCATAAACCGGCGGCTCGACATCATAAATACCGGCCACTTCAGTATCGAAGCTCACCGGCTTGCCGGCCACCACGTTGTAGCGCACCGCCAGCGCGCGCAGCGTTTTCAACAGCTGTATTGCACGGAAGGAATCACGATCGTCACTGAGCTCCAGGTCGTCGATCGCCTGGATAAGCCGATCGATCTCCATGCCGACGGCAAACAGCAGTTCCTGCTGGGCGTCAGCGAACGCGGCGGCCTCAGCATCGGCGGCTACCCGCCAGGCAGCGGGGCCGTGATAGGCATCGACGTAGTTGGCATCGAGGTTGCCGAACAGCAGCGCAAGCTTCACATAATCGGCGGCAATCTGGTCGAGCGGGGCATCAAACTGCATGCGCTCTCCCGCGGCCTCAGCCTGTTCAATCCGCTCAACGATCGTCATTTCGGCTTGAGCTGCTTCGCCCACTGGCGCGGGCGATTTTTCGGCGTCCTGGCTACAGGCCAGCAACCCCAGGGTCAGGGCGACGATGAACAGATATCGCATTGATGCTCTTCCTTGTTGTGATGAAGCCCGGTGAGGCAAAGCAGGATATTAGCAGCCGGGCACACCAGCGCGCAGGATTCCTCGCCTTGATCACTAAAGAAAGGCTGTCCGGGCGGTGCGCGGTACCGCTCCAACCAGTCAGAAAGTTGCGCCGAGCGCCACAACAATCAAAACGTCGTGGAGAACTCTCAGTCGCGATGTAAATTTCGCCAGCTGAACTTGCCCGATCATGTGATATGGTGCACTATAACACCATACAACATAGATCGCCCGGTGATACCCGGCGAAAATCCAAGGAGCAAGCCCATGAAAGTTCTATTCCTGATGTTTACCGCCCTGGCGACTGCCGTAAGCCTGACAGGCTGCATCATCGTCAATGACGAAAACGGCTGGAACCGTGATAGCTGGGAGCATGACCAGGAAAACAATCGCGAGGCCATTGCCATGCTGGACATTGGCATGCAGCGGGAAGAGGTGCTGGATCGACTGAGCGCGCCCGAGTTCTCGGAATCCTATTCCCACAATGGCGAACAGATCCGCGTGCTGTTTTTCCGCACCCAGCACCGTCACTCCGATGGCGAGACCAGCCGCGACGAAACCACACCGCTGGTATTCCGCAATGACACACTGATCGGCTGGGGCCAGGAAGTCTACGCCTCTGTCCGCTGAACCCGCGGCGGGCACTCCATCTCTCCCATGAGAACACTACCTGCACTGCTGACGGTCGCGGCCCTGCTATCAAGCACCGCCCTGGCCGCGCCTGGCGACGACTGCCAGGCGCCCTCCCTGCTGAGCGTCGCCCAGTGGCAGGAGGATATTACCGCCACCTACGACGAGCTGCGCAGCACACACCCACGGCCCTACCGGGAAGTGTCCGAGGTGGCGCTTCGGGAAAATACGGAGTTACTGCTGGAAGACCTCCCCTGCCTGTCAGACCAGCAGGTTTTCGCACGCCTGGCACAGCTGGTGGCCACACTCCGAGACGGCCACACCCGCCTGGCCATTCCACGCTCTGACCCGACACGGGGGCTGGGCATCGGCCATTCCGGCACACCGCCGCCGGAGATTGCGCTGGCCTTTGCGCAACTCCCCGTGGAATTCTCGGTGTTTGAAGACGGCGTCTTTGTTACGGCATCCACTGCCGAGAATGCCCGCTGGCTGGGCGCCAGGCTGCTACGCTACGCCGGCCAGGACCTCGACCCACTGCTGGACGGGCTGGCGACGATTGCCTTTGCCGAGAATGACAATGCCACGCGACTCAAGGTCGCCGACCGCCTGGCCTACCCCGAACTGGTGGGCGCCCTGGGGCTGATCGAGCCAGGAACCCACACCACCCTTGAACTTGAACTGCCCGGGGAACAGGCGGCCCGGCTGGCGCTGGCACCGGCAAAACCCGGCAGTGCCTGGCAGGATGGCTTCGGGGACCAACTACCCCTGCACCTGCAGCAACCGGAAGCCAGGTACTTTGCCAGTTATCTCCCCGACCGGGATATTCACTATGTGGCAATCACCGAAATCGGCGATGCCCCGGAAGGTCCCGGGCTGGTGGCTTTCTTTGCCGCACAGATCGAGCTTGCCGAGCGGCGCGATGCACGCCTGGTGGTGGACCTGCGGCGTAACTTCGGCGGTGCCGGCGACCTCAACCGCGGCCTGCTGCTCGCCCTGTTGGGCAGTGACGAGATCAATCAGTACGGGCGCTGCTTTATGTTGATCGGTCGGCGCACCTTCTCGGCGGCCCAGCATTTGTTGAACGACCTGGAAGCCTATAGCAATGCGCTTTTTGTCGGCGAAGCCTCCGGCTCCATGCCTGACCATTTTGGCGACTCGAAGAAACTGCAATTGCCACACAGCGGCCTCACGCTGCGGGTCTCCACACTGCACTGGAGCAGTTGGCTGGCCAATGACCAGCGCCGTTACACGACGCCCCTCATCAGTACACCTTGGACCTCTGCACTGTGGTTCGCCGGTCGCGACCCGGCGTTGGAGGCGATCGCTGCTCTGCCGGCCTTAATGAGTCCGCTGGAAGTGCTGGAACAAGGCTTGCTGCGCAAGGACCAGATCACCGTGTACCGGGTGCTGGATCGTCTGGTGAATGCGCCGGAACCTGTGGGCATGGAATTCTCCGAGGCCCTGTTGGCGCTGGGACAGGACCTGCAGGCGCGCAATGAAACCGCCGCCGCCCGGCTTGGCTTTCTTTATGGCCGCTACTACTTTCCGCAGCAGGCGGGTTTCACAGCGGCACTGGAGGCCATGGGCTCTCCGTGACGACGGGCTAGCCCGCATATCTCACCGATTTTTGGAATTCTCGGTCGGTCCGGCGCTCCGGTGAGAGATTGTGCGCTGTGCGGGATTTTCCGACTAAGGTCATAGCGGTGGCTATGGCCGCAGGAGGAAGATGTCGCACAGCGTGCAAGATCCAGCGAGAAACCAAAAAGGCATTCTGCACGCTATAGTAAGCGTGTGAAGAAGATCAGCGCCGAATCGGTGAGATATGCGGGCTAGACGCCTAGGCCAGGAATATCGACCCGACAGTTTTCACCGGCTAGCCCAGCCGCCTGCAAGACCTGGTCAAAGTCTTCACGCTGCTTCGCCATGGACTCCTTGTGCCAGGCCTTGAGCTTCTTGCGCATGATGGCTTCGGCAAAGCGGCGCAGGTCTTCCGGGTCGGTCAGCTCCAGGCCGGGCACCTCGGCGGCGTTGCCGTCTGCGTCTTTGGCCACCATGGTGAAATAGGAGGTATTGGTGTGCCGGACGAAGCGTTCCTGGAAGTTCTCTGCGGTCACGCGTATGCCGACCACCATTGAGCGACCGCCGGTGTAATTCACCCTCGCCTGCATGGAGACCAGGTCGCCCACATCCACCGGCTGCAGAAACTCGACATTGTGCACCGCCACGGTGACGCAGTAGTTCTCGGCATGCTTGGTGGCGCAGGCGTAGGCCACCTTGTCCATCATCGACAGCAGCAGGCCACCGTGAATCTTGCCACCAAAGTTGGCGTAGGACGGCACCATCAGCTCGGTGATGGTGGTATCGGAATCCGAGGGTTTCTTGTAATTATCACCCATGCTGATACTCCTGAAGTCTTCGCTGGCGGGCTTGTTGTCCGGCCCGTTGTTTTACTTTCCCGTATTTAAGGTAGTGCCCGCAGGCGCTTCTCGCGAACGGGTATCGACCACCTCACTGCTTTGTGTCGGCTTCGCGCTGGGCAGCGAAGGCCTCGCAGGGGTCTTCCCGCGGCGCCGGGTCCGCCACCAGCCAGCCGTCAAAAGGCGCTGCCGTGGTTGGCGCCTCCTCAAGTTGCCCAACGCTCGCCACCGCGACCTCCGGTGCCGCCACTCGCAATACCGCCGGCATACCCCAATCGCTGCGCGCGTGACCGCTGCCGGTGATCACCACCACGGGGCCGCCGGTATCCGCCAGGGCCTGCAAGGCTGTTCGCGCAAAGGCTGCGTCGCGTAGCCGCTGCGCCTGAACCATACCGGGCAGCAGCTTTGGTGGCAGCATATTGCAGTGCACGGCCTGCTGGTGTGCTTCCCGGGCCGCCTGCTGTTCTGCCGGTAGCTTTTGCACCAGGCCAAACCTGTCCGCCCCGACGCCGAACACCGCCGCGGCACCCTCTGTGACGGCGCGGTTCACGGTTGCACCCGGCACCGCCATCCCGTAAACGGCAGCACTCCCGAGTGCTTCAAATACGGGCTGGTACAGCGTCCAGTCGGGCCAGCCGCTGTTGTCCCAGTCCAGGGCCTGCCCCAGCGCCGAGCCGCGGTCGTCTGTGCGATTCACGACCTCCGCTTGCTCTGGGCTCAGCATCTCGAACACCACGGCAGCAGGGCCCACGCGCGCCAACAGTTGCGCCTGGTTACGGTGGTGCGCGGCGTTGTCATGCACTTCACCCAGAATAACAATGTCGGCACCTTCCAGAACCGGCAACTGACCCGACAGCCTGTTGCCTGAGCAACCGACCGTCACGGCCATGCAAACCAGCGACAGCACAATGGCTGCCTGTCTGCCTGCACGCCAAACCCTGCCTTCACCTGTTGTCATATGCGAGTCTGCAAGAGGAGTTTGCTCCGGGGAAATTCGTTTATTCCTAGAAGACCCATACGCGTAGAAACACCGGGCAGATGGAAAGCAAGGCTGCCGCTGCTAGCCGCAGCCCACCGATAGTGAGAATATGCCGGCCGTCACAGTTCTCGACAGCACATCGCTGGGCCATTCTGCGCCGGCCTACGTACCTCACTTACTACTTTTGTTCAGGATTTTTTCCGTCATGATTTCTCTGCTGTTCCGCTCCCTTGGCCCCGCCTGCCTGCTGCTTGCAGTAAACCTGCCCGCCTTCGCGCAGCAGGATGCCGATGCCGCCGCTGTGGCAGCCGCCTCCGGCGTGCCCAGTGCCACCGGCATGCGCGAACCCGGCTGGCGCAGCCAGTGGGGCCTGGGTGTGATCGTCAACCCAAAATTTGTCGGTAGCGACGATTACGAAGTACAACCCATCCCCTACCTGGACTTCCGCTACATGGACCAGAAGGGCACCAGGTATTTCGCCAATGTGCCCCAGGGGCTGGGTGGATTTTTCTACCGCAGCCGCACGCCGGAGACCGGTGGATTCGTGAATGTGGGGGCGGCGCTGGCACCGGGCTTCAATGTGCGCGACGACTCCATCGACGGGCTTGATGAAATCGACACTTCCGTTGAAGCCAGGATATATCTGGAAGCCGGGGGTCGGCGCTGGGTCGCCGCGGCGACGCTGGCGCAGGATGTGGGCTCTGGCCACGAGGGAGCCTACCTGGACCTGTCTGTGAACCGTCGCGGCCGTCTCGGTTCAGGTGGCGGTTTCTATGCCGTCGGCCCGGTGCTGCGCGTCGGCGACGACACCTACAAGGAGTCCTTCTTCAACATCAGCCCGCAGGAATCCATCGCCACCGGCCTGCCCGAGTACGACGCCGACGCGGGCGTAGAGCGAATCGGCCTGCAGGGGCTTGCGAGCTTGCCGTTGGGCCAGAGCAAATGGCGGTTGACCACACTGCTGCGGGTCAGCAGCCTGATCGACAACGCCGCCGACAGCCCCATTGTCGAATCCGAGGCCCAGTTCTTCTTCCTCACCGCCGTAACCCGGCCTTTCTAAGGACACTGCCAAACCCATGGATACTGTAAACAAGCAGCAAAAGCACACGCGGCAGGCAGGCAAGCCGCTCATCGCCATGGCCACTGGGCTGCTGCTGAGCCTCGCGCTCACAACCCCGGCCAGTGCGGACGACGATGCGGCCATCACCACACTGCTGCACAACTTTCTCGCCAATACCGACAAGGCGGCAGCCCACGATCGCATCTGGGCCGATGAACTGGTCTACACCTCCTCCAGCGGCACACGCAGCGGCAAGCCTGAACGGATGGCGGCGTTTGCCGCGGGCACCCAGCCAGCAAGCCTGTCGGACACGGTGTATCGCGGTGAGGACATCGCGATTCAGCGCTACGGCGACACCGCCGTGCTGACCTTTCGGCTGGTGGCAGAACCGCGGGACGGCTCGGCCATGCGGCAGTTCTTCAACACCGGCACCTTTGTCAAACGCGCTGGCGAGTGGCGCGCTGTCGCCTGGCAGGCGACGGCCATTCCCGATTCCTGAGCTTATCGGGGGAATCAATTTGGCGCTTCTAACGGGTCAATGGTAACGTCGCCGCTCCAGTTGTCGCCGAGATCCCGAGCATGCACAAAGCCGCACCCGCCCTGCTGGGCCTGTTGTTTAGCATCACCCCGCTGCCATTCGCCTCAGCCGAGGGCTGGGATGCCCTGGAATACCGCAACGTGGGGCCGCTGCGCGGCGGTCGGGTCACCGCGGTAGCGGGCACGGTCAAGGAACGCGGCACCTTTTACCTCGGCGCCACCGGCGGTGGCGTCTGGAAGACCACCGACTACGGCGAGCGCTGGGACAATGTATCCGACGGATTCTTCAAGACCCCGTCGGTCGGCGATATCGCCGTCTCCCAGTCCGACCCCAACATCGTCTACGTGGGCACCGGCACCGATGGCCTGCGCAGCAACATCATTGCCGGCAAGGGTGTGTACAAGTCCGTCAACGGCGGCGATAGCTGGGAACACCTGGGACTTGAGGAAACCGGTCACATCGGTGCAGTGGAGATAGACCCCCGCAGCGACAACACAGTCTGGGTGGCCGCCATCGGCCAGGCCTTCAACCCCAATCCCGAGCGCGGCGTTTACAAGACCACCGACGGTGGCCAGAGCTGGCAGCGCATGCTCTACAAATCTGCCGCAGTAGGGTTTTCCGATGTGGAATTGCTGCCTGGCAATCCGGACGTGGTGTTCGCCACCGCCTGGCGCGCAGAGCGCAAACCCTGGACCATCGTCAGCGGCGGCAACAATGACGATGGCGGCCTTTACAAATCAGTCGACGGTGGCGCCAGCTGGCGCAGAATCACCGAAGGGCTTCCCGGCGGCACCATCGGCAAGATGGACCTGGCGATTTCACCGGCTGACTCCAGCGTGGTTTACCTGCTGGTGGAAGCCCCCGGCGACGAGGGCGGACTTTATCGCTCCGAGGACCAGGGCGAAAGCTTCGAGCAGGTGTCTGACCACAACGGTATTCGCACCCGCCCCTTCTACTACACCAATGTTGATGTCGACCCTACCAACGCCGACATTGTCTATGTCATGGCCACGCGCTACTTCAAGTCGATCGACGGCGGCGAGAGCTGGGAGCAGATCAGGCCGCCCCACGGTGACAACCACGACATGTGGATCAACCCCGAAGACCCGGACCTGTTTGTCCAGGCCAACGACGGCGGCGCCAATGTGACCCACAACGGCGGCAAGACCTGGTCCACCCAGTTCAACCAGCCCACAGCAGAGCTCTACCAGGTGGAGGTCGATGACCAGTATCCCTACTGGCTGTATGCGGGCCAGCAGGACAACTGGACCACCATTGCCGTGCCTAGCCGCGCCCCCTACGGCGCACAGCACCCGCAGGCCTGGCTGATCCAGACCGGTGGCTGCGAAACCGGCCCGGCGGTACCCAAGCCCGGCGACCACAATACGGTCTACGCCAACTGCAAGGGCCGCTTCACGGTCTACGACAAGCGCACCGGTATCGAACGGGGCTACTACGTGGGCGCAGCCGACATGTACGGCCACAACCCTGCCGACCTGCGCTACCGTTTCCAGCGGGTGTCTCCGGTCCACGTATCCCCGCACGACCCCGGCGTGGTCTACCACGGCTCCCAGTACGTGCATCGCACCACCGACGAGGGCGAGACCTGGGAAACCATTTCACCGGATCTGACAGCCTTTGAGGCCGACAAGCAGGTGATCTCCGGCTCCCCCATCACCCGCGACATTACCGGCGAAGAGTTCTACAGCACCCTTTATTCATTGCGGGAGTCGCCTGTGCAGGCCGGCGTGATCTGGACCGGCGCCAACGACGGCCCGGTGCACGTGACCCGTGACGGCGGTGAGAGCTGGGACGAGGTGACACCGCGCGGGCTGCCCAAAGGCGGCCGGGTAGATTCTGTGGAACCTTCACCCCACGACGCGTCCTCGGCTTACGTCTCGGTGTTGCGCTACCAGCTTGGCGACTGGAAACCCTATGTCTACAAGACAGAAAACTACGGCAAGCGCTGGCGCCTGCTGACCGACGGCCGCAATGGCATTCCCGCAGACCACCCGGTGCGAGTCGTGCGCGAAGACCCGGAACGCCCGGGGCTGCTGTACGCCGGCACCGAGTATGGGCTCTATGTTTCCTTCGATGACGGCGAGTCCTGGCAATCCTTCCAGCAGAACCTGCCGGTCACACCGGTCACCGATATCAAGTTGCACCGCGGCGACCTGGTGCTGTCCACCATGGGCCGCGGGTTCTGGGTACTGGACAGCCTGGCGACCCTGAGACAGGCGCCCTGGCCACAAGCACCGGAGACCCTGACGGTGTTCCAGCCGGCCGACGCCATTCGCTACCGGCAGGACTTTCGCAATATCGACCCCGACGCCGTGCCACAGTACCCGCCGGCCTCGGCCATCATCGACTACTACCTGCCCGATGAGGCCGGCGATACTGTTCGATTGGAAATCCTCGACTCTGACGGCAACGTGGTGAATGCCTTCCGCAGCACGACGGATGAGAAAGCCGAGCCGGAAGTCATTGAAGATATGGCGATGAATCGCACGCGCTTTATCGAGGAAGACACGCTCACCGCCGATGCCGGACTCAACCGCTTCCACTGGGATATGAGCTGGCGCGGGGCCTGGCGTGCACCGGATGAAGACGACGATGACGGCGAAGAACGCTACGACGACGGCCCCCTGGCCGCGCCGGGTCGCTACACGCTGCGGCTCAGCGCGGGCGATAGCGTCAGAGAAACTTCACTGCTGCTGACAATGGACCCTCGGGTGGTGGCAAGCGGCATAAGCGCAGAGACAGCCATAGAGCAGGTAGACTTTGTCCGCCGCACCGTCGACCTGTTGGACCGGGCAAGACGACTGGCGGCAGCGCTTGAGGAAGAGCGCAAAGGCGTCACCGATGAGAATCCACGGGCCACAGCCATCGACCGGGCACTGGCGAAGCTGGTAACCGCGGAAGGCACCTACCAGCTGCCAACGCTGATCGACCAGGTGGACTACCTGTACGACATGCTCAAACAGGCTGACCAGCTTCCCGGGCAGGATGCCATGCAGCGCTTGAGCACGCTGTCACAACAGTTCCGGCAGATCGAGGCCGGACTGTAGGCGCCGGAAACTACTCCAGCTACCATGCCGACCGGGCTTCCGCGCATCGCCGTGATAGGCTCCGGCATCGCCGGTCTGACCGCCGCCTGGTTACTGCGCAAGCAGGCTGAAGTCTCGCTGTTCGAGGCCGGTTCCCGCGCCGGCATGGGCGCTTACGCCGTGGACTACGAAAGCCGCGGCAGCACCACTCGCATCGATATCCCGCTGCGCATCTTCTGCCGCGGCTACTACCAGAACCTGTTGTCGCTATACCAGGCCCTGGGCGTGCGCACGGTACAGAGCGACCACGCCGGCGTGTTCGCCGATGTGTCAGGGCGCATCCTGCTGCACTACGGCAATCTGCGAGTGGGCAGCCTCAGGTTCCCCTACCTCAAATCGGAGAGCCTGGTCAGTCCGCGGGCATGGCGGCTGGCAGCGGCCAGCCGGCGCTTCTTTCGCCGCGTAAAGCGCGATGCCAGCGACAGTGCCCGTTTCCGGGACCTCAGCTTCGCGGACTACCTGGACAGCCTGCCCACCACAGGCGATTTCATCGACACAACCCTGCTGCCAGTCCTCTCGGTCACCTGCACCTGTGACTACGACAGCGTGTTGCGCTATCCCGCGGACATCATGATCGACTACCTGGCGGGCGGCATTCACGACTTCGGCGTGATGTACGCCGAGGGCGGTGTCGACAATATCGTGCCACGGCTGCTGGAGGGCACGCGTTTGCAAACCAACGCGGCAGTGGAATCCGTCGTCCGGGAGGGGGAAAGCCTGCGCATTGAACTTCGAGATGGCCGCAGCGAGAGTTTCGACCATGTGATTGTCGCGGCCCAGGCCCAGCAGGCGGCAGGCATGTTATCAGCCTTCGTCGACCGTGTGCCGCAGCTTGAGCGCATCCCCTTCGAAACCTCCGAGCTGTGCATACATACCGACAGCCGGGTGATGCCCGGTAGCCTCTCGAGCCGTGCGCCGGTGGGCTACACCCTGGCGGCAGACCGGCGGCGCGCCCAGGTGTCGGTGGATATGACCCGGGCGTTCGAGCGCTTCCGCCACCAGGCGCCCGTGTACCAGACCTGGCACCCGGTGTTCGACATAGCCCCGGAGCAGGAGCTGGCCCGGACCAGCTTCACCCGGCCCGTGGTAACGCAGGCCAGTCGCCGGGCAGTGAAAGCGCTGCAGGCGCTGCAGGATCAGCCGGGCAATCGCCTCTGGCTCTGCGGTGCCTATATGACCGATCGCGTGCCTCTTCTCGATGCGGCAGTGCAATCGGCCATGCGGGTTGCCGCAGGCCTGGGGGCGGGTATTCCCTGGGCAGACGGCCGTGGCGGCTGAGTTTTTCGATACCGCAGAGGTCGCCCTGAACCAGGGCGACCTGTCCTGGGGCAATCTCGGGCTGTGGCAAGGCGCCGACAGCTACTCCGAAGCCTGTCGCCGGCTGGCGCTGGCGCTGGGACAGCAGGCCGGGCTCGACGAACGGTCTCGCGTGTTCGATGCGGGTTTCGGTTGCGGTGATCAACTGCGGCTGTGGCTGGAGCATTTCCAGGTGGCGTCCGTCGCGGGGGTCAACCTGTCAGAGGCGCAAACCCGGCGGGCAATGGCGTTGCTGAAACGCCACGGGCATGAGCAACACTGTGCCTCCGTATACCGGGGCGACATCCACGATCCGACGTGCTGGCCTGCGCCGGGGCAGGCCAATCGCGTACTTAGCCTGGACAGTGCCTACCACTTCCCCAGTCGCGCCGAGTTCCTCGCCCAGGCCGGCCGCTGCCTGGCGCCCGGAGGCGGACTGTGCCTCACGGATTTCGTGCTCCCGGAGTCATTTCGCGGCGGCCTTCGCGCACTGCCGCTGCGCGCCATGCTGGCGGGCTCGCGCATCCCCCGATCCAACCTGGTAACCCCGGCGCGATACCGCGAGCAGCTTGCGGGGGCCGGCTTTGAGCGCGTCGCGATCAGCGACATCAGCGCAGCGGTGATGCAGGGCTTTTCAGCCTGGTGGACGCAATACCGGCGCAGCGCCGGACACCTGCCCGCACACTCGCGCCTGAAATACGCTGTCACCGCGCGCTTTTTGGGCTGGGCTCACCGTGAAGGTGTGCTGCGCTATATACTTGTCAGCGCGCAGCGTCGGCACCCGGTCTGACGCCAGACCGCTGCCAATACTCAGGCAACGGCTGCCTGAGACATTAGCCGGAGCTGGTAGCAATCCAGTTGTCCACCTCGCGCTCCAACAGGGTGAGCGGCAGGTCGCCATTGCGCAGCACCACTTCGTGAAACTCGCGAATATCAAACCGCTCGCCCAGGGCGTTGCGCGCCCGCTCGCGGAGCTCCAGTATCTTGATCATGCCGATCTTGTAGGCCGTCGCCTGCCCGGGTAACACAAAGTAGCGCTCGATCTCGGCGACCACATCCGTCTCAGCCAGTCCGCTATTGTCGAGCATGTAGGCAATGGCCTCTTCGCGACTCCAGCGCATCCTGTGAATACCGGTATCCACCACCAGGCGCACGGCGCGGAACAGCTCATCCTGCAGTCGGCCCAGGTTGTCGAAGGGATCTTCCTGGAAACCGGCCTCCCAGGCCAGCCGTTCCGCGTAAAGGCCCCAGCCCTCGGAGAATGCGGTGAACGGCAGCACGCGCCGGAACTGAGGCACTCCGGTGAGCTCAGTCTGCAGTGCCGTCTGGAAGTGATGGCCCGGCACTGCCTCGTGATAGGCCAGCGTGCGCATTTTGTAGCGAGGCAGCTCCTTGAGATTGCGCAGGTTGACATTAAAACGACCAGGGCGGCTGCCATCCAGCGAAGGCATCATGTAGTAAGCGCCCGCAGAGCCCTCCTCGCGATACTTCGGCACCCGCACCACCTCAACCGAACTCCTGGGAAGAGTGACAAACCAGTCCCCCATGGCCGCATCAATCTCGTCAATGATGACCTGGAAGTCCTTGAGAATCTGGTCGCGGCCAGCATCTGTATTGGGATAGAGAAAGCGCGGCTCTTCGCCCAGTGCCGCCATACGCTCCGCCACTGTGCCTTCCGTGTAGCCCTGCTCGCGCAGAATGGCATCCATTTCGGCCTGTATGCGAGCCACTTCTCGCAGGCCCAGGGCGTGTATTTCATCGGCGCCGAGATCAGTCGTCGTAGAGATGCGCAGACGATAATCGTAGTAGGCGTCACCGTCAGGAAGTGCCCAGACACCGTGATTGGTGGTGGCCTTTTCCTGCAGCGCCTCGAAGTAGGCAATCAGCTCGCGGTAGGCTGGATACACCGAGCCTTCCATTGCGCTCGCCACCTCGGCCCTCAACTCATCGCGCCGGCTTTCCCCGACCTCCTCCATTGCGGCCAAAGTCTCTTCGAAGTGCGTGTAAAGGATGTTGTCCTCGACAGGCACCCCGATAAACCCACGCATCTCTTTCAACACCTTTTCCACCACAAACCGCGGCGGGATCATGCCCTTCGATTCACGCAATTCGAGATCCTCGATCAATTGCGCAAACTTGTCATCAAACTGCTCCAGCCTGACCACGTAGTACTCGGCCTCCCGCTCCGAGTCCAGAGGGTGCCGGGTCACCATGAACTCGGGCAGGTAGTTCTGCACACCGCTCATCTGGTTGACAGGGTAGTCGTGCCAGCTGAAGGGAATACCCTCAACCAGTCCCGCCATGTAATCGTCGAGCATGTCGAAGGAAAGGGCCGTCTGGCCGGACAGTGATTCACGGTCATAGCTTCGCAGCATCGCCAGATCGCGCTTGAACTTTGCGTTCAGCGCCAGGGTCGCTGCGGGCGACACATCCGTCAGCCGGGCATTGTGGCCATCGATACCCAGCGGCTCCAGAACCCGCAGTGTGGTCAACAGCTCCGGGTCTTCCAGCGCCAGCTCGATGAAGACGCGCTCAAAGAAGACATTGATGAAGAAAGGCTTGAACCAGATGGCATTCACGACGAACACCGCTGCTACCAATACCAGCGCCCCAATGCCGGCCCCTACCCACTTGAAAACCTGTTTCAGCATGCCGCTACCCTGGCGTTAAATGAATTCGATCATACGTCAGGTCAAGGAACCGCGCGATGTGCAGCGTATATTGACAAAACCACTGCGAACGCTAGGAATCACGCTCGCCTGGTCTCTATACTCTGACTTCTACCGGGATCAGGAGACCCTGAGTGCAAAGGCCCTTCTGCCTTATCTCCGCACTGCTGCTGGCAGGCAGCCCATCGGCCGACGCGGCCCGCAGCATGGAAGAAGTCGTGGTCAGGGCACAGCACCGCGAGTCCACGCTCAAGGACACGCCGCTGGCAATCACGGTGTTCGACAGCGAGTTTCTCAAGGCCAATCGCCTGCAGCGCCTGGAAAGTATTGTGCTGGCCACCCCCAACCTCAGCGGCTGGGAACAGGGCGTAAGCACACCGCTCTTCGCGATCCGCGGCATCAGCTCCAACAGTTTCGGCATCGGCGGCGAAGCCAGCGTTGGCTTCTTTGTGGACGACACCTATCGCGGGCGCATCAACAGCACGGCGATCACCCTGGTGGATGTGGAGCAGGTCGAGGTGCTCAAGGGCCCACAGGGCACACTGTTTGGCCGCAACACCTCCGCCGGCGCTATCCTGGTAAGACACTTCCGCCCCAACCAGCAACGTTCATTGACCGTCCAGTTGGAAGCCGGGGAAAACGACTATGTCGGCGGCTATGTCACCGGCAACCTGCCACTGTCCGATCACTGGGCCCTGCGCAGTTCCGTGTTCAGCTACGACGATGATGGCGACGCCGAAAACCTGGTAGCCGACGAGCCCGTCGGCGACCGGGATACCCAGGGTGCGCAGTTTGCACTGGGCTACAACCGCGGGCGGTTCGACGCCGTGCTGCGCGCGTCCTACCAGGAAACCCACACCGGCGGACTGGGCTACGAGACCCTGGACGACACGCTGGCAGCCGCCGGCGGCGTCACCGCAAACCCCTTCGATAGCGTGCTGGCCACGGATATCGACACCTTTGACGATATCCAAAGCAGCGATGTCTCCCTGCATCTCAGCTGGGAGCTGGGCGGCGATATCACGCTGACATCGATTACCGCCTGGCACGAAAACGACAGCCCCAATGAGTTCGACGTGGACGGCAGCGCGATCTTCCTGACCTCAGCGGGTTTCTCCGGGCGCAATAGCGAGACCCTGAGCCAGGAGTTGCGCCTGGCCGGCAAGAGCGGTGGCTTTGACTGGGTTATCGGCGGCATTGTGTTTGATGAATCCATCGATACCACGATCGAACTGGGTTACAGCGATACCAACCTGCTGGCCGGCACGCCGCTTTGCTCACCGGCCTTCGAGCCAGTATTCGGCGCCTGCCGTCAGGCGGTACTGGAAGTCGCCACCCAGAAAGGCGACTACTTCAGCGCCGGGCTGTTCGGCGATGTGAGCTGGCAGATCAGCGAAGACTTCAGCGTTGGCGCAGGGCTGCGCTACAGCTACGACGACAAGGACTTTGACTATCGCGCTGACCCGGTGACCAGCGTGGTCGCCACCCTCAACGCCACCGACCTGAACCCCTCTGGCAATCTCCTGGGCTACGCCACCGACGGGACCCAATCCCTGCAGGACGATTGGGACAACTGGCAGCCGCGGCTGTACGCCAACTGGCAGCTACATCCGCAGCACACACTGTTCGCCAATGCGGCAAAGGGCTTCAAGGCGGGCGGCTTTGACCCGGAAGCCACCCGGGCGCTGTCTGTGTTCGACCCGGAAGAAGTCTGGAACCTGGATGTGGGCCTGCGCGGCGAGCTTGTGGAACAGCGGCTGCGCTATCAATTGACAGGATTTATCTACGACTACGAGGACTACCAGGTCCAGATTATCGAGAACGGCATTGCCCAGACCGGCAATGTCGACGGCGTCGATGGCCAGGGCCTGGAACTGGAACTGACCTGGTTGCCGCTGGAGGGACTGACACTGGGCGCCACGGCGGCCTGGCTGGACACCGAGTTCAAGCGCACTGTGACCGACACCGGCGACCTGAAGGGAAATCGCCCGGTTCTGTCTCCCGAGTACGCCGGCAGCCTGAGCCTCAATTGGCGTAGCCCACGCTATCGCTGGGGAAGCCTCGGACTGAACTGGCTCAGCGCCTGGCAGGATGACGTGTTCTTCTCGGTGTTGAATCTGGAAGAGGCTTCCCAGGACAGCTACTGGCGCCACGATGCGCGCCTGTCCTGGTACGCGCCGGGCGACCACTGGCGCGTCGACCTGTTCGGCCGCAACCTGGCCAACGAGGACTACGTGATCTTCCAGGACGACGTGGGCGCGGGGCTGGTCAGCCGTCGCGGCGAGCCGCGTTTCATTGGTGCAGCTATCAACTACGCGTTGTAGCTACTCCATCCGCCTCACCCCTCGGGTACACGCCCCGAGGGCCCTTCCGGCATCACCGAGGGCGCCTCGATACGCCGGCCCCACTCCAGCACGATCACGGTAAGAGCGGGCAACATGGTCAGGGTGACAATGGCCGCGCCGATAATGCCGAACATGACAATCGCACCGACACCGCGATAAAGCTCCGTACCGGCACCGGGAATCAGCACCAGCGGTGCCAGGCCGCAAATGGTGGTGATGGTGGACATGGCGATGGGTCGCAACCGGGCCTCCACCGCCTCCTGTACCGCTTCCACCACCGATTCAGTACCCTCGCGCAGGTTCTCCACCGCCCGGTGCACCACCAGGATCGGGTTGTTGACCACGGTGCCCATCAGGATCAGGAAGCCCAGCATCGAAATCATGTCGAAGGGCTGCACCAACTGTGGAATGCCAAACAGCGGGAGCGCGGCACCCACTGTGTTCAACACCGCCAGACCGACGATACCGCCGGCAATACCCAGCGGGATGGAAGTCATGATCAACAGCGGGTAACCCCAGTGGGTGAAGATGGCCACCATCAACAGGTAGATGATGAAAATCGCCACCGCGTAATTGCCAAACAGGGCCTCGCGGGTGGCGTCGAGCTGGTCGGCGGCACCGGTGATATCCAGCTCTACGCCGGCCGGGATTTCGCCGCGCTCACGCAGGTACTGCACCACCTGTTCCTGCACCCGGGCTACCCCGGTTTCCAGCGGTACGCTGCGCGGCGGGATGATATTGAGGGTTACAGTACGCCGGCCATTGACGCGACGGACGTTGCTGGTATCAACGGTTTCGACGATCGACACCAGCGATCCCAGCGGCAACACGGACCCGGAAGGCGTGTACACCGGCAGTGATGCCAGGTTGTCCAACTCGGCACTCTGGCCGACTCCGCTGTAGAGATAAATATCGATCTTGTCGTCAGCCAGGAAAAACTCGTCGACATAGGCGCCATCGGTTAGCGCGGCTACTGTAAAGCCCAGGCTGTCGGCGGTCAGCCCCAGTTCGGCGGCCCGCTCCCAGTGTGGCCGCAGCTCCACCATGGGCTGGGCCAGGGTAAGGGACGAGGGCTGGCTCTGCAGGCGCGGGTTGTCGAACACTTCGCCAGCGCGGCGGTAAGCGGCCAGCGCCACCCGGTAGATATCCTCGAGATTCGAGCCGCCAATATCCAGGTTGATACTGCGAGTTCCGCCGTCGTTACTGGAGATAATCGAACCGCGCGCGGCGAAGGCACGCATGCCCGGGTATTCACGGTACTTTGCCGTCAGCACATCCATAAGGGCCTGGATATCGCCGCTGTCCGTGGGCTCGGTAATGATGCGCAGCCCCCCCGCCTGCACCCGCATATTCATGTAGTTGAGTGCCGGTACTGGCGACTCGCCACGCTGGAAGGCCCCCGGGTCTGCGCCCACGTGGGGCAGGAAGAAAGCCTCCACTTCGCGACCAATGGCCTGCATGGCCGGCAGGTTGTAGCCCGGTGGCGCGCTCATGCTGGCAAATACCTTGGGCTCTTCGCCCTCGGGCAGGTACTCGGCCGCCGGCGTCAAAAACAGGATCACGGCCAGACTGATGGCAACCGTCAGTCCAACGCAACTGTAGCGACGCCGCGGGGTGGCCAGTAGCGCGGCCACCAGGGCCAGGGTGCGCTTGCGCAGCGGCGAGTCCGGCGGCACCTTGCTGGCATCGGGTGCAAAGTTGGCCGATGCGGTGGGCAGTACGGTAATCGCCACCAACATGGAGGCCAGGATGGCAGCAGAGATGGCGATGGCAACATCGGAATAAAGCTGCCCGGCCTCCTGTTCGACAAAGACCACGGGGATAAATACCAGCACCGTGGTCATGGTGGAGGCAAACACCGCGGGCCACACCCTGCTGACGCCATCGATAGCGGCGCGCATGCGATCGGCGCCTCGACGACGTTCAAGCTCGATGCTTTCCAGCACCACAATACTGTTGTCCAGCGTCATGCCGATGGCGAAGGCAATACCGGCCAGCGAGATGACGTTGATGGTGCGCCCCGCCAGCAGCAGGCCGAGGAAGGCGACGATGATGCAAATGGGAATCCCCACCACTCCCAGCACGGTGGTCCGCGCCGAGCGCAGAAACAGGTACATGACCAGGGTGGCGAGCATGGCGCCGAGGATCAGGTTCTTCCAGACATTGCGCACCGAGGCGCTGACGTAGCGCACATCGTCGGACATCAACGCCATGGACAGCCCCGCGGGTTCGAGCACCTGCGCATTAATCTGGGGCAGCTCCTGCAGTACCGCTTCCTTGATTTCGATGACGTTGGAGCCGCTCTGGCGGCGCAGGGCCAGCATCAGGCCGGGACTGCCATTGAAGCCCACCGCCGAGCGCTTCTCAAAATGATCGAGCTGGATGCGGGCAACATCGCCCAGCCGAATCACCGAGTCGCCGCGGCGCGTCAGTACCAGGTCCTGCAACTGGTCCACATCATCGAAACGGCCCACCGTGCGTAACAGGTACTGGCGCTTGCCGGCTTCCACCTCTCCGCCGGAACTGTCGCGATTGCGGCTGCGGATTGCGGCGCGCACATCCTGCAGGCTCAGACCTCGCTGTGCCAGCCGCGCCGGGTCGATCAACACCTGCACCTGGCGCTCGGCGCCGCCCCAGACATTGACCTCGGAGATACCGGGCACCCGGGAAAGGCGGGGTTTGACGTTGTCTTCTATAAAGTCTCTCACCAGGTCCATGTCGAGCTCGCGTGGATTGCCCTCCAGCGGCGTGACAATGAAGAACATGAAGGAATTATTGGAGAAAGAATTGGCGTAAATGCGCGGTTCGTCGACACTCTCCGGGTAGGCTGGCACCTGACTCAGTGCATTGTTGACCCGGATCAGCATCTCGGTGATGTCGGTGCCGAAGGGGAACTCCAGTTCGATCTCAGCCCGGCCGCTGCTGGCGGTCGCAATAATCCGGGACAGGTTGGGCAGGTTGCGAAGGTATTCCTCCTGCTCAATGAGAATTTCCTTTTCTACATCCTGCGGCGTTGCGCCCGGCCAGTTGGTGCGCACGCTGATCACCCGGATATCGAGGTCAGGGATCATCTGCACCGGGATGCGCAGGGCTGCGACAATGCCCAGCACGCAGAATATCAGCACCGCGACCGACAGCAGCGTACCTTGTTTGACGATGCGCTCAAACACGGCCTATCCGCCCCCGGTCCTGACCGCTACGGGAGCTCGCACTTCGACCTGCTGCCCGTCGCGCAGAGCTTCGTTCCCCTCCACCACGACCCGATCACCGGGTTCGACGCCCGCGCGGATCTCCACCATGCCGTCAAACTGCAGGCCGGTCTGAACCAGGTGTTCAGAGACAATATTGTCGCCGATGGTCCACACCACGGTGCGGCCGTCGGGATAGCGCAGCAGAGCATCCCGGGGAACCACCAGGCCGTCGCGGCCGGTGGGTACTTTCAGGGTGGCGGTGACTGACATGCCTGGCAGCAGCAGGGGCTTTTGACCGGTGGGACGCACCCGCAGCAGAAACGTACGGGCGCCACGATCCGCCACCGGTACCACGGTGGCGACCTCACCGGCGTAGCTTTCCCCCTCACGTGCATTGAGGGTGTAGCTGACCCGGCCGCCCGGGGCGATGGCCGGCAGGAAGTCTTCCGACACAGAGAAATCCAGGCGAATGGCATCAAGGGCAACCAGTTCCAGCACCGGCTGGCCAGGAGTGACCCATTCACCCAGTTCGGTCAATTTGGCACTGACCACCCCATCGAAGGGCGCGCGGACCTGGTGCCGCTGCAACAGTGCACGCTGCAATCCGGACTCGGCCAGCGCCTGCTGCAGGGCCGCATCATCGAGGGCGACTTCCGCTTCGCGGTCGCGAACCGTGCTCTCGGCGATGCTCGCCTTGGGTATCAGCACCTCGGCCTCCGCCAGTCGGCGCCTGGCGTCGGCAAGCTCGCCGCGGGCCTGTTTGACACGGGCTTCGGCAGCCTCAAGCCGCAGGCCCGTCAATTCCGGGTCCAGCTCCATCAGTACATCGCCACGCAGTACCTGGAAGCCAGCATCGACATTAAGTACGTGAACCAGGCCTTCGGTCGCAGCCGACAGCCGGGCGCTGCGTTCGGAGGTGACGGTTCCAGTCATGGGTACAGAGCGAAAGATCTCGCGCCGCGTCACTTCGGTAGCACTCACCGGCACAGGCGACTGCGCCGCAGCGGGCAGCGCCAGGGGGGCGAGGACAACCAAGGCCCCCAGCAGGGACTTCAAAGGATTTGTATTCAGCACGCTGTTGATACTGACCTCAGGCAGTTTTGGACCCAATAACCCTTAAGTTTATCAGTCTCGGCCGGCAAAGGTGGTGGAGTGAGCGACCTGGCACTGTGAACACTGTGGTTGGCAGTCGCGGCTTTGCCTTATAGTGGCGATATGGATGCGCCGAAGAGTAGCTTCTGCCCCCAGTGCGGCGGCCCGCTGATCGCCCATGAACTGGCTGGGAAGACCCGCCCGCATGGCGTTTGCCAGCGTTGCCGGCGACCCCACCACGATCACCCCACTCTGGTGGCCACTACGTTTATTGCTTACCAGAAGCGCCTGCTCTGGGTGCGCAGGGCAATTCCCCCGCAACAGGGGCTGTGGGCAATCCCCGGGGGCTATGTGGAGCAGTCAGAGCCGTTGCGGGCCGGCGCCGCCCGGGAATTACAGGAGGAAGCCGGCCTGGTCTTGAATCCCGACACCCTGCACTTTTATATGCTGGGCACACTGACCTTCATCAACCAGATCTACATCGGGTTCCGCGGCAGGGTAGACAGCCCGGACTGCTCGCCGGGTGCTGAATCACTGGAAGCCAGGTTCTTCAGTCGCGACGAGTGCCCCTGGGACGAGGTCGCCTATCCGGAGGTCAACGAGGCGATACTGCAGGCCTACGATGACCTGGAACAGGACCGCTTCCAGCAGTGGCATGTGGAAATGACCGAGGACAGTTACCGGCGCCAGCTCGTCGACACCGGCCCGCTGCCCGACTAGTCAATCTAGCGGCGGGCGCGACCCCGGGCCATCACCGCTTCCCGGCGCTTCTCGATATCCCCTGCCGTGACGTCGGCATTGGCGACCGAGGAGACCTGGCGCTCATGGTCCAGCGCGGCGCTGAAGCCCATGCTGTAGCCATCTTCTATAAGCGCACCGTAAGCCTTGAGAAAATCGCCGTCGACAAAGGCGATGTCCTCGGCCAAGGCCAGGGCTTCATCCAGCAGACGATCGGGCTCTACCACACGGCTGACAATACCCCATTCACAGGCGGTCTCGGCATTGATAAAGCGGCCGGTAAAAGACATTTCCTTCGCGCGCGCCAGGCCGACGATGCGGGAAAGCTTCTGGGACAGGCCCCAGCCGGGCATGATGCCCACCAGCGCGTGGGTATCGGCAAAGCGGGCGTTGCTGGAGGCAATCAGGATGTCGCAGGCCAGCGCCACCTCGAAACCGCCGGTAATGGCCACGCCATTGATCGCCCCCACCACCGGTTTGCCACAGCTGCGGATGGCGTTGACCGGATTGACCCGCGGGTCGGGATCGGTGGCTTCCTTGCCGACGTCGCCGTCGCTGCCCAGCTCCTTCAGGTCCAGCCCGGCGGTAAACGCCTTTTCACCTGCGCCGGTCAGCACCACCGCCTTGATGGCAGCGTTATCATGAATAGCCTGCATCACGTCATACAGCTCGCTGCGCAGTTCGCCGCCAAGGGCATTCATGGCCTCGGGGCGATTGAGGGTGACCAGGGCCACGCCGCTGTCGTGAATAGCGAGCTGAACCAGCTTACCGGTGGTGGACTCTGCGCTCATGGAGGGTCTCCTGTGTACCAATGTGCGTCGGGGCGGCATGATAGCGCGCCAGGCGCTTTCCGCCCATTGGCGCACGAGACCCCGCATTGCAGCGACCGCCAGGCAAAGTGTGAAACCTGGTTGATAGTCTGCCCGGTGCGCGCTCTGTAGAATGCAGCGCTCCCGGCAAGTCCGGGCATCGGTCGCATCCATTTCTACCAACAGATTCCCTACGTGCACCTTCGAAATACCTGCCTGGCCCTGCTTTGCCTGCTCTCCACCTCACCGGCCCTGGCCCAGTCGGAGGCCCAGAGCCTGCGCCGTGGCCTGGTCGCCATGGAACAGCAGGTACACCGCGAGCCCGCCAGGGTTCTGCAGGAGCTGAATTCGGTAGCAGACGCCTTTGAACAGGCGGACGGGGAAACCCAGCTCTGGTATCTGCTGCGGCGTGCCCAGGCCCACAATGCGCTGTTTATGTACGACGAGTTCCAGCGCGACATTGAACGCGCACGCGGCGCACGCCTCTCAGGTGCCAGCTCGGAGCTGGTGCTCTGGCTGCATACTTATGCCGGAATCATCCAGATACGCAACGGCGAGCTGCGGCGCGGCATAGAGATTCTCGCCGATGTGGCAGAGCAGGCCCTCAACATTGATGCCCGGCGCCTGTACGTGTTTGCCGTGCAGGAACTGGCGTATACCCGCGGCCTGCTGGAGCAGTACAACACTTCCCTCCAGGAGCTGCAGCTGGCCTACGAGGTCGCCATGGAGCTGAACCAGCCAGAGCTGATCGCCATGGTCAATGACGCCTACGGTGCAGTGTACGGCTACATGGGGGATTATCCGCGCTCCATACAGTACGCGACTCTGGCTCTGGAGGAGTTCCGGCTGCTGGGCTACAAGGAGTACATCGCCACTGCCATCCAGGGGCTGGCCAGTACGTTTCGCTATTCGGGCCAGTGGCAACTGGCAGAGCAGTATTTCAGGGACTACCTGGAAAACACCCGCTATGCGCCCGGTGAAGGGCGGCTCTACTACGGCAACTACGGTCTCGCCATGACCTTTGCCGAGCAGGGTGACTGTGGGCGAGCCGTGCCCCAGATCGACATCGCACTGGGCTACCAGGGCCCCGAAGACTACGACGCCGAACTGTTCAAGGAACTGGCAAAGTGTGAGGCCCGCAACGGGGAAATCCAGGCTGCGGAAGCTGCCTATGAGCAGGCGGCCGCCATACTCGGCACCATGCCCGAGCTGGAAGGCACCAGCTGGATGCTGGAACTGGACTATGTGCGCAGCTTGATTGCCTTTAACAGTGGCAAGCCGGCTGAGGCCTACGAGATACTGGACCGCTATCAGCGTCGCTATATAGACCAGATGGAACAGCGCTCATCCAACCGCATGGACATGCTGCGCGCCGGCCTGGAGAGTGAGCGCAAAGACCTCGAAATCAGCTTGCTGGAGCGGCAGGCAGAGGTAAACCGCCTGCAGGTAGAAAGCCACCAGGCCGCCAACGAGACCCAGCGCTACCTGATCATCCTGGTCGCCTCCCTCGGCATCATGGTGATGGCGGGGCTGTTGTTCCAGTGGCGCAACAATCGACGCATCCTGGCGCTCTCACATCGCGATGGGCTGTCGGGGCTTTACAACCGTTCCTTCACCTTCAGCTACCTCGAGCAGGTCATCCCCCGCATCACGGTCGACAGCGGTGGCCTGTCAGTCATCCTGATCGACATCGACAACTTCAAGGCTATCAACGACAGCTACGGGCACCCGGTCGGAGACGCGGTGATCCGCGAAGTGGCCAATATCGGTTCCAGCTCCCTGCGCAGCCGCGACATCATGGGCCGCATTGGCGGCGAGGAATTCATGTGCGTGCTGCCACGCACGACCTCCGAGCAGTGCGCCCAGGTCGCAGAACGACTGTTGAACGCCATCTCTGAACACCGCTTCACGACGGAAGACGGCGAGGCGTTTTCTGTGTCGATCAGTATCGGTATCGCCGACTACGACAGCACGCTGGAGAACGCAGAACAATTGTACGCCAGGGCGGACCTGGCCCTTTACCAGTCCAAGGCGGCGGGCAAGGGACGCATTACTACCTTTGCACCTGGCCCGACCGGTGACTGAGTCGCTCAGGGCGAGCCGGGGAACTCCACACCACAGGAGATTCCGGCGGGAATAGCGTTGTCACTGTTGTCCAGCTCGAGGCGCACGCGGAAAGTGCCACTGGCCGCATCGACCACCGGGTCCACGGTTTTCACTACCGCCTGCAGCTCACCGCCGATGGGCTGCTCGGGAAAGATCTTCGCTGTCGTACCGGGGGCAATGGTCCGGTACAGCCCCACCGGCGCGATCACCTCAACGTAGAGCGGATTGACCTGCGCGAGCAACAGGATGGGCTGCTCCTCGACAAACTCGCCGACCGACTTGTAACGATCGACCACGTAACCGTTGAGGGGGCTGGTGATCTCGCGCAGCTTCAAAAGCTCAAGCGCTCGCCGGTATTCAAGGCCGGCAATGGTCTTTTGCTCCCGTGCGGTATCAAAGTCCAGCTGTGCCAGACGCGCCTCGGTGCGGGTCTCATCCTGCTCTTTCTCGGAGATCATCTGGTTGGAATGCAGGGTGTCCACCCGGGCCAGGCTGCGCGTGGCCAGCGCAAGCTTCTCCTGTTGCGAGGTGATGGCCAGTTCGCTCTCGGCCCGCTGGCGAGCGAGTTCGGCGCTGGCCCGCTCGACGCCGGAATTGAGCCGGGCCAGCAGCTGACCCTCGGTAACGGCATCACCGCGATCCACTTCTATGGATTCCAGGATACCGCTGACCGCGCTACTGAGCTGCACCTCACGGGAGGGCTGAATCACACAGTCCAGGCCACCAAAGCCCTGTGCTGTTGCGGTTCCCGCCAGCAGGCATAGCCCTGCAAGCGCAACGCTTTGTCGAAACAATCCGGCTTCCATAGATTTTTCAGTCCTGCTGTTGATAGATAAAGGCACCGAGCATACTGCGCCCGCGTCGACGTCGACAATGCGCAGCCGCGCATCAAGATTGCACTACAATTGGCGCAGACGTCCCGAGCATGGCACAACCCAATGATTAGGCTACCATAGGCTCGCCAGGGCGACAGAAATCAGCGTGCAAGCGAACAGGGACCTAGTCATGCCAAGTGCCGGCACAGGGAAACACTCCAGGCTGCTGACCAGCGTGGTGCGCAGGGCAATCGCCGGCCTCGGACTCGCCCTGCTTCCGACGGTCCCCGCCTGGGCAGCGGAACCGGGCAGCTGGTTCCTGGGCGCTGCCGCGGGCTGGCAGGGTTTCGATTCTTCGCTGCACGTGAACGAAGGCACTGTCGACCTGCTGTTCGAGCCCGAGGATGAGGGCGACACGCTCGGGCTGCGGCTCGGTTACGCGTTCAATGACCACTGGTTCAGCACCGTCGAGTACCACCGCGTGGACGCGGACGACACGGACATCGACAACTGGTATTTGTCGATAAACCGCCGCTGGCGGCTGTCTCCCGGCTGGTCCTGGAGCCTGGGGCTGCTGGCCGGCGGGAGCACCCTGGACTGGCAGGATGCGCCCATCGACACACTCAATCGCGATCGCGAAAGTGACGACCTGCTGTGGGGCATGCAGACTGGACTGGCCGTGGACCTGGGCGAGCGCTGGCTGCTCGAGCTGCGTTACCAGTACCTGGCGCCAGAGCACAATACGCGCCTGCGGCCTGTCACCGGCAGCGGACAGTACACTCACGAATCGTTTCACCATGTCGCTATCGGCCTGGATTTCCACTTCTAGCGCAGCGCAAAACAGGGGAAACAGAGCATCCATATCATGCTGAAACGCCTTGCCATCCTTTGTCTGGCGGTCCTCACAAGTGCCTGCGGCGGCGGCTCCGACGCCAGCTTTGACAACGGCAATGCGCGCCTGCTGACTGCCATCGAAGTCAACCCGGCAGATAGCACCATTGCCGCCGGCCAGACTCAGGCCTACGCCGCAACCGGGGTTTACAGCGACGGCAGCGAAGAAGACATCAGCGCACGGGTGAGCTGGAGCAGCAGTGATACCGCACTGGCCGGTATCGACAGTACCGGTGTTGCCACCGGCCTGGCAGCCGGCAGTGTGCGCATTGCCGCCAGCCTGGAGGGTGTGAACGGTGATACCGGGCTCACCGTCACCGACGCCGTGGCGCAACTATTGCAGATCATTCCACCGGCTGCCTCCATCCCCCTGAATACGACACAGGACTACCGCGCCTTTGCCGTGTACAGCGACGGCAGCGTCGAAAACGTTACCTTCGGTGCCCAGTGGGAACTGGCAAACGGGAGCGGCATTCTTGCCGCCTACGATCCCGGTGCCACCCCCGCTTCCGCAGAACTCGATGACTTTGGCACAGCGATCGGGGTCGCGGTGGGGGAAGACCAACTGGTGGCCCGGTTCGCAGGTCTCTCCAGCTCATCAAATATCACCGTGACCGAGGCTGCGCTGGTTTCCCTCAGCGTCACACCGGCGCAGCAAACCACCCCTGCTGGCACGTTGATCGCCTACACCGCCACCGGCAACTACAGCGATGGCAGTACGGCCAACCTGACCAAGGCCGTGACCTGGTCAAGCAGCGATCCCACCGTGGCCACCATCAGCAACGGTGGCGCTACCCGCGGGCTGGCCGCCGCGCTGAGCGCCGGTACCACTGAGGTACAGGCGCGCTTTGAAGGCCTGTCCGGCGAGGCCCAGCTCACCGTGCTGGCCGATGCGATTACCCGCCTGGACCTGCTGCCGGCCAGGGCCGGCATCGATGTTGGCGAGACGCTTCAATACCAGGCAATTGCCATCACCGAACAGGGCCGCAGCCTGGACGTTACCAGCGGAGCGGACTGGACCAGCATCAATACGTCGGTTGCCGCCATCAGCGAGGACGGGAAGGCATCCGGCGTGACGCCAGGCATTACCGGCATCGAGGCCGCATTCCGCGGCATCACCGGCAGCGCCGAGCTCACCGTGCGGGCACCCCAGATCAGCCTGGTCGCCATCAACCTCGAGCCCGTCAATGCGACGCTCTACAGCTTCACCTCCCTGCAATTCGCTGCCATCGGCATCTATTCCGACGGCAGCAACGCCGACATTACCGAGCGCGCGACCTGGAGCACCGCCGAGCGCGATGTACTGGTGGTCAGCAACGACGAGGATTTCGGCCGCGGGCTGGGCTTCGGCCTGCAGCCGGGAGATACCACTATCTCAGCCAGCCTGGACGGTGTCAGCGGCAGCACGCCGGTGCGTGTGATAGAACGTGAGTCAGCCCTGCTCGAGCTGGTCGTGACGCCTGCGGTGTTCGACATGCCGGTCGGCGCCTCCACCGTCTACACGGCGGACCTGGTGATACCTGGAGAACGCGCGCTGGATGTCAGCGAGTTCGTGGCCTGGTCGTCAGGCAATGCCGATGTTGCCAGCATCGATGCCCTCGGTATTACCCGCGCGCTCAGCGAAGGTCAAACTGTTATCGAGGCGACCTTGCAACTGGCTGGATTCACGCTGCGCGGCAGCGGCGTGCTGCGAGTTTCGGAAGCCGCGCCCAACATCGTGGAAGTCGCGGTGTCGCCCAGTCTGGCCCGGGTGGTTGAGGGCGGCCAGCAGCAGTACAGCGCCCGCGCCATCTACAGCGACGGCAGCAGCCAGGACGTCAGCCAGCAGGTCGACTGGCGCACCGGCGATGCCGCCACGGCGGTGATTGACCTGCAGGGCCTGGCCACCGGGGTCAACGCCGACACCACCCAGGTGATCGCCCGGCTGACAACGGCCAACGGACCGTTGGAAGGCGCAGCCACCCTGGAGGTATTTGCCACCACTGCCCCGTCTATTATCGGTCTGTCGGTCACGCCACCGAAGGCGTCTACCCTGCCCCAGGGCAACGCAGCATTTACTGCCATCGCCAACTACCAGGACGGTACCACCGAAGATGTCAGCGACAGCGTATCGTGGCTATCGTCGGACCCGGCGGTGGCCCAGGTCGACAGCGGCGGCCTGGCGACCGGAATAGCGCCGGGGGCGAGCGATATCTCTGCCACCCTTGTGACCTCCAACGGCAGCGTCAGCGACAGCGGTCGCCTTACGGTCAATACACCTGAGGTCACGATTGACGAGCTGATTGTTGACCCCAGCACCGCTGAGGTACTGGTCGGCGGCAAGCAGGCATTCATGGCCCGGGTATTGCTGAGTGACGGCACCGAGCAGGACGTGACCAGCCAGGTGAGCTGGACCAGCGGTGATCCCGGGATTGCCTCGATCAATGGCCAGGGTCGCGCCACCGGCATTGCCGAAGGCGTTGTAGCCATCACCGCCACACTCAACCATGAAGGCGCGGGCTACCAGGATAGTGCCGAGCTGACCGTCACCCCGGCGGCGGTCACCATTGATGAATTACTGGTTGATCCTGCCAGCGCCACCGTCCTGACAGGCGGCACCCAGGCTTTCAGTGCCAGGGTAATCCTCAGCGATGGCAGCAGCCAGGATGTGACTGGCGATGTGAGCTGGAGCAGCAGCGACAGCACCGTGGCGCAGGTAGATGCCTCCGGGCTGGCAACCGGCCTGAATGAGGGCCGCAGTGAAATTATCGCGACGCTGCGATACGAAGGATCTGCTTTCAGTGACAGTGGCCGGCTCACGGTAGAAGCACAGGCCGTCACTGTCGATGAGGTTCGGGTACAACCGCCGAAAGCCACAGTGTTCGTGGGGGGCCAACAGCAGTACACCGCCGAGGCGGTGCTGAGCAACGGCACCACGGTGGATGTAACCCGCGATGCCAGCTGGCAGTCTGGTGACAGCGGCATTGCCACGGTCAACACCACCGGTCGGGCCACCGGGGTGCTGGAAGGAACAACAACGGTAGCCGCCACTATCAGCTACCTGGGTGAGAGCTTCTCCGGCGACGCGACCATCACGGTCAACCCGCCTGAAGTGACACTGGACGAGCTGATTGTGGAGCCGGCGCAGTCGACAGTTCTCTTGGGCAGCACACAACAATTCACCGCCCGCGCCATCTTCAGCGACGGCTCCGACCAGAACGTCACCGAGCAGGTGGCCTGGTCGAGCAGCGACAGTGGAGTGGCCAGCGTGGACGCCGCGGGCCTGGCCAGAGGCCTAGGCAGCGGTGCCGCGGACATTGTCGCGCGCCTCAATGTCGAGGGCACCCAGTACAGCGACAGCAGTCGCCTGCGGGTTGAGGCACCGGCGCCGATCGTGACCGATCTGCGGGTAGAACCGGCCAGCGCCGAGATCCTCATTGATACCAGGCAACAGTTCCAGGCCTTTGCAGAACTCAGTAACGGCACCACTATCGAGGTCACCGGCGATGTGAGCTGGAACTCCTCGGATGAGGGCATCGCCCATATCAACAACAGCGGCCGGGCCACCGGACTTGCCGAGGGGGTCGTCGATATCACGGCCAGCCTGACGGTAGATGGCGAGAACTACCGTGACAGCGCTCCGTTGAGTGTGCTGCCCCTGCCCGTTACGGCTCTCGAACTGATCGTCACCCCCGAGGCGGCGGAAATCATAGTCAACAGCACCCAACAATATAAGGCAGTCGCCTTGCTGAGCGACGGATCGCAGGCGGATGTCAGCGACGACGTCGACTGGAGCAGCGCTGATAACAGCGTTGCGCAGGTCAATAGCAGCGGGCTTGCCGCCGGCCTTGCCGAAGGCACCACATCCATACGCGCCGTGCTCAACTACGGTGACGGCCAGCTCATCGAAGACCGGGTAGACCTGGTGGTCAAACCGCCGGCCGTCACCGTCGACTCGATTGATGTTGATCCGCAAGCAGCCACCATCCTTGCCGGTGAACAACAGGTCTTTACCGCAACCGCGAACCTCAGCGACGGATCCTTACAGGATGTCAGTAGCGATGTGACCTGGACCAGCAGCGACCAGGCTGTGGCGGACGTGGATTCCAACGGGGTTGCCACCGGCTACGCCTCCGGCATTGCCGACATCACCGCCACCCTGCCCACCGCAGCGGGGCCGCTTAGTGACAGTGGGGTTCTGACAGTAGAAGCTGGGGCGCAGATCACCACCTTACAAATCTTCCCCGCCGTTGCCTCACTACCTCTCGGCAGCACGGAGGATTTCAGGGCTTTTGCATTCTACGATGACGGCCGTAAAGAGAACGTCACTTTCGAGGGGACCTGGTCACTAACCGCAGAACCGCCGATTCTGGAACGCTACGAGCCGGGGTCGGGTGGTTCCAGCAACGCCATCGACGATTTCGGCACCGCGATCGGGGTGCTGGTCGGTGAAGACGACCTGCAATTTGAGTATCAGGGCCTCGCCACCAGCGCCGAAGTTGCAGTCACGGAAGCTGTGCTTGTAGAACTCTCAATCTCGCCCAGGGATCAAAGCGTGTCCATCGGCGCAGAAACGCAGTACAGCGCTTCTGGTGTGTACAGCGACGGCGGCTCAAGGGATATCACCGATGCAGTGACCTGGAGCTCCAGCGATGCCGCAGTGGCCTTCATTAGCAACAGCTCTCCCAGTCGAGGAATCGCTACGGCTCTCACGCTGGGAATGACCACGATTACGGCCAGCCTCGATGGAATCACGGACTCTACCGTACTGCGTGTAAACAGCGATCCCGTGGTCCGCCTCGACGTCTCTCCACCTCAGCAAACCATCCCGGAAGGCGCCCAACAGCAATACCAGGCCACCGCCGTCTACACCAGCGGACTGACCGAGGACGCGACCAGTGAGGCGGACTGGAGCAGCAGCGACGACAGTATTGCCACAGTAAATGCGAGCGGCCTGGCGGACGGAGTCGCCGCGGGCACGGCAGTCATTAGCGCCGACTTTGCTGGAGTCAGTGGTGAAACCTCGCTCACAGTGGAAGCGACCACTGATCTGGTCAATATCAGCGTCGAACCCGTTAACAGTACCCTGTTGCCGCTGCAAACCGTGGCGCTGACAGCTACCGCCTTCTACAGCGACCAGAGCTCCCGTGACGTTACCGGTGAGGTCACCTGGACCAGCCTCAACCCCGAGAACGTCGCGATCAGCAATGACCCCGGAATCGGCTCTGGACTCGCCCTGGCGTTGCGTGCCGGAGAGGCGACAATCCGGGCAGCCATGCCCGGAGAGCCGGACGCCACAGCGGGCACGGCAAACATCACCGTAGTGCCTCTGTCTGAAGTGGTGGACAAGCTTGAAGTCAATCCGCCGGTGTCCACTATCCTTGTGAGCGAGACCCAGCAGTACGAAGCCGTCCTGGTATTCGACAATGGGGAATCTCTCGACGCCACCAACTATGCCAGCTGGACCACCGTCGATAGCGACATCGCCAGCATCGATGGCACTGGCCTGGCCCATGGTGAGGCCGCGGGGACGGCGATCATTACGGCTACTCTGCCCAACACCAGCATCACCGGGCAGGCACAGCTCAACGTTCGCGACCCCATCACCATCGACACAATTGTCGTCTCCCCACCCACGGCGGAAGTCCTGGAAGGAGACAATCAGACCTACATCGCGGTAGCGCAGTTGAGCAATGGTGAAGAGGTTGACGTTACCGGTGACGTGGACTGGTCTACCGGGAACGGAGCCGTAGCACAGATAGCGCCCGGAGGGCTTGCCACCGGAATCTCCGAAGGTACTACCAGCATCGTCGCCACGCTGGATATTGGCGGCAGCCTAACTCAGGGTGAAGCGAGTATCACCGTATTACCACTGGTCACCATAGAAGAGATCATCGTGTCGCCGCCCAGGGCGACAATTCTCGAGGGCGATCAGCAACAGTTCCTGGCCGAGGCAAGGTTGAGTGATGGCCGGGCCATCGACATTACCGCCACTGCGACCTGGCAATCTTCCGACAATAGTGTCGCTCAGATCGCGCCCGGTGGACTGGCCACCGGCAAAGAGGCCGGCAACGTGGCCATTACTGCCAGCTTCAGCTACGAAGGTACGTCTTACGACGGCACCGCCCAGCTCCTCGTAACCGCGGTGACTGTGGAAAGCATCCAGGTCACGCCGAAACTGGCCCAGACCGTCTCCGGCGGCAGTGTTCAATTCACGGCATCGGCGACCATGACAGACCTTTCCGTCCGCGACATCACCAGCCAGTCCACCTGGTTCGTCAGCGACGACAATATCGCCTACATAGAGTCTGGAGCGAACGCCGGCCTGGCAACAGGGTTCGAGTCCGGAACAACCACCGTGTATATCGAATACAGCGAGGCTGGCGAAACCTTTGACTGCCTTGGCGACGCGCAGTGCCCGGCAACGCTGGAAGTCCTGGCCCCCAGCGTCACGGAGATTCAGGTCACACCCGCGGTGGCAGAGATACCAGTCGGCGAAGCTGTGCAATATACCGCCACAGCGTTACTCGACAATGGCAATTCAGTAGATGCGACCAGCTATGTGAGCTGGCGCTCCAGCGATACATTGATCGCATCTATGAACCCGACGGGAAGTGCCGCGGGGATCAGCCCAGGCCTGGTGGAAATCTCGGCCACGCTGGTGGATGGCGACAACAGCTTCACAGACGCAGCGGAACTGACCGTTACGGCACCACCGATCAATATCGAGGACCTGCGGGTTACGCCGGAGAACATCACCATCCTCAACCGCAGTACGCAGCAGTACACCGCCACCGCACTGCTCTCCGATGGCAAATCGGTTGACGTGACCGACAAGGCGGCCTGGAGCAGCAGCGATAGCTTTGTGGCTCACATCGAAAGCAGTGGACTGGCGACTGGCCTGGCCGAGGGCAGCACAACTATCACCGCGGCGGTAAACTTCGAGGGCACCGAGACCCAGGGCTCAACACGACTCACTGTCGAGGAGCCACTGGAAGTGGTCAGTCTCGAAGTGACGCCGAGAAGTGCCGAGCTACTCACGGGTGATTCCCTGCAATACCGCGCCACGGCGACATTCAGTGACGATAGCGTCCTCGATGTCACCAATCAGTCTCTGTGGTTAACTGGTGACCCCAGCATCGCCACGATTGCCTCTGGCGGCAACGCCGGCCTGGCCACCGCTGCATCTGCCGGGGCCGTCAACGTCTGGGCTGAGTTCACCCTGGACGGCACCACCTTCCCCTGTGAGGGCAACAGCGCCTGTGAAGCCACGCTGACTGTCGCGGACCCGGTTACCGCTGTGCGGCTCGATGTTTCACCGACGTCGACCAGCATAATCCTGGGCAGTACGGCACAATTCACCGCCGAGCTGGTGCTTAGCGATGGCAACGTGCTGGACGTCTCCGGCGAGGTCGCCTGGTCTTCCTCCGACCCGGATATCGCCACCGTGCAGGAACCTGGCGGGCTGTTCATTGGTCTGGCCGAGGGGACCACAACGGTCTCCGCCACGGGCGAGTTTGGGGGCACAACGCTGAGCGACACCGCCACACTGACAGTGGAGCCTGTTCCGGTCACGGTCGATCGCCTCGAAGTGGTACCGGCGGCAGCGACCGTCTTCGTCGGCGATAACGGTAACTTCGAAGCGCTGGCCTATCTCAGCAACGGCGATGTCCAGGACGTTACCGCAGAATCTGTCTGGCGCTCCAGCGATACCTCAGTGGGCGTGATCGACCCCGACACAGGCTTTGGCCTGGCCCTGAGCACCGGACAAACCACCGTGAGCGCCAGCTTCATATACCAGGACCAAACTTCGGTGGGAGAAAGCCAGGTCAGCGTCACCGAGGCGCAGCCCGACCTGCTGGAGGTGGCACCCGCCATTACCTCCCTCGCCGCCGGTGATACCCAGCAATACACCGCCACCCTGCACTATGAAGATGGGCGCGAAGAGCTCGTGACGGACTCGGTGAGCTGGAGCAGTACCGACACCACGGTGGCCATTGTCAGCAATGCGCCGGGCAGCAAAGGTGAGGCCAGCGCACTGGCAGAGGGCAGCACCCGTATTCGCGCCACCCATGAAAGTGGTCTGGTGGCCGACGGCTTCATGGATGTGATTGCGCCCTCACTGGTTTCCCTGCAAATCGAACCCGCTGCCACGGATTTGGTTGAGGGCGAGGTCACCCGTCTGTTTGCGCTGGCCACCTTCAGTGACGAATCGGTGCTCGATGTATCGGATCAGGCTGACTGGAGCAGTGATGACAACGCAGTCGCCAGCGTCGACAACGGCGAGTCCCTGGGTGGCGTCCTGAGCGGCAACTCCGCTGGCCAGGCTATAGTGACTGCCGCCTACCAGGGTTTCGCCGCCACTTCGACGGTGACGGTTGCCGCCAATGCGCTGGTCAATGGCTGGATAGAGCCGGCCAGCAATACCATGGAAATTGGCGAGGAGCAGGATTACCGGGCCTTTGGCGAATTCCTTGACGGCAGCAATCGTGAAATCACCTTCGAGGCGGTCTGGCAAACCAGCAATCCGGCGGTGGCAACGGTGGGCAACGATCCCGATTCCCAGGGCAATCAGCCAAAGGGCCGGGTGCTGGCGCTGGCTGAAGGGAATACTGATATTTCCGCTACCTTTGACGGCGCCACTGTGGACAGCTCACCACTGACAGTGCTGGGCCTGGAGACCGTAGCCCTGGAACTCACCCCCACCGGTGCCGAGCTGCTGCCAGGCGGTACCGCCGGCTTCATTGCCGACGCCACCTTCAGTGACAACAGCACCAAGAATGTCACCGACTTTTCCATCTGGAGTACGGACAATGCGGATGTCGCTGTCGTCAGCAATGCGACCGGCAGCCAGGGTACCGTGACCGCAACAGGACCGGGGGATACCCAGGTCTCTGCCAGTTACGACGGTTTGTCCGCGAGCGCGCCGATCACCGTTGGCGAGGGGGAGTGCGTGGGGCGGCCGACATCCATCGTGATCGACGCTGGAGACCAGACCGTACCCGAGGGCCAGACCGTCAGGTTTACCGCACGGGGCTTCTACGACGACGGCTGCAACCAGGACATCACCGAGTCGAATCAGACGGTGTGGCGGAGCAATGACAAGAAGATCTGTGATTTCAACTCACCCAAGGGCGGAGAAGCGACAGGTCTGAAGGAAGGGGTGGCCACCGTCGAGGCAACGCACCGGGGTCGGACGGACGAGGCGACGTGCACCGTCACACCGCGGGAGGACTAGCCTCCTCCCGGAGTTTTCGGCGCACGTCCATCAACACTTCGCCATAGGTATTGCGACCGCGGCGATCGCGGCCGCAGCCCCAGTAGTAGTCATAGGCGTTGTTTTCTACCAGCCGCGCATCACCGGTCTCCAGCAGCCGCGCCGCCACCTCTGGATGCGTGCGGCAGCGAATATAGACGGCGCGAGTCATGACCACCCGTCGCAGCTTCGACCAGTCGGCGCGCAGCTTATGGAAACGCGAACGCCCCAGCTTGCGAGCCTTCTTTGGATGCGGTGCCGTGCGGATCGCCTCGCGGTATTCCAGATCCTCGAACTTCATGGCCTGGAAGTAGTGTTCGACCGACGGCCACTGGGCGTCGTCCAGCGAAAAACCAAAGCGTGAAAAGCTCGAGAGTGGTTCGTTCGCATCAGTACGCGAAAGGTAAAGGGTATTTGCGTCATCCATGGGGCCAAACATACCGTGATTACCTGGTGCTTATGGAATTAACCGGCCTGTGATATACAGCAGGACATGGACGAAAGTACTGCAAGCTCTGACGTTTTGCCGGCCAGTTCACCGGCGGACCTGCCTGGCATCAGCTACGTCCAGCCCGGTGACCCGTGGCTCCGCTCGCGCCTGATTTCGCTGCTCGAGATTCTCACCGGACGACGTCGGGTAGAGAAAGTCTATCACCAGCTAAAGCGTGAACCCTTCGACGTGGAGAATTTCTTCCGCCGCGGCCTGGAGCTGGCGGACATCTCCTACCAACGCGACGCCCGCGCGGAGGCAGAAATACCCAGACAGGGGCCGGTGGTGTTTATCGCCAATCATCCGTTCGGCGTCGTGGACGGCACCATGCTCTGCGACATCGCAGCCCGCACCCGCGGCAACTTCAAGATATTGATTCACGCGCTGCTGTGCCGCGACGAGGAGCTGGCGCCTTTTTTCCTGCCAGTGGACTTTACCGACTCCCGTGAAGCGCAGCGCCGAAATATCGAGACCAAGCGCGAAGCCGTAGCGGTGTTGAAGTCAGGGGGGACGCTGCTGGTGTTTCCTGGTGGTGGCGTATCCACCCGAGCGCACTTCGGGCTGGGCGAGCTAGCCGACCTGCCCTGGACCACGTTTACCGCCAAGCTGATTCACCAGTCCGAGGCCACGGTGGTGCCGGTCTTTTTTCACGGCCGCAACAGCTGGTTGTTCCACCTGGCGAGCAGTATCAGCATGACCCTGCGGGCTGCACTGCTGCTGCACGAGGCCAGCAACAAAATAGGGTCGCGCTTCGATGTAGCAATCGGGGCGCCTATCCCCTACCGGGAAATCGCACACCTGGGACGGAAGGAACTGACTCAGCACCTTCACGCCGCAACCTGGGCGCTGGGCGCGCCCGACTGAAGTCTTCCGGGAGGTCCACACTGGATTCCTGGTAACGCTCCATAAAATACTCGGCGAGTTGCTCAGGGCTTCCCACCTTACTGGCCAGGCGCAACTGGCCGATCGCCTGCGGCATGGCGGGCTCCGTGGCCGTCTCGGGGTCCTGGGCCCACACCTCACAACCCAGTCCGTGCAGGGCCTGAGCGCCCTGGAGACCATCACTACTGGCGCCGCTGAACATGATGGCACCGGAAAGCCGGGGTTGCAGCCCCGCCACGCTCATCATCAGCTGGTCGATATGGGGATCCACCTTGCCTCCCCAGGCGTCACGCAGGCTGAAGACTTCACCCTGATGGCCGAACTGCAGCCGACAGCTCGCCGGCACCACCAGCATCTGACAGGGATTAAACCAGTGCCGACCTACTGCCAGCACCGCTTTAAGATTTCGATTGACCTTGTTGAGCCGATTGATCAGGGCGTTTTGTTCACTCTGGGGTATATGCTGGGCATACAGGAAAGCGACTGGCGGTATCTCCGGCAGCGCCTCCAGGAAATCGCGCACGGCGGTGTCCATCCCCATTGAGCCGGCCAGCAACCAAACACCTTCAACGGCAGCGTAATGGTCCGGGATCGAGGCATTGCCGCTGCGCGGATGCCAGGCATCGGCTGTCCATTTTTCCAAAGTTTTCAGAATGCGTTCCGACCAGGTGCGATAAGCCAACCGCTCATCGACCCCGGGGCGATTGCTGAGCGCCAGCACCGGCGCGTCTATGTCTGCCAGGTCATCAGCCACCGCGTCCATGTCGTCGCAGTCCACCACCCAGATATCCACTGCGGGCCGCATACCCGGCTTCAGCATCGCCGGCGATACGCGTGCAATACGGTAACCGGCGCTCTTGATACGACCCGCCAGGACCGAAAAACTGGCGTCGCACACAACGCCGATAAAAGGTTGGTTTTCCATCATGAAAAAGATCATTCCACGGCACTTTGTGACATGGAAGGACAAAAGCTGACGGAAACAAGCTTTTGTGACTGGCGTCCAAAATCCCATTTTCGAGGCGCGATGTGATTGAATGTGACGCAGGACACTGGACCTGCCGATGGAACTTCGACAGGTGCCTGCGGACAAACAGGGGCAACCCCGGAGGCAGCATGCGGCAGACATTTCTCAACCTGGCGCGATCACTGATCGCGACCAGCAGCCTGTTGGCGGCGCTGCTTGCAGCCCCCGCAGCTGCCCAGCACCCCTGTTCTCCAGACGGTATTGGTGTGGGCGGCTTTGACCTTGTGTCCTACCACGAGCCCGACGGACCACTGCCCGGCAAGGCTGAATTTGAAATCCTGCGTGACGGATTGCGCTACCGGTTTGCCAGCGCAGAAAACCTGGCGCGCTTCCAGTCCGCACCGGAGGACTTTCTACCGCGCTACCGCGGCTGGTGTGCCGCAACTCTGTCGATGGGAAACCTGACCTGCCCCGACTACACCAATTTCAAGATCGAAGACGGCGATTTGCTGCTGTTTGAACTGGCCGGCTTCACCAATGGTCGCAGCCTCTGGAACAGTGACCCCACAGGCTTTCGCCAGCGCGCGGACACCAACGCCCGCAAGCTGCTCGAGCAATGATTGCCCGGCTGGCTGCAGCCGCCCTGGCAGTCCTGCCACTGCCCGCAGCCGCCCTGACCCTGGGAATACACGCCGAAGAGCCGGCGCCGACGATCGGCGAGCTGCTGGCGAGCCTCACTCCCAACGAACAGGCCATCAGCCTGCGCCCCTACGCGAGCAGCGCTGAACTCAACGCGGCGCTGCTGGCCGGGGAAGTGGACCTCGGCATCATCGAAGATGGCGGCGAGCCTCAACCGGGACTGGCGCTGGTAGCCGACCTCTATCCCAGTGTGCTGCACATTCTCTATCGTGAGGGGAACACCCCGGATGACCTGGGTGAACTGCTCGCCGCGGGGCCGGTATGGGCGGGAGGGCCGGGCGCCGTCGGCCATCGCCTGGCCAGCGAGCTGGCGGCGGACTTTGGCCTGCCGGAAGACAGCACACAGGTGCTCGCAGACCCCTGGTCTGTCGAGCCCGACAGCTACTTCGTATTTGGCGGCATTCTCGCCCCCGACGCCCTGCAGCGGCTGCAGGGCTTCAGCCTCTACAGCCTCGATGCGCCCCGACAGTTGATGCACGGCAGCGTCGCAGAAGGGATTAGCCTGCGCTATCCGTTCCTGCGACCGTTTGTGCTTCCCGCGCAGCTGTACCCGTCGCTGGCGAGGGAAGCCGCGTTGACCCTGTCGGTCACCAATCTGCTGGTAGCCAGAGAGAAGCTGTCCGCCGAGACGATCTATGAGCTGGCCATGGCACTCGAGGGCCTCAGGCCCCGCATTGCCGCTGCTTACCCGCTGGCGGGCGTACGCGGACCGGCCGACCGCGAGCCGGCTGCACAGGCACTGCCGCTGCACCAGGGCGCGCAGCGCTACCGGGACCGGGACCTGCCCAGCTTCCTGGAGCGCTACGCGGAAGTGCTCGCACTGGGTACCACTGTGATGCTGACCGCAGGCACTGTGCTGGCCACGATACGCCGCCAACGTCGGCAGTCCCGCAAGGACCGGCTGGACGGTTTTTACCAGCGCCTTCTGGACCTGCGTGAAAAGCTGGCCCGTGACGCCGACAGGACCACCGTGGCTGAGGGCGTGCGCGCTGCCCAGACCGAGGTCATGGCTCTGGTTATCGACGAACGCATCGACGCCGACGGCGCACTGATGGCGTTTCTCACGCTATCCAACCGGCTGCTTGAAGAAGCGGATAACCCCGCCAGCCCCCGGCATTAGCCGCGTCCAGGCCCGCAACCGCCGCCCATCTACATTTTCCTGGTGAATACCAGATATCTTTACTATTGATTTCAATTATGCCAGGGAGACACCTACACTGCACAGCATTCGGGCAATGCCCACACCCATTTTGTTGGAATTCTCACCGTCATACAGGTAATCACGATGTCTACTTACCAGGAACTCGTCACCAAGTTCGCCGCCCAGCGCGAGGCCCAGGGCCACACCTGGAACGCCATCAACCCCGAGTACGCCGCTCGCATGGAACTGCAGAACCAGTTCAAGACCGGCCTCGAAATTGCCCGCTACACCGCCGGCATCATGCGCCAGGATATGGCCGAATACGACGAGGACAGCAGTCAGTACACCCAGTCCCTGGGCTGCTGGCACGGCTTCATTGGCCAACAGAAGATGATCGCCATCAAGAAGCACCACGGCACCACCCAAAAGCGCTACCTGTACCTGTCCGGCTGGATGATCGCCGCCCTGCGTAGCGAGTTCGGTCCGCTGCCTGACCAGTCAATGCACGAAAAGACTTCCGTATCCAGCCTGATCGAAGAGCTCTACACCTTCCTGCGCCAGGCTGATGCCCGCGAACTGAATCACCTGTTCCGGGATCTCGACGCCGCTCGCGAAGCGGGCGACCAGGTGGCCGAGCAGTCCGCCATGAATGCCATCAACAACTTCGAAACCCATATCGTACCGATCATCGCCGATATCGATGCCGGTTTCGGTAACGAGGAAGCAACGTATCTGCTGGCCAAGAAAATGATCGAGGCAGGCGCCTGTGCTATCCAGATTGAAAACCAGGTCTCCGACGCCAAGCAGTGCGGACACCAGGATGGCAAGGTAACGGTTCCTCACGAGGATTTCCTGGCCAAAATCAATGCGGTCCGCTACGCATTCCTGGAGCTGGGCGTTGATGACGGCATCATCGTGGCCCGTACCGATTCACTCGGCGCTGGCCTGACCCAAAAAATTCCGGTGTCCACAGACGCCGGTGATCTGGCGCACAAGTACAACGCGTTCCTGGAAACTGAAATCATTAATGGTGCCGATGACGTCAACGAAGGCGACGTCATCATCAAGCAGGACGGCAACCTGGTTCGTCCGGTTCGCCTGCCCAACGGCCTCTACCGCTTCAAGCCTGGCACCGGCGAAGATCGCTGCGTTCTGGACTGTATCACCAGCCTGCAGAACGGCGCTGACCTGCTGTGGATCGAAACCGAGAAGCCCCACGTTGGCCAGATCGCAGACATGGTTAACCGTATCCGCGAAGTGGTGCCGGACGCCAAGCTGGTTTACAACAACAGCCCGTCCTTCAACTGGACCCTGAACTTCCGTCAGCAGGTATTCGATGCCTGGACTGAAGAAGGCAAGGACCTGTCAGCCTATGACCGCGACGGCCTGATGAGCGTCGAGTACGATGACACCGAGCTGGCAGTGGAAGCCGACAAACGAATCCAGTCGTTCCAGGCGGACGCGTCCCGCGAAGCGGGCATCTTCCACCACCTGATCACCCTGCCGACCTACCACACGGCTGCCCTGTCTACCGACAACCTGGCCAAGGGATACTTCGGCGAGGAAGGCATGCTGGCCTACGTACGTGGCGTCCAGCGCAAGGAAATCCGCCAGGGCATCGCCTGCGTTAAGCACCAGGACATGGCCGGTTCCAATATGGGCGATGACCACAAGGAATACTTTGCCGGTGACCAGGCCCTCAAGGCTGGTGGTAAAGACAACACCATGAACCAGTTTGGTTGATCTGCAACCGACTGGGCTGATCAGCCCGCAAGCACTCGACGGAGCCACAGGCTCCCGACAGTGGCGCTGTGAGGGACCGCTTTGCGGTCCCTTTTTTATTGCCGCCTTCGGCTCGCGTCCGCTGGGCACGGGCCGATTCTCCACCCCTGAATGCCGCTGCAACGGTATTCCACAACCTGTCACGGGTGCACTGCTATATTTGTCGGTATAATCGCGCCGCTGTTTCACAGGGAGTTTTCATGAGCGACAAGATTCAGGTGACATCACCACTGGTGGTGCTGCACGGCGACGAGATGGCCCAGGTGGCCTTCGAGCGCATACTCGACATGTTTGTAGGCCAGCGTCTGGAAATCCCACTGGTCGAGATTGACCTGTCCGCAGAGCAGCGGCTGGTCAGCAATGGAGCGGTCGTCAACGAGGCCATCGAGGCCCTCAAGCAACACGGCGTCGGCATCAAGAATGCCGGCATGACCGTGAACCGGACCCAGCTGGATGAACTGCTGGCCGCGCACCCGGACGTCGACGAGAAAGCGCTGGACAAGCTGGCCACCAAGTCGCCCAACGGCGCCATTCGCAAGGGCATTGGCGGCAATATCACGCGCGAAGACATCCAGTTTCGCAATATCAAGAATACGCCTCCGGAGTGGATTAACCGCGATATCGTCGTTGATACCATGGAAAACGGCGGCATGAAGGACAGTTACAGCACGCTGTCCAGTGACACCGGCATTGCCAAACTGGTCTTCGTAGGCGCCAGCGGCGATCCGGTTGAACTGCATCGCCGCCGCCTGAATCGCGGCGACCCCTTCATGCTTGCTACCAACTCCTATGAAGAAGTGGTGGCCTGGGCGCGGCAGTTCTTCCAGCGCGGCCTCGATGAAAAGCGCGATGTCTATGTCGGCCTCAAGGACACGGTCATCCCCGGTTACGACGGCGTAATGAAAGAAGCGGTAGAGAGCGTCTTCGAGAACGAGTTCAAGACCGCCTACCAGGCCGCCGGCCTGGCGTACCACTACGAGCTGATCGACGCCCAGGCGGCTCGCATCATCGCCAACCCGCCGGAGCGAGCCCTGTGGGGCATGCCTGACAACAACACCGGCCGCCGCATGGTGAAACTGGTAGATACCCTGCGGAAATTCGGTATCCCCGACCGCAAGTTCCATGTGTCAATTTCCCGCATGAGTGCCGGCGGCGGCGACCAGTACGGCAGCTATAACCTGCCCGCACCTGAGGACGGCATCATCAAGGTCATTGTCGACGGTGAAGAGCGCTGTGCCAGGGACGTGCAGGCCGGCGACCCCATCCTGTTCATGTCCAACGACCGTCTCGCCATTCGCGACTGGGTCATGCAGGTTTACCGGGATGCCTCCAGAAAAGACAAGGAGGTCTACTTTGGCCTCAAGCGCGAGTACTTCCCCTATGATGAGGTGTTTTCCACGGTCATCAATGAGGTGCGCAACGCGCTCGTGGAGGACCAGGTAGAGCCGCCATCCTTCATGATCATGCGCCCCTCCAGCCAGCTCAAGAAAATGATCACTGACCCGCCGCGAAATGCCCTGTACCCGGCCCAGAACCTGGACGGAGACATCTTTTCAGATATCGCCGCCGCCCTGGGCGGCAGTCTGGCCACGGCCAGTTCCATTATTGAGAGCAAGGATGGCACCATGCTGTACGAGGCACCCCACGGCACAGCTCACGACCTCTACCTGAAGTACCTGGAGACCAACGGCGAGACGGCCATCTTCAATTCCTCGGCACTGATCTACGCGCTGGGTAACGCCCTGGAAACGCTGGGCGAGCGAGAGGGCAATGCCCCGTTGATAGAATACTCAGAAAAACTCAAGACGGCGCTCATCGACACCGTCGACCAGGGCACTATCACCGGTGACATCAAGGGCAAGACGACTCGCCCGGAGCAGGAAAACGTGGTCGACATGCAAGGCTTTCTCGACGCGATCGAGAAAAACCTGTCCGCCTGATGCGATATGCCGGCCTGCTACTGCTGCTGGCACTACTGACCCAGGCGGCCTGGGGACAGGATGCCGCGGGGTTCCAGTCCTGCCTGGCAGACCTGCAGTCCCAGGCCAGGGATCGCGGGCTGGCACCGTGGATCGTCGACGAACTGATACCCGCGCTGGAGCAGCAGCCACGGGTGATCGAACTGGATCGCGAGCAGCCCGAGTTCGTCCAGACCTTTGAGCGCTACCTCAACGCCCGCGTCACCGACAAACGAGTAGCCCGCGGTCGCGAGTTGTATGAAGAGCACAATGACTTCCTCGACTCACTGACCCGACAGTACGGTATACCCGGCCACTACCTGGTGGCTTTCTGGGGCCTTGAAACCAACTTTGGCGGCTACCTGGGCAGCACTCCGACACTGGACTCGCTGGCCACCCTGGCCTGCGACGAGCGCCGCAGCCAGTTTTTTACTGCTGAACTGCTGACTGCACTGCAACTGGTGGAGCGGGATGGGCTGGATCCCAACCGTATGCGCGGCTCCTGGGCCGGCGCCATGGGCCACACCCAGTTCATGCCGTCCACTTACCGCCGGGCAGCAGTGGATGGCGATGGGGACGGCCAGATCGATCTTTACAACGCCCGCGACGCGCTGGCCTCTGGCGCAAACTTCCTCCAGCAACTGGGATGGGAACGGGGTCTGCGATGGGGCCGGGAAGCGCGCCTGCCGGTTGATTTCGCTTACGCGACGGCGGGCCTGGACAAACCTCGCCCTTTGGGCGACTGGGCCGTCGACGGTGTGCTGCGCGCCGACGGCGTGCGGCTGCCGCCCGTTGCCAGGCTGGACGCTGCCCTCCTGGTACCCGCCGGACACGAGGGGCCCGCTTTCCTGGTCTATCGCAATTTTCACGTGATTATGGGCTGGAACCGGTCTGAATTTTACGCCCTGGCAGTGGGGCATCTGGCTGATCGCATTGCGGGCGCAGCCGGACTGGAGAATCCTCCGCCGCGCCAGACTGCTCTGACCCGCGAGGATGTCGCCGCCATGCAGCGCGCGCTTATTGCCGTGGGCTATGACCCCGGCGGCAGCGATGGCATTCTGGGGCCGGCCACCCGCAGCGCGCTGCGCGGCTTCCAGCGAGACGCGGGACTGATCGCCGACGGTTACCCTGATGACAAAACGCGGGCTGCACTGAGTGAGCGGAGCAGCCGCTGATGGACGAGTGGCTGTCCGAGTACGGTGTCACGCTGGGCGTGGGTGCCCTGATCCTGTTCATGATATTCATCGTCTGGGACCTGGCCAGGCGCAGCAACGCCGGCAAGTTCGGCACCATGATTCTGTATATTGGCCTGGCGCTGGGCATTCTCGGTTTCCTCTTGAAATTCGTAATCAGCTACCTGCTGCAAAACGCCGGCGTTTAAGCCACAGCGATATAGCTGGTACACTTTTTCACTTCAGAGAGTCTCGTCAGAACGATCTGGTATGAAAGGGGAGATTCCGCACCTGCCGGCACAACAGGCCGGTGCGGTGTACAGGCAGTTCCTCGCACAGCTTCGCCAGCTGACTCACGCTGCGGGCGTCTCTTTATATATCGGCGGCGGCAACAACGCTGAACGCGCCCTGCTGCTGCACAGCGGCGGCACCGAAGCAGTTCCCGAATTCGAAACCATCGACCGCGCCCACGCCACCACCTACGCCCTGTTGGGGCCGGGGGGCGGAGACGGCGCATCAGTGCTGCAGGTCTATTCCAGCGAAGCCGATGACAGCTGCCTGCTGCGCGTCGGTATCAGCCTGGACGGCGACGACCCACCTGTATCGGAGGAGCGGCGCCACCACGCGGCGCGAGAGCCCGACACCGACCAGGCGATCTGGATCGGCCTGCGCTACGACGCCGGACACGTTCCCGCCGAAATTTCCGGGCTAACGTCACCTGGCCAGGAAGCCCCGGTCAGCGCCAGCGACTGGCTCGCCCACAGCCTGCTTACCAGCGCCAACATGGTCTGGGAAGCCAACCAGCTCAGCCAGCTGCTGCGCGACCCCACCAGCCACCTCCCCGGCCGCGCCGAATTCCAGGCCCACCTGCGAAACGCCATGGAGGCAGCCCGCCACCAGCATCCACTGGGTTTGCTATTGATCAACCCCGATGACTTCGACCTGGTCAACCGCCGCCTCGATCGCGACAGCGGTGACGCTGCACTGGCTGAAATCGCCACCCGCCTGTGTGACAGCCTGCGACACTCCGACGAAGTGTTCCGGTATGGCGGCGCCGTATTTGCCGTGCAGATGCCCGGTGCCGGCAGGGAAGAAGCCGAGGAGGTCGCAGAGAAGATCCGCGAGGCCGTGACCGGCGCCTATCTTGACGGCGCCATGCGCCTGACCTTCAGCATCGGCATCGGCCTCTACGAACCCGAGCAGGACGAGGACCGGGATCTCGACGATCTCGGCCTGGTGCGACGCGCGGACACCAGCCTCAACGCCGCCAAGGGCAAGGGCGGCGACTGCGTCATGGCCTGGCAGGCCGGTGACGAGAGCCTGGAGGTACTGGGCCGGGACCGCCTCAGCGGCATTTTTACCGCCGACGTCGAGAAGGACTACCGCAACATGCTGGTGCTGTGGGACACCATCGCCATGGTGTCCTCCGCCACCGATGAAGCCCGCATCGCCGCCGGCTTTGTAGAGCGCATCCAGCTGGCCATGCGCGGCGCCTGGGTCGCGCTTTATACCCGTCGCGAGGGTGGCGATGAGGTACTGCTGGCAGAAAGCGGTCGCTCCAGCGCCGGCCCCAACGGGGAAGCACCGGATGAGGTGAGCAAGCTGATGGAGCGAGCCCGCAGCGTGCAGCGGGCAGAGCGCCTGCAACGCCCGCCTCGCCCGTCGGACGATGCCGGCTCCGGCGATCGTTTGGGCTACGCGATCCCCCTGCTGGCAGATGGTCGGGTATTGGCTTGCCTGTATATAGAAGGACCGGAATCGGAGCTGATAGTGGACTCTTCCGACCTGGTGTTTCTCAACGGCCTGGCCGGGCAGGTGGCGCTGGCGCTGGACCGCGCCGATCTTGCCGCCCGTTGGCAGGCCGAAAAGGAACATGAGAGTCGCCGCCTGCGCAGCGAAGTGCATGGCCTGCGGCAGGCGGTGCAGAGTGCGCGACTGGTCTACACGTCCCGCCAGATGGACGCAGTACTGGAAACCGCGCGCGCCGCCGCCCCTACCGACGTGACCGTACTGGTTAACGGTGAGAGCGGCACCGGCAAGGAGATGCTCGCTCGCTCCGTACACGAACTCAGTACCCGCAAGGGCAAACCCTTTGTCACCGTCGACTGCGGTGCGATCGCCGCCAACCTGATGGAGGCAGAACTGTTCGGGCACAGCAAGGGTGCCTACACCGGAGCCGACAAGGCCTCCCTGGGCCGTATTGTGCAGGCCGACGGCGGCACGCTGTTCCTCGATGAAATCGGCGAGGTGCCCCTGGATGTGCAGGCCAAGCTGTTGCGCTTTGTGCAGGAAAAGGAGATTCACCCGGTGGGCGCAGCCACCTCGCGCAAGGTGGACGTGCGGATTATCGCCGCCACCAATCGCGACCTGGCCCGGGAGGCGGGCGCCGGGCGCTTCCGGGAGGACCTCTATTACCGGCTGAACGTGGTGACTCTCACAGCGCCGCCCCTGCGCGAGCGCCCCGATGACATACTGCCCCTGGCCGGCCACTTTCTCGAGAAATTTGCCCTGCAATACGAAAAAGGCGCACGCCGCTTCAGCCCGGCCGCCGAACGCCTGCTGCAATCCTATAGCTGGCCCGGCAATGTCCGTGAACTGCAGAATGGCGTCTTGCGGGCGGTGGTTTTGTCGGCCGATGAAATCATCGATGCGCCACAGCTGGTGTTCGAGGACCCCAGCGACAGCCAGCCAGCACCAGAACAGACGCCTGCCCAAGCGGTAGCAAGCGCTCACCCACCCGTAGATGCCGAGCCCGCGAGCCAGGACAAGCCCTGGGAAACTACTGGCCGGTGAGCTGGAAAAGCAGGTAGACGCCGCGCTGCAGACAGACGCCAGCGCAACGGCACCGCTGGGGCGCTGGCTTAGCGAAGACCTGGTGCTGACCGTCGATGACATTGCCCGTGGCACCGCACGCCGCGGCGCCCGCCGGCTGGGCGTCGCCGAGACCACCTATCGACGCCAGCTAGACAAGGTCCGCCGGCTCGAAGCCCAGGGACTGCTGGTGCGCTCCGACGCCTGGTCCCGCCTGACACCCGCCATCAAGCTGTTGACGGATTCACTGGGTGAGGACAGCCAGACCAATGTTATCGAAGAAGCCCGCGCGCACCTCCTGCAGGCGGTGGTGGCCCGGGTCGGCGCAGACGCGACACGCGGCTCCGCGCTCATGGGGATTACGGTTCCCACTTACCGGCGATGGACAGAGCAGGTCGGTTAAATTTCGGCGCATTTTTGCGTCAATAGACCGTTATTTTGGTTTATACGCCGTTATTTCGACTTATTGCTGAAATTGACCGGTAATATTCCTCATTACATAACCCCTTCTGCGCCACTTTTTTCTTTCCCGACGCAAGAAAACTGCCAACCAGTTAACGCTTTTCCACACCGACTCGGCCGCATTTCAGGGTTGGCACGCTGCTTGCGATAACACTTTGCACGCGTCAGAACCGTCAGCCCACCGCGGGCCAATGGATCAGGCGACCAACATCAGGACACACGGACAATGATGAAGACGAGCTACAGGAACATGGACGCGAAGCAACTGCTGCAGGGTGTACTGATGGCCCTGGCACTCAGCTGGACAGTAGCTGCCGATGCGATCGACACGGGCCTCAAGCCACGAACGGCCCTCTTCGACCTCCTGTCCGTGGAGCAAGGTCTCAGCCAGTCGGTTGTTCACACCATTGTCCAGGACGTACAGGGTTATATCTGGCTCGGCACCCAGGAAGGCCTCAACCGCTGGGACGGCACGGACCTGCGACTGTATGAACACGTTTACAACGACCCCACTACCCTGTCAGACAACTATATCTGGTCAATCCTGGTCGCCGCCGACGGTAGCCTGTGGCTGGGAACGGACGCGGGTGGCCTCAACCGCCACAACCGCGAAGACGACAGCTTTACCCATTTCCGCCACGATGAGAACGATGCCAGCAGCCTGAGCAACGACCGCGTTCGCGTGGTCTACCAGGACCGCCTGGGTACTATCTGGGTGGGCACCGACGGTGGCGGCCTGAACCGGCTGGACGCCGACACCGGCACGTTCCAGCGCTTCGAGCACGATCCCGCGGACCCTGGCAGCCTGCCAGCGGATTCCGTGCTGGCCATTGAGGAAGATCGCGACGGCAACCTCTGGATCGGCACTGCCGGCGGCGGCCTGGCTCGACTGGATCGCGAGTCCGGCGGCTTCGAGCGCTTCGTCCACAACGAAGACGACCCGTCCAGCCTGAGCGGAAACTCCGTGCGCAGCATCTATGAAGACCGCGATGGTCGCCTCTGGGTCGGCACCTACGAGGGTGGCCTCAACCTCTTCGATGTGGCCTCCGGCACTTTCCAACGCTTCATGCATGACCCTGCGGATGACCGCAGCCTGAGCCACAACAAGGTTCGCGCCATTTACCAGGACTTCAACGGCGCCCTGTGGGTAGGTACCGATGGCGGGCTGAATGAGTGGCGCCCGTCTGCCGGCGGCTTCGCCCGCTACCAGCAAAACCTGTCCGACGACGCCAGCCTGTCCGATAGCCGCATCACCACCATCATGCAGGATCGCGGTGGCGTACTGTGGGTCGGCACCTATGTGGGTGCCAACAGCTGGAACTATCTCAGCGACGCCTTCACCTACTTCCAGGCCGAAGGCACGGCGCTGCGACTGAGCAGCAATATTGTGGCCGCGGTGAACGAATCGCGCAGCGGCGACATCTGGGTGGGCACCTACGGCGGCGGGCTCAACTTGATTGATGAGGCCAATGGCGTCACCCGCGCCTTTACCTCCGAGAACAGCGGACTGCCTGACAACCGCGTTATGGCCATCCATCCGGACCAACTCGGCCAGCTCTGGCTGGGCACCCGCGCCGGCGGCCTGGTGTTGATGGATCCAAACACCGAAAGCTTTACGGTTTATACCCATGACGCGGATGATCCCAGCTCCATCAGCAGCAACGCCGTCACCTCAATCCTGGCGGAGCGCAGCGGCATTATCTGGGTGGGCACCTACGGCGGAGGCCTCAACCGATTTGACACCAACAGCGGCCGTTTTGAGCGCTTCCAGCACAACCCCGAGAACGACCAGAGCCTGTCCAGCAACCGGGTACTGGACATCTATCGAGACCGCCAGGGAACGCTGTGGATCGGCACCGAAAACGGCGGTCTCAATGCCATGAGCCCGGACGGTGAGGGATTCGAGCGCTTTAACAAAGACGAAGACAATCCTGACAGTTTAAGCAGCAAGACGGCGTGGTTGATCACAGAGACCGGCGACGGTTCACTGTGGATCGCCACCAACGGCGGCGGCCTCAATCACTGGAGCGCCGAAGACCGCCGCGACGAACGCGTGCGCTTCACCAAGATCCGCCGCAGCGACGGCCTGCCCAGCGACAGCATTCAGGGCATGGTGGAAGACAGCGACGGCCGCCTCTGGCTCAGCAGCAACCGTGGCCTCGTGCAGTACAACCCCGACAATGGCCAGATGCGTTACTTCAGCCGCAGCAACGGCCTGCGCAGTAACGACTTCATGTTCAGCGCCGTGCACCGCACCCGCTCCAGCCGGTTACTGTTCGGTGGCGTTAAGGGCCTGCTGGCCTTCTATCCCAACCATATCACCGTCAACCGCCACGAGCCGGACATCGCGCTCACGGCGTTTGATCGCAGCGGCCCGCTGACCACTAGACATAGCACCGACGACGATGGTGAGACCCTTAACCTCGACTACGACAACGACCTGATTACATTTTCCTTCAGCGGCCTCGACTATTCGGCGCCGACGCGCAACCGCTACCGCTACAAACTTGAGGGCTTTGACCAGGATTGGAGTGCTCCGGTCGAGTACGACCGGGCCACCTATACCAACCTGCCCGCCGGCAGCTATACCTTCCGCGTGCAGGCGTCCAACAACGACGGCATCTGGAACGAAGACGGTGCCGCCATTGACATGGTGGTGGTGCCGCCGCCCTGGGCCACTGCCTGGGCCTATGGCGGTTACGCGCTGGCCATCCTGGCCGCCATCTTTCTCTTCACCCGCGTCAACGCCCTCAAGCTCGCCCACGCCGCCCGCAAACGGCAAGAGCTTGAGAATATCGTGGCAGACCGTACCCGCGAACTGGCGGAACGAAACCAGGAGCTGCTGTCACTGAACGACCAGCTCAAGGAATCCAGCCTGACCGACACACTGACCGGTTTGCGCAATCGTCGCTTCCTGGAAGAGTTTGTTGCCACCGAGGTGGCACACGCACGCCGCCAGGCCAGCGAGATGGCGGAGACAGGCAACGGTGAATCCCTCGATATCGCCCCGGCACTGTCATTCATGATGGTAGACCTCGACGGCTTCAAACAGATCAACGACGCCCACGGACATGCTGCCGGTGATGCGGCTCTGCTGCAGGTTCGCGACGAACTGCAGGATTGCTGCCGGAAATCGGACACCATCATCCGCTGGGGCGGTGACGAGTTCCTGATCGTCAGCCGCAACACCAGCAACCGCGCAGCAGAAAAACTCGCAGAGCGTATCCGCACCGGCCTTTCGGAGCGCAACTACCATCTGGGCAACAACGAGGTGGGCCGCCTGACTGGCTCCATCGGCTTTGCCGTCTACCCCTTCTCCCCGCTCAAGCCGGACATGGTGAGCTGGGAGCAGGTCGCCAATATCGCCGACCAGTGTACCTATATCGCCAAGGAAAACGGCCGCGACGCCTGGGTCGGTATTTACGGCACCCGGGAAACCAACAGGGAAGATGTGGAACGCATTCCGACTGACCTTGAAAGCCTGCTCGGGGAGCGCAAGGTCGGCATCCGCACTTCCGTCTACGGGAAATTACGCCTCACCGAACTGCACAAGCAGGAACAGAAGTGAGGCCGGCCATGAATGATTTTTCTCCCGACAACAACAACGAATTTTCAATCAAGCCGCAGACCCTGTGGCTGAGGAGACCTTCCGTGAAACAGGCAACAATGAAAGCACTGGCCGTATCGGTAGCAGGCGGCGCGGTACTGGCCGGCGCGCTGCTGACCGGGCAAACCACCGAGCAGGTAGCGCCGACCCCGGCCCAACCCTCACCATCCTTTAAGCAGGCGACTGTAAACGAGGGCCTTCATTCCGTCATCGTCCAGGGCGGCAGTGGAAGCGCGTTGCGCAGCGCCGTGGAAGCCGTTGGCGGCACCGTGGTTCGCGATCTCTCCCTGATCAATGCCGTCAGCGCCGAACTGACCGGCGGCCAGCTGACTGCACTCAAAGCCCTCCCGGGTGATTTCCGTATTCACGACAACAACGACGTCAAGACCACCACAGTCGATGGCGGCGAGGAATTCACGCTGGACGACTCCAGCGTTCCCTACCTGGACTTTCCGCACCTGGTCGGTGCCGACCAGCTGCACGCCCAGGGCATCGACGGCCGCGGCATCACCGTAGTGGTGATCGACTCGGGCCTCAGCATCAAGCGTGAGTTCAGTGAGACGCCAGACGGCCAGGTCCGCCTGACGGCCTCCTACGATGTGATCTCGGGTTCTGAAGATGCCAACAATATTGTCGATGAGTACGGCCACGGCATGCACATCAGCAGCATCATCGCCAACTCCGAAGTCAGCGCTGACGGCAAGTACAACAGCATCGCACCCTGGGCCAACCTGATCTCCGTGAAAGCCTTCGGCGCAGACGGCAATGGCACCTACGCGGATGTGATTTACGCCATGCAGCGTATCTATAACAAGAAGGACCAGTTCAATATCAAGGTCGTAAACCTGTCCTTCAGCGCCAGCCCTCGCTCGCGCTACTGGAATGACCCGCTGGCCCAGGCCGTCATGCATCTGTGGAAAGCCGGCATCGTGGTGGTCGCCTCCGCTGGCAACATCGGACCGGATCCGATGACGATTGGTGTACCCGGCAATGTCCCCTATATCCTGACCGTGGGCGCCATGACCGACAACTGGACGCCGGCCAACGGGAGCGACGACTATCTGGCGCCGTTCTCATCAGCCGGTCCGACGACAGAAGGCTTCATCAAGCCCGAGATCGTTGCCCCCGGTGGTCACGTCACCGGCCTGATGAGCAATGCCGCCACACTGGCCAGCAACTATCCGCACTTCCACAGCTTTGGTGAGTACTTCACCATGTCCGGCACCTCCCAGGCGACGGCAGTGGTCAGCGGTATCGTCGCGCTGATGTACCAGTACAACCCCGCCCTCACCCCCGACGACGTCAAGTGCAAGCTGATGTCTACCGCCCGCCAGGCGGCGTATGCAGACGGCTCACTGGCCTACAGCGTATTCCAGCAGGGCGCCGGCCTGGTGAATGCCGTGGATGCTGTCTACAGCAATGCCACTGGCTGCGGCAACGTGGGACTGGACATCGCCGCCGATCTCGACGGCAGCGCCCACTTCATGGGCCCCACCGCCATCGATGAGGCCGGCAACTTCTATATCCCGGGCTCCGACGGTCTTGCCTGGAATCCCGACGAAGTGAGTGCACCCGGCTACTTCTGGAACGACGGCTACGTCTGGAGCGACAGCTTTATCTGGAATGACAGCTTCATCTGGAACGACAGCTTCATCTGGAACGACAGCTTTATCTGGAACGACAGCTTCATCTGGAACGACAGCTTCATCTGGAATGACAGCGCCACGGCCTTCAGTAATTCGTTAACCGATGAACAGGCCGGCGTAAACGTCTGGGCACCACAGGAGTAGTCCCCATATGAGCAGCGAACGGAAATTCAGTCAGGGCGGCAAGGTCGTACAGCTGGACCCACGTGGCACCAGCAGCCCGCTGCCCAGTCAACCAGTCGCCACTGGCGAACTCGGGACCACACTATGCCGGGAACTCCTCGCCGCCCGCTCGGTTGGCCAGAGCGCCCAACTGCTGGTGTTTCGGATCGGCAACTTCGACCTGCTGGTAGACACCTTCGGACCGGACTTCGGCTCCGCGGCCGAGGCCGCACTGCTGGCGCAGTTGCGTGGCCTGCTGCGCCGTCGGGAACCGGTACAGCGTATTCAGCCAGGGGAGTTTGGGATTGTCGGCCGCGGCATTCGCTCCGAGACATCGCTCAAGGCGATGACTGATCGCATGATCGAAGGCGGTACTGGCCACTATGAAATAGAAGGCGTGTCCTGCCGTCTCAAGCTGGAAATTGGCGCCGCGGCCTGCCCCGGCGACTCGGACAAGCCCGAGGAACTCCTGCATTTTGCCCGCTTTGCACTGCGCGAACTGGGTGACGGCCACGATAGCTGCCGCTCCTTTTCACGGCAGGACCTGGCGCGCCGCAAAGCCCTGTTCCGCATGGAAGCGGAAATGGAAAAGGCGCTGGAGGAACAGCGCTTCATCCTGCAGTACCAACCACAGTTCACCGTTTCAACAGGAGCAGTATCGGGCATGGAAGCCCTTATTCGACTGGTTCGCAGCGATGGTTCGCGAATCTCGCCCAACGAGTTCATACCGATTGCAGAGGACAACGGCTTTATCGTCACACTCGGCTCCTGGATCATCCGCGAGGCCTGCCGGCAACTGGCGCGCTGGCGCCGGGCCGGACTGTCCGTGCCGCGCATGTCCATAAACGTTTCGCCACGACAGCTGCTGGATCCGCGCCTGATCGAAGTCACCGAGGCTGCCGTGGCGGAGAGCGGTCTGAGCATGAGCGACCTGGAGTTCGAAATCACCGAGCGTTGCATGCTTGAACAGAGCCACCAGGTGGCCGACATGCTCAGTGCACTGCGCCAGCGTGGCGTAAGACTGGCCATTGACGATTTCGGGACTGGCTATTCTTCCTTCGCCTACCTGGCCTGGCAACCCATGGACATGGTCAAGCTGGATCGCTCCTTCCTCGCCCGCGTCGGCACCGACGGCCGTACCGACTCTGTGGTAAGGGGCATGATAGCAATGGCCCGGCAGCTGGGTCTGGGCCTGGTCGCCGAGGGTGTGGAGAACGAGGAGCAGGCGGAATTTCTACGGCAGGTAGGTTGCGACGTGGCCCAGGGATTCGCCCTCGCCCGGCCCCAGGACCCGGAAGCTATCACCCAACTGCTGATCGAGTGCGAGACCGCCTGACACGGGAGGTTCATAAAAAACAGGGGACAGGCCCCGAACGGGGACCTTCCCGTGTTTTTCCCGCCGCGCGAAGTACCCGGATAAAGCGGCGCGCTGCTCCACTCGGCAGCAATCAGCCCTCGGCGACCTTACTCCCCTCGGTATCCGGATTGATCTCCACAGTCACAGCGCGGGCAGCGGCAATCGCCTTTTCCCGCGCCATCTGCGTGGTCGTGGCCCGCGCCAGGGCAACGCCCATACGCCGCCGCCCCGACACCTCTGGCTTGCCAAACAGCCGCAACTGCGTGTCAGTTTCCGCCAGCGCCGTATCCAGATTGGCATAGCTGATGTCCGTGGAATCACCCTCCGCCATGATCACCGCCGAGGCCGACGGTCCATGCTGGCGAATATTCGGAACCGGCAAGCCGAGTATTGCGCGGGCGTGCAGGGCGAACTCCGACAGATCCTGGGATATCAGGGTCACCATGCCAGTATCATGGGGGCGCGGGGACACTTCGCTGAAATAGACCTCGTGGCCGCTGATGAACAGCTCAACCCCGAACAGGCCACGCCCTCCCAGCGCCGCGGTAATTTTTTGCGCTACTTCCCGGGAGCTGGCCAGAGCTTCGCTGGACATGGCCTGGGGCTGCCAGGACTCCTGATAGTCGCCATTTTTCTGGCGATGCCCGATGGGTTCGCAGAAACTGGTGCCATCCCGGTGGCAAATCGTCAGCAGGGTAATTTCATAGTCAAAATCCACAAAGCCCTCGACGATGACCTTGCCGCCGCCGGCACGGCCACCTTCCTGGGCATAGTGCCAGGCCGCGTCCACCTCTGAAGATTCGCTGACAGTGCTCTGGCCCTTGCCGGAGGAACTCATGATCGGCTTTACCACACAGGGTAGGCCAATCGTTTCGATCGCCTGGTCAAACTGTTCGCGGGTCTCGGCAAACCGGTACGGCGAAGTGGGTAAGCCGAGCTCTTCCGCGGCCAGGCGTCGGATGCCCTCGCGGTTCATGGTGAGCGACGCCGCACGCGCCGTGGGTACCACGTTGAAGCCTTCAGACTCGAGTTCGAGCAGCGTGTCCGTAGCAATAGCCTCGATTTCCGGTACCACGTAATGAGGCTGCTCGAGTTCAATAACGCGTCGCAACTCTGCGCCGTCGAGCATCGAGAAGCAGTGGGCGCGGTCTGCCACCTGCATGGCCGGCGCATTGGCGTAGCGGTCACAGGCGATCACCTCGACACCGAGGCGTTGGAGCTCGATTACCACTTCCTTTCCCAATTCACCCGACCCGAGCAACAGGACACGCGTTGCCGAGGCACTGAACGGGGTACCAATTCTGGTCATTGCTTTCTCCAACGGAAAAACAGCCTATTCACAACCGGGCTTCATGATAAACGGAGAGACCGCCATTGTCCTCATCTCGCTTGTGCAAGTTTTTCTGACGCGACTTGCCGTAGTTGCCGTATCAATAGTGAGTCGATAGCATCCCGCCTCTTGCGGAGAGATGCCGCTTCAGCCCTTGAAATCAGCGGTTTTGCCCCGAACTTTCCAGTTGTAGTGCAGTCTCAGACGGGTTGATGAAGTCAGGCCGGAGCAATCATGAACATAGCGGAGGAAACACCCTTGGCCCATCGGGATCATATCAGCGAGCTGGAAGGCTGGCTCGGACAGCAGATCATTGGCCAGGCAGGCCTGGTGAGACGGCTTCTTATTGCCCTGCTGGCTGACGGCCATCTGCTGGTCGAAGGCGCGCCTGGCCTTGCCAAAACGCGTGCTATCAAGGCCCTGGCCGACGGCATCGAGGGCTCTTTCCACCGCGTCCAGTTTACTCCCGACCTGCTGCCCGGCGACGTGACTGGCACCGATATCTACCGACCCCAGGAAGGCGGCTTCCACTTTCAACGCGGGCCGGTATTCAACAACCTGATACTGGCCGACGAGATCAACCGGGCGCCGGCCAAGGTACAGTCGGCGTTGCTGGAAGCGATGGCCGAGCGCCAGGTCAGCGTGGGCAGTAAAACCTACCGCCTGCCGGACCTGTTCCTGGTGATGGCCACCCAGAACCCGATCGAGCAGGAAGGTACCTACCCTCTGCCAGAGGCTCAGCTCGACCGCTTCCTGCTACACGTCTTTGTTGACTATCCGGACCGGGAAGCCGAACGAGACATTCTCAGGCTGACGCGCAACGAAGCCGCCGCCACCCAGCTACCGCAGCCACCCACACTGCCGCAGGATGCCATTTTTTCGGCTCGTGCCAGCGTCCTGGAGATGCACATGGCAGAGCCCGTGGAACGCTACATTGTCGAGTTGGTGATTGCCAGCCGCGACCCTTCACAGTATTCCCCCGAGCTGGCCGGCTGGCTCGACTATGGCGGCAGCCCGCGGGCCACCATTGCCCTGGATCGCTGCGCGCGCGCCCACGCCTGGCTGCGCGGTGGTGATTTTGTCACCCCGGATGATGTTCAGGCCGTGGTGCACGATGTCCTGCGCCATCGACTGATTCTCAGTTTTGAAGCCGAGGCCAACGGCATCAGTGCCGACGCTGCCATCGACGAACTGGTGGCGCGAGTCCCGGTCGCCTGAGCGGTCTGCATGAGATGGCTACAGCCCCCAACAAAGCCCCGGCCCTGGGCGCTTACTGCGAACTGGCGGACCTGATTGAGCAGCGTCACCCGGCCAGCAAGCTGGACCTTAACCAGCGCAAACGTGCCCTCAGCCTGTTGTCCGGCCCCAACAAGACCAACTTCCGTGGCCGCGGTATCGATTTCGAGGAAGTGCGCGCCTATCAGCCCGGTGATGACATTCGCACCATCGACTGGCGCGTGACCGCCCGCACCGGCTCTGCCTACACCAAGCTGTTCCGGGAGGAGCGCGAGCGCCAGGTGCTGGTGTGCGTGGACCAGCGCACCAGCATGTTTTTCGGCAGCCGTACCTGCTGCAAGTCTGTGCTCGCCGCGCGCCTGGGCGCGCTGCTCTCGTGGGCGGCCCTGCAGCGCGGTGACCGGCTCGGCGGACTGGTATTTTCTGAACGGGAACACCATGAAATTCGCCCGCGCCGCAGTCGGCGCTCGGTGCTGGGCTTGCTGAACGCACTGACTGCCATGAACCAGGCCCTGCCGCTTGACCCCAGTGAACATTCGCAGCGCTTCAGTGACATGCTGGTTGAACTGCGGCGCATCGCGCGCCCGGGTAGCTCTATATTCCTGATCAGCGATTTCAGCGGCGCCAGCGAAGACGACGCCCTGGAACAGCTCTACCAGCTGGGCCGTCATCTGGAAATCACGGCCCTGCATTGCTCGGATCCGCTGGAGCAGACGCTACCCGACGCCGGCCGATATACGGTGACCGACGGCAGCGCCCGGGCCCAGCTGTACACCGGAAACCACCGCGTGCGCGAAGATTTTTCCCAGCGCTTCGATGCGCAGCTGACGGCGCTGCGGCAGTCCCTGGGAAAGCTCGGCATACCGCTGATTGCGGCCAGCACGTCGGAGTCACCGCTGGGCATCCTGCAGGCCTACTACGCGGGAGGCGGCCGTCGGTGAACCCCGCAGACCCCCTCTCTCAGCTGCGCGACATTCACTTGCCGGACCCGGTCAGCTCCTGGCCTCCGGGCCCCGGCTGGTGGGTACTGGCGGCACTGCTGCTGTGCATGCTGGTGGCACTGGTGATCTGGTGCTGGCGCCGCTACCAGCGCAATGCCTGGCGGCGCAGTGCCCGGACTGCCCTGGAGCAGGCCCACAGAGCGTGGCAGCAAGACGGCGACCAGGACAGCTACCTGCAGACAGCCAATGCCATTCTCAAGCGCGCCGCCCTCGTGCGCTTCCCCCGGCAAGAGGTCGCGGCACTCAGTTGTGAGCGCTGGGAAGCCTTCCTGGATCGCCAGTGGCGCAAACCGCCGGAGACCGGGTTCAGTGATATCGGCTTTGGCGTGCTGGCCTATCAACCTGGCAGCACACCGGATGTGGACACCCTGCACAGCCTGTGCGATCGCTGGGTGACTCAGCTGGGAGGCGCGCCGTGTTGACCCTGCAATGGCCCTATGCCTTGTTGCTGCTGCCCCTTCCCTGGCTGGTATGGCGCTTCTGGCCGTCGGCGGCCGGCGAAGATGCCGCCCTCAGGGTCCCCTTCTTTGACAGTTGGCGGTCGCTGGAACAACAGGGCGCCGGAGTGGGTAGCTCGGGCAGCCTGATCGGGCTGGTCATACTGGCTCTGCTGTGGCTGGCGCTGCTGGCGGCACTGGCGCGCCCTACCTGGGTTGGCGACCCCGTGAGCCTGCCGGCCAGTGGTCGCGACCTGCTGGTGGCCGTGGACCTGTCGGGTTCCATGCAGGTCGAGGACATGGTCGTCGGCCAACACACGGTGTCGCGCATCGACGCAGTGAAACAGGTGGTGGGAGAGTTTATCGAGCGCCGCCGGGGCGACCGGCTGGGATTGATCCTGTTTGGCAGCAATGCCTACGTGCAGGCGCCGCTGACCTTTGACCGGAATACCGTGCAACGTTTCCTGCGGGAGGCCCAGCTCGGTTTTGCCGGCCGCGAAACCGCCGTCGGCGATGCCATCGGGCTCGCGGTCAAGCGCCTGCGCGAGCGACCCGCAGACAGCCGGGTATTGATCCTGCTTACCGACGGCGCCAACAACGCCGGCGAAGTGGAGCCGCTGGACGCCGCCCGACTGGCCGCTGACAACGGCGTGAAAATACACACCATTGGCATCGGCAGTGACAAGATGGTCATGCCAGGCCTGTTTGGTTCCAGCTTCGGCTCCAAGGTGGTCAATCCGTCCCGCGATCTGGACGAAGCCACACTGCGTGAAATCGCCGACCGCACCGGTGGTAACTACTTTCGTGCCCGGGACCCGGCGGAGCTGATCAATATTTACCAACTTCTGGACGCACTGGAGCCGGTAGAGCAGGAAGCCCAGAGCTATCGCCCCCAGCGCAGTCTGTTTCATCTGCCCCTGGGAGTCGCCTTTGTGCTGAGTCTGCTGCTGGGCATTGCCCGGGGTATTGGCCGATGAGCGAGCTGCTGGCCAACTTCCATTTCCTGCGGCCGGGATGGCTGTTGGCGGCGCTGTTGCTGCTGCCCGTCGGCTGGCTGCTATACCGGCAACTGGGCGCAGGCAAAGCCTGGTCAAACATCATTTCCGATCAGCTGCTACCGCACCTGCTAAGCGGCGGCCGCGCCGCCCGCCGCTGGCCGCTGGCGGTCCTGCTGGTGGCCTGGATGCTGAGTATCATCGCGCTGGCGGGACCGAGCTGGGAGCGGCTGCCTCAGCCGGTGGAACGCCGGGAGCACGCCCTGGTGGTGCTCTACGACCTCAGCCTGTCGATGTACGCGACCGACATCACGCCATCGCGGCTGGTTCGCAGCCGCCAGAAGCTGCTGGACCTGCTGGAGAAGAAAACCGAGGGCACGACCGGCCTGATTGCCTACGCCGGTGATGCCCATGTGGTCAGTCCCCTGACCGATGACCTGCGCACGATCGCCAACCTGATGCCGGCCTTGACGCCGGGCATCATGCCGGTCAAGGGCAGCCGCCCGGCCCGGGCCGTGGAGCAGGCCGTGCGCCTGTTACGTGACAGTGGCCTGGAACACGGGCAGATCCTGCTGGTGACCGACGGGGTCTACCGTGGCGACAGCGATGAAATTGCCGAGGCGCTGCGCAATACCGGGTACCGGCTCTCCGTGCTTGGCATCGGCACCAGCGAAGGCAGCCCGATTCCCACCGGAGATGGTTTCCTGCGCGATGAAAGCGGCGGTATCGTGGTCGCCGGTCTCGACCGTGAACCGCTCAAGTCACTGGCAGCCCGCTTCGGCGGCACCTACAGTGACCTGGAGCTGGGCGATGAAGACCTGGAACAGATTCTTGCCCTGGACCCCTGGGACGAGGATGACACCCAGGAATTGCTGGGACGTAGCGTGGATACCTGGGAAGACATGGGTTACTGGCTGACCCTGCTGTTAATCCCGGTGGCGCTGGGCGCCTTCCGCCGTGGCTATATCCTCTGCCTGCTGCTATTGCCCCTGGCCGCGCCCACTGAGGCCCAGGGTCTACGCGATTACTTCCTCAATCGCGACCAGCGCGGCAGCGAGCTGTTGCAGTCTGATGAACCGGAAGCGGCAGCCCGCGCCTTCAAGGACCCTGCCTGGGCGGCGACAGCCAACTACCGGGCCGGCAACTACGACCAGGCTGTAGAGCAGTTCGGCCGGCAGGACAGTGCCGACAGCTGGTACAACCGCGCCAACAGCCTGGCCCGCGGGGGCGACCTGGAAGGCGCTATTGCTGCCTACGAAGAGGCGCTGGCGAAGGCGCCGGACATGGAAGATGCGGCTTTCAACAAGGCCCTGGTCGAACAGCTGCTGCAACAGCAGGAGCAGCAGGAGCAACAGAATCAGGAAAATCAACAAAATCAGGAAAATCAGCAGGACCAGCAAAGCCAGCAAGACCAGCAAAGCCAGCAGGACCAGCAATCCCAGGACGGCGAGCAGTCGGAGCAGCAACAGCAGGCCCGGCAGGAACAGTCCGATGGCCAGGACAAACCCGAGAATGAACAGAACCAGCAGCGCGAGGACTCCAAGAATCAGGACCAGCAACAGCAGGCCCAGGCGCAGCCCGGGGAACAGGAGTCAGGCGAGCAACAGCCACCGGCAGCCCGCGAGCGCGACCCCGAAGCGCTGGAGCGCGAAATGGCCAACGAGCAGTGGCTGCGCCGCATCCCTGACGACCCCTCAGGCCTGCTGCGCCGCAAATTTCGCTACCAGTCCCGACTGCGGGCCCAGGAGAACTCACAGGGAGCAAATCGCGATGAAGACACTCGCTGGTAAGGCGTTAATTCTGCTGCTGTTGGCTGCGGCGAGTGCGGCTCAGGGGGCGATAACGGCCACCGTGGATCGCAACCGCGTGTCCATCAACGACAGCCTGGTGCTGACCTTGCGCGCCACAGAAGGCGAAAACGTGGACGACGCCGACCTGGATCTGCTGTCACGGGACTTCGATGTTGTCTCTACCGGCAGCTCTACACACTGGTCGATAATCCAGGGCCAGTCTACGCGTACCCGTGACCTGCAGGTGGTTCTGCTGCCGCGCCGCACCGGTGAACTGGCAATCCCGGCGCTGACCATCGATGGTCAGCGCACCCGGGCTATCAGCATCAAGGTCAGCGATACACCGGTGGACGCCGACGGCACACAGGATGTATTTGTCGAATCCGAAGTGGACCGCGAATCGGTTTACGTCCAGTCTCAGCTGCTGCACACATTCCGCATTTACGAGGCTATCGACCTGACTGATCGAGGTCGCTCGGAACTGAAGCTGGACGACGCCGTGGTGGAAGAGCTGGAATCGAGCAGTTTCCAGCGCACTATCAACGGCCGACCCTACCGCGTCATCGAAGTGAAACACGCGATTTTTCCCCAGAAGAGCGGCGAGCTGGTGATTCCGTCCATGACCTTCAACGGCCGCAAGTCCACAGGACGGCGCAGCTTCCTGTCGCTTGGCGCCGGCGAAGCACTGCGACGCCGCAGCAACCCCATTCGCGTGACCGTAAAACCAGTGCCGGCTTCGTGGCCCGATGCCCCGTGGATTCCTGCCCGCAACCTGCGCATAGAGGAAAGCTGGTCGGCACTGCCCGACGAGCTCGCAGTCGGGGACTCGGTCACCCGCACATTGACCCTGGTTGCGGAAGGGATCGACAGCAGCCAGCTGCCGGAGATTTCGCCGGGCAACCTGGAAGGGGTCAGGGCCTACCCGGACCAGCCCCGCTCCGAGAATCGAACCGGTAACAACGGCATCACCGCTATCGGTATCAACAGCACCGCACTGCTGATCACCGAGCCCGGGGCGTTCACGCTGCCGACGATAAAGATCCCCTGGTGGGACACCGACACGGACAGCCTTCGCTACGCCGAATTGCCGGCCCGCAGTTTCACGGTAGCAGCACCTGCAGTCGCCCCGACAGCACCTGGCGCCGCGGCACCCATCCCCACTGTCACACCGGCCGCCGCCGGCGACCTGGTCCAACCCATAAACCAGTGGATGTGGGCGACTCTGGCCGCGCTGCTGGGCTGGCTGGGAACTACAGTCTGGCTGGGCTGGCGGTTGCGAGTATCCCGGCCCGCAGCGGCGGCACCCCGGGAGACCGAACAGCGAGAGGCCGCGCTCTTCAAAGCCTGCCTGACCGCCTGCAACGCCAACGACTCCAACGCGACGCGCGCTGCGCTGCAGGCCTGGGCCCAGCGCTACCTGCACCGAAAGGGACTGCCACGGCTGGCGGATATTGCCGCTCACTTCGAATCGAGCGAACTGTCTGGCGCGCTGGAGGAGTTGGAGCGCAGCCTTTATGCTGGTGGCGGTGACTGGCGCGGGGCGCCGCTGGCACTGGCCCTGAAAGCCTGCCGCAAGCAGGGACACCGGGACACCGCCGGTACGGGCGACTCGCTACCGCCGCTTTACACCTGACGCTGCCGGCGCGCCAGGGCAAAACAAGCTGTCACAATCCAGCAACGACACCGGAGCCGTACCAAGCCCATGGAATTGATCGTTTTTGACCTCGATGGCACCTTGCTGAATCGCCACAGCGAGATTACTCCCTATACCCGCGACACCCTGGCCGCGCTGGCGGAACGGGATATTGCCTATACCGTGGCGACAGGCCGGACGCTGCACGCTTCCCGAGACCTGATTGCCGGTCATGGCTTTCGACTACCCCAGGTCTTCAAGAACGGGGTGATGATCTGGAATCCGGCGGACGATGCCTATTCACATCAGAATTTCCTGACCCAACTGGAAATTCAGCATGTCCTGGAGGCCGTGCTGGTCCAGGACGTCACTCCATTCATCTTCACCCTGGAGCCCGGCAACCGGCACGCGGTCTACCATCCGCCGCTGAAGCACCCTGTCGAAGAAAAGCTGGCCGCCGAGTTTTCAAGCCGGTCAGGAGTTGAGGTATTGCCGGCCGCACAGATGCCGGCCGATGCTGAAATCACCAATATCTCGGCGCTGGGCGTACCTGCTTCCATCGACGCCATCGAGACCCTGATCGAAAACGAGCCGGGGCTGGTGGCCTACGCAGGCATTGCCCATGAGGGTGCGGCACTGCGCTGGATCGATATCCACCACAGCAACGCCAGCAAGGGCGGCGCCGTGGACCTGCTGCGCGAACAACTGGGCGCCTCGCGGGTGCTGTGCTTTGGCGACAGTGACAACGACCTCAGTATGTTTGGTCGGGCCGACGAAGCCTACGCGCCCGACAACGCCAAGGACGCGGTCAAAGCGGCGGCCACTGCGGTCATCGGCCACCACGATGAAGACGGCATCGCCCGCTTCCTGCGCGAGCGCTTCGGCCTGGCAAGCCAGGTTGCCTAGAGCATACTGACGGTGGAGCCGCCAAAGGAGTCCCAACCCCAGCGCGAACAAAGACGCATGGGCACCGGCATGCTGGTTCTGGCCTGGTTGCTGTTCGGCGGCCTTGCCGTTTTCTGGTTCGACGGGATGCTGGAGCGCCAGCGCAATCCCAACCAGACCCTCAACAGCACGACCCGCGACGGGGTTCGCGAGGTGGTCCTGAAGCGCAATCGCGCCGGGCACTACGTCACCAGCGGCAAGATAAATGGCCAGGAAGTGGTGTTCATGCTGGATACCGGCGCTACCACCGTCGCCATCCCCGGCCATATCGCCGCCGGCCTGAACCTGCCTCGCGGCCAGGAAATCATGACCCAAACCGCCAATGGCCTGGCCCGCGCCTACTCCACCCGTCTGGACAGAGTCAGCATCGGCGACATTGCCCTGGGCAATGTCAGCGCCGGCGTATCACCGGGTCTACAGACCGAAGAAATTCTGCTGGGCATGTCTTTCCTTCAGCACATCGAGTTTACCCAGCGCGGTGACACCCTGATCCTGCGCCAGGGAACCTTCTGATGGGGCCGTGCTGGCCTTTGCACTCCGGCGCAGCAGGATGACGCTGGGCCCTGGCTGACAGTATGCTGCGAAGCATGAACTGCGCGGCGGCTGAATGAGCGTCCTCGACTGGTGGGTCATTGGCGGCTACCTGGCGGCCATGTTGCTGCTGGCACTCCATCTGGGCCGCAGTCAGCATTCCAGGGAAGACTACTACCTGGGCGCCAACCGCCTGCCGGGATGGGCGTTGGCCACTTCGATTATTGCCACCCAGTGTTCCACTAACAGCCTGCTCGGCGCGCCGGCCTTTGTCGGTTTTGTCCTGGGCGGGGGACTATTGTGGCTGCAGTATGAACTCGCGGTGCCGCTGGCCATGCTGGCCCTGTGCCTGCTGTTCCTGCCGGTGCGCGCCGCTGGCGTGATTTCAATCTATGCGTATCTGGAGCAGCGCCTGGGACTGGCCAGCCGCCTGCTGGCCAGCGGCTGCTTCCTGTTCTTTCGCGGCGTGGCGACCGGTGTCACCGTCTATGGGGTGGCGTCTGTCATTGGCCTGGTTACCGGCACCAGCTATACCGTGGCGGTGTTGATCCTGATGGGCATCACCATCACCTACGACGTCATCGGCGGCATGCGCGCCGTTGTGATTTCCGACGTCGTGCAGATGCTGCTGCTGACCGCGGCCGTGCTGTACACCCTGGCGACCCTGGGGCAACCGCTGGCGGCAGAGTGGAGCACATTGGCTGACCGTAGCGTCACCCTGGTGAACGACTGGGGACTCAACGGCAACAACTACGGCTTCTGGCCCATGTTGCTGGGCGGGTTGTTCCTTTACACCGCCTACTACGGCTGCGACCAGAGCCAGGCCCAGCGGCTGCTGGCGGCAAAAGACGCCGCCACCACCCGGCAGGTGCTATTGCTCAATGGCGTATTGCGGTTTCCCCTGGTGCTGGCCTACTGCCTGCTGGGGCTGGGTCTGGCAGCCTACGCACTGGAGCATGCGGATTTTGTGGCCGGACTGCCGCTGACGAGCGAAGGCAAACCCAACTACAACCTGGTGTTTCCAGCTTTCGTGGCTCGCGAATTTACACCTGGGCTGGCGGGGCTCGCTATCGTTGGACTGTTCGCCGCTGCCATGTCTTCCATCGATTCTGCGCTCAACAGCCTGTCGGCCAGTACGGTAGAGGATTTCATCGCCCGCTTCAGGCCGCTGTCCGAGCGCCAGCTGTTCCTCTCATCCAAGCTGGCCACCCTGTTCTGGGGTGCCTTCGCGATCCTGTTTTCCTACCAGGTGGATCGCATTGCCCCCACCGTGCTGGAGGCCATAAACAAGGTGGGGTCCATGGCCAACGGGCCGCTGCTGGCATTATTCGTGATGGCCGTTTTTTTCCCGCGTCTCGGTCAGCGCGGTGCCATTGCCGGCTTTTGTCTCGGCCTGGCCGCCAACCTGCTCACCTGGCTGACCCTGCCACAGGTGTCCTGGCTGTGGTGGAACGTTATTGGCTTTGGCGTCGCCCTGCTGGGGGCGATGGCGGTAACGCGTGCTACCCGTGGCGGCAGTTCCGCGCGCGGCGAAAGGCTCCAGTGGCCACCGCGCGAAGCGGCCATCCTGCTGACAATGGCGGCATTGATCCTGGGTGTCTGCGCGGCATTTAACTACGCTTGAATCAGCGCGGCGCCTGGTCCGCTGATTCTGGCCGGGCTGAAGAAAGGCTGATAGCACCGCGCACGTCGCCGGGCTTGTAGCCCACGGCACGATCACCCGGGTACAGCCGTCGCAGCGCGGCCGTGGTATCTGCATCAATAGCTTCACCATGGCACAACAGGCACACGCCATCGACGCGCTGCGGCGCCATGAAGCGAACCTGCCCGTCGATCTCGGCCGCCACCCAGCTCGGCCTGCCGCCGGCTGCCACAATTTGATCAAAAGCCTGAAGCTGGGCCCGCTCCCAGGCATCGGGCAGGGCGTTGGGATTGCGCGGCTGCAGGCTGACCCGATTGACGGACCAGCCGGTTTCCCGGCTTAGCTGCGCAGCAATGTCAGGGGCTTCCTGTGCACAGACTGCGATGGCCTCTGCCGGCGGACCCGCCTGCACGGCCGACTGTAGTCGCGGTTTGAGGCGACTCATGAACACCAGGGCAACGGCGGAGGCCTCGCCCACCTGTGGGTCGGAGACCAGGAGCTCGGAGGCCTGCGCTGCGCAAAACGTGGTCGCCAGCAGGGCCGTCGCCAGCCAGCGGGTCAAGCGCCACTCTCAATCGGGCGATACTTCCTGTCGATGCCAAACAGCCATGCCAGTGCCGGCAGGAAGAACAGGGCACCGATCATGTTCCAGAAGAACATGAAGGTCAGCATCAGGCCCATATCACCCTGGAACTTGATGGGAGAGTAAATCCAGGTACCCACTCCCACCGCCAGGGTCAGGCCGGTAAAGGCGACCGCTGTGCCGGTGGAGCGCAGCGCCTCGAAGTAGGCCTCCTCCAGGTTGCCATGCTCACGCAGCGCGCGCTCCAGGGCGCTGTAGATATAAATGCCGTAGTCCACGCCAATTCCCACACCCAGCGCGATCACCGGCAGGGTAGCGACCTTTACGCCGATACCCAGCAGCGCCATCAGCGCCTGGCCCAGAACGGAGGTCAGCATCAGTGGAATGATGATGCAGGCGGTGGCACTCAGCGAACGGAAGGTCAGCAGGCACAGCAGGATAACCACACCGTACACCCACATCAGCATTTCCCACTGGGCCTGGCGGATCACGATATTGGTGGCCGCTTCGATACCGGCATTGCCAGCCGCCAGCATGAAGCGAATCCTGTCAGAGTTGTGCTCCGCGGCGAACGCCTCTACCGCCTCCACCACACCGGTCAGCGTGTCGGCCTTGTGGTCTTCCAGGAACAGGATGACCGGCACCATGGAGCAATCGGTATTGAGCAGATCGCTGGGCACCCGGCTCAGGGAGTTGTTAAGAATGTACTGGTTGCGGCTGACGGCATGCCACTTGGGGTTGCCTTCGTTCATGCCCATGATCACCAGTTTCGATATATCCACCAGCGATATGATGGACTGCACACCCGGCACCGCTCCCATCACCCCTTGAAAGTAGTCGATGGCGGCTACCGTCTCATAGGTACCGCATTGCTGGGGTTCAGTGCGGACCATCACCACGAACACGTCGGTGCTGGTGGAGTAGTTTTCGGTCAGGAAAGCATTGTCCTGGTTGTAGCGCGATTCTGGCCGCAGTTCCGGCGCGCCGGGGTCAAGGTCGCCGATCTTCTGCTGCTGACCCAGGTAGATGCCGCCGGCAAACAGCAGCACAGCGACCGCGATAACGGTCATCGCCGGCCCCCGGGTGGCCGTCTTCGACAGCAGTCGCCAGTGGGCGAAGTCGGTTGTGGTCTTGACGTCCCGGTAGCAGCGACAGCGGTGACTGATGCCGGTATAGGACAGCACCACCGGCAGCAGCAGCAGGTTGGTCAACACCAGCACCGCAATGCCGGTAGAGGCCACCAGGGCCAGCTCCTGGATCACCGGAATATCGATCACCCGCAGGGTCAGGAATCCGACGCCGTCACTCAGCAGGGCAACGAAGCCCGGCTTGCAAAGACGCACAAAAGACAGTCGCGCCGCTTCAACCTTGTCGATACCGCTGTGATTGAGATGAGCAAATCGATTGAGAATCTGAACCGAGTGGCTGATACCCACCGCGAACACCAGAAAGGGCACCAGCATGCTGTAGGGATCAATGCCCAGGCCCATGGTATGCAGCAGGCCCAACTGCCAGACCACGGCGACCGTGGAGCACAACAGCGCCGCTGCGGTGCACCACTGGCAACGGCAGTAAATGTACAACATGATCGCCGTAATCAGGAAAGCGACACCGAAGAACGCGCCGACCAGCGCCGCACCGTCGATCAGGTCTCCCACCAACTTGGCAAAGCCGGTGATGTGGATTTTGATATTGCCTTTCTGGTATTTGTCGCGAATCAGTCGCTCGAGGTCGGCAGACAGCGCCTGGTAGTCGAGGCGCTCCCCGGTTTGCGGGTCTGCCTCCACCAGCGGCGCCAGGATGGTGGCGGACTGGAAGTTGTTGGCCACCAGGCGACCGATCTGCCCGGATTTCAGGGCGTTGTCACGCAATTTCCTCAGCGTCCGCGGTGTGCCGTCGTAATCGTCCGGAATCACGCTGCCACCGACAAACCCCTCCTCGGTCACCTCGGTCCAGCGCACATTCGGTGTCCAGAGGCTCTGCAGGCCAGAGCGGTCCACGCCACGGATGTAGAACACCTCATCGGTGATCTGCCGCAGGGTCTCCTGGAAATCGGCAGTGAAGATATCGCCGTCGGTGGTTTCCACCGTGATGCGGACTGAGTTACCCAGGCCGGAGAGATCAGCGCGGTTCTCAAGAAAGTTGACGACGTAGGAATGCGAGATCGGAATCATCTTCTCGAAACTTGCATCCGGGCGCAGCTTGCTGAGCTGGATACCGAAGAAAACCGTCAGCCCCAGAAACAGCAACAGCATCAATATCCGGGTGTTCATCAGCAACTCGCCCAGGGCCGGCCGCAGGCGGCCGTCGTCAGGCTGGATACCCAGATCGGCAACGCTATCTGCACTCACGGCGCTGCTCCTTCTGTCTGTGGCTCAAGCTTGCCCGCCTTCCGGACACGACTCGCCGCAATGCGCGTGATCCCGCCCATGCCCGCCAGCAGCAGGTCGTCATCGACTGACAGCGCCGCCGCGAAGGTGTCGCGACCGGAATGCACCTGCACGTTGAAGCGCTTTTCATCGAGGCTGGTAGCGAGAACGCCACCGGCGCCCACCAGCACCAGACCACCACCCGGCAGCCGGCCGGCGCCAAAGAAGCTGAGCCCCGGACCATCGTCGGGGGTAATGTTCTGCCAGCTCTCGCCGCGGTCGCTGCTGAGGAAAATATTGCCGCGCAGGCCAAAACTGAGCACAGCGTCCTGCTGCAGGGCGAGGATGCCGAACAGGCTGCCGTCGTAGCCCAGGTCCAGACGCCCCCAGGTGTCACCGCGGTCGTCAGAGCGGTAGGCAATGCCGGCCTCACCGGACAGGTATAAAGTGTCACCTCCGGAGGTCGGGGAACTGAGCGAATAGTAATGATAGCCCTCCAGGTTCTCGATACCCGCCTGGGCGATGCGCCACTGCAGGCCGCCGTTCTCGGTCCGGTAAAGCATGCCGTAGGCACCCACCGCCAGGCCGAACTGGCTGTCGGCAAACCAGACATCGAGGAAGGGGTCCGCGGGACCGGTTTCCAGCGCCAGTTCGGCGTCTTCCACCGCGTACTGCGCTTCCTCCAACTGGTACTGCAGCTCATCATCGGGCTCAGATTCAGCCTCCTGGAGCTGCGCTTCAAGCATCATCATGCGGTCGGTCACGAAGTCGAGACGCTGGCGATTGGCATCGTTGCCATCAAACTGCAGCTGCCAGCTCTCCCCGCCATCCCCGGAATGCAGGATCACACCGCCGTGACCGACGGCCCAGCCGTGCTCCTCGGTGGGAAAGCTCAGCGCGGTGAGCGTTTCGCTCACCGGCACCCGGGCCTGCTGCCAGGACTGGCCACCGTCGTCGGAAAACACAATCAGCCCGCGCTCGCCCACCGCCAGCAGGCGCGCACCGGCGCGCGCCATATCGAGCAGCTGGGCACCATCGCCGACAGCCACCGGCAGCGCGGGTTGGGTGGCAAAATCTGCCCCCCGCACCGATGTCGCGAGCAGCGGGCCGTACAGCAGCAACAGCCAGCAGATTAATCGCACTAACGGCGCCCGGCCCGCCGCAGCGCCTGTGGGGTGAAGTTCTGGAAGCTGGTGTCGAAGTCGAAATCGTAGGTATAGCGCTGTTCTTCGTTATCCAGTCCGATCACCAGGTAGCGACCGGAGATCAGGTCGTGCAGGCTCTCGGCGGCCAGCCAGGGAATCTTCGCCTGATAGTGCAGGATCGGATGCCCCTCCTTGACCTTCCACAGCTCGCCACGGCCGTCGTAATGATCAATTACCGAAATCTGCCAGGTATCCTCATCTACATAGAAGGTGCGGCGAGCATATATGTGGCGTGCATTGTCCTTGAGCGTGGAGTCGATCACCCACACCCGGTGCTTCTCGTAGCGCAGCAGGTCGGGATTGAGATGGCCCGGCTGGATGATGTCCTTGTACTTGAGCTCCCCATCCCACAGCGCGAAGCTGTTGTAGGGGATGATCATTTCCCGCTTGCCCAACAGTTCCCAGTTGTAGCGGTCCGGCGCGCCGTTGAACATGTCCAGGTCATCGGCGGTGCGCAGGCCGTCAGATGCAGTACCGGGGCCGTCATAGGCGATGTTCGGCGCGCGCCGCACCCGGCGCTGGCCGGCGTTGTAAAGCCAGGCGGACCGCGGCTCGGCGATCTGGTCGATGTTCTCGTGAATCAACAGCACGTCACCCTCCAGGCGCGCCGGCGCCAGGATACGCTGCAGGAACACGAACAGTCGGTTCGGGTAGGGATTATCCGGCACCCGGTTGGCGAAAATGGCCTCCTCTTCAAACAGCACCGGCGCAAAGTCGCCGTTGTTTTGCACTGGAATCTGGGTATAGCGACGCTGCAAGGTCATGGGCGTGCGGTAACGCACAATGTGGTTCCACATCACGTGCAGGGCGTCCGAAGGGATCGGGAAGGGGACATTGGCGACAAAATTGTTCAGGCCGTTGCCACCCTCAACCATCTCGGTCACCGTGGCGCCTTCCTTGATCAGCGCGTACTCCTTATCCGGTAGCAGGGCGCTGCGGCGTGTCGGGTAAACCGGCATGCTGAAACTGTCCGGGTAGCGTTTGAGCAGCGCCAGCTGGCCGGGGGACAGCAGCTCAGCGTACTGATCCGCATTGGCGGCGGTAATGGTGTACAGCGGCTTGTCGTCCGCAAAAGGGTCTACCAGCCGCTCACCGGGCGTATAACCCGCTGGCAATTCCTTGAGGCCGCCGGTCCAAGCCGGTATTGAACCATCGGCATTGCCGGCGCGCTCGGCACCCATCGGTGTCAGCTCTTCACCGCCAAGCCGGGCGGCCTCTTCGGCGCTGATTTTAGCCAGCGCCGGCGCCGCCAGCAGGCAAGTGCCCAGCGCCAGCAACGCGGCCTTGCAGTTTGTTATCTTGCGCATGTATTACTCCTTTAACTTGGCGTCAAACGGTCTAGAACGCAGCCGACACGCTCAGGGACAGGAAATCACGATCGTCCAGCTCATTGTAGTCCGCACCGAAGAAGGTGGTATAGGACAGTTCGGCACGGTACACATTCAGGTAGTCCGCCTGCACACCGATACTGAACGCCTGACGCTCATCGACGAAGTTGGGGGCCGGTGAGGTGCCATCGACGTCGTGGGACCAGGCCACGTTGGGAATAACATTCACCCCGGCAATCAGGGAGTTGAACTCAAGGCTGGCGCGCACCCGGTAGCCCCAGGCGAAGTCTTCGGTAAAGCCGTCATTGGTGCAGTTCTGTGACTGGCTGTTGGGCACCACACCGAGGTTTTCCAGCACAGGGTGGGAGTCACAGCTGACCGGCACGCCGAAGGTGGGGCTGGTAAAGGTCTGGAAATTTCTCACGCCAAACACCGGTGAGCGGCCGTACACCTGGTCGTCATCCATATCATCCAGCCATACGGCGCCCACTTCGGCGGCAAAGTTCAGCCGGTCGGCGCCCAGCACCTGCTCAAAGAAACGGATGAAGGTCATTTGCGCCTGCGTGTACTTGACCTCGTCGTAGCCGTCCACACGACCCCCGGGGCCAGCCGCCTGCACCCGATCGATCACCGTGGACCACTCGGCAAAATCGCCCAGGGCGAGGGCCTGGGCAATTTCCGTGGTGTTGATCTGCAGCGGGAATTCCGGCCGATAGCTGACCTCGCCGGACACCGCCCAGAATCCCAGGTTGGTGGCAAAACTTAGCGCATAGGTTTCGATGTCTTCCGGGTACTCAAAACGGTACTGGGGGTTGGCGCCCAGAATGAAAGGCTGGCCGAAGTTCTCAGTGGCGTTGATGCCGCTGAAGATCGGTGTACGGCTATGGGTATTGATGTAGTAGAAGCCAAACTCGGTGCCGTTAAGTGATTCGACAAAATACTTTGCCGAGATACCCCACTGACCGTCGTTGGAGGGATTGTCATCGGGGCCGCGGGGGATAAAGTCACCGTTTTGTACCTGCTCGCGGTCACTGTCAGCCGTGCTCACCGTCAGCTTGTTGCAGCCGCCGCCAAATACATCGCCGGCATTCCAGTAGGTGCCGCACTCGTCGACGATGGTGCGGTCCCATTCGTACTGGTAGAAAAGTTCCAGGGAAAGGTCCGGAGTGGCACCGATGTTGGCGTAGACCAGCCCGGTGGGCAGCAGTGCCTCGCGAATCTCCGTGCCGGGCCGGCGCAGTGCGGTGACGTCGAAGGGATTGATAACGTTGATGCCATTCTGGATAAACGTATTTTCACCCCAGTTCAGTACCAGCTTGCCGGCGCGGAATTCCACCGGCATTTCACCAAACATAGAGGTATAGAACAGGTAGTAATCAAGGGCTTCGAGGCCGGACTCCTGGGCCAGGTTCTGGAAGTCGCCCATTTCGAGTTCGCTGTCCGGCTCGTAGTCGTTGGGCACGTGGCCGTGGTTGACCTCCTCGTTGTCCAGTGCGTAGTCGTACCACCACTTCACGCGACCGAAAAAGCCGAAGTCTCCCTTGATGATTTCAAGGTCGTGCAGGCCTCGCACCTGCATCGAGTACAGGTCGCCGTCATCGTAGTTGAGATTGCCGTCGTCGGCAGTACTGGACGAGGCCTTGCCCCTGCCGTTGGTATTGCCGGGACTCAGGTAGTCATTGTCGGCGTCTTCCATGCGCCAACTGGCACCCAGCGAGACATTCGAATTGAGCGAAATATCAGCGTCGCCCCAACGGAACTTGGCAGCCTGAGAAGGCACGGCGCCGAAAGCGAGTGCGGCGGCCACAGCCACCGCCAGTGATTTACGGGTGTGCATGTGCGGATTCCCTGCAGTGTTATGTTTATGGTGACCACACTAGCGGTGGGTCGCGCAGAATTCCTTGTGTCAAATCAATATAGGACAGCTCTTGCGATTGCGGTACTGATGAATTGAGCTTGGGACGACCGGCAGGAAGCCGGACCCGCAGCGTGTTACTGGCTGGTCGCCTCCAGTGCCTTCAGCAGCAGCTGCTGAAACAGCTTTTCCCTGACACCCTCGGGGGCGTCCAGGCCCATCCGCTCGAGGTGGGCTGCGAAGTGTTTGTGCGTCTCCGCATCCGCCGGCCCGGTACGCGCCATGGCCAGCAGGCCTCTTGGCTTGACGTGGGCCTTGAGCCAGACCATGGCCCGCAGCAGCATCTCCTCCACGTAGGTGAAATCACTTCCCAGTGGGAATTCGGGAAACAGGCCCTGGGGCCGGTGCCGGGCGGCGATCTCTTCAAGCCGAGCCGGCGTGTTATTGCGGAAGGCCCTGGGCAACACATAGTCAGCGGGCAGCTTGCCGGCGGCCTTGGCGGTGTCCATCAGCTCTTCCTGGAAGCGCGAGTCGGCAATACTCAGCATCGCCCCGATCACCTCGGCGTCGGTCTTGCCACGCAGGTCGGCCACGCCGTATTCGGTCACCACGATATCTCGCAGGTGACGGGGAATGGTAGTGTGACCGTAGCTCCAGACGATGTTCGACTGGGTTGCGCCGCCCTTGCTGCGCGTCGCCCGCACCAGCAGCACCGAGCGGGCCCCCTCGAGTTCATGGGCCTGGGCGACAAAATTGTATTGTCCTCCCACCCCGGACAGAATCCGGCCGTCTTCCAGCTGATCGGCAATACCGGCCCCCATCAGGGTGACCGAAAACACCGTGTTGATAAAACGCCCGTGCACGCGCTGGCGGCGCTTGAGGGACTCGTCGCCATAGAGTGCGTTGACGAAGCTGATATTGGTCATATCGATTTTGGCAAGCTGGTCTTCCGGTAGAGCTCGCAATCCGTCATAAAACGCCTGCGGGCCCAGAAAGAATCCACCGGTCATGTGCACCGGCTGCCCGCCGGGGCCCTCGACCTCGCGTTTGATCACGCCCGCCTCCACCAGCCGAAAAAGCCCGTAAGTGAACATCTCGCTGCACCCGTACAGGCCTTCTTCGAAAGGACTCAGCGGGCCAGCTTCCTCGAAGGCATCATAAAATGTGGGGCTCAGGTGAGAGGCCTTTAGCAGATCGCGATAGGTGGCATTGTCCTGGTGCCGCAGCAGCAGTGCGCCCGCCACTGCATCGCCCAGGGCCCCGATGCCTATCTGCAAGGTACCCCCATCGCGCACCAGGGCACTGGCGGCCAGACCGATGAAATGCTCGGCCATACCCACTGGCATATTCGGTGTACTGATGAGTCGATGCTGCGTCTCGGGATCATCGAGGACGATGTCGAAGTCCTGGGCCGACACTTCAGCGCTATTGAGCATGAAGGGGAGTTGTTCGTGGACGCAGCCGACGGTGATCAGCGTATCGCCGCGCGCCTTCCGCTCGGCGATCCCGGGCAGCATATCCAGGGTCACTTCCGGATTGCAGCTCAGGCTCAGCCGCTCCGCTGCGCCACTGCCTCGCCGCGCCACGGTCTGCGCCAACACATTGATACCCCGCTGGAACATGTCGCGGGCGATATGCGTGTAGTTGGAGCTGATGTAGTTCTGCTGTGAATAGTCGTTGCCCAGTTCCGCCGCCGGCTGGACGAAGAACTCGATGACCTCCACGTTGTCGGGAAGCTTGCCTGTACGCCGCGCATGCAGGTAGTCGAGTTCTTCATAGTCGCCATAGACTCGCTCCACGAACGGGTCCAGAAAGCGCTGCTGCAGTCCCGGCGCAGCCCGCGGCCGCCCCAGGGAGAGCGCCGTCGCTATCGACAGGGATATCCGCGGATCATCCACCGCGCGCCGATAAAGTGCGTTGGCCAGCGCATTGGGCTTGCCCAGCCCCAGCGGCATGCCCAGCACGACGCTGCCGTCGGTACGCTGGATGATGGCCTCCGCCACCTGCTCGACGCTGCCAAATCTTTCGGTCATTGAGCCGTTCTCCTCATAGGGCCGCTGCCAGTGCGACCAGCTCCTGCTTAATCAGCCGTCCGAGAACCTCAATTCCCGGCTGCCTGGTGGGGCAACTGGTGATCGCCACGTTGAGGCGCTTCAGGTAGCTGACCACGGTGATGTTGATACCCATGCCATCGGTCACCACTGACAGTGGATAGAGCGCCTCCAGCCGGGCACCTTCCAGGTAGAGCCGTTGCCGGGAACCGGGCACGTTGGACACTATCACATTGATCGGCGGTGGAATCTGGCTGGCGCGGCCGGCCAGCGTCAGTATCAGCGTCGGCATCATCAGCAGGTTGGCATAGTCCTGGGCCGCCGTCTTTGACAGGTGGCGAAGATCGGCCTTGGCCTGGCGGGTCACCCGCACAATGCGCTTCAGCCGGGTCAGCGGTTTCGGTTCGTCGGTAAAGAGGGGCGCGATGATAAACCCGACCTTGTTGCCATCTTCTGCCGAGGTCGACTTGATGGAGACCGGCACACCGGCCTCAAGGCTGGCCTTCGGCAGGGCCGAGGCACCCTTCAGGTACTGGCGCAGCGCACCCCCGCACACTGCCAGCAGTACGTCATTGATCGTGGCCGCCTGGGTATCGGCAATGCGGCGCATGGTCGTCAGTGAAAGGTCTGCGGTGACGATGCGACGACGACTATCGACGTCGGTGTTGAACAGGGTGCGCGGTGCGGTGAAGGGCAACGGCGGCGAATCGCGCTTGCCCAACAGGCTGTCCATGCCCATTCCCGCGAGCAGCCCGGACATTTGCTGCAGCGCCTCTGAATGACGCTTGATTTCCCCGGACACGGCACCGAGCTGGCGGGCCAGGCCAAGTTTGCGATGGTGGGCCAGTGCTACTGGCCGCGCCTTGCGGAAATCGATCATCTCATCCGGCGCGGTGCTGAATAGGGTATCGACCATGCGCAAAGCCCCGACCCCGTCCACCAGCGCATGATGCACTTTGGTGTAAAGCGCGAAGCGATCGCCTGACAGGCCCTCTATGAGGTGGATTTCCCAGAGCGGCCGGTGGCGGTCCAGGGCCCGCTCGTGCACTCGCGACACCAGCGCCAACAGCTCATCCATGCGCCCCGGCGCGGGCAGCGCGTAATGTGAGACGTGGTAAGCGGGATCGTAGTCCTCGGCAGCCACCCAGGCCGGACTGCGCAGGCTGTCGGGGTTTTCGAGCTTCTTGTTAAACAGCGGCCAGAGTTCGTTGAGCCGGCCGCAGTGCCTGGCCAGCCGCCTGAAGTACCCACGCGGCGCATCCGCGGGCTGCTTGAGGATCATCAGCCCGGCGACGTGGATGGGATGCTGTTCAGATTCCAGCCGCAGGAAGGCCGCGTCCTGGAAACTCAGTTTCTCTGCACTCATATCGTCATTGTGGCGCGAAACGCAGACTGTGACCCTTGATCGGGGTCAAGCAAACAGGAACCGCGGCTGCCGCGTATATCGCCCCGACGCGCTGGCCAAACGGATGCGCGGCATGTTGTTGAACCCTTGCCACCCTCCTGTCTCACGCTGGCTCTCGCAAACCCTGCACGAGCGATCAGGCATCCAGCTGGGGGCTGGTCAGGCCCTCGCTATCTGCGCCGGTACAACCTTGTGCCAGGGTGTGCCGGCGAAGCGGTCGCGCGCGTCGAGGCTGGTGAGCTCGTTGGCGGCCACCCCGATGCGGCGGCCATCGGCATTGTCGAGGCCAAAGCCGTTGGGCAGGGACACGTGGCCCGGCTGCATGCGATCAGTCACCTCCACCCGCGTTAGTGCACTGCCCTGGCGCGTGGTCACGCGGGCCTCACCGCCGTCATCCAGCCCCAGCCTTTGCGCATCCTCACTGCAAATCCGCAGGGCACCATCGCGGTCCTTGCGACGCCAGTCAGCGTCGCGATAAATCGTATTGGCCGAATAATCACGGCGCTCGCCCGCCATCAGCAGAAAGGGATAATCCTCCGAAGTCAGTGGTTCCGGCCCGGCGGCGAGGGTGGACAATTCGGCCAATAACTCGGGCATCACCATCTGCACCTTTCCTTCCGTACCAATGCGAGACCACAGGTCGTCGTAGTCGCCGCGCGCAAACACGACACCAGAGTGTTCGGTGATAATCGCATCGAACAGCGCATCTGCCGCCTCCAGGGCATTTCCCGCAAAGCCTGCCCGGGCCACAGCGGCGGGCTCGCGCATGGCGAGATCGACACACAGTGGCCACAGTACCGCACCGATATCGGCGCCGTCAGGCAGGCTGGGGCCCAGGGTACGGTACAGCACCACCGGTGCTACTGCGGCAAGCCGGGGGTCCTCACCGAGGGCCGCCATGAAGCGATCCCGATAGGCATCCCGCCCCGATTCCGCCAGCAGTTGCCGCAGCTCTTCACACAGGGCATCGGGCATGGCGCCCAGGGCCTCCACCAGGCGCGCATGTATTTCCGCTTCGGTGAGTACAGAGGGTGGCGCATTGAACAGGGGTTTGCGGAGGTGAAAATAGTTGTCGGGAAACTCGAAGTTGAAAAAGGTCGCCTCCCACTTCTCGTACTGGGTGGCCACCGGCAGTACATAGTCGGCGTGACGTGCGGTTTCTGTCATCGCGATGTCGATGACCACTACGCACTCAAGGCTGTCCAGGGCTTGCGCCATACGCCGACTATCCGCCAGCGAGTGCACCGGGTTGGAGGCCTCGACAATCATGGCTCGATAGCGATCCGGATGATCGGTGAGAATTTCATCGGCGATGACATTGCAGGGCACCAGCCCGGAAATAACGGGTGCGCCCACCACCGGACTCTTGCGGGTCGCGCGTCCGCTGCCGGCGATGTTGGTGAGGTAGGCCGTGGTGACCTGGCCGCCCGGTTTGGCGAGATGGCCACAGAGCAACCAGACCAGCTTTTCCAGATAGCTCACCAGTGTGGAATGGCGATTCATCTGGGTGCCGAGATCCTCGAAAAAGGATGCCCCCTCGGCAGCGGCGATGGCGGCCACCGCGGCCTGCGCCGTCTCCAGGGGTATGCCGGCGTGGGCGAGATAGGCCTCAACCGGAATCTCCGCAAAGCCGGCACGAATGTCTTCCAGACCGATGGCATGTTCAGCCAGCCAGTCGGCATTGAAAAGCTCCTGCTGCAACAGCATGGCCACCATGGCCGCCAGCAACCAGGCGTCTGTACCGGGTTTCACCCGCAGGTGGATATCGGCGAGTTTGGCAGTCTCGCTGACCACAGGGTCGATCACGATCATGGTCTTGCCCGGATCCTTGCTGAAGTCACGGAGCCAGGCCCTGGCACGCGGCAGACCGTGGGAGTGCCACGGGTTCTTACCGATGAACACGGCGACATCGCAGTGCTCAAAGTCGCCACGCACGTGGGCGCCAAACATCTGGCCGTTGACCCAGAACTCACCGGTTTTCTCCTGGGCCAGGGCGCTTGAGCGGTAAGCGCTGCCCAACACCTTGCGAGTCGCCCCCGAGTACGCGCCGGGCAGGTGATTGCCCTGACCACCTCCGCCATAGTAGAAAATCTTGTCACCGCCGTAGCTGTCGCGCACAGCGGCGAGCTTCTCCGCTATCTCGCGGATGGCCGTGTCCCAGTCGATTTCCTCGAAACTGCCATCGGCCCCGCGCCGCAGCGGGTGAAGCAGACGATCGGTGCCGTTCTGGTAGTGATTGAGGCCCGAGGCTTTCTGGCACAGGTAGCCCTGTGATGCCGGGTGTGCTTCGTCTCCGCGTATGCGAACAATTTCCCGGCCGTCCGTGCCGCCGGTTTGAACCTTGATGCCACAGTTGCACTCACAGAGTATGCAGGCGCTCGTTTTCCAGTCCGACATGAGGACCTCCAGCAGGTAGCGGGATCTTTCACGCTACCAATATTAGTTTTATTATGCAACTTTTACGCGGGTCCTCGCGATCTCGCCGGGCCTTCCTGTATCATGCGCCCGCCGTCACCTCTCCAGCCACGATTACCAGCAGATATACCGCCCTTGATCAAACCACGCCTACCCAGAATGTCCTGCCCGCTATTGCTGTTTCTTGCCCTGCCGGCCCTGGCGCAGCCGCCGGAGATGGAACACCTGACTGTTCGCGCCCGGGAAATGCGCGGCGCCTGGTCATCCGTGGACTCCCTTCTGACCGCCCCGGTGACGCCCCGGGAGCAGGCGGCACCGGTGCTGTCGGTCGCAGATCTTGCACAACTGCAGCCCTCGATTGCGCTGTCGGGACAGGGCGGCCTGCTGCAGACGGTCAGCATTCGCGGCATTTCCGGACAGCAGGTGGCCAATTTCTGGAGCAACTTGCCGATTCTCAGTGATCGCCGCGCCGGCACCGCTTCGTCCTTCATCGACCCGGTAATGCTGGGCACCCTGGAAGTGCTGCGGGGCCCGGCCTCGGTCTACTACGGCAATGGCGCCGGTGGCGGCGTACTGCAGCTGGGACCTTACCGTCCCCAGGGCCTGGAAGCACAGTTCCAGTGGGGCAGCGAGGGTGACGAAAACCTGCAATACATCGGCGCCGGCAATGATGACTGGAGCCTGGCGGCGAGTCGCCGCAGCGCCGACGATTCCCAAACCGCCGGTGGCGATGACCTCAACAGCGAATTCACGCAATACAACATCCAGCTTACCGGCCGCTTCGACATCGCCGGGCGGGAGGCGGAGTTTGAGCAGCTGGTCAGTGAGGGCCGTGACATCGGCAAGGCCAACAGCCGTCTTCCTGAGCGCCCTACCGACTACCCCGAGGAACGTCACTGGCTGGGGGAACTGTCCCTGGCTCTGCACGATGACTGGGATGCCAGCATCTACTACCACTACCAGGAGCTGGACACCCGGGTGGAGCGACCGGGCGAGCGGATCAATGACGTGTCCAGCGAGTCTCTGGACTGGGGTCTCAGGCTGGTCAATCAGCGCCGTGTGGCGCTGACCGATTTGAACTGGGGGTTGGAGTACTTCGGCCGGCGCAACGTGAAGTCCGATGAGCGGGAGACCGCGCTGGACACCGGAGACCGCGTCAGCCAACAAACCCTGGATGCGGAACAGGATGGCGTGGACCTGTTTGCAGACGTCTACCAACAGCTGGGCACGGTCAGCCTGGCCGCCGGCCTGCGCTGGGCCTGGCAGGACCAGCAGGCTGCTGACGCCTCCGATGATGACCATGCCCTGTCTGGCTTCCTGCGCGCCGACTGGCAGGCCACCGAGCGCTGGCTGTGGAGCCTGGAACTGGCGCGGGGTACGCGCTTTGCCGGCGTTTCAGAGCGCTATTTCACCGGCACCACCGGGCGCGGCCAGGTGCTGGGCAATCCTGAGCTCGATCCCGAAGAGACCCTGGGAGTGGATCTGGGCCTGCAGTGGCACGGCGAGCGCGCGCGCTTCGAGGTACACCTGTACGGTACGCGCATCGATGACTATATCGAGCGCGTGGATATCAGCGACGAGCTCCAGACGTTTCTCAACCTCACGGAAGGGGAAGTGATCGGCGCCGAGGTGGCGGGCAGCCTCGACCTGGCCGAAGGCTGGCGCCTGGACCTGGGCGGACACGTGCTGAACGCTGAGGACAAGAATGGCGACGCCCTGGCGGACGCAGTCGCCCCCAGTACTTATGTCGCGCTACACGGGGAACGGGGCCCCTGGCGTGGCGCCCTGCGCTTCGAATATCGGTTTTCCGAGGGGGACGTGGCGCCGGGCGAAGAGGCACTGGACAGCGCTACCCAGTTGCGCGCCAGCCTCGGCCGAACCCTGGGTCGCGGTCTGCGACTGGAACTCTGGGGCCGCAATCTGCTGGACGACAGTTACCGGCTGGGCAGTGACCGACTGGCCACAGAGGCGCCGGAGCGCAGTATCGGCCTCACTCTGGCCTGGCAACAGCCCCCCCGCTAGGAACGCCGGCGAACTCCAGCCGACAACGTTCCCGGTGCTGGTGAGGTTGCAGCGGCCACAGCACAAGTCGCGGCTTTGTGTTGAAATAGCCTTCAACTGATCGCAGAGCCTCCTCATGAGCGCCACCGAAGAAGACACCCTGGATATTGCCGGCCTGGCAGACGCCAAGCCGGGTGATATTGCTGTGGCGCTGCGTGACCTCGAAGTTGACGCGGTATGGCCTTGCCTGGCTCAGCTACCGGCAGAAAAGGCTGCGCTGGCACTGCACCGACTCGAGCACGACTTCCGCACCCGGGTGCTGGCAGCGGAACATGACCCGGTCTTTCTCAAGTACCTGCTGGAAGTACTGGACACAGACGAAGCTGCCGACCTGATTGCCGTCCTGCCGCGAGCCGAGGGAGACAGCCTGCTGGAGGGCCTGAGCCGCGGCGAGGAAGTCGAGCAGCTCCTGAGCTACCCGACCGACTCCGCCGGCGGCATCATGGATACTCACCTGCTGGTGGCTGCGCTTTCCGATTCCGTGGCCGAGGCCAGCAGCTATCTGCGACGGCATGCCGCGGAAGTAGACCAGAACCACGATCTATGGGTGGTCGACGACCAGGGCCGCCTGGCGGGCTATGTCAGCCTGGCCCAACTGCTCATGGCCCCCCAGTCCAGCCTGCTGGAAGAACTGGCGGAACGCGACCCGCCCTCGGTAGGCCCCGACACCGACCAGGAGCAGGCCGCCCACATGGTAGAGCGCTACGATTTGAGCCAACTACCGGTGGTTGATGAGCAGGGTCACCTGCTGGGGCAAATCACCAGCGAGGATGCCATCTCGGTACTGAAACAGGAGTCCAACGAAGACCTGCAGCGGATGAGCGGCCTGTCGGCAGACGTCAGCCGGGGCGACTCCACCCTGCGCATGGTATACAGCCGCCTGCCCTGGCTGGCCGTGGGCATGATGGGGTCGGTGCTCGGCGCCGCTGTCATCATGGAGTTCGAGGCGGCGCTGGAACAGGCAGCCATTCTCGCCGCATTCATCCCACTGATTGCGGCCACCGCCGGCAGTGCCGGTATCCAGAGCTCGACAGTGACAGTGCAGGGTATTGCCACCGGCATGCTCGGCGACCGGGTGCTGTCGCGCCTGCTGCGGGAATTCCGCGTCGCCCTGCTCAATGGGCTGGCTATCTCCCTGCTGCTGGGGCTGTTCTTCGTCGGTGTGGAGTTGATCGCGCCGGGCAGGCTGGAAGCGGCTCCGCGCCTGTTCCTGACCCTGGGCACCTCGCTGCTGGGGGTACTGGCAATCGCCACCTTCATCGGCGCCACCATGCCCGTGCTTCTGCACCGATTGGAAATCGATCCGGCGGTGTCCACCGGCCCCTTCATCACTGTGAGCGCCGACGTTATCGGCATCCTGTTCTACTTTGTGGTGGCGGACCTGATCTACCTCTAGATCTACCTCAAGCCGCCACGCAGCACAGCTTTTCGTCTACACTGTCTGCGAAAGAACCGGAGAGACCCAATGCAAGACCACGTTCGATTGCTGCCTTTCATTTCCAAGCGCGCCGCGGCATTGCTGAGAGCCGTCGCCGCGACAGTCCTGGCAAGCAACCTTGTCACAGGCTGCGCCAGCTCTCCGCCAGAGCCAAGAGTCGACTACAAGGAAGGTTATGACTTCAGCCAGGTCCGCACCTTCTCCTTCCTGCCCCAGTCCGGCGGTGCCTCCGGCGACAGCCCCAAAGCCTTCATCAGCGACATGGTAGCCAATAGAATAGACCTCGCTTTCGAACGGACGATGCAGAACAAGGGATTCGAATTTGTGGAGGACCCAAACCGGGCCGACGTGCTACTGAGCTGGCACCTCGTGGCCCAGGAAAAAACCGACGTACGCACCTATAACACCGGTCCGTCCTATGGTGGCTATTATGGCGGCTACCGGGGCTACAGCCGCGCGGCCTACTACAATTGCTGGAACTGCGGCACCAATGTCTCCGTGCGCAATTACACAGAAGGTACGTTTATCGTCGATATCATCGACCCGGGCCAGAAGCAGTCGGTTTTCCGCTCGGTTATCCAGTCACGCCTCAAGGGCGGCGATAGCCGCGACCAGGCCGATTTCGACGCGGCCGCCGCCAACATCATGAAGGGCTTCCCTCCCTACTGAGTTCCGGCCTGCCGGCCGCGGTATAGAAGACCGCTGACATCTGCGCCGGCAGGCTTCTGGTAGAGCCGCAGGCCGAACTCGGGCACGATCGCCAGCAGGTGATCGAAAATGTCTCCCTGAATACCCTCATACTCTCCCCAGGACGTCGTGTTGGTAAAACAGTACACCTCAATGGGAATACCTTCCGGGCCCGAGGCCAGCTGGCGCACCAAGAGGGTCATGTCATCGCGAATATCCCGGCGCGCCTTCAGGTAGTTGTAGACGTAGGCACGGAACGTGCCGATGTTGGTGAGCCGGCGCTGGTTGACCCCCTGCAACTGTCCACCCGCCTGGTCGTTGTGGCGCAGCAGTTCATCCTGCTTGCCGCCGAGGTACTCGTCGAGCAGGTCGAAGCGTCGCAAATTGTCTACCTCCTCCTCGCTGAGAAAGCGCACCGTGCCGGCGTCGATATTGATACAACGTTTTATGCGACGACCGCCAGAGTCAGACATGCCGCGCCAGTTCCTGAAGGAATCGCTGATCAGTCGATGCGTGGGGACGGTAGTAATGGTCTTGTCAAAATTCTGCACCTTGATAGTGTGCAGTTCCACGTCTATTACGTCCCCGTCTGCGCCGTACTGCGGCACCTCGATCCAGTCACCCACCCGCACCAGATCCAGCGCGGCAAGCTGGACACTGGCCACCAGCGACAAGATGGTGTCCTTGAAGACCAGCAGCAGCACCGCCGTCATGGCGCCGAAGCCACTGAGCAGGACCCATGGCCGCTGATCCATCAACTCGGCAATCACCAGCAAAAGCCCGACGATAATGATCACCAGCTGCAGTAGCTGCACAAAACCCTTGAGCGGTCGCTGCCGGGAGACCGGGTAGGATTCGTAGATGGCGTGGGCAGCGCTGAGCAGCGCCGTCAGAGCAAAAGTCATCACCAGTACCATATAAATCCCGGTGAACTTCAGCAGCAGCGCTTCTACTGTCCCATCGATGCCCGGCAACACCCCCACCCCGGAGTAGATGATGAAGACCGGCAACAGCTGTGCGAGGCGGCTGGGAACCCGGTGCGCGATCAGCTCGTCGTCCCAGGTATGGCGCGTCAGCGCGGCGGCGCGGTGCAGCAGGCGCACCAGCACCACCCGCCCAAACCAGTAGGCAAACCCGGCACCCAGCAGCAGCGCCAGCAGGCCAGCCAGTTCGGGTTGTGCGGTGTACAACGCTTGCAGATTTTCCACGTGATTCGTCCTGGTTCCGTTGGCCGCAGGGTAACCGATGTACAGCGCCCTAGAAAATCTAGCCCAGGGTGTCGGTGGTGCTATTTAGCAGTATGTAGCTGCCTGCCAAGATCATCACCAGCGGCAGAAGCCAGCGAGCGTGCCGCGACAGTGCATCAATCAACCCGCGCCGACCGGCCACCCGCAGGGCAAACCACGCCCAGGACAGCACCAGCAACAGGTAAAGGGCCAGCATCAGCAGCATTGACTCGCGTTCGGTTTCCGCCATCAGGGGCAGAAACAGTGCGATGCTGTCGCCACTGTTGGACAGGGTCAGGATAAAGGCGGTGCCGGCCGCACCGCGACCGGGCGGCCGAACAGCTTCCTCGACACCACGCCAGTTGCGAACGCCCAGCTGCAGACCCAACAGAATCGGGATCACACCGAGATACCCCACCCACTCGGGTCGCAGCAGTCCGCCCAGGGCCGCGCCCAGCATACAGACCACCAGTACTGTACCGGCCGCCGCTCCATAGCCTGTCAGTAGGGGCCAGCGGCTGTCGGCAGTCACCAGCAAAGCCACCAGGATCAGCAGGTTGTCGATGTTGGTTGCCACGAACCCCGCCGTTGTGAGGGAGACGATGGCAACCAGGTCCGCGAGCGTCACGCCTGGTCCTCACCGATCAGGAGCGACCTGTGAAGCCGTTCACAGAAACCGCAGGCGCAGGCAACCGATGTCACAAATTCGCAGCAGTAGCACAGCACTGGGCAGGGCCTCCTTTATATAGTGTCCGTTATGACTTCAAAAACACACAAACGCGCTGAAAATCAACGCGCCCGGGCCTTCGCCTCGGCGGCGGCCTTTCTGTCATTACCAGTCGCCCTGGTAGCAGTAGTCAGCTTTGCGAATGTGAAATTGCCGCAGACCGACACAGATTTCAACGCTGCCGTTGCCGTGCCTGCCAGCCTGCCTGACAATGCCACCCGCGAATTCAGCCGCCACGGCGTCGCCGAGCACGTGTTCCAGTCCGGCTGGGGAACTGCCGATGCGGACGCCTACGCTCGCATTGCCATGGCCTTCGACAGCGACCCGCTGCAAGGCGCGGAACTGCGCGCGGTCGCGTGCCGGGAGCGTCTGTGCCGGGTGAGCTTTGATGCCAGCCCCGAGCTGCCGGTGCGCAAGTTGCTGCCCGTCCAGCTGGCACAAACTTTCAACAGCATCGTGGCCGTGCACGACGGCGATACCCACCTGGTGTATGTAGACATCCCCCCTCGGAATTGACCCCCGCCAGCACCCGCAGTGCTCTCGGCGACCCCTACCACGGCGACACTACATTCAACGCTTTTTCATTTCAGCGGCGTTGGGCTACACTTTGGGCCGGACACCACCTCACCAGAAGGCCTGATCAATGGAATACAACGCGGACATCCACCCCCTGCAATGCCCCAAGTGCCACCACGGCATGGAGGAAGTGAGCTACGGCAACCTGAAAGTAGATCGCTGCACCGAATGCCAGGGCATCTGGTTTGACACCGGGGAAGCCGAGGCGCTTAAAGAGCGCTGGATGGGTGAGGCCCTGGACACGGGAGACCCCGAAATCGGCAAGCGCTGGAACGAGGTAGAAGATGTTGACTGCCCCCGCTGCAGCGTGCGCATGCACAAGACCTCAGATCCCAGTCAGCCGCACATCTGGTACGAGATCTGTGACGACCACGGCATGTTCCTCGACGCCGGCGAATTCACCGACTACAAATACGAAACCCTGCTGGACAAGTTCCGCGACCTGGTGACTGGCAAGCGCAACACCTGATTCGTCACACGGACGTAATCGCCAGAAGCAAGGCCTCACAGGACGTATCGTGAACCCGAGAGTCTGGGCCCAGGCCCTCAACACCATGCCCAAGCTGACCGCCGAGGAGTGGCGGCAGCTTGATGTCGTTGCGCGCTGGCTGATTGCCACACGGGCATCAGTACTCTTCATGACCTTCATGTCCGCCGCTCTCGGCGGACTGCTGGCTGCCGCCGATGGCGCCTTCGACTGGACCCTCTGGAGCATTTGCTGCCTGGGACTGGTTTTTGCTCACGCTACCAATAACCTGCTCAACGACTATACCGACTCCCGCCGCGGCATTGATCGCGACAACTACTACCGCAATCAGTATGGCGTACACGTGCTGGAAGACGGCCTGCTGTCGCCGGGCCGTTTCTGGGGCTACGTCGGTTTTACCGGCGGCGTGGCCATCGCCCTGGGCCTGTGGCTGGTGTGGGCCCGCAGCGGCCTGACCCTGGACCTGATGCTGGCCGGTGCTTTCTTCGTCCTGTTCTACACCTGGCCGTTGAAGTACTACGGTCTCGGGGAACCTGCGGTGCTGCTGGTGTGGGGGCCGCTGATGGTCGGTGGCACCTACTATGTGATGGCCGGCAGCTGGAGCTGGGACGTCACCTGGCTAAGCCTGCTGTATGCGCTGGGTCCCACCACGGTGCTGTTCGGCAAGCACATCGACAAGCTGGACCTGGACGAGGCCAAACAGGTTCGCACCCTGCCGGTAATTCTCGGTGAACGCCGCGCCCGGAGCTGGGTCATCGGTATGCTGGCACTGCAATACCTGGGCTGCGTGGGTCTGGTGGCCACTGGCCGCGCCCACTGGCTGCTGCTGGTGGTACTGGTGAATCTGCCGGTACTACTGCGACTGCTGCAGGCCTTCCGGGCACCCAAGCCGAGCGCGGCCCCAGAAGGTTACCCCGCGCAGATCTGGCCCTTGTGGTTCTCGGCCATTGCCTTCGACCACACCCGCAAATTCACCACGCTCTTCGTCGCTGCCGTTCTGGCTGGCCATTTCTTGGGCTAGATCAGTTTTTTCTCCGGGGCGGTTGTTGCGGTAACCCATCTGGACTATAAAAACATCACGCAGGGCCTGTGCAGCCGTATCCGTACGTCGGCGCCATCTAACAACATCGGCCCCATTCAATCCTAGTCGCGGTAGGGGGTTACTGTGCAGGATCCAAGAGCGGCGCTCGGAGCGCTGCTGATAGTGATTCTTTCAGGGATGGCCGCACCTGCGGCATTTGCCCAGGAAAGCGGCACCGCGGCTGCCGAGCCGCGCTGCCTGATGTGCCACCGCGAATCTGCGGATCAGCCTGTTCACGCTATCTTCAAGACGCCCCACGGCCAGCTCGCCGGCGGCGGCGCTGCCAGCTGCGTGAGCTGCCACGGTGCCAGCGACGACCACCAGCGCGGCCCGACTCGCAACCCACCAGATGTAAGTTTTGGCCCAAAATGGGCTTCAGCCGCTGCCGACGGCAATGGCGCCTGCCTGACCTGCCACCAGAAGGAACAGCAGATGTTCTGGCTGGGTGGAGTGCACGAGCAGGAAGAACTGGCCTGCAGCGATTGCCACAACGCCCATGTCCCGCGCGACCCGATGCTGACCGCAGACGGTCAGCTCGAAAATTGCCTGGGCTGCCACACGCGCCAGCAGGCGCAGCTGCGGCTGCCGTCCCGCCATCCGATCCTGGAGGGCAAGACCGCCTGCACCGATTGCCACAACCCGCACGGCGCCGCAGGCGAGTCCATGCTTACCGCGCCCACGCTCAACGACAATTGCTACCAGTGCCACCAGGAGAAGCGCGGACCCTACCTGTGGGAGCACCAGCCAGTGACCGAGGATTGCAGCTACTGCCACAATCCCCACGGCAGCGTTCAACCGAATCTGCTGACCGCCCGCGGACCCTTCCAGTGCCAGCAGTGCCATTCCGCCGCCTTCCACCCCAGCCAGGCCTATGATGGAAGTAGCGCGAACAGCCGCAATCCGTACATCGCCGGCAAGAACTGCCTGAACTGCCACAGCCAGGTGCACGGTTCCAATCATCCCAGTGGCGCGAGGCTGATGCGGTGAGGGGCATGCACCGCACGCCGCTTTTCCTGGCACTGGCCGCCGCCGGCGCTGTCGCCGTGGATTCCCAGGCGCAGGAGGACTCCCGACCACTGGCCACCCGCTGGGCCACCGACTACACCGGCTTCGCGGAAATCGGCGTCGGCTATGTCAGCGACGAGAACTTTGAGTTCGGCGAGTACAACGGACTCAACGAGGACGACGCCTTCCTGATCGGCAATATCGACTGGAGCGGCGGCGGCGACGGCAGCTTCTGGAACCTGAGCGGCAGCAACGTCGGCCTGGATACGCGCGAGGGTCGCGCCCGCTGGCGCAACAACCGCTGGGATATTTATTTCGAGATCGACAGCCAACAGCAGGTACGCAACAACTCCGGCCGCACGCCCTTTCGCGGCGGTGACGTGCTGTTACTTCCCGATGACTGGGTAGCAGGACTAAACACCAGCGACTTCACGGCGTTGGACGCCAGCCTGCGCGGCTTTGATCAGGAACTCTCACGGGATCGCTACACCCTTGGCGTGAAAGCGGATCTCAACGACGCCTGGAGCCTCGAAGGCCGGCTGTTCTACGAACAAAAGGACGGGGACCGCGACTGGGGCGGTGCGATTTTCAGCAACGCATCCGTCGGTGACGCGGCCATACTTCCGCGCGAGGTGGATTTCGAAAATACCGAGTTCGACCTCACCGTCAACTACGCCGACGGGCCACTGGCACTCGCCGGCAGCCTGTTTTACAGCGAGTTCGACAACGGTGACGAGCTACTGCAATGGCAGAACCCCTACAGCAACTTTGGCCCCAATGTGCGCTACCCCGAAGGGTTTGGCGGAATGGCACTGGAGCCAGACAACGAGTTCTACCGGGCCCGCCTGACCGGCACCTGGATTCTCTCGCCACAGCTCCGGGTGCAGGTGGACGGTAGCTACGGCAAGACCGAGCAGGACCAGAGCTTTGCCGCCTTCACCGTCAACGACCTCAATGTGCCCGGTGTTCTGCCTCGCAACAACCTCGACGGTGAGTACGAGACCAGGGTATTCAACGGCCGCGTGTTCTGGAACCCGCTGCGCAAGCTACGTCTGGAGGGCTACTTCAACGGCGAGGAGCGCGATTACGACGTACCGCGCAACGGCTACCAATATGTACTGGGAGACGCATGGCCGATCCCGACCAGTGCCGGACAGCTTTTCAACACCGCCCACAGCTACAGCATCAACACCTATGGCATCGAAGGCAGCTATCCCCTGCCACTGCGCAGCAAACTCTGGCTGACCTACGAGTACGAGGAAATTGAACGCGACAACGCGGCGGTCATGGAATCCGACGAAGACCGTTACAAGCTGCGCTACCGCCTGCCCATACTTGCCAACCTGAGCATGCGGCTGGAGGGCCTGTATGGCGACCGCAATGCCGATGAGTATGTGTGGAACCAGTCCTATTTCGCGCGCCTGGACGCAGAGCGCATCAATGCCACACCAGACAGCCAGCGCTACCTGAACCATCCGCTGCTGAGTCAGTATCACATCGCGACCCGCGAGCGTGTTGAGGGTCGGCTCGATCTTGACTGGCAGCCGGGTGCCGACTGGAACCTGACGCTGAACCTGCTGGCTCGCGAGGACGACTACGGCGAAAGTGAGCTGGGCCTGACTGACGAAGAACTGCAAAGCGTCTCCTTCACCGCCAGCTGGATCGCCAGCGACAGCCTGATGGTGAGCGGCTGGACCAGTTACAGCAACTACCAGTCGGAGCAGTCCGGCCGCGCCTTCCGCGGCGGGCCTGAGAAGAATGCTTTCGAGATTTTCCCGCCGCTGCCGCAGGCCTCGGACCCGGACCGCAACTGGGATACCGATGTCGAGGACGAGGCCCTCACCCTGGGCTTCACGGTGGAATGGTCGCTGAGCGAGCGCCTTGAGCTGGGCGCGACCTATAGCTACCAGGACACCCAGTCCGACTATGACTTTTCCAATGGCGGTGCCGGCGACCTGAGCGACGAGCCGCTGCCACAGGACTACGAATCCACAATGCACCATCTGGTACTGGAAGGCGCCTGGCACTTCCGGGACAACCTGTCCCTGGCCGTGAACTACCAGTACTGGAACTACGACAGCGAAGACTGGGCCATCTCCGGCCTCAGCCAGAACAGCATCGGCAAGGTGCTGAGCCTGGGTGAGCAGCCGGCGGATGAGGATCTTCATTACATAGGAACTTCGATTATTTATCGTTGGCAATAAGCGCGCCGCCGTGCGGCGTTGTGCTGAAGGTGATGACCATGGACAAACGACAGATCAGGTACTGGCTGGGAGCAGCGTTAATTGGCTTGCTGGCCGCGTGTGGCGGAGGCGGCGGCGGTGACCGCGCGGCAGGGGTAGACCCCGGGCCGGCGGCGCCCAATCAGCCGGTTGATCCACCGGATCCCGTGATCCCTGGACCCATTGGCTATGAAGAGGCGCGCCAGATCTTCGCCTTCATCACGGGGGCCAGCTTTGAGGGCGGCAATGCCGTGGTCGACTTCCAGGTCACCAATGAGTCCAACACCGCCATTACCGACCTCGAGGTGGGCAACACCCGCTTTACCCTCGCCAAACTGCAGGCCAGCGCTCTGGGCGCCAGCACTGGCAGCTGGCAGTCCTATGTCAACGACATCGAAACCGCCGGCTCGGTGGGCCCGGGGACCGAAGACAAGCTACAGGCGACCTACGAGCGCGACGGCGAACTTGAGAACTTCGGCGACGGCACCTACCGCTACACCTACGCGACTGACGTCAACAACCTGCCGGCTGACATACTGGCCCAGGCCAAAACCGAGGGCCTCGACCTGGACTTTGAACCGGCCCAGACCCATCGGGTGGCCATCCAGTTCGACGGCGGCCCCAACCCGGTCAATCCCTCTTTCGACTGGGTGCCGCAGACCGGCGAGACCAGCGGCGTCTTCAATTACCAGGTGGCGCTGACCGACAACTGCAACCGCTGCCACAACCCGCTGGGCATTCACGGCGGCAACCGCATTGAAGTGGAGTACTGCGTCACCTGTCACAACCCCGGCAGCACCGACGCCAACAGCGGCAATACCGTGGACATGAAAGTCATGATCCACAAGATTCATATGGGCGCGAACCTGCCCAGCGTGCAGGCGGGCGAGCCCTATATTATCTGGGGCTTCCGCGACAGCCCGCACGACTACTCCCATGTCGCCTACCCGCAGGACATCCGCAACTGCCAGAACTGCCATGTGGGTTCATCGACTACCAACGATTTCTATCCCGACGTGCAGCTCAGCAACCAGGGTGACAACTGGAATATCTATGCCTCCATGGCCAGCTGCGGCAGCTGCCACGACACCTTTGATTTCAGCCAACACGCCGGCGGGCAGGAGGACGACTCCCGCTGCGCCAGCTGCCACGCCGAGGGTGAACGGGCCGGCAGCATTGCCGAAAGTCATGCGCTGCTGATTCGCGAGGAGAGCCAGAACTACCTGCCGGAGATTCTCAGCGTCGCCAGCACCGGACCCGGCGAGTTCCCCAGTATCGACTTCCGCATCAGCAACCCGAGCGACGGCACTGACTGGGATATTCTCAATGACGCGCCATGGACTGTGGGCGGGGGCGCCAGCCGACTGGCGGTTACCGTGGCCTGGGATACCGATGACTACAACAACACGGGTAATGAGTCCGATGGCGCCAGCTCGGTGTCTATCGACGCGCTGGCCAGCGCCACGCCCAACGGCGACGGCAGCTTCAACGTGGTCGCCCCGGTGGCCATTCCCGACGGCAGCGCCGCGCCCAATATCGCAGCCAGCGGCAGCGGCGGTGCTACCGTCGAAGGCCACCCGGCAGTCGACGTGGACCCGGACGAAGACAACGGCGAGGAACGCATCTTCATGCAGAACGTGGTCGCCAACTTCTCCATCGACGAGGCCAGCGGCACAGCGTCAGCACGCCGCAGTATTGTTGATCTCAACAACTGCAACAGCTGTCACCAGGACCTGGTGCTGCACGGCAACAATCGCTTCGGCAATATCGAGGTGTGCACCACCTGCCACAACCCGCGCAACAGCGACCGCGACGTGCGCGCTGTCGCGCTCAATCCGCCGACCGATGGCAAGGACGAGGAATCCATCCACTTCACCACAATGATTCACGGCATCCATGCGCCCGGCATTCGAAACAATCCGCTGCAGGTCGTTGGCTTCCGTGGCTTTACCACCTACGTCTACGACGAGGAACATGTTCAGTACCCGGGCGACCTGGCTGACTGCACCACCTGCCACGGCGATGAGGGCTACCAACTGCCACTGTCCAGCGATGTGCTGGGCACCACTGTGGACACTGGTGACGACCACTTCTCACCGCTGGATGATGTTGTGGTTTCACCCCAGTCCTCTGCCTGCTACAGCTGCCACGACAGCGGCGTCGCCAGAGCCCACATGGAGCAGAATGGCGGCAACTTCTCCACCAGCCAGGCCGCACTGGATTCCGGTGAGGTGGTTGAGCAGTGCGAGCTGTGCCATGCCAGCGGTCGCTCTGCCGATGTCGAACTTGTGCACGGGTTGATTGACGACTGACGGCCAGGGCAGACAGACCCGGACCGGAGGATGATCCGGGATACACCCCAGTGGGGTCTATCCCGTTGCGAGCAGCCCGCTGGTGAGTGAGTAGCGCGCAGGACGGGTAGCGCGCAGAAAAAGCGGAGCTGGAGTCAGTTCCCCAGCATCTGCTTCAGACGCGCCGCGCTTTCGGCAGAGGCATCGCTGTGGCAAGTGTCGCAGCCCAGCGCTTCGCCGTGCTTCTCGTGGAGGGTACGGAAGTACGGGTCTTCGCCCTCGGCCACGTGACACATGCCGCAACTCTCGATGCTGACTTCATCGACCGGCATATGATGTGCCGGCACCGGTGCGCTGTCGTGGCACATGGTGCAATCGACGTCGGCGCCCCCGGCCACCGAGGTGGCGCTGGCCAACACGCCAACCATAAGTAATAGAGAAATTCTGTGCATGATATGACCCCTGTTGTTCACCCCGTTTGTTCACTCTTCAACTCTAGCAGGCATTGGCTCGCTAGCCACCCCCTGCAGCGAACTACAACAGCAGTACAACTGCAGCTTGCCGGTGCTTGTTACCCACCGTGTAAGCGTTATCATGAGATGATAGACAAGAGCATCCAGACAAGTTCCGGGGGGAAATAATGGGTTGGCTCAAAAGACTGTTCGGGTTTCTTTTCAATCCCAGCAACCGGTATTCCGTGGCAACACTGGTGGGCGGCGGCCTGGTGCTGGGCGTGCTGGCCGTGGCGGGCTTCAACTACAGCCTGCATGCCACCAGCACTGACGAGTTCTGTACCTCCTGCCATGTGATGGCCGATAACGCCGGCATGATGCTGGTAGGAACCACCCACCACATGAACCGCAGTGGCGTGCGCCCGGGCTGCTCCGACTGCCACATCCCCAGGGAGCTAGGTCCCAAGCTGGTGCGCAAGATCCAGGCCTCCCGCGAGGTCTGGGGCTGGATGACCGGCGTGATAGACACCCCCGAGAAATATGCCGCCCATGCGCCCACCATGAAAGCCCGGGAAATTGCGCGACTGAAGGCCAATGACTCTCAGGAGTGCCGAAACTGTCACGAGGCAGATCGAATGCTGGCCTCCGCCCAGTCTGAAAAGGCACGCTCTTTTCACAAGGTACTTGAGACCGGCAAGCAAACCTGCATCGACTGCCATGCCGGCCTGACACACACGCCGAAAGACCAGGTCAGCATGGCGGCGCTCCGTTAGGGAACGCCGCTCGACCGCTACAGGGCCACCAGGGAGAGTGAGATCATGCGCAAACAGGCGATAACTCTGATACTGGTTCTGTTTGCCTGCTTGGGCTGGTCGCTTCACTCCAGCGCCCAGGCCTGCCTGGACTGCCACCTGGACAGCGAAGGCAGTCCCGTTCACGCCATGCTGCAAACCCGCCACGGAGGCATCAGCCAGTCCTGTGAGGCCTGCCACGGCGCCAGCGGCGAACATATGGGGAAACCCACTGTGGCGGCGCCGGATATCAGCTTTGGGCCGCGCTGGACCGCGAGCCCCGCGCTGCAGGACAGCCAGTGCCTGGAATGCCACCAGACGTCGGTCGCCAGCCACTGGAATGAAGCCCTGCACATGGCCAACAACGTCACCTGTGTGAGCTGTCACGACCTGCACGTGGAGCAGGACCCGGTGCTGGCCAGCGGCGGCCAGATGGCCGTTTGCACCACCTGCCACAAAACCCAGAAATCCGGTATTCACGGTCGCGAAAAAATGGTGCGGATGAATCCGCCCTGTTCCCAGTGCCACAACCCCCACGCCAACCAGTCACCGGTGGGGGTAATGCTGGCCAACAATTCCATGGGCTGCCGGCGCTGCCACAATCTCGATGCCATGGCACGCAGCGACAAGGTCAGCGACAAGGCCAAGGGCTTCCACCGGGTGATGGAAAAGGGCGACATGACCTGCCTCGGCTGTCACCAGGGTGTGGCCCATGGGGATACCGAGACGGTCGAACCCTTCCTGCCACTACCAGTCGGCGAACGGGAGCTCACTCTATTCGACCCCGGCGGCTCTGACGCGAGATGGCTGGTCAGCGAGCACCCCGGTGCCCAGCCATTGCGCCAGGGCACCAACTGCCGGCAGTGCCATCGCGGTGAAGAGGCAGAGCTGAGCGCGGCGCTGGGCGGCCCCGAACCCAGGACACGGCCGGTCACGGTGAGCTTTTCCAGCGACACTGAACGGCTGGTCACCCGACTGAGCTGGGACGGCGATAGCAGCGACACGCGGGTTTCAGTGATGTGGGGCTTTGGAGACGACGACGCCCTGCGCCGCGGCGGCTGCTGGGCTGCCTGCCACGACGATATGCGCGGCATGCGACTGGACAACGGCAAACCCAAATACCTGTGGTCGGCCCTGTCCCAGCGGCGCGCCATCAACCAACCGGCCCTCACCAAGACTGAGGATGTGCTGGCCGAGGACCTGGCGGCCGGGCGCTTTGCCGAGCTGTGGACCATTGACCTGGTCTCCGGCGCACTGCAGCTGGAGGCGCTGCTGGACAAACCGCGGCCACTGGACGCCGCGACATTGAGCGCCGAGGTAAACCTCGACAACGGCCGCTGGACGGCCACGATAATACGGCCACTGGCGCCGGCAGCACCGCTATTGCCCGTTGAAACCGGTCGTAGCTACACCTTTGGTGCAGCCCTGCACGGGCAGGGCCGCACAGGCGCCGACCACTGGGTATCACTGCCCATGACGCTCAGCCAGGATCGCGACGATACCGACTTCATTGCCCACTGACACCTCGGTCTCACGGTGGCGGACATCTTGGGGATAGCGGTGAGGCAAAACGCCTGACACCAGTCGTGTGGCCCGGGAGGTGCTGGGCTGTTGGAACTGAGACTTTTTGCCTGAGCTACAAATGGAAGCGGATGGCAAACAGCACGTAGTGATGGCTGCTGTGCTCGAACTCCAGCACACCGTCGTCAGGCGTTTCCAGGTTGGTGTCGAAATCCTGCTCAAAGTACTGGTAGGTCAGGCTGGTCGACCAGTGCCGGCCGAGGTCGTAATTGAGTCCGAGCTGGATACCGTACAGGGCTTCGTCGTCTTCCAGGTCATCAAAAATGGCATCGGCGAAATCCGGCTGGCTGTTCCATTCCAGCCGACCCTCTCCGGCCACCAGGCCGATCATGCCCTTCATGCGCGGAATGAACAGGGGGCGCTGGTAGTTGACCGACAAAAACACCTGGTCGATCTCCAGCTCGTCGGCATCCGTGCGCGTGTAGTCGAGCTGCACAAACCAGTTTGACGTCACCTCGTAGGCCAGTCCGATACCAAAGGTATCGCCACTGTCCTCCGGCTCGAAACCCAGGTCTCCGGCGAACTGGAAGTCCACATCAAACTCGGACCCACCCCCGTAGAGAGCCGCGAACACCGGACGACGATCGTCCTCCGCCGCCGCACCCATGGACACAAAACCCGCCAGCATAAACAGCGCCGCCAGGACACGTTGGGAAACCATCTCTCTCAGTCCTTGATTCTGTGTTTTCTAAAGTATTGCATAAAATTTCGGCGGTAGAACGGGAACGAGATCACGCTTTGCACACCGCCCTCAGTCCTGCAGCTCCGGCAGGTCTCGGTACTGTTCCAGGGCGTCCGGGTTGGCCAGCGCATCGGTATTCCTGACCGGACGTCCGTGCACCACGTTGCGCACCGCCAGCTCGACAATTTTGCCACTGATGGTGCGCGGAATATCCGCCACCGCAATGATCTTCGCGGGCACGTGGCGGGGTGTGGTGTTGCTGCGTATCACGTCCTTTATGCGACCGCGCAAAGCCTCATCCAGTATCACGCCCTCGCTCAGCACCACAAACAGTATCACCCGCACATCGTCCTGCCAGTCCTGGCCAATGACGACGCTCTCCTGAATCTCCTCGAGCTTTTCCACCTGGCGATAAATCTCCGCCGTACCGATGCGCACGCCGCCAGGGTTCAGCACAGCGTCGGAACGACCGTGAATCACCACTCCACCGTGCTCCGTCAGCTCGCCATAATCACCGTGGGCCCAGATATTCGGCCAACTGGCGAAGTATGCGTCACGGTATTTTTCTCCTTCCGGGTCGTTCCAGAAGCCAACAGGGGTGCAGGGGAAGGGACGCGTGCAGACCAGCTCACCTTTCTCGCCCACCAGCGGCTTGCCCTCGTCGTCCCAGATTTCCACCGCCATGCCCAGGCCGCGACACTGGATCTCGCCCTGGTAGACCGGAAGGATGGGGCTGCCGCCGACAAAGCAGGACAGGATGTCTGTGCCGCCGCTGATAGAGGACAGGCACAGGTCGGATTTGAATTCCCGGTAGATGTACTCAAAGCTCTCGTGGGCCAGCGGCGAGCCGGTAGACAACACGGTGCGAAGCCGAGCCAGCTCATAACGCTCCCGCGGCTGCTGGCGGGCTTTTTCCAGAGCGGCAAAATACTTGGCGCTGGCGCCGAACACACTGATGCCCTCGGCATCGATGGCATCCAACAGCACCCGGCCGCGGCGCGCAAAAGGGGAGCCGTCGTAGAGTACCAGGGTGGCGCCGCTGGCCAGCCCCGACACCAGCCAATTCCACATCATCCAGCCACAGGTGGTGAAGTAGAAAAACACATCGCTGCGGTGCAGGTCCACCAGCAGCTGGTGTTCTTTAAGGTGCTGCAGCAGGGTGCCGCCGGCGCCATGAACGATGCATTTGGGCTGCCCGTCGTGCCGGAGGAATACATGATGTACAGCGGGTGATCGAAGGCAAAACCGGGAAACTCGAGCTCTTTGGCTTCGCTTGTCAGGTAGTCGTCGAAGGTGCTGACCCTGGCAATGCCTTCAAGCTGCGGCGCCGCTTCGACCAACGGCACCACCACCACGCGCTTGAGGCTGCTGATCTGGCCGGCGATCTCGCGCACGCGCTCCAGACTGTCACAGGTCTTGCCGTTGTAGAAATAGCCGTCCGCGGTAAACAGGACCACGGGCTCGATTTGCCCGAAGCGGTCCATGACGCCGTTGATACCGAAGTCGGGTGAACAGGAGGACCAGGTGGCGCCGATACTGGCGGTGGCCAGCATGGCAATCACCGTTTCCGGAATGTTGGGCATGAAGCCTGCCACCCGGTCGCCGGGCTGCACGCCCTCGGCCTTCAGGCTCGCGGCCAGGGAGGCTACCTTGCGATAAAGCTCTCCGTAGGTCAGCGCCCTGCGCCGGCCATTCTCCAGCAGCGACACCAGCGCGGTCTTGTCGTCACGATAGCGCAACAGGTTTTCGCTGAAATTAAGGCGGGCGCCGGGAAACCAGCGTGCACCCGGCGGTTGCTCAGAGGAGAATTCGCCGGGCGGGGCCAACACCACGTCCCCTCGCTCTTTTGCAATTACCCGACAAAAATCCCAGACCGCCGCCCAGAATGATTCCATCTCGGACACAGACCAGTCATACAGCGCCGCGTAGTCTGTCATCGCCAGCCCATGGCGACGGTTAACAAACGCCATGAAACGCGTAATGTTGGCGGCGTCAATGCGCTCCTGCGAGGGTTGCCAAAGCGGTGCGGCCATGAATATCTCTTTGTGCTTGTGTTTGCGGGGGCACCCAGCATGCAAAATGGCAACGGGACTGGCAAGCAACATAGTTACAGTAGAATTCGTGCTACATTACCGCGACGCCTGCCAGCCCAATAACGACAAGTACTGCGGCAGGTTCGCCAACCCAGCTCGCCGGCTACGCACACTCCGAGGACCGCGTAATGCAAGACTCCGCCCATTCCATTCAGCAGCAGAAAAAGGATACGGCCCGCACCATAGAAGTGATGATCCGCGTGGGCCTGGTAATTGGCCTGGCGCTGTGGTGCTTCCAGATACTGAGACCCTTCATATCTACCATCGTATGGGCCATGATCATCGCCGCTGCCCTGCTGCCTGCCTATAACGGCTTCAAGGGAAAGCTGGGGCTCAGTCACAAGCTGTCGGCCACCCTGTTCACGGCCGCCATGCTGGCCGCCATCCTGACGCCTACCGTTATGCTCTCCGGCACCCTTGTCGGTACCGCCCAGGAGTACGCCGCAGAGCTACAGGACGGCAGTCTGGAGGTACCTCCCGCCCCGGAGCGAGTGAAGGACATACCGCTGATTGGAGAGGGCCTTTACGACACCTGGCATGAGGCCAATGAAAACCTGGGCGCCCTGCTGGACAGGTTCCAGGTCCAGATTCGCGAGGCGGCGCGTACGCTGCTGCGTACCGCCGCAGGAGCCGGGCTCGGACTCCTGCAGTTTGCCGTGGCGATCATCATCGCCGGCGTGTTCCTGGCGTACAACGAAGGCGCCAACAGCTTCGCCCGCAAACTTGGCGGGCGCCTGGCAGGCCTTGCGGGCGAGAAATATGCCGCGCTGGCCTCCGGCACTGTGCGCAGCGTTGCCCAGGGCGTACTCGGGGTTGCCGTCATCCAGGCGTTGCTGGCAGGCATTGGGCTGCTGGCCGCGGAGATTCCCGGCGCTGGCCTGTGGACTTTACTGGTACTGATAATGGCCACGGTACAGCTCCCCACTGGCATCGTCCTGTTCCCGATCGTGGCCTACTACGCATCGGTGGCTGACGGTTTTGGGGTCATCGTGTTCGGCATCTACATGGTGGTCGTTGCACTGTCCGACAATGTGCTCAAGCCAATATTGCTGGGCCGCGGCAGCTCACAACCGATGCTGGTGATCTTCCTCGGCGCCATCGGTGGCTTTATCCTCAGCGGCATTGTCGGCCTGTTCCTGGGCGCGGTGGTGCTGGCGCTGGGTTACGACCTGTTCATTCTCTGGCTCTACGCGGATGACCCGGAAACCCTGAAGGAACAACTGGGCGACGACATACTCCGCAACAGCGCAGCGCCCGCCGGCGCAGAGGTGTCTGAACATGGCTGATGAAAACCCCAACACCGCTAACGGCGACAATCGCAGCATCCAGCGGCTCACCCTGGGCGTACTGGGTGTCTGTGGCTTCCTGCTGCTGTGGTATCTGGTGGCCGACCGCTACACGCCCTACACCGATCAGGCGCGGGTGACCGGGCATATTATTCCGATAGTACCCAGGGTGTCGGGCAATGTTCTGGCCGTGAACGTCGATGTCAACGCCCGCGTCGAGGCCGGCGAAGTGCTGCTGCGTATCGACCCCAGCGACTTCCAGATCGCAGTCCAGCAGGCAGAGTCGCGGCTCGCGCAAGTGACTCAGCAGCTGGGTGGCGGCATCGAAGAGTTGACCGTCGCGCAGGCGGCGCTGTCCCAGGCCATCACCCAGCGCGACTATGTGTCGGCCCAGAGCGCCCGGGTATTCGAGCTGGAGAAACGCGGCGTACTGCCCGTGACCGATGGCGACAAGGCGCGGGCAGAGATCAAGAGGTCGCAAGCCGACGTGCAAAGCGCCCGCGCACGTCTGAAGCAGGTGCAGCAGCAGATCGGTGACCAGGATGACGACAACGCCTACCTGCAGGAGGCACTCGCCGCGCTGGAGCAGGCCCGGCTCAACCTCTCACGCACGGAAATTCGAGCGCCCGGCAATGGCGGTGTGACCAGCGTGAACATCGCCAGCGGCAACTACGCCAATGCCGGCCAGGCCATCATGACCTTCGTGTCCGCAGACACAGTGTGGATCGAAGCCTACATGCGCGAAAACAGCCTGGGCAACATCAAGCCCGGCAACCCGGTGGATATTGCGCTCGATAGCGCACCGGGCCGCGTGTTCCAGGGTGAGGTGGTCAGCACCGGTTTTGCCGTCGACTGGAAGAATGCGGCTGACGCCGGCAAACTGCAGTCGGTCAGCAGCGACAGTAGCTGGCTGCGCGACGCCCAGCGCTTTCCGGTGATCATCCGTTTCGATGCTGAAAGCGCCCGGGGCCTGCTGCGCGGCGGCGGCCAGGCCGACGTCATCGTTTATACCAGCGGCAACTGGATCACCAACAGCCTGGCCTGGCTGTGGATTCGTTTTGCCAGCCTCATGTCCTACGCCTACTGAGGCCCGGAGTCGACGTGAACGACGACGGCCGCTGCACGCTTCGCTTTGCTGTCGGCGTGGGCCTGGCGGTAGCGCTGGCCTACGGATTCAGCTGGCCCGGGTCGTGGCTCGCAACCCTGCTGACCGCCAGTTTTCTGGGCAACCGGGCACCGCGACCGGGCTTCAAGGCATCCCTGGCAATTGTGCTGGCCATAGCGATCATTTTCAGCGTGGGCCTGTTTTTTACGCTCTTTTTCTACCCCTATCCGGCAGTGTTCACCGTGCTGTTTTGCCTGGGCATCTACTTCAACTTCTATCTCGGCGCCCGCGGCAGCCCGAAATTCATCGTGTTGCTGTGCACCCTGTCTCTGCTGGTGGTGCCAGTGGTGGGTGGCCCCCAACCGTGGCTGGCGCTTCTGGTGGCGCAGAGCTTCCTGGTGTCAGCGATAGCCGCACTGTTCTGCACCCAGGTTGCACACACGCTGGTGCCGGGAGGCACCCGGCTGCCAGCGGCCAGCACGGTGGCAGATCCACACCCACTGCAAACGGCCTGGTTGAGCAGCGCCGTGGTCCTGCCGGTAGCGGTTGTCTGCCTGGCACTTAACGCCACTGGAGCGGTACTGCCGCTGATCATGATTGCCACGCTGTCTGCAAGGCCGGATTTTTCTACCGGCGCCGCTGGTGGCAAGGCACTGATTGCGGCCAACCTGGGAGGCGGCCTGGTGGCTCTGGCGTTTTATCAACTCCTGCTGGCAGTTCCTACCTACGCTTTCCTGGTATTCGGGTTTATCGCCCTGGCGCTGCTGTTCGGGCAAAGGATCTTTTCCGAGCGACAGTATGCGCCCCTCTACGCATCGGCGTTTTCCACGTTATTGATTCTGATCGGCAGCGGCACCGGCGAGTTTGGCGGCGACGCAGCAGCCGATTTCTACCAACGCATGACGCTGATTCTGATGTCGGTGTGCTATGTCGTCGGTGCGCTGTCGTTGCTACAGTTGCCTCGACTGCAGGCGCTATGGATGCGCGCCGGACGCTGGCTGGGTGGTAAACTCGCCCGAACATAGCCGGAACGCAACCGGAACATAACAAAAGGCAAGCCGCCCATGCCCCGTTTGATTCCCCACGTCAGCGAGCGCAACAACTTCACGATCCTGTTGGTCGCGCTGATATTTTTCCTGTTCGCCGACGCCATCGCCGATCAATTCGACCTGCGGTCCACTCAACGCTTTGTGAATATGTCGCTGATGATCACCCTGCTCGTCAATATCTGGGCCGTGGATAACCCGCGCACCAATATGATCAGCTGGAAGTGGGGCGCCACCATGGTGATTACCTTCACCATGATTACCGACAGCCTGATAGCCTCCAACGCCCTGGCAAAGTTCCAGCTGATCATGGCCTTCCTGTTCGTCAGCCTCACCACCTGGCAGGCCTGGACCCAGGTCATGTTTACCGGGGTGGTCGATACCAACAAGATTGTCGGGGCAATCTGCATCTACTTGCTATTGGCCATTGCCTGGGCCTTCGCCTACCTCATCGTGGAGACTTTTCTACCGGGCTCCATCAATGGCCTGAAAGCGGGCGTGTGGCAGGAAAAGGCGCACAGCCTGATTTACTACAGCTTTGTCACGCTCACCACCCTGGGCTACGGGGAGATAACACCGGCCCAACCGCTGGCGCGCTTCCTGGCTACCATGGAAGCCGTCACCGGCATCTTTTACACCACCGTGCTGGTGGCGAGCCTGATCGGTATTCGCCTGGCGGGCGTGGATTCCCAGCAGCCGCTGGACAGGCAGGCTCGAAAAACGCCTGACGGAGGCCCCCATTGAGCGCGGCACCGGCGGGACTGCTACACGCCAAGCTGCTGGACGGGCACGGCGGCGCGCGGGATTTGGACTGGGATGAGGTGGGCGACTGGACAGCAACACAGGGCTGCCTGTGGTTGCATTTCGATTTTCAGCAGACCGAGGCCCGGCATTGGCTGGTGAACGGCAGCGGACTGAATGACATCGCCTCATCGGCGCTGGTCGCAGAGGAAACGCGCCCGCGTACGGTCAATCGAGGCGACAACCTGCTGCTGGCGTTGCGGGGGGTGAACCTGAACCCCGGCAAGCAGCCGGACGACATGGTCTCAGTGCGCCTGTGGAGTGACGGCCAGCGCATCATCAGCACCCGCCGCTATCGGCTGCAGTCGACCGAAGATCTGCTCAGTGATTTTGCCAGCGGTCTTGGGCCAATAGACGCTCCCTCCCTGCTCATCGCCTGGATCGACAAGATCACCTGGCGCATGGGTGGCACCGTGGACAACCTGGAAGAACAGGTCGACGAATTGGAGGAGCAGGTCATCGCCGGCGATATCAGCCATATGCGTACCGATCTCAACGGTCTGCGCCGCCAGTGCATCAGCCTGCGGCGTTACCTGGCCCCCCAGCGCGAGGCCATGAACCGGCTGGTCAACGAGCCCATTGGCTGGATTGGCGAACTGGACCGATTGCGACTGCGGGAAGTCAATGATCGACTGATTCGCCATATCGAGGATATTGATGCCGTCCGGGAGCGTACAGCGGCTGCCCAGGACGAACTGCTGACCCAGGTCTCCGAAGAAATGAATCGGCGCTCCTACGTATTTACCGTGGTCGCCACGATTTTCCTGCCGCTGGGATTCTTTACCGGGCTGATGGGCATCAACGTAGGCGGCATGCCCGGCGTAGAGGAGGAATACGCCTTTTGGGCGGTAGTGGCACTCTGCGTGGGGCTGATTGCCGGGCTGGGTGTTCTGTTCCGCTGGAATCGCTGGCTCTGAGGGCTAGCCGCGAAGCTTTTTCAACCCCTCCACCACCGCCACCACCAGGCCGCCCGCGGCGATACCCACCAGCGCAGCCGCCAACGGATGCACCAACGCGCCAGTGACCACGCCGACCGCCGGCAGGCTACTGCCCCAGGCCACGGCATCCTCCACCAGGTGTTCCACCGGGTGCAGTCCGTGTACCAGGATACCGCCGCCCACCAGGAACATCGCCACCGTTCCCAGCACGCCCAGAGCCTTCATCAGCCAGGGCGCAAAGTCCAGCAGCCGCAGCCCAAGCCAGCCCCGCAACCCCGGACGTTTGGCCAGGTACAATCCGGCATCATCCAGCTTCACAATTCCCGCTACCAGACCATATACGCCGACCGTCATCAACAGGGCGATGGCGGATACCGTAGCAATCCGGACTACCGGGTCGGCATCCACCACGGTGCCCATGGTGATCACAATAATTTCCGCAGAGAGGATGAAATCCGTGCGGATTGCGCCGCGGATTTTCCGACGCTCCATCTCCAGCAGCTCCTCCGGCGAGGCCTGCAGGTGAGCTCGATGGGCCTCGCGGTGAGCGTCCTCCTCTGCATCAGAGTGGAGGAATTTGTGGGCAATCTTCTCGAAGCCCTCGTAGCACAGGTACAGACCGCCCAACATCAGCAGCACTGTGACCAGCACCGGAACGATGGCGGCAATGAGCAGAGCGGAGGGCACCAGAATCAGCTTGTTGAGGAAGCTGCCCTTGGCGACCGCCCACACCACCGGCAGTTCGCGGTCCGCCTTGACACCGGAAACCTGCTCGGCGTTGAGGGCCAGGTCATCGCCCAGCACGCCGGCGGTCTTCTTGGCGGCCACCTTGGTCATCAACGAGACATCGTCCAGCACGGCCGCGATGTCATCAATCAGCAGTAATAGACTGCCTCCGGCCATGGCCGACTCTCCAGGTGAGGTGTGCAGGGATTATTGAGGGGCTGGAGCAGGCTGTCCAGCGATGGCGCGTCAGCTACCGCCCAGGTCGATCCGGGTTTCCAGCAGCACGCCGCGGGCACCTTCCAGCAAGTGGTCACCGTAACTCAGTGTAAACGCCATGTTGCGCTGCGGAAACCAGGAAACGGTGCCGCTGCCAAATACTTCCTGGGTCTGGCTGCGGGACTCGTCCAGGGAATTGACCTTGAAGGCCACCGAGTACTGGGAAGAAGGCGACCAGGAAAAGCCAGCGCCCAGCAGGGTCTCGGTATACAGCTCGTTGACCAGGCCTCCGTCGAAACGCGCCTCGTCAAGGCTGTGGCCGGACACTTCCAGGCGCAGCTCGGGCGCCAGCTGCAGACCAGAGGAGAAGGCCATGCGCTCGGTACTTTGCAGTTGCTCGACAGCGCCGTAGACCTCAGTGGTCCTGTAAGTGCCGGACCAGTCCAGGCGGCCGTCATCGGTGGCACCCGTCAGGCCCATGCTATAGCCGGTCTTCTCCTGTTCCTCGGCGTCGGCGGCCGGCTTGTCCAGCAGGTACTCGTAGCGAACGTTCAGGCGGCCCAGATCAGCCAGTGATTTGGAGAACCCCGGAGCCAGACTGTAGACATAGCCACCCTCGCGCAATGTGCTACCGGCGCGAAGGTCAGCATCCAGCCCCAGCAGATCATTGAGCAGCTTGCTCTGCAGAGAGGCACCGACTCGCTGCGACACGTCGGCGTTAGCAGTGGATTCGCGCAGCTTGCTCTGGACGCGGTAATCCATGTCCAGCTGCAGGAGGCTGTTGCTGAGTGCGAGGCCGAGCCCCGTGCCAAAACTCGCCTCTTCAATACTGTCACCCTCGCCGGGCTTCATCTGGACATCAAACAGCTCGGGGGTAAGGTTGAGTGAGGTATCGAGGCTTTCTGCCCACGCAGGCGTCACCAGCGATGCAGCCACCGCCAGCACTGATACCGCCTGACATTTCAATCCCGACACGCTTGTTTTCTCACGCTCTTCACGTTCTGCTGTACATCGCCCGGTTCGGACATATGTACAATTATTGTTCAGGCGCGATTATAAGCCAGATTACGCAAAAATTGCCAACTATTACCATTTTTGTGACGCAGTTCCGCTTCGCCTATTCACCCTGGTCGATAAAGAGGCTGGCTTCCAGCTGCTCTGAGATGAATTGAATGGCCTGCATGGCACGCACGCTGTTACCGGCCTCATTGACCCGCGGCGAAAAGGCCGCGATGGCATAGTCGCCCGGCGCCACTGCCACAACACCGCCACCAACGCCGGTTTTGGCTGGCAGCCCGGCGCGAAAAGCCCACTTGCCCACCTCGTCGTAGAAGCCCGCCATCAACATGACCGCAAGCACCTCGTCGACGTAGTCCGCGCGGATCACTCGCACCCCCGTCACCGGGTTCACGCCATGGTTAGCCAGCGTTGCCCCCATCATGGCCAATATGCGGGCGCTTACACCGACAGTGCCCTGTTTGGTATAAACCGTGGTCGCCTCCATTGGCTCACTGTAGAGACGGTCGTAGCTGTACAGCAGGTTGGCGATAGCGCGGTTACGGTAGTTGGTTTCTGCTTCCGATTTATAGACATCCTTCAATATGTCGAGATCCTGACCGGCAAAGGCCTCAAATCCCTCGAGAATCGTATTCCAGCGCTGGCGTTCGTTTTTGGCCTCTATCATGCTCACCGCTGCGATCGCCCCGGCATTCACCATGGGGTTTATAGAGCGCTTTTTGTTGAGCTCGATGGCAATAATCGAGTTGAACGGCATCCCGGTGGGCTCGACCCCGATTTTCTGCTTGACCGCATCCACCCCCTGGTCCTCCATCACCAACGCCATGGTGAAGGGCTTGGCCACCGACTGGATGGAGAAGATGTAGTCCACGTCTCCCGCCACGTAGGTGGTGCCATCCTGCAGGGTAATAGCCACGCCAAACAGCTCCGAGGGTACCTCGTCGAGGATCGGAATGTAGTTGGCATTGGCGCCGGACTGGTCGTCCTTGAACTTGGCATGCGCGCGCTCGACCACCGCCTGGAAATCCTGTCCCATCGCGGCGCCAGACAGCGCCAGAGTCAGCGCAAACGTAATGAACCTTACAAATCGCCTAACCATAAGGTATCCCTTCCTGTCGTCCTGTTGACTGCGTCACGGGCGGCATGCCCTGCGCATTCATCCATTGAATAATAGTCTGGATTCCGCTCGATTGCGCCACACGATCAGCCAGCCAACACGGCTTCTGGCGTTGCCAATCGCAGCCACTCGCCTATGCTTTTTGGTAGTGGGGCAAGGCCTCGGCAATACCGCAAATCACATTAGGGGAATTCATCGTGAGAACCGCAACACTACCGTTCCAGGGGTCAGTGCTAGCGCTGGCCGTCGCCGCTCACTTCAGCGCCGGCGCCAACGCCGCCACCGAGGCGGAGCGCATCGAAATGCTGGAGGCCCGGCTTGCCCAGCAGGCGGCGTTGATGGCTCAGCAGCAGCAAATGCTGGAGGCCATGCAGGCGGAGGTTCGCTCGCTCAAAAGCCAGGGAGGCCGGCTGGAAGAATCCCTGGTGGCGCGCAAAGAGCTGCCGCGCTATGCGCGCAATACCGAGGAAGAGCAGGGCCTGGACTTCCAGATCTACGGTCATATGCAACTGGACGCCATCTACGATTTCAAGCGGGTCGACCCCACCTGGGAATCCACCTTGCGGCCCTCAACCATTCCTGTAGAGCCGGGGCAGTTCGGCGACGACGGCGTGACCGTGGTAAGCGTGAAGCAAACCCAGCAGGGCTTCCGTGCCAGCCTGCCCACCGCCTGGGGTGACGCCAAGTTCTGGTTCGAATACGATTTCTTCGGCACCGGCTCCGACGCCGGTGACACCAAGTTCAACCTGCGCCACGCGTGGGTGGAAGTGGGTGGCCTGGGCTTTGGCCAGACCAATTCCAACTTCATGGATATCTCCATCTTTCCCAACGTGATCGACTGGTGGGGACCCTCCGGCATGATCTTCAACCGCAACCCCCAGGTGCGCTACACCTTCCAGGGCGAGGGTTCGGAGCTGGCCTTTGCGCTGGAGAAACCCAACGGCAGCTTCAATACCGGCATCTTTGGCGACGAGTCGCCCGAGTTCGACGAGGCTGCCCGCGCCAAGACCCCGCTACCCGACCTCACCGCCCGCTGGCGCAACGATTCTGACTGGGGCCACTACCAGGTCGCGGGCGTGCTGCGCCGGCTCGAGTTCGAGACACTGGGGACCGACAACAACACGCCGAAGGCCAGCGAGGTGGGCTGGGGTGTAAACCTGACCAGTGTGATCAACACCGGCGGCCGCAACCAGCTCAAACTGGGGGTCGTGTACGGTGAGGGAATCGCGAGCTTTTTCAACGACGGCGGCGTCAACCTGGCCCCGGGCGACGACAAGGCCCAGGCAGTGGAAGTGATGGGCATCTCTGCCTACTACGATCACTACTGGAACAAGCAGTTCAGCACCTCCATCGGCTGGTCCACCAATAGCGCGGACACGCTCAACCAACAGGCGGACTTTGAGTTCGATACCAGCCAGTACGCCAGCGTGAACCTGCTGTGGACACCCTACCCTTCACTGCTGATCGGCTCCGAGTTCCTGTGGGGCAACCTGGAAGTGGTGGACGGCCGCGACGAGGATGACTACCGTATCCAGTTCAGCTTCAAGCACAAATTCGGCTTCGACTTCTGATGATTAACAAGAAATCCAGAGACCATCGAGCGGGGAACACCATGAAAAGCCATACCTCTCATCGCCGACTGCTGCACCTGCTGGCCGTGCCATTGCTGGTGGCGATCGTCGCCTGTTCGGACCAGTCGACCCAGCGCGACAGCGCCCCTGAATTCAGTGTGGTAGAGGCCAGCTTCGCGGAAATGCAGGCTGCCATGGCATCAGGCGAGACCACCTCTCGGGCCATCACCGCCCAGTACCTGGATCGAATCCGTCGCTACAATGACACCCTGGGCGCCGCGCTGACCATCAACCCCAATGCCCTGGCAGATGCCGAGCGCCTGGACCGGGAGCGGTCAGCCGGCAAGGTCCGCGGGCCCCTGCACGGCATCCCCATTGCACTCAAGGACAACATCCACACCACTGACATGCTGACCACCGGTGGCGCTCTCGCCTTCAGCAACCTGAAACCCCCGTACCCGGCCACGCTGGTGGAGGAACTGGAGGAAGCCGGGGCTATCATTATCGCCAAGACCACACTGACGGAGCTGGCAAACTGGGTGGCGACCGGCATGCCCAATGGCTTTAACGCCGTGGGCGGTTACAGCCTGAATCCCTATGACCCGCGGCCGGACCCCCGCGAGGACAGCAACGACGGCCGCGGAATTCTCGACACCGGTGGCTCCAGCTCCGGCATCGGCACGGCGGCCAATCTGTGGGCCGCCAACGTCGGCACAGAGACTTCCGGCTCAATACAGATTCCTGCCAACAACAACCGGCTGGTCGCCATCAAGCCCACTGTAGGCCGCATCAGCCGCCACGGTATTATTCCCATCACCGCCGACCAGGACACCGCCGGCCCCATGGCCAAGTACGTGGCTGATGCCGCAGCCCTGCTCGGTGCCATGGAAAGTTTTGACCCCCAGGACCCCGCCGCCGGCATTTGCCCACCGCCCGCCGACAACGACTACTCCTCACACTTGAAGCCTGGCGCTCTCGAAGGGGCGCGCATCGGTATTCCGCGGGCGTTTTTCTATAACCCGGTGCTGCCCCCGGGCGAGAGTGAAACCCGCGGTGGCCTGAGCCCCGAGGCGTCGACCATCATGGACAGCGTTATCGCGCTGCTTGAGGACAAGGGCGCTGTGATTGTCGATCCGGCGGACATACCCAGCGTGATAGCGAGCCGTCGCGAAGACAACCAGCTGTTGTTCGGCAATTGCTACGACCTGGAGATGGGCAAGGGCGGGGACGACCACTGTTCGGTGATACTCAAGTACGGTATGAAACGCGACTTCAACCGGTGGCTTGCGTCCCTCGGCGACAGAGCGCCAGTGGAATCGCTGACCGCTCTGCGTGAATGGAATCTGGCCCACCAGGCAGACGGCGCGATTCGCTTCGGCCAGGCCCAGCTCGATATATCCGACCAGATGGATGTGGAGGCGGACCGGGCGCGCTGGCGCGCCGATCGCGACAAGGATATTCGCCTCAGCCGGACCGAAGGTATCGATGCGGCGCTGGAGCTGGCCAGCGTCGATGCCTTGCTGGTGCCCTCCTGGTTCAGTGAAAACATACTCAACAAGGCCGGCTACCCGGCGGTAATTGTGCCCTACGCAGAGGTGCCCAATGTGCTTGACCCGCCGTTACCGCCAGGCATTGACCCCGCCCCCCTGCCCTTCGGCATCAGCTTTATCGGCACCGCCTGCAGCGAGGGCCGACTGATTGAGCTGGCCTACGCCTTCGAGCAAGCCAGTCGCGCCCGCAAGCCACCGGCGGCCTTTCCCTGATGACCGCCTGGCTGCGAGCCAGTGGTGTGCTGCTGTATAGCGCGCTGCTGGTGACACCGGCAATTGCCGACAGTGAACTGGCAGACGCCGTAGAGCGCGCGCACGCCGCTTTTCGGAATCTGGATGAGGGCGAAAATGCCCAGTACGTTCCGGCGCTGGCGGCGGCCGACAGCAGCCACTTCGGCCTGGTAGCGATGACAGTTGCCGGCGACATCATCGAAGCCGGTGACACCCGGGTGCCGTTTGCCATCATGTCGGCGGCAAAACCTTTTACCCTGGCCCTGCTGTTACAGCAGCAGGGCCGCGAGGCGCCACTCAAGCACATCGGCGTCGAACCCACCGGGCTTCCGTTCAACGCCTTGAGCGGCATCGACAAAGCGCGCAACGAACCCCTGAACCCGCTGGTCAATGCCGGTGCCATCACCGCTGTCAGTCTGCTGCAGGTGGACTCACCGGAACAGCGCTGGTCGCTGATTCTTGATTACTTCGGGGACTTCGCGGGCGAGCCCCTGTCACTGATGGGAGATGTGTACAAGTCGGTAAGCATCAGCAACTACCAGAACCGCGCACTGGTCAACCTGCTGGAAGTGAACGGTTGGCTGGGCGCAGACCCCACCTCAACCCTGGACGTGTACAACAAGCAAAGCAGCCTCGCCGTGACCGCCAGGCAGCTCGCAGCCATGGGCGCTACCCTGGCCAATGGCGGCATCAACCCACTAACCGGAGAGACGGTGCTGGACCGGGAACTGGTCGATGAAGTGCTGTCGGTGATGCTGCTGTCCGGCTTCTACGATGAGTCTGGCCGCTGGGCTTACAACGTCGGCCTGCCGGCAAAGAGCGGCGTCGGAGGTGGCATTGTGGCGGTAGTACCGGGACGCATGGCGCTGGCCGCCTACTCGCCGAAGCTATCACCGGCGGGCAACAGCGTGCGCGGCATGCGCGCTATTGCCCAGCTGGTCCATGAACTCGAGCTTGGCCTGTTCCGGGCGAGACCCGTGAGCCCACCCCCGCAGTGAGGCTTGTTGATTCGGCCGCGCCCCGCCGCCAGTTTTCAGCTAGGCTGTACACATGGATATCGTAGATCGCGACGAAGCTGTAGATGAGGAGGGCACCCTTGCCGCCCAGCTGGAGAATGCCCGCCGCGGCGTCCCCAACCTGCTGGCTGTCAAGCAACGCATTGACGATGGGGGCACCCTCAGCGACCTGGAAATAGCCGACCTGGAGGCGGTATTCGAGCGCTCGCGGCAAATGCTCCACGTCTACGACGACCACCCGGAAGTGCAGAACCTGGTGGCGCAAGTGATTTCACTCTACCTGCACATCACCACGAAGGCCGTGGAAAACCAGGCAGCCCTGCAGGCACAGCCCGCGCCCAAGTCCGAGGACTGACGGTCAGGCCGCAGTGCCTGGCTACTGGGCACCCCTGGGCTGGCCGAACTGCCGGCCAAAGAAGTCACCTTCGTTCCAGCGCGGTCGCTCCGGGCTGTCACCAATTTCCTTGCCGATATTGACGTTGATCTCCGTGAATACGGCACCGGCCTGGTAGTCGATCGGCAGCGTGAGGTCATCGCTGGGCTGGTGATAGTGCTCCGCCAGGTGCGCCTGCCACACTTCAGCCCCAGACTGGTCGGGATCCTGCGACTCGAAACCTGTCATCAGGAATACAGCGGGCACCCCCTTTTTCACCAGCTGGTAGTGATCGCTGCGAGTGAACAGACCCTGCTCCGGCATCGGGTCCGGCGATAGTTTGATGCCCGCATTTCGAGCGGCGTCCGCCACATAGCCTTTCATGGTGCTGTGTTCGGCGCCAAAGGCCACCACATCCGCAAACGGATAGGTGATCACTGGCATATCCAGATTGATGTTGGCGACAATATTCTCAATCGGCACGGTGGGGTTGTTGGCGAAATAGCCGGCACCGAGCAGGCCCTTTTCTTCCGCCGTCACCGCCAGGAACATGACGGAACGCTTCAGGCCTTCTTCGTTCAGCATGCGGGCTGTCTCCAGCAACGTTGCAATACCCGCCGCGTTGTCCATGGCTCCGTTGTAGACCTCCTCTACACCCTCCTCATTGGCAATCACCCCGAGATGATCAAGATGAGCGCTATAGACGATGTACTCGTCTTTCAATAGCGGGTCCGTGCCTTCGATCACGGCAATGATGTTGGGCGAAGTCAGTTCCCGATAATTGGACTTGCGCGCCAGGGCGATGCGGCCGGGCAGCGCAAAGCCCTCAATTGTCTCTTGCTCCGTGTCACGGCGGAACACCTCCTCGAGTGGCATGGGGGCATCGGCGAACAGAACGGCGGCCGCGTCCAGGTTGAGCGTCGCGGCCCCCTGGATTTCCGGGAAGTACCGGTCGGGCAAGCCGTCCGGCCCAACCCAGCTCATGCCCGGCTGGTCGAGGTGCTCGATGCTGTCTTCCCAGGGAAATACGCTTTCAGCGCGGGGCGTATGCAGGACGACCACGCCAATGGCGCCATGTTCCACCGCGTGGCGCGCCTTCTGGGTGCCGGATGCCAGGTGTGCGCCCTCCTCGGTGGGCCAGGCCTGCGGACGACCCGACAGGAACACGGCCACCTTGCCGTCCACGTCGAGGCCGGCGTAGTCATCGTGGTCGAAGTCCGGGGCGACAATGCCGTAGCCCACGAACACCATTTCCGCATCGTCCAGACGTGCCACCGGGCGGTTGCGGTCCGGACCCATCATGAAGTCATCCGGGTAGCTGAGCGCCGTGCGGCCGGCGCCGGTTTCGATCACAGCACTGGCACTGCCCTGCACCAGACTGTGCTCCCGCAGCGGCACCTGCTGGAAGTAGCTGCCTCCATCGCCGGCAGGGACCATACCCAGCTTGCGATACTCGGCGGCGACATAGGCCGCCGCGACGTCGTAGCCGGTGGTGCCGGATTTGCGGCCCTCCAGCGCGTCAGCCGCGAGGAACTCGATGTGGGCGCGCAGGCGCTCGGGCTCAACGATTGCATTGCTGCGATTGGGAAGCTGGGCGCAGGCAGTCAGCGCTGCGGATGCCAGCAGGACGAGGAGGGTTCTCATGGTGTGGACAACTCCGGGACTTGTATGGCGGCGAAGTATAGACCAGGCCACTGCGACGGGACCAATCGCGCCAGGAACGTCAAGGCAGCTGCTCGTCAATTCCAGAGATGTTCCTCCAGGCACGGCGCCGGCCTGGGGGAATCCAGCACTCAGAAGTTCTCCAGGTGAGTGCGCAGGTCCAGCTCAAAGCTCCAGGCATTGCGTGGCTGCCGGTACAAAAACATGAAAGCGCTGGCGATGCCATCAAGGCCGATCAGGCCTTCCTCGCCGAGCTGCGCGTGGAACTCCGGGAAATTGCTCTCGATCTTCTCGCCATAGATGCCGCCATCGACCACCACGTGGCCCACATGGATACCCTGGGGCTGGAACTCCCGGGCCAGGCTCTGGGCGAGGTTGCGCAAGCCACCCTTGGCGGCGGTGAAGGCGGCAAAGCCCGGCTTGCCGCGCATGGAGGCGCTGGCGCCGGTGAACAAGAGACAGCCGCTACCGCTGGGGCTCATCCTGCGCAGGGCCTCGCGCGAGAACAGGAAGCCCCCAAGCAAACCGACCCGGTAGCATTTCTCGAAGTGATCGACGCTGGTATCGAGAAAGCTCGAGGGCATGTTGTTACCGGCGTTATAGATCGCCAGGTCGACCGGCCCGATGTCTTCGGCACCCTCCAGCAGGGCGATGACCTGTCCTTCATCAGTGGTATCGCAGGGGATGGCCGTCGCCACGCCACCTTCTCCTTCGATGGCGGCGACCACCGCCGCCAGCTTGTCGGGTGATCGCCCGGCCACCACCACGTGTAAGCCCTCAGCGGCTGCGCTGCGGCACAGTGTGGCCCCCAGGCCATCCAGTGGGCCCACTCCGATTATCACGGCTGTATGCATGAACTGCGCTCCTGTGGGTTCAACATTTACATATTAGATGGGGACTGCGAGACTGCCTCTCCGGAATTCTCGACAAGACCGCCAGACACGAACACTGACTGCCTGGCACCGGTTAACACAGATAATAGAGGAAACACTCATGCCGGGATTTTTCAAGGAGCTGGGCTACCGCGCATTCCTGAAGCTCAAGAAAGGCATCGTCATGGCGCCACAGCCTCGGCCCGCCATGTTCGTCGGCCACGATGCGGCGCTAAACCTGTGTGAGACCATTGCGCACGTGGGCCTGAAGAAAATCCTGATCGTCACCGACAAGCCGTTGATGGAGATCGGCATCCCCCAACAGGTCATCGGCCGCCTCAACGCCAGGGGCGTGACCACCGTCGTATACGACGGTGTGAAGCCCGATCCCACCGTGGGCGTAGTAGAGGCAGGTATCGACATGCTCAAGGCCGAGGCCTGCGACGGCGTGCTGGCAATCGGCGGTGGCAGCTCCATCGATGCCGCCAAGGTGATGGCGCTGGCGGTGGCCAATAATCTGCGGGCCATGGACTGCGTAGGGCTGAAGAAGGGCAAGCAACCTGCCCTGCCGCTGTTTGCGGTACCCACTACGGCCGGCACCGGCTCTGAAGTTACCATCGCGGCCGTCATTTCCGATGACGAGACCCATGAAAAACTGGTGGTGGCCGACCCCAAGGTTATCCCCTCGGCGGCAGCACTGGATCCCAACATCATGAAAGGCCTGCCGCCTCACATAACCGCGGCGACCGGCATGGATGCGCTGACCCATGCGGTGGAGTCCTACATCAACACCTGGGAGACCCCCGAGTGCCTGCAGTACGGGCGCTCTGCCACCCGCCTGGTACTGAACAACCTGGAGCGCGCCTGCAGCAATGGTGAGGATATGGCGGCCAGGGAATCCATGGCGCTGGCCTCCTACTATGCCGGGCTCGCCTTCACCACCTGCCTGGTGGGCTACGTTCACGCGGTCTCTCACCAGCTTGGCGCGCATTACAGCATGCCCCATGGGCTGGCCAATGCCATGGTGTTGCCGCACGTACTGGAGCTGCTGAAGGATAGCGCCGGCGAACGCCTGGCAGAACTGGCGGTGTACTGCGAGTTGGGCGACGAGAGCGAGCCCCAGGCCGACCTGGTGCGCAAGTTCATCGACCGCATCTGGGCGCTTAACGAGGCCATCGGTATTCCCCGCACCACCGATCTGATAAAGGACGAACACATCGAGGAGATCGTCACCGCCGCCCTCAAGGAGGGTTCCGGCTACCCGGTGCCACGCTTCCTGGAGCGCGCCGAGTGCGTCGCCCTGGTACAGGGCTTGAGGAGCGCGGCATGACCACCCACTACCGCGCCTGCCACCTGTGCGAGGCCATTTGCGGCCTGAAAATCGAAGTGGAAAACGGCCAGGTGGTCGACATCCGCGGCGACGAGAACGATCCGCTGTCCCGCGGCCATATCTGCCCCAAGGCGGTAGCCTTAAAAGACCTGCACGAAGACCCTGATCGACTGCGTGCGCCGGTGAAAAAAGTGGTCGCTGAGGACGGCAGCATCGACTGGCAAACCATCAGCTGGGAGGAGGCACTGGATACCACGGCGCGGCGACTGGCCGAAGTCCACGAGCGCCACGGCGTCCACGCCATCGGCATCTATATGGGCAACCCCTCGGTGCACAACTACGGCATGATGACGCACCAGTCGGCGCTGTTTACCCACATTCGCTCCAACAATCGTTTCTCGGCCACCTCGGTGGACCAGCTACCACATCACCTGGTGGGTATCTGGCTGTTCGGCCACAAGCTGATGTTCCCGATCCCGGACATAGACCGTACTGACTACTTCCTGATGCTGGGCGCCAACCCGATTGCCAGCAACGGCAGCATCTGGACCGTGCCCGATGTGCGCAAGCGCATCAAGGCGCTCAAGGCACGCGGCGGCAAACTGGTGGTAATCGACCCACGGCGTACGGAAACCGCGGAGCTTGCCAGCGAACACCATTTCATTCGCCCGGGCACGGACGCCGCCCTGCTGCTGGCCCTGCTGAATACCCTGTTCAACGAAGACCTGGTCGACGCCGGTCACCTGACGCCCTTTGTCAGCGGACTCGACACCGTCGCCGCGGCCTGCCAGGACTTCACCGCTGAGGCCGTCGCGAGTTACTGCGGCCTCGAGGCAGAGGCGATCCGGACCATTGCGCGCGACCTGGCGGGCGCCGGTGCCGGACTCTGCTACGGCCGTATGGGCGTCTCCACCCAGGCCTTTGGTGGTCTGTGCCAGTGGCTTATCCAGATTATCAATATCGCCACCGGCAACCTCGACCGCGAGGGCGGCATGCTCTTCACACTGCCGGCTTTCGACAATGTTGCCAACACGGGTCGCGGCGGCTTCGGCCGCCACCACAGCCGGGTGCGCGGGCTACCGGAGTTTGACCGCGAGATTCCCGCCTCAGCCCTGGCGGAAGAAATTACCACCCCCGGCCAGGACCAGATTCGTGCTCTGTTCACCGGTGCCGGCAACCCGGTGCTGTCCACACCCAACGGGCGACAGCTTGACGAGGCACTGGAAAGCCTGGATTTCATGGTGTCGCTGGATCCTTTCATTAACGAGACCACCCGCCACGCCGACATTATCCTGCCGCCCACTTCGCCGCTGGAACACGACCACTACGATATCGGCTTCCACGTGAATGCCATACGCAATACCGCGCGCATGAACGAACCGGTATTCGAGCCACCGGAAGGCGCCCTGCACGACTGGGAAATCTTCAACGAGCTGGGTCGCCGCTTTGCCGGCTACCTGGACCTGGAATCCAGGCCCACGCCGCCACCCCGGGAACTGGTAGACCTGGCGCTGCAGATGGGGCCCTACGACCTGAACCTGGCCGCCCTGCGGGACAATCCTTCGGGTGTAGACCTGGGCCCGCTCAAGTCCCAGCTGCCCGAACGCCTTTTTACCCCGGACAAGCAGATTCACTGCGACACACCCGAACCCCTGGCCGATATCGAGCGACTGCGACAGGGCATGCACGGCGATACCGACAGCCTGCTGCTTATCGGCCGCCGTCACGTGCGCTCCAACAACTCCTGGATGCACAACTATCGGCGGCTGGTGAAGGGAAAGTCGCGCTGCACGCTGATGATGCATCCGCAGGACATGGCGGCACGTGGCATTGAAGCGCAGGATCAGGTCAGCGTTCGATCCCGTGCGGGATCAGTCACTCTGCCGGTGGAGGCTACCGAGGACATTATGCCCGGTGTGGTCAGCATGCCCCACGGCTACGGTCACGGGCGCAGCGGAGTGCGCATGCAAACCGCCGTCGCCCACGCCGGGGTCAGCGTCAACGACGTGACCGACGATCTGGCCGTCGATGCCCTGTCCGGCAACGCAGCCGTGAATGGCGTACCCGTCGAGGTGGTTGCGGTCAGCCCATGACCAGCTTCGGCACGCGCCTGGGCTTTGGTCTGGGCGGGGCGATGTTCTCGATCAAGGAAGCCGCCTACAGTGCCTTTGTCCTGCTGTTCTACACCCAGGTACTGGGGCTCAGCGGCACCGCCGCAGGACTTGCACTGGCAATAGCGGTCATCTTTGACGCCCTGTCCGACCCCATCATCGGCGCCTGGTCCGACCGCCTCGACAGTCGCTGGGGTCGCCGCCACCCTTTCATGGTGGCCGGAACCCTGCCTATGGGGCTGGGCTTTATCGGGCTGTTCCTGGTGCCGGACTCGGTGGTAGCGAGTTCTGTCCAGCTGACCCTGTGGCTGGCCTTCTGGTCGATCTGGATACGCACCACCCTGTCGATGTTCGCCATTCCCCACCTCGCCCTGTCGGCACAGATGACCAGCGACTACCGCGAGCGTAGCAGCATACTGGGGGCACGCATGTTCTTCGTATTTCTGTGCACCGTGCTGATTCCAGCGCTAGCCCTGGTGCTACTGTTCAATCAATATGGCGAGGTGGACGGGCGTTTCGAGCGCGACAACTACCCGGTCTATGGCCTGCTGTCCTGCATAGCTACCTGGGTCGTCGGCCTGCTGACCATCTGGTCAACCCGCCGCTACGCCGCGCCGCCCGCCGAGAGTGAACCTGCAGGCGTGACCGTATCCAAACCGGGCCTGAGAGACTTTCTGGCTGACTTTTCTGCCACACTGAAAATCCAGAACTTCCGCCGGCTACTGGCTTTCGAAGTCGCCGCCAGCGTGTCCTATGGCGTACTGATCGCCACCCATATGCTGGCCACCATCTACTTTTGGGAACTGTCTTCCCCGGATATTGCGTTGCTGCTTGCCGTGCCCTCGCTGCTGGGCGTATCCGGCGCGATGTTTGCCGTTCACTGGCTGGGCAGTCGACTGGCAAAGCACACCATTCTGCAGCTGACCTGTGGACTGATGATCATCGACGCGATCTGGCCTTATGCCGCAAGACTGGCCGGATTGTTGCCGGAGAACGGGCATCCGGCGGTGTTCTGGAGCCTGTTCCTGCAGATGCTGCTGTGGATGTTCTTCTTCATCCTGCGCGGCATCGCCAGCCAGTCACTGGTGGCCGATATTGCCGATGAGAACGACTTGCTACAGGATCGTCGGCAGGAGGGCGCGCTGTTCGCAGCATCGTTGTTCGCCCAGAAGCTTGCCAACGCCATCGGGCCACTGTACGGCGGCATCGTCCTGGATATTGTCGGCCTGCAGCGCGGCATGACGCCGGGCAGCGTTGCCCAGCCGGTACTGGATGCTTTTGCAATTTATATGGCCCTGGGCATCCTGGCGCCTCTGCTCGTCGCCCTGTATTTCAGCTTTACGGTATCGCTGAGTGAGGCGCGTTTGCGAGAGATACAGGCAGCGCTGGCCGCGCGCCGCCCCGCATCGCGCTGAAAGATCTACTCCGAATCGTCGAAGTGTTCCTGGAAGACGTCGCTGCCTTCGTCCGTCGCGGCATTCAGGCTTTCTTTCATGTGTTCAAGTGACAACTTGTCTTTCTTGCCCTTGAGCTGATCTCCCTTGACTGCCCGCATGCCGGCACCCACCAGTTCGCCGCTGACACTGTCTTCAAAGCGGGTCTCGTAAAACAGCCAGACATCCTGGTCCCGCGTTCCCGACATGGCTTTGGCGGCGCCGAATATGGCAGTTACCGGCAGCACCTCATAAGCCTTCATGCCTTCGGTTTCAATATGAAAGCCGGTCAGCGCTGAGCGCATCCTCAGTACTTCAGGGCCGGACTCCCAGGCGAGATTCAGCACCTCTCCCACCTTGTCGCGGAGAATCCTGGTGGTGAACTCGTTGATGGCATCGATGGTCTCCGCGCTGACCCGCTCATTCGGCTCGGGCTCAGGGTACATGACCACTTCATCGATCATGACTTTTTTGTAATTGGTCAAGTTGAGCTGGGGGCCAATCCACCGGCGCGCCTTCACCTCCTTGTTGGTCTCGATATTTTGCAGCCGATCATAGACGTCATCGGGCAGGAATCCGGAGCGCGGAATTTCATCATCTTCGGGCTCGGCCAGAACGGGCTCAATCATCAACAGCGGAAAACACAACACCAGGAACAGTAAAATACGCATCATGCCACCATCTTATAAAACCTTATCGTCTATTAACTATAGCTGCCAGCCTCGCACACCGCCATGACAGGCTTGCACGCATTCAGTCGCTGGGACAGAATGCCAGCCCGCTGTCAGGAGGCCACCATGGAACCGCGTACCGACGATCTGCGCATCGCCAATTCACAGCCGCTGCTAAGCCCGGCAGCGCTTGCCGCAGAGCTGCCATTGCCCGAGGGATCAGCGCAGTTCGTGCAACAGGCACGGCAGACCATCGAGCATATTCTGGCCGGCGAGGATCCGCGGGTGCTGGTGATTATTGGGCCCTGCTCGGTGCACGATCCCTCGGCGCTGCTGGAATTTGCCGGCCGCCTGAAAGCCGGCACCAACGCCCTGACGGATGCCATCTACCCGGTGCTTCGGGTGTACTTCGAGAAGCCCCGCACCATCGTCGGTTGGAAAGGGCTGATCAATGACCCGGACCTGGATGGCAGCTTCAATGTCGACAAGGGTCTGCGCCTGGCGCGCAAGGTATTGCTGGATGTCGCCGAGCTGGGATTACCCGCTGCCAGCGAGTTTCTGGATACCACATTGGGACAGTACTACGCGGAGCTGGTGAGCTTCGGCGCCATCGGCGCGCGGACGGTGGAAAGCCAGGTACACCGCGAGCTGGCCTCCGGGCTATCGATGCCGGTAGGCTTCAAGAACGCTACCTCCGGTGCGGTCGGGGTGGCTATCGACGCCATCCGCTCTGCTGGCCACCCGCACTGGTTTCCGTCGCTTACCAAGGACGGTACACCGGCTATCCTGCAATCCACCGGGAATCCCCACTGCTACCTGATTCTGCGCGGCGGCTCCGGCACGGGACCCAATTACGGTCCCGAGTCGGTTGCCGAGGCGCGCGCGGCGCTGACTGCCGAGAACCTGCCCACTTCCGTCATTGTCGACTGCAGCCACGGCAACAGCCGCAAGGACCCGGCGCGCCAGGCCGGGGTGATGGCGTCAATCTCGGAACAGGTTGCCGATGGCGAGCGGGCCATCCGTGGGGTAATGCTCGAGTCTCACCTGGTGGCAGGCAGCCAGAAAGTGGTGCGCGGCGAAGCGCCGGTCTACGGCCAGAGCATCACCGATGCCTGCCTGGCGCTGGAAGACAGCTTACCGCTGCTGGAAGACCTCGCACACGCCATAAGAGGCAGCCGGGCCAGCTAGCCCCCGGGAAGGGGGCCCATTCGCTGTCCCGTTCTACCAGCTGTAGCCGATGGAGAAGGTGTAGGTCTCGTCGGTGGTATCCACGTCGTCCGGCGCACTGCCGTTGTATTCGTAACGCGCCTCGAAGGCGGTCTCAAAGCCAAAGATCAGCGGCATGCGCAGGCCCAGCGTGGTGTTGGAGAGCGGCTCATCCCATGAGTCAAAATTTAGGGTGGTGTCGTGGAACAGGTACAGCGTGGTGCCGTAGCCCAGGATGTCGCTCTCGCCCTCGAACTCCAACAGGCTGCCGTAGTAGTCGTTGTCTTCCGCGACATCGAATTGCTCGTCGACGTATACGATACCGATCTCCCCCCGCAGCTGTAGCAATGAAGTATCAAAAAACTCGCGACCGATATGGGGGCCGAACAGGGTCCGCAGGTCGAGGTCCGCAAACTTGTCATATTCGAAACGCAGTTTGGCCCCGTAGTAGTTGTCGGGATCGTCGCCCCAGAAGCGATCGTACTTGTTGCGCAGCTCCCAGTTTTCGGTGACCTTGTTGTCGTTTGCCTCATCGAATTCGCCGTTGCCACGGAAGGCGTAGCGATCCTTCAGGCTGCGCAGGGTAACCTGGTAGGAAAGGTCTACCTCATCGGTTTCCGAGTTGCCGCGTTCAGACTGGAAGCCACCATTGACCCGACCGGTGAAATCGTAACCGTCCCCCAGCAGCCAGGGGGCCGGGTTGACCAGCTTGATGTCAGTAATGGCGTAGGTGCGCGCCTCGGACTCTTTCGGTATGACAGTGACGGTTTCATTATTCCCCGACAGCCGCTTGTCGCGGAATACGGTGCCGTCGGCCATCATCACCGTGTTGGTGCTCTCGGTCTCCACCGATACCACGTTCTCGGTGTTGACCTGCAGGGTCCCGCCCCAGGGAGTTTCAAAACTGATGGTCCCCTCGCCGCCGCTGACCAGCGTGCCGACTATCCGGGAACCGTTTTTCATTACCATGACATCGGCCTGGGCCGAGCCCGCCATCAGTACCGCAAGCATGAGCGCGAGTGCACGCAGGTTCATAGTTTTTTCCTTAACTTTAGTTGGGAGATGAATTCTTTTGGGCAGCAGTATAGAAGTCTCGCATAGCGTGGGTGGAAAATAATACGAAGCCCACGTTCACATCCGCTGCACCCGCCGGTCAGGCGGCCCTGACGGCGTTGTACTGCTCGGTGATGAACTTGCCCAGCAGGGTAAACTCGGCGCGACGGGGTGTCTTCTTGCGCCACATAAGACCGATGCTGCGCACCACGTTCTGCTCCTTGAAGCTGCGGGTATGGACATCCGTGCCGGTAAGGATACGGGCACCGAGGGCCATTTCCGGTAACAGAGTGACACCAATCCCGTTGGCCACCATCTGTACGATGGTGTTGAGGCTGGTGGCCTGGTAGGGAATATCGATCTCCGACTCCTTGAGTTTGCAGGCCTCCAGGGCGTGATCCCGCAAGCAATGCCCATCTTCCAGCAGCAGCAACTCCTGGCTACGCAGGTCTTCCGTGCTCATTGCACCCTCTTTTGCCAGGGGGTGCCCCGGCGGACAGGCGAACACGAACGCGTCGTTGAACAGGTGCATGGTCTCCACTTTATCGACCGGGAAGGGCAGCGCCAGAAGCAGCACGTCCAGTTCTCCGTGCTGCAATGAATCCACCAGGTGACCGCTAAGGTCCTCGCGGATAAAGAGCTGGAAATCAGGATGTTCCTTGCGCAGGCGCTTGAGCAGCGATGGCAGGATGTAGGGAGCGATGGTCGGGATAACGCCCAGACGCATCTTGCCGGAGAACGGCGCACTGGAGGCATCGCACAGGGCCATGAGGTCCTCCACGTCCAGCAGGACGGACTGGGCGCGCTGCACCACGTCGCTGCCCAGCCCGGTGAGGATTACCTGGCGGTTGTTGCGCTCCACCAGCGAGGCGCCCAGGGCCTCTTCCAGTTCGAGAATGCCCGCGCTGAGGGTCGACTGGGAGACATGGCAAGCCTTGGCAGCATTGCCAAAGTGCCCGTGTTCGGCGACGGCGCACAAGTATTTGAGCTGCTTCAAGGTCGGTTGTCTGGTCACGTGCTACGCTCTCTATAGACTTTCGAGGGCAGTATCAGGCTATCGAAATTTCCGATCAAGCTTTTGCAAAAATTGCACTATGCGGATCGGTATTCCGGGGCTAGGCTCTTTATAGTCGATACAGAGAGTCGCTACCGGCCACAGCAGTACGAGCGATTGCTCTCCGTAGCAATGGCAACGCTGCGTTGGCCACAGCAACCACCATGCACAGCTGCACGTCAGCTCCCCATGGGTCACGTTTCAACAGGAGACCGTTATGTCTTTGAAAGGCAGCCAAACCGAACAGAATCTTAAAGACGCCTTCTCTGGCGAATCACAGGCCAACCGCCGCTATCTTTACTTCGCTGCCAAGGCGGATGTCGAAGGCTACAACGACGTGGCAGCGGTCTTCCGTTCCACGGCGGAAGGCGAAACCGGTCATGCCCACGGTCACCTTGAGTACCTGGAAGAAGTGGGAGATCCGGCTACCGGACTGCCCATGGGTGGCACGGCGGATAACCTTAAGGCCGCCATCGCCGGTGAAACCCACGAGTACACTGATATGTACCCGGGCATGGCCAAGACCGCCCGCGATGAGGGTTTCGATGAAATTGCCGACTGGATGGAAACCCTGGCCAAGGCTGAGCGCAGCCACGCCAACCGTTTCCAGAAGGCGCTGGACAACCTCGACGACTAAGCCGGCGATTCAGTCGACCAGCGAAATCGCTACAGGGCGGGGCGGCTATCGACGCCCCGCACACCCTCAATACTATCCCCGGGCCTCGCTGAGCGCAGGCCCGTGGTGCGCTAGTGGAGTAGCCCATGGCCGTGCGTGAAGGCAGTCTGGAAGCCCCTACCCGTCACCCTATCGAGTGGAAGAGCGATCAGTTCTGGGACCAGCAGGCGCTGGAGCAGGAACTGGAGCGGGTCTACGACATCTGCCATGGCTGTCGCCGCTGCGTCAGCCTGTGTGATTCGTTTCCCACCCTGTTTGACCTGGTGGACGAATCAGACACCCTGGAAGTGGACGGCGTCGACAAGGCGGACTACATCAAGGTGGTCGACCAGTGCTACATGTGCGACCTCTGCTACATGACCAAGTGCCCCTATGTGCCACCCCACGAGTGGAATGTGGACTTTCCCCACCTGATGTTGCGCGCCAAGGCCCAGCGCTTCAAGGCGGAAGGCGCGCCCTTCCGGGACCGGGTACTGACCAATACCGACGCGGTGAGCAAGCTGGCCACCATTCCGCTGGTAGATATCACAGTCAATGCCCTCAACAAATCCTCAGGATTCCGCAAGGTGCTGGAGAGCACCCTTGGCGTGCACCGGGAAGCCCCGGTACCCGAGTACCACCGCAACACCCTGCGCAAGCGGGCAGCCAGTATGGTCAAGCCCATCGAGCCGCAGCCCATGAACGGCACCACCGGCAAGCTGGCCCTTTACGCCACCTGCTACGGCAACTACAACACGCCCGGCATTGGCGAAGACTTCATGAAGGTCTTCCAGCACAACGGCGTGATGATCGACATCGTGCCGAAGGAAGCCTGCTGCGGTATGCCCAAGTTCGAACTTGGGGACCTTGAGGCCGTGGACCGGCTCAAGCAGCAGAATATTCCGGTGCTGGCGAAGCTTGCGGACGAGGGCTATGACCTGACCGCACCCATTCCTTCCTGCGTACTGATGTACAAGCAGGAATTGCCACTGCTGTACCCGGACGACCCGGAAGTCCAGAAAGTGAAAGAGGCCTTTTTCGACCCCTTCGAGTACCTGTGGCTCAGGCACAAGGAGGGTGGCCTCAAAACGGAATTCCCCAATGCCCTGGGCGACGTGGCCTGGCAGGTGTCCTGCCACCTGCGGGTGCAGAATATCGGCCTCAAGACCCGCGATGTGCTGAACCTTGTGCCGGACACGGAGGTACATGCCCAGGAGCGCTGCTCGGGCCACGACGGCACCTACGCGGTGAAGAAGGAAACCCGCGCCAAGTCCATTAAAATTGGCAGGCCGATCGTACGAAAAGTCGATCAGCTGAAACCCAAATACCTGGCCAGTGATTGCCCGATGGCCGCAGTGCATATTGCCAACCTGTCGGAGACGATCGATGAAGCCAGCCACCCCATGACCCTGCTGCGCATGGCCTACGGGCTGTAAGCCGCGAGGGAAGTTAACGAGGAATAGAGGATGGACCATCTCTCACGCGACGATCTCTGGTCACTTGAAGACTACGCGGTCGAACGACCCAATTTTCGCGCCAGGGTGCTGGAGCACAAGAAGTCGCGCCAGGTGTCGCTGGGCGAGCACGCGCGCCTGTATTTCGAGGATGCCCTGACTATCAAGTACCAGATCCAGGAGATGCTGCGCATCGAGAAGGTCTTTGAAATCGACGGCATCATGGAGGAACTGGAAGCCTACAACCCGCTGATACCGGACGGCAGCAACTGGAAGGCCACCTTCATGCTTGAGTATGACGACCCCCAGGAGCGCGCGCTGCGCCTGGCAGAAATGATTGGCATCGAACACAAGGTGTGGATGCAGGTGGATGGCTGTGAACGCGTCTACCCGATCGCCGACGAGGATCTCGATCGCTCCACGGCGGACAAGACTTCCTCTGTACACTTCATGCGCTATGAGCTGGACAGCAGCATGATCAGCGCCGCCAGGAGCGGTGCCGCCATCAGTATCGGTATCGACCATCCGGCCTTGCCTATCGAGGGTGTGCGGCTCGATGACGCGGTTCGACAGTCACTCGCCAACGACCTGCAGGCCGTGTCGCTGAACTGACCCTTACACGGCCTGGTTCGAAGCCGTCCAGCACTTGACCAGGTTTCGGCAGGCTCCCGCCTGCCGGTATACGCCATCTGCACGACAAACCCCGGGCGTTTTGCAAAGCCAGCCTTGATATTACAAAGCTATTATTCATAGCATACTTTTTCGGTGCTAACCCGCCACTTTTTCGGCTGAAAGCGCCGGAAATTTCGGCGCGCATGTTTTTCCCAAGCCCTCGCCATTATTTTCTATTCTTTTTTAACGCATTGTTTATAAAAGTATATTTTAGAATTTCCGCTACTTGGCACGGTAATCGCAACTCTACAGGAAGTCTAAATAGGTACTGATTCACACAATCAACGCCAACGAGGCGAGCCACTATGCAAACGACACAGATTTGGATAAACCTGGCAGCAGTTGGGGTCTTTGGCGCCCTGCTGCTGGCAGTCATCCAGGTAGCGGCCTAAGCCGCAACCCTGGAAATTGAGACCGGGCAGGTCCCGGGATAAGGCAGCGGTATGCAAGCTTCAAAGCTCTGGATCAACCTGTTGGCAGTCGCCGCCTTCGGCACACTGCTGACGCTTGCCGTGCAATTCACGGTCAAGCAGAACGCGGAGCCGCCGCGGTCAGCCTATATTGTCCAGGGCAAATCACTCGAGGACGTGCGTGCCGCCGTGCTCGACGCCGATGGCATCATCCAGCGCCAGTTGGGCATCATCAACGCGGTGACCGCATTGCTGTGTGAAGACGGCGTTGCAACACTTCGCGCCGATCTGCGCGTCACCCGGGTGACCGCGGACGGCAGCGTGAAGGTCTCCGGCCCGATCCTCGAAACCTTCTACCCGGCTCAGGTAGGTGCCCACGAGTTGCACGGCCAGGGCATAGACGGCAGCGGGGTTACCGTTGCGGTGCTCGATACCGGTATCTGGAACCACGGCTGGCTGATTGATGCGCCCTTCAGCGGTCGTCGCCTCGTCGCCCAGCATGACGCCACCCTGCGTCGCGGAAACGACGACGACGATGACGGCGAAGACGATGACGACGGCGAAGACGCTTTCGACAGCAACATCGGCGATGACAACGGCCACGGCAGCCATATCTCCAGCATCCTCGCCAGCAGCGCGATGAACGAACAGGGTCGGTTCAACGGCGTCGCACCTGGCGTCGACCTGGTGGCCGTGAAAGCTTTTGACGCCCATGGTATGGGCACCTACAGCGACGTGATCGGCGCACTCGACTGGATCGTCGACAATCGCAAGCGCTATGACATCAAGGTCCTCAACCTGTCCTTCAGCGCCGCCGTGCGCTCCCACTACTGGGAAGACCCGCTCAATCAGGCGGTCATGGTGGCCTGGAAAAAGGGCATTGTAGTGGTGGCCTCGGCGGGCAACCTGGGGCCGGCACCCATGAGTGTGGGCGTGCCCGGCAACAACCCCTACGTGATTACCGTCGGCGCCATGACCGACAATTTTACGCCTGAAGACAGCAGCGACGACGTGTTGGCAGCCTTCTCGTCTGCGGGACCCACCCACGATGGCTTTCTCAAGCCGGAAGTCGTCGCCCCCGGCGGCCATATGATGGGCCTGATGCCGGCGGACTCAAGGATCGCCAGGGAGTTCCCAGGCTTCCTGGAACCGCGATTCCAGGAGTACTACGAGATGTCCGGCACATCCCAGGCCACTGCCGTGGTCAGCGGCGTGGTTGCCCTGATGCTGCAGGATGATGACAGGCTCAAGCCTGACGACGTTAAGTGCCGGTTACTGGCGACGGCCAACACCGCACGACGCGGTGACGGCAGTCTTGCTTTTTCCGTGTTCCAACAGGGCGCCGGGTTGGTAAATGCGTTGGCAGCGCTGGACAGCAAGGAAAAGAAGTGCGCCAACAAGGACCTCAAGATCAAGGACGATTTGAGAGGCAAGAAGCACTTTGCCGGCCCCGCCCGCCAGGACCCCCTCACCGGCGATTTCTACCTGGTCAAGCCGCACAACAAGCACAAGGAATCCGATGAACGCTACGCCAATTGGAACGGCAGCTATACCAGCGGTGATCCCTTCTTCTGGAATGACAGCTTCGTCTGGAACGATGGCTTCCTCTGGAATGACAGCTTTCTGTGGAACGACAGCTTTCTCTGGAACGACAGCTTTCTGTGGAACGACAGCTTCCTCTGGAACGACGGCTTCTTCTGGAGCAACGGCAGCTTCATCAAGGCTGCCGGCGGAACCGAGACGGCCGGCATTAACATCTGGGTAGAACGGGAATAATCTCCTGGTGTCCTGTCCCATTAATTCGCATTATTTCAGAGCCTACAGAAAGCTTCACAGCAAGGCGCATTCCGCAGGGCGCACCAGCCAAGGCCTCTGGCCGCGTTGCACCTCTTGACAAGGACTAAGGCCATTGCCTGCGAGGCGCACCACGGCCAGAGACCTTGGCTGGCACGCTGAAATGATGCGAATTAATGGGACAGGACACTAACGTGCGGGTCGGGCCGCCGGCCCGGCGATGTGCCCATAGCGTGCCCGTCGCTCGTTCTGGGCTTGTAACGCCTCACTCACTGACTCCGTAGACGGCAGGGTCTTAACCTGGTCGGTCTGCCAGTCGGTACGATCCACCGTCTCTCCGTAGCGACTGCTGCCGCGACTGCCGTCGCTCCAGTGATGCTGGGCAAAGTCGCCGGTTCGATAGCTGGTGCCGCCGCCCGAGGGCCCCGTATGGTAGGTGACATTGCCCGACTGGTAGCTGGTGGCGCTGCCGCCATCAGAGCTCGTGGTATAGGTGTTCGGGCCGATGCGCTGGCTAATGGAAGAGGAGCCATCGCTGCAGTTGGTGTAGGTATAGGTGCTGGTGCTGCTGCTGGTACAGCCTGCCCAGGCATGCCCTGAACCCAGGGCCAGACACAACACGGTAAATCTTAAGGCGCTCATCCCGGCATCTCGCGAACTGCAATGTATACCCGACAGTATAGCGGGCTGCTCGAGCCGGTACCGTTACTCCTCCTGCTCCCTGCCCTCCCCGTCGAGGCCCAGCCGTTCGAGGTTGACCGTTGCGGCATCGTAATTCGCCCGCGCGACCCGGGCCTCGCGAATGGCCGCGTAGTAGCGAATTAATGCATTGGCGGCGGCCTCCTCCCGCAGGTTGACCAGGAAAAAATCACTGGCGCCCTGGTCGAAGCGGGCCCGCTCGGCGTCCCTCATGATCTCCGCCTGCTCGACTTCCTGGCCGGCCAGCCGGGACAACTCCCTGGCTACATCGAGGTCCAGCAGAATGTTCTGAAGCTCCAGCTCGATCTGGTCTTCAATCTGCTGGCGCTCGAATTCCAGGGCACTGCGGCGGGCGCGCTCCTGGGCGATACGTCCCTTGGCAAAGCGCCTTTCCAGCGGCACCTCAACGCTGAAGCCAACGATGAAGTCCTCGGAATCCTTGGAGGGGCCACCCTCGCCCTGGTCACCCAGCCCATAAGCGTACTCGAAGTTCACATCAAATCGCGGTTTCAGCTCGTTCTCCGAAAGCGCGATGCGCTGCTGCGCCCGCTGCAGCGCGGTATCGATAATGAGCAGCTCCGGGCGCCGGGCCAGGCTCTGTTCGATAATGCCGCCGCCGGTCACCGGTGGCAGCTGGGACAATTCTTCGGGGTCCGGCAGTCGCGCCGCCGGCGGCAGGCTGATCTCACCGGAGGGATCGCGCAGATAAAAAGAAAGCTCGAAGGCTGCCGAGCGAAAATCACGCTGCGCACTCACTACCAGAGTGCGACGGCGAGTCAGGTTTTGGGCGTTCTCGGTCAGGAAGATGCGGGCCCGGCTGCCGTCCCGGACCTGACGTTCCAGTCCCGACTCCCGGTCAATGGCCAGTCGCAGCAGCTCATCGTAGACCTTGAGCTGCCGACCGGCGGCCACCCAACGCCAGTATGCCCGCAGCGCACGCTGCTGCACCCCCACCTGGGTCAGCATCAGCTCAAGCTCTGCTTCCTGCATGGCAAGACGGGCGTCCATGACGCCCACCCGGCGCGCGTCTATTGCCCGATCGCGCAGCAGGGAAAACAGGGCGCCGACTTTCACGGTACCGTCGGTGCTGGTGAAATACTGGTCTTCGTAAATGGGGAAGTCGCCGCGGGACACGCTGTAGTCGCCATACAACTCACCGCCGAATTCGCGGAATGGCCGCACCACCTTGGCGCCGGCCACGCGGCCGTCGTAAAAGCCGTTGAGCCGGTCGAAGGCATCGGAGCTGAAGACAGTGTCGAAAGCGCCTTCCGCCTCTATGGCCTTGCCCTGGGCCACGCGCTGCTCGGCGAGACTCTTGAGAATACCGGGGAAATGCAGCGACGATGAGGCCAGCACTTCATCGGGCATCAACGGACGAATCCCTGACGTCGAATCCTGCGCTGCCGCAGGTGCCGTTGTGGCACAGAAAACGGCGATCAGGAAGAGAAGCCGCAACTCAACCCGCACTCTGAGGTCCTGGTTCCGCCGGGAAGTTCGGCGGGAAGTTGTTGAGCTGGCGCCAGATCTCGTAGCCTACCGACACCGTGTCCAGCAGCACCCAGCCACGTGCGCCCGAGCCGAAGCGCACATAGCCCTTGTTAGGCCAGGAGGTGCCGTTGCTGTCGTCTTCGGCTACCAGCACCCGGAATCGACCGTTGGCCTGGGCGGAGGGGTCCACCGCCACCACCGTTCCGGAAAAGGTTCCGACCGCAACCGATGGCCAGCCGCTGATCTGGATCACGGGCCAGCCTTCGAACTGCAGCCGCACCGGGTCGCCCTCGCGCACCAGCGCCACATCGCGGCCATCGATATAAAGCTCCACAGCGCGATCAGCATCATCCGGGACAAAGGAGGCAATCGACTGCCCGGCCGTCACGTAGGTCGCGGTGTCGCCGGCGTAGACTCGCTGGATGGTGCCATCCCGGGGCGCACGAACGATCTGCACGGACTGGCGCGAAATATTGACGTCCACCCGGCTCAACTGGGCGGCAGTTTCAGCAACTCGGGCGGTCAGTTCCTCGACGCGTATCCTGGCCTGCTCGAAATCCCGGCGCGCAGCCAGGCCGTCCTCGAACAGTTTCTCCATACGGTCCATATCGATGCGGGCGATATCCCGCGCGGTGGTGTCAGCACTCATCTTGGCCAGCACCTGCTTGCGCTCGGCCTCCAGCCGCTCCAGCAGCCTCGGGTCGTTGTCGATAATCTTGACGATGGGATCACCCACGCTGACCCGGCTGCCGTCCTGTACATACCACTCATCGATCCGGCCCGAGACCAGGGCATTGATATCCTGCAGCCGATCGTTGGCATTGCGGGCCGTTACGGAGCCGACGCCGGCGGCTGTCTGCACCCAGGGCACATATGTCAGGAAGAGCGCCAGCCCTACCAGGCTGACGGCCAGGATGGTACCGACCACGGGCATGACCCGGGGCATCCGCACCTGGTTGAGAGTCTTGAAACAGTCCTGGTGTTGCTCGTAGGGCATGATTTTCCTCAGGAGGCCGGCAGCTGGGCGGCCGAAGCGTCTACCGGCTCCAGGGCCCGGCGGGGCAAGTCTGCAGCGTCACAAAGCTGGTGATAGCTGCCGTAGAGTTCCTGCTTGTCCTCACCCAGGTAGAGAAACTGGTCGAAGTGCAAATCGGTGTGTTTGTTGGAGAAGTAGATGATGGTGGTCTCCCCCGTGCGCTGCAGGCGATCGAACGCGGCCAGCATGTACTCATCAGGGATCATGTCATAGATTTGCGTCAACACCAGCACCCGCGGGCGGGCAACAATGGCCGAGGCCAGCTTGAGCTGCATGGTCTCCATGATCGACAGCGGCCAGCCGGTGGCGGCCAGGCGCGTGTCCAGGCCATCAGACAGCTGCGCCAACACGCGCGTCAGTCCCACGGTAGACAGCACATCCAGCGAATCATCGCTCTCGTCCGTCTCGTAGCTGAACTCAAGGTACTCGCGGATACTCGACTCCACGACGTTGGGACGATCCAGCACAATAATCGACTGGCGCAGGTGGTGGGTCTGGAAGCTGTCGAAGTCCTTGTTGCCGAGTGCCACGTAGCCCGAATCGGGGCGTTCGTGACGCTTGAGAAAGCTGGTAAACACGCGCTGGGCGGCATGATTATGGGTGGCAGCGAACACCCTGCTACCGGCGGGAATGGTGAAGTCCAGTGTCAGCCGCGTACCCCGGGATTCACCGACGGCATTGGTAAAGGCCAGTGATGCGTCTCCGGTGACCGGACGCTTCAGCGGACTGGGCGGATCCTGTTCCACGTCGTGGAACAGCGACAGCTCCTCGACCGCGGCGCACAGATCATAAAAATAAGTCAGGTAGGTACCCAACTGGGAGAGGCCTGCAAACACCACCGACAGCACCAGCTCCGCCGCCACGAGCTGCCCCAGGGACAGCTGCCCCTGGATCACCAGCCAGCCACCCAGGCCCAGCAAGGTGGCGCTGGCGGCCGCCCAGATGAACAGGAACATCAGGGTTTGCGCAAAATGCTGGCGGAAGTGGCGCTTGTGCTCGCGGATGTAGTTGGCAGTGACCGTGTCGGTCTTGTTGAGAGCATCGGTGATATGGCGCGCGCTCTTGTAGAAGCCGTTGGAGCTGGCCAGCCCTTCCAGCCAGGCGGCGGTCGCGTGCTTTTTGTGGGAGACCTCCATGGAACTCTTGATGGCGCGCTTGCCCCAGATCACCCACACCAGCCAGAGCAGGGCGACGATCACCAGGTTAAATGCCAGCAGGTAGGGGTGATAAAAGGACACCAGTATGAAGCCGACCACCGACTGCAGCACGATGGTAAAACCGCCGACAAACAGCACCGGCAGGCGCTTCTGCACGATGATGATGTCGAAGTAGCGGTTGAACAGCGGGCCCTTGCTGTTGTCGTCGAAGAAGGGGTTGGTCGCGTAGATCGAGCGCAGGGCGATCTCCGAGACCATGCGCGCGTAGAAGCGGCGTCCGAACAGGTCCATCAGGTGAATGCGCAGGGCCTGCAGCAGGCCCGACAGCGTCAGCAAACCAAACAGGCTCAGGGACAGGACTACCAGTGGCGTGGTCAGGCCGGTGTTCGCCACGGTATTGATCAGCATCTGCACCGAGATCGGCGTTGCCAGCGACAACAGGCTGATGCCCACCCCATAGATGACGGCGAGGATGTAGTAGCGACTCTCGGGCCCCATTATTTCAATGAAATAGTGAAACAGCTCCGCGAGTGTGCGCGTTTGTGTCGTTGCGGGTTGGCTCATTTCACTCTTCTTTTCATTGACCCGAACAATGCCGGTGTGGGCACCCTGCCCTGCTAATCCTCACGCCTGCCCAGGACCTGACGTGGCAAGCCGCGTGCCCTGACTGCGTATCGGCCGCCCATACAAAAACGCCGCAGCCCGGCTGCGGCGACCACGGCCACTGGCCGCTCTATTCTACAAAACCTATACGCAGCTGTATGGGGGACAGATTACCAGGAAGGCGAAAGTATACCCGAACTCCGCTTCTATAGATTCGATTATCTCGAATTGAAATGAAGACGCCACGCGCGCCGTCAGCGCTAACCGCACCGCGGGCAGCCCGCCGCTCCGGGGCGGGGAAGTGGCTGTCCCGTGCTGGAATCGCCTTGTCACCTGTCCGCATACGAAAGGCCAGGTGAGGCACGTATGCCTGCCCGGCAGACTTTCAGTACCTGTGGCCCGCAGACCGTTTGCCGTCCATGGGTTAAACTTGTCTTCTGATTCACGAGGTATCCAGCATGAACCGACACCCTATTGCCCTGCTGACCCTGACCCTGGGCCTGATCACGCCGACCGCGCTACTCGCGGATGAACGCCCGCGCTGGATGTCACCCGAGGCAGGCTGGGTGGATGAGGAGACTGATACCCGTGTCGAAAACGTTACTCGCGATGAGAAGGGCGGCTACCGGGTGGAAATCTCGATACCCGAGCTGGAAAAGCCCATCGAGGAAGTCGTGGTGGTTGGCGTGCGGGATGAAGGCCCCGATTACGAGCTGCCCATCCGCTACGAGGTCATGAACGACATTCAGGAGAGCGGTCGCCGGGGCATCATTCTTTACATGGGCTCTGACGACCCCTTCGCCTTACGCATCAACTATGATGATGGCGCTCCCCAGAAGGCCAAGCCCAGGGACCCGGGCCTGATCAAGCGCTAGCACTCGACAATACTGACCGGCACCTCAACCACATTGACCGCCAGCCCACCACGGGCGGTCTCCTTGTATTTGTCCTGCATGTCCCGGCCGGTGTCGCGCATAGTTTTGATCACCTGGTCCAGCGACACGTAGTGCTGCCCGTCACCGCGCAGCGCCATGCGTGCGGCGCTGATGGCTTTCACCGCTGCCATGGCGTTGCGCTCGATACAGGGCACCTGCACCAGACCACCAATGGGGTCGCAAGTCAGACCCAGGTTGTGCTCCATGGCGATCTCGGCAGCGTTCTCAACCTGGGCGGGAGTGCCACCGAGAGCATCTGCCAGCGCCCCGGCCGCCATGGAGCAGGCGGAACCCACCTCACCCTGACAGCCCACCTCGGCGCCGCTGATGGAGGCGTTAATCTTGTAGAGAATGCCGATAGCGCCGGCGGTCAGCAGGAAACGGCAGACATCGTCCTCACTGGCCCCGCTACAGAACTCCATGTAATAGCGCAGTACGGCCGGTATGATGCCGGCGGCACCGTTGGTCGGCGCTGTAACAATGCGACCACCGGCGGCGTTTTCCTCATTGACCGCCAACGCAAACAGGGTCACCCAGTCCAGGGTATTGAGGGACGGGTCGCCCAGCCGGTCGGGGGCGCTCTTGAGCTGACGGCGCAACTGCGCGGCGCGGCGCTTGACCTTGAGCCCGCCCGGCATGATGCCCTCCTCCCGGCAGCCCTTGTCGATGCAGGCATTCATTACCCGCCACAGCTCCAGCAGTCGCTCGCGCACTTCTGCTTCCGGTCGCCAGGCCTTTTCGTTCTGCAACATCAGGCTGCTGATCGACAGCCCGGAGCGGTCGCATTGTTCCAGCAACCCGACTGCTGTGGTAAACGGCCAGGGCAAGCGGGTGGGATCCTCCACTAGTGGCGTATCTTCGGTGGCAGACTCGTCGACCACGAAGCCGCCCCCCACTGAATAGAAGATTTTCTGCAGCAGCTCCGCGCCACTGGCGTCCAGCGCCGTGAATCGCATGCCGTTGGCGTGATAGGGCAGAGACTCTTCGCGATGCATAACCAGGTCATTGCGGTGATCAAAGACGATTTCGTGGCGCCCCAGCAACGTCAGGCGACCACCCTCGCGCACCGACTCAACCCGGGCCGGGATGCTCTCCACGTCGACTGCCTCCGGCGTATCACCCTGCAGGCCCAGCACCACGGCCTTGGGCGACCCATGGCCACGGCCGGTGGCACCCAGGGATCCATACAGGTCAGCCCTCACCGTGGCGGTCTCCGCCAGCAGTCCTTGCTGCTCCAGCGCCAGGGCAAATTCCCGGGCCGCCTTCATGGGTCCCACGGTATGGGAACTGGAGGGACCTATGCCTACCTTAAAAAGATCAAAAACGCTGATGGACACTATTGGGTCTTCCTGTCGTCCTGGCTGGCGATAGTCTAGCCTAGAAAGGTATGAGCGCGATCATCAACAGGGGCTAGATGTCCATCCGCATCAAACAGATGCTGATCATGCTGGCTGTCTCGTTACTGCCCGTTCTGGTGTCCGGCGTGCTGTCGCAGCGCAAGATCGACACCATGGCACGGGGCATCGAAGCTACCGCGCGCTTCGAAGAAATGGAACGTGAGCGTCACTATCTCCAGGAAAAAGTCGCCGACCTCGGTACCAGCCTGCGACTGGTGGCGCGTCTTACTGAACAACTGCTGGCAAGGCAGCAGTTGTTGTTGCAGGCTGCGCTCTCCAAGCCAGCCACAGGGGCGCTGCCTGACTCCGAGCGGGTGGATGCCAGTCGCCCTGCGTTTTTGCTGACAGACCCTGACTGTGGCCCGCCCTGTGCAGCAGACCTACGCAAGCTGGCCACTGTCGGTGAGAGCCTGGCGGGAATCCACGCCGACGCCGCAGGCTTCAGTCTGTGGCACTACGCCGGCCTCGAAAGTGGCGTACAGATGGTGTTTCCTGGCCATGGCAATTATCCAGCGGACTACGATCCCCGGCAGCGGCCCTGGTACCGCGCCGCGCTGGAGCTCGGCGCCGGCTGGCTGCCACTGACCGTTGACGCATCGACTCGACTGCCGGTGCTGACCGTCGCGGCACCGCTATATTCCAGCGACCGCAGCATGCTGGGCGCCACAGCGATCGACCTGCCACTCAGTCACCTGCTGTCGTTCACCAGCGAATCCGCGCCCTGGCTGGATGTGGCACACCTGGCGCTGCTGCGGCTCACACCGGGCGGCAACGTGGAGATCGTGGCGCGCAAACAGGCGCCGGACAATGACCAGGACTGGCGCCGCCCGGCACAATCGGAAGCGTTCGCAGCACTGCGCGGCGAAAAGCTTGAGCGGGTACTGGCCCTGGATCGTGGAGAGAGCTTGCTGATAGAAAATCTCGACATGGACGGCGAGATCTGGAACCTGGCGATTACCGCGCTGGCAGGTCCGGCTGACAGCCAGGGGCATCGCAACTGGCTGGCGTTGTTTGCGCCCCATAGTGCCACCGAAGCTGCGGTCCAGGCCGCAGTCAGCGTCATCGACGCGGCGCGCCTCACCTCCCTGCGGGAACACTTCTATATGGCGCTGGCGTTGGCGCTGGTCGCGGCGCTGGTCGCGCTCTATGCAGCGCACCGCTTCACCATGCCACTGGTGCGCATGAGCGCCACAGCCCGCGACCTGGCCCGCGGCCGGCTGCACAGCCGCACCGGCCTGCGGCGCCGTGACGAAATCGGCAGTCTGTCAAAAAGTATCGATCGCATGGCCGACAGCATAGAGCGACTGCAGCTCGAACAGGAGCAGGCCTACCGCGACATGATCATGAGCCTGCATCGCGCGCTGGAGAAAAAGGATGCCTACACCGCCGGTCACTCCGGGCGAGTGACCCGTACCTCGTTGAAACTGGGGCAACGTATCGGCCTGGATGCCGACACCCTTGAGATCCTGCGCTTTGGCGCACTCACCCATGACCTGGGAAAGATCGGCATAGCCGACGCCATTCTCAACAAGCCGGCGCCACTGCAAGGCGATGAAATCACCATCATGCGCCAGCACCCAACCTTCTCGAAGGTCATCATGAAGCCGTTGGTGCGCTTCACGGAATACGCCGAGATCGCCGGCAGCCACCACGAGCACTGGGACGGCAGCGGCTATCCGGCTGGCCTGAAGGGTGAGGAGATACACCTGCTGGCGCGGATCGTGGCGATCGCCGACGCCTGGGATGCGATGATCGGCGACCGCGTCTACCGCAAGGGCATGGCCGTGGAAGACGCCCTGGCCATTCTCGAGCGCGAGCGCGATGGCGGCCAGTTCGACCCGGAGTTGTTGGCAGCCTTCGTGACCATGATGCGCGAGGAGCACCCCGGCGAATCCACGCAGAAATCCGGTACGATATAGCCCTGAGGCGCACGCTGGGGCTAAAGGAGGCCTGCCGAAATGAAAGCCATCGCAAGAGCAAAGCCATGCCTGACCCCTGTGATAGCACTGCTATTGGTCGCCTGTGCGGGCAACCCGGAGTCGGCACAGGAAGCAGAGCCCAATCCGCTGCTGGATATTACCCAGTACGATCCGGACGCCGGCGAGAACTGTATCCAGATCGCCCAGATTCGCTCCAGCAAGATTCTGGACAGCCAGACCATCGAATTCAAGATGACCGGCAACCGTACCTACCTGAACGTGCTGCCGCAGAGATGCCCCGGCCTGCGCAAGAACCAGCCCTTCGCCTACCGCACCAGCCAAAGTTCCCTGTGCAATGTCGACCTGATTACCGTACTGGAGCCCACCATGGGTATGCGCCCGATGGGGCGCTGCGGGCTGGGCAAGTTCTATCTGCTGCCGGAAACCGGCGCCGGCCCGGTAGTGGGTGACGGCGACAGCGAGCCACCGGAGAAGGAATAAGTCACGCTGCGGTGGCGGCGTTGTCCACCAACATCTCCGCACCGTTGACGTGCCTGGACTCGTCCGAGGCCAGGTAGACCACCATCCAGCCCACATCCTCCGGCTCGCCCATTGAGGTACCGGCATCAGTCAACAGCGTCAGGTCCTCCGCATCGGCATCATCCAGCGCCTTGGCACCCATCGGCGTATTGATGCCGCCCGGGTGAATGGAGTTGCAGCGAATCCCGTAGTCCTTCTGCTGGCAATAGAGGGCGACGGTCTTGGTCAGTGCGCGCACCGCACCCTTGGAGGCAGTGTAGGCGGCGAACAGCGGCACGCCGACCATGGCCGCAATCGACGACATATTGATGATAGCGCCGCCGCGCTCCTTCATGGCCTGCACGCCGTGCTTGCAGCCCAGGAACACGCTGGTGCTGTTGATGCGCTGCACCCGATCCCACTGCTCCAGGGTGGTGGACTCGATGGTGGCCATCAGGGCGATACCGGCGTTGTTGACCAGTACATCCAGTCCGCCCAGCGCGTCAGCCTTTGCCATCAATGCCTGCCAGTCCGCTTCGCTGCTGACGTCGCAATGCTGGTAGTGCGCATCAGGCAGGGCGGCCGCCAGCGCCTCGCCGGCCGCATCATCGATGTCTGCGAGCAGCAGCTTCGCCCCTTCGGCGGCCAGCAATTCGGCACTGCATTTGCCCAGGCCGCTGGCGGCCCCGGTGACGATACACAGCTTGTCCTTGACTCTGTCCATGGGCGCTCCTTGTTTGCATTTGCCGCCGGCTGGTGGATCATATGGCGTCTCGACAGGACGCTAACAGATGCACTCACGCAAAACAATCAGAGCTGACGGTATTTCCCGGCACCTCGGGCTGGCGTTGCTGTTCACTCTGCTGGCGGGCTGTGTGGCGGAATCAGCCCCGGGCTGTCCGCCCATCGTCGCACCCGCGCAGGCACCCAGCGCCGGATGCCTGGCGATCCGCGATGGCGGCGTGCTGCTGGTGGAAAACCTCAGTGGCAAACTCAGTCCTCCAGGTGGCAGCGCCAATGACGGCGAAAGCGCCCAGTGCACTGCGTTTCGCGAGACCTGGGAAGAAACCGGGTTGCTGCTGGAGCCGGAACAGTTGCTGGATGTGTTCGACACCGGCTTTCACCTGTATCTCTGCAACCATCACGCTACTTCAGGGGATATCGACCCACCCACCCGGCTGGAAGTGCGGGATGCTTTTTACCTGGCGCCGTCGGATTTTGACCGCTGGGAGTGGCGCTTTCCCGGCCAGGCGCAGGTCATTCGCCGGCTGGCAGAGCAGGAACTGCAAGCTACAGCACCAGACCCCTGACGCCACGCAGCACCAGCAGTGCACCCAGTACTACCAGGCACACACTGATCACCCGATAGTAGAAACCCGCTTCCGACCGCTTTACCAGTCGGTGACCAACCGCCACACCAATCGGCGCCAGTGGCATCAGCACCAGCGACAGGGTGAGGTTTTCCAGCACCAGCTGGTCCAGGTAGTAATAGGGCAGCAGCTTCACCACATTGACCACGGCAAAGAAAATGCCCGCGGTGCCGGCATACAGCAGCGGCGTCAGACCCTTGGGCATCAGGTACATGCTGAAGGGGGGCCCGCCGGCGTGAATGCTGAAACTGGTAAAACCAGCCACCATGCCGAACAGCCCACCGGCGACAGGTTGGTGGCCCGCAGTGCTTCCCGCCTTGAGGGTGAACAGGGACTGCAGGCCGAACAGCAGGGATATGGCGCCCACCATCAGGCGCATGAGATCGTCGTTGAACAGGTCTGCCGACAGGTAGCCGAGACCAATGCCAACAATGGCCCCTGGCAGGAGAATCTGCAGCGCCCGCCGGTCGAAAATGCCCCAGTAGGTTTTCACCACCAGCGCATCCATGACCACCAGGATAGGCAGCAGGATAGCCGCCGCCAGGGTGGGCGACATGACCAGCGCCATCAGTGGCACGGCCAGCACCGCCATCGGCCCGCCAAAGCCGCCCTTGGCAATGCCATACAGCATGACCGCAGGCACGGAGCAGAGATAGAACAGGGGATCGCTGAGCATGGGCCGGCATTCTCGACCACAAGTCATGGCGGTGTCGAGTTTTGCCGATGATTCCGACACAATGGCACGCCCTACAGGAACAGGACTGCCACGATGTCAAAAATCGCCGGAGTGCTGGGCGGGCTGGGCCCGGAAGCCACGGTGGACTTTCTCGCCAAACTGGTCGCGGGCACCGACGCCGACAGTGACCAGGACCATGTCCGCCTGCTGATAGACCACAATCCCACCGTGCCCAACCGCCACGACGCCATCGCCGGACGCAGTCCCAGCGTCGGCCCGCAGTTGGCAGACATGGCCGCCGGACTGGAACGCGGCGGTGCCGATTTCCTGGTCATGGTCTGCAATACCGCCCATGCCTATAGCGATGAGATTCGCCGTGCAGTGAGCATTCCCTTTGTCAGTATCGTGGATGTCACCGTCGAGGCGGTGACTGCAGCGGGCCATGGCCCGGTGGGCGTGATGGCCGCCGAGGGCTGTCTGCAGGCGGAACTCTACCAACAGGCGCTGACCGCGGCGGGCTGCGAACCGGTGCTGTGGAGCGACGATGAAATCGCTACCTTCATGGCCCTGGTCTACCGTATCAAGGCCGGCGAGCGTGACCCCGACATCGCCAGCGGCATCGCACAACTGGCCGCCTCACTGGTGTTCAGCGGCGCCGAGGCCCTGGTCGCCGGCTGTACCGAAATTCCACTTATGCTGGCGCCCAAGAGTGCACCGGCACCCCTGTATTCATCCACCGACCTGTTGGTGCAGCGCACCATCGAATTAGCCCAAGGATCCCAATAGATGCATCTCGCACGTTTCCCCCGCACCCGTCTCGCCCACCTGCCGACACCGCTGGAGCCGCTGCCGCGACTTTCGGAAGCCCTGGGCGGCCCAACCCTCTACGTCAAGCGCGACGACTGCACCGGCCTCGGAGGTGGCGGCAACAAGACCCGCAAACTCGAATTCCTGATCGCCGAAGCTCTCGAACAGGGTGCCGACACCGTGATCACCCAGGGTGCGGTGCAGTCCAACCACGCCCGCCAGACCGCCGCCGCGGCGGCCCGCATGGGGCTGGCCTGTGAGCTGCACTTCGAGAACCGCATCATAGACCCGGATGACGACTACCTGAACTCCGGCAACGTCTTCCTGGACCGCATGTTCGACGCCAACATCCAGCACCACCCCAAGGGCGCAGACATGAACGCGGTCATGGAGGACCAGGCCGAATCCTTGCGCAGTGCCGGTCGCAAGCCCTACGTCATCCCCGGCGGCGGCTCCAACCCGGTGGGTGCGCTGGGCTACGTCAACTGCGCCATCGAACTGCTGACCCAGGCCAATGACATGGGCCTGAAAATTGACCGGGTCATTCATGCCACCGGCAGCGCCGGCACCCAGGCGGGGCTGGTGGCGGGACTGTGCGCCACCAACGCCAATATTCCGGTTCTGGGTATCGGTGTGAACGCGCCGGAGGACATACAGGTACCACGGGTGTTCGACCTCGCATGTGCCACCGCCGAGCTGATCGGCGCCCCCGGCTGCGTGCGCGAACAGGACGTGGTCGCCTGCTGCGACTACATTGGGGAGGGTTACGGGATTCCGACCGAAGGCATGAGGGAAGCCCTGTTAATGCTCGCCCGACTGGAGGGACTGCTGTTCGACCCGGTCTACAGCGGCAAGGGCCTGGCGGGCATGATCGACATGATCCGGCAGGGACAATTCGCGGGCGAGAACGTGGTATTCCTGCACACCGGCGGCAGCGCCGCACTGTTCGGGTACCTTGAGGAACTGCTCTGAGAGCAGGCGATGACAGGCAGAGGCGGAGCAACGATGAGTGAATGGGATTTACTGCAGGTAGAACGCGACGGGCGTGTGCTGACCGTGCATGTCGACTCCGGCTCCAAGGTCAATAGCCTCAGCAACGCGCTGATGCGCGAGCTGACTGCCCTGGCGCGTGAGATCCAGGACGACAGCGAACTGAGCTGCGTAATCCTGACCGGTCGCTCCGATACCTTTACCGCCGGCATGGATTTGCGCGACCCGGAACTGGCCGCCATAGGCAAGCTGTCGGTGGCGGAGAAGCGCACGTTGCTGAAAGTGGGCCCGACCCTGTGCAGCGCCTGGGAAGCGATCGAGGCTGTGACCGTGGTGGCAATGGAAGGCATGTGCATTGGCGGTGGCATGGCGCTGGCCGTCGCCTGCGACTGGCGCGTGGCTTCCCAGGACGCCACGCTCTATGTGCCGGAGCTCAAACTCGGCATGAACATGAGCTGGCAGAGCGTGCCGCGCTTCGTGAACCTGATCGGCCCGGCCAAAACCAAGCAGCTACTGCTGCTGGCCGAGCGGCTGCCTGCCGACAAAGCCATGGACTGGGGGCTGGTGGACTACCTGGCGGAGCCAGGGGAAGCGCTGGCGCGCGCCCGGGTACTGGGACAGCAGCTGGCCGCCATGCCACCGGTACCGCTGCGCATGGCCAAGCGCGCCATCAACGCCAGCGCCAACGCGCTCAATGAGGCCACCAGCTTCATGGATGCCGACCAGTTCTTGCTGGCCCAGGGCATGGAAGATGCCGTGGAAGGCGCACGCGCCTTCTTCGAACAACGCGATCCCGAGTTCCGCGGCGACTAGTCAGCAAGCTCCTAATAGCTCCGTAGCTCGGCCACGAACTGGCCCTGGCGCATAGCCGGGGACTGACGCCGAACGGGGTCTGTCCGCAGGTCGGGCGCGAACGGGCCGCGGGCCTCCCTGAGCGGGCCTCCCTGAGCGGGCCTCCCGGAGCGGGCCTCCCGGACACGCTAAAAGCGTGACATCCCTGTCGCGCTCGGCAATGACCAGTTGAGAACGCACCCTGGCCGTTGACGGTCCGGGGAGACCTGCGGCCGGCTCACACCCTACTCATGTGCAGTGTTCCAAGGCGACAGAGTCGAAGGTCGTTGTTGGGGCTAGTTCCGGCGGAGCGCGTGCGGCTTCCTGGCATCAATAAGTCGATACCGCAGATGTACTAAAGACTGAGGGCCCTGACCGCTAGGCGCGGGCGCTGACAAACCAGGTCGCCCCTTCCAGCACCAGCGCCTCGCCGTCGTAGTAGGGTGTCATCACTTCGGCAATTGATTCACGCACCTGTTCGCGTACTTCTGCGGGCTGGTCCGTCAGTAGCCGGCCCACCGGACCGATCTGCACCAGTTCCCGCACCTGGTCGGCCAGCGTCTCGCCCTCGCCCCAGTGCAGGGTGATGGGCTGGTTGTGAATATTGATGTCCTCGAATCCGGCCCTGCCGAGGATAGCTTCTACCCTGACCGGGTCGGCAAAGGCAAATGGTCCAGGCTCGCCCGGCCGCGGCGCCGGTGGCGCGGGTACATGTTGCAGCGCTGCCTGCACCGCCAACCAGGTCCAGGGGTTATCCTGCAGCGCCTGCCAGCAGCAAAACAGCAATGGTGCACTGGGCACCAGGGCGTGACGCAGGTTGGCAAAGGCCGCCTCCGGGTCATCGAAGAACATGACGCCGAAGCGGGAAAACAACAGGTCAAAGCTGTGCGGTTCAAAGCGATGCACGGCCGCGTCCGCCTGCAGAAACTCCAGGTCCTCTTCCACCTTCTCCGCCCGGCGCCGCGCCACTGCCAGCAGCGGCTCCGAGATATCTACCCCGGTTACCCGGGCACCGGCGTCCAGTCTTCGCGCCAGCTGCAGGCTCTGGCTACCACCGCCACAACCGACATCCAACGCGGCGCGTACGCCGCCGGGAGGTGCATGGTCCAGCAGCAGTTCAGCCACCGGCGCCAGTAGCCGCGACATCATGTCGTCGTAGCCGGCCCAGCGCTGACCGGCCTCGCCATTCCAGTAGTCGATCTGTTCGGTATTCGCGGTCATGACAACTCCGTCAGGCTGTTGTTGGGATCATCCACCTCCCAGTAACCGCGCAGGGCCATCAGCTCACCGGCCTCGTTGACCTGGTAGGTGAAAATGCCCTGCACCTTCTGTTCAAAGCGTTTGCCCTGGCCGTCATCGATGGTGGTGGTGATGATGATGTGGTTGGCGCATTCAAGGCCTGCGGCGTAGCTGTGCAGTATCTCGATGCTGATATCGACGGGAGCAATAAAGGTGTCCCAGAAAGCTTCCCGGGCCACGCGACCGCGATGCCCCTCCCCGGTGGGGTCCAGCGGTGAGATACCGATGGGGTCCTCGATGCTGGCATCTTCTGAATACAGGCCCAGCCAGCCTTCACGATTGTGAGTCTGGACGTATTCACGGGACAGTAGCGCGGCCCTGCGCGCGGGATGTTCATTCTCAAACACGGTGCAACTCCTCGGGCATCAGCGGTGATGCGCCTGCTTTTCAGGATGTCTGCAGTGTAGCGTCCAGCGAGCGCGCCACCAGTTCGACCCAGTGAACCACCGGGGTCTCGGTGCCCGCGCCCAGGTGTACCTGGCAGCCGATATTGGCGGTAACAATCTGCTGGGGGTCGCTGGCCTGCAGCGCCTCGAGCTTGCGCTTGCGCAGGGTCTGGGCCATCTCCGGCTGGAACAGGGAATAGCTACCCGCTGAGCCACAGCACAGATGCGCATCGCGTACCGCGGGCAGCTCGAAGCCCAGCCGCGTCAGCACCCGCCGGGTGGGCGCATCGAGGGCCTGGCCGTGCTGGGCGGTGCAGGGACAGTGCCAGGCAATACGCTGCTGGCTGTTTACAGGCAGCGTCTCCAGTGGCTCGGTGTCGAGAAATTCGCTGATGTCCTTGAGCAGCCCAGCCACGCGCTGTGCACGGTCAGCGTAGGAGGGATCTTCCGCCAGCAGCGCCGGATAGTCCTGTACATGGTTGCTGCAGCCGCTGGCCGTCATCAGCACGGCTTCGGCGCCGTCTTCTATCGCCGGCCACCAGGCATCGATATTGCGCTTTGCCTGCTCCCGGGCCTGAATCTGGCCGCCAGAGTGAGCCGCGAGCGCGCCACAGCAGGTTTCCGCGCCGATGCTCAACGCTTGCACCCCCAGCGCATCAAGTACTTTCGTGGCCGCCTGGTTGGTGGTGGGCGACATGGCGGGCTGCACACAGCCCTGCACCAGGATGACCTGGCGCGGGTGGGATTCGCTGCGCCCGGCAATCGTCCCGCGCCACTGCGGAATATGTCCTCGCAATGCAGCCGGCAGCAGTGGGCGCACCAGACGCGCCAGGGCAAACAGCGGCCGGGTGAACTGGCGCCGAGACATCACGCCGCGTAACAGCGCGCGCTGCAGTCTTTGCGGTACAGAGCGCGGGACGCGCCGCTCCAGCTCAGCGCGACCGATATCCAGCAACTGGTGGTAGTTGACCCCCGAAGGGCAGGTCGTTTCGCAGGCCTGACAGACCAGGCAGCGATCCAGATGGTGGCGGGTCAGCTCGCTGACCGGCTCTCCCTCCAGCATCTGCTTGATCAGGTAAATACGACCCCGGGGGCCGTCCAACTCGTTGCGCTCAACCTGGTAGGTCGGACAGGTGGCGTTGCAAAGGCCACAGTGAACGCAGTCGCGCAGGATAGAGTCCGCCTGCTGGCCGACACGGGTGGCAATATAGTCCGGCGGCAGGAAAGTCTGCATCAGTCCGCCTCGCCGGAGCGGAAGATCCCGGCGGGATCGAAGGCCTGCTCAACACGCCTCAACAGCGGTCGGTGGGGGACCGACTCGAGGTCCGGGCCACTGGCCAGGCTTATCGGGACGCCTTTGCCCCGGCGTCGACTGTGTGCGGTCCAACACACGTCGCCATTGCAATCGAACAGTTTCTCGTCGCCCCAACCGTGGTGAAACAGTGGCAGCTCCAGTTTGCGCAACGACTGCCACCAACCGCAGTCTTCGACGTCACCTTCCAGTTCGGCGACTGCGGCGTCCAGTTCCGCGCCTCGTCCGGACAGCCGCAGCCGCAGCAGGCCCTCGGAAAAGCTCGCCGCGCTGACCGGAAAGCCGCGCTGAGTCCAGTCGCGCACCGCGGTCTGGCTGGCGGCGAGATCGGGGTAAGGGCGGACCAGGGTGATCTCTTTTTCAGGCAGCGGTATCACTTTGAGAGAGAGCTCGAGGATCACGCCCAGTCGCCCACAGGAGCCGACCATCAGGCGCGAGATATCAAAGCCGGCAACATTTTTCATGACCTGGCCGCCGAAGTGCAGGTCCTCGCCCAGCCCGTTGACCATGCGCAGCCCCAATACGCTGTCCCGCACTCCGCCGGCAAAGGCAGAGCGCGAACCGGACCAGCCCAGGGCCACCGCGCCACCGAGGGTGGAGCCGCCGTTGAAGTCCGGGGCTTCCATGGCCAGCATCTGGCCCTGTTCGGCCAGCGCCCTTTCCAGTTCTGCCAGCGGGGTTCCCGCTCGCGCGACCACCACCAGTTCAGCGGGATCGTACTGCAGGATGCCGCTGTGGCCTGCCAGCGACAGACGCCGGCCGCCGCTGGCCATGGCCATCCAGGGCTTGCTGCCGGCGCCACGTATTGCCAGCGGCCGGGAATCTGCCGCTGCACTGCGCACCTGTTCAATGATGTCTGCGCTGGCATCCACTCAGGCAGCTCGCTCGCTGGCGATGGAACGGTATTCCTGACAACGCTTGAGGCTCGGAATGGTCTTGCCCGGGTTCAGCAGGCCCCGGGGGTCGAAGGCCAGCTTCAGGCGGCGGAACTGCTCCAGCTCGACATCGCTGAACTGCACCGCCATCTGGTTGATCTTCTCCCGACCCACGCCGTGTTCACCGGTGATGGTGCCGCCCAGCTCGATACATTTCTCGAGAATCTCGGCGCCGAGACGCTCGGCTTTCTCCAGGGCGCCGGGAAGATTGGCATCAAACAGGATCAGCGGATGCAGGTTGCCATCGCCGGCGTGAAACACATTGGCCACCGCCAGGCCATGGAATTCCGAGCGCTCGCAAATGTAGTCCAGTACCGCACCAATGGCGGCCCGTGGAATGGTGCCGTCCATGCAGTAGTAGTCCGGCATCAGTCTGGCCACCGCGGGGAAGGCGCTCTTGCGCCCCTTCCAGAACAGTTCGCGCTCGGCGTCGTCACGGGCGCAGCGGATAGACGTGGCCCCGGCCGCACGCAGTAATGGCTCCAGCGCCTCGCGCTCTGCGGCGACGCTCGACGGGTGGCCATCCAGTTCTACCAACAGGATGGCAGCCGCGTCGCGGGGATAGCCCGCGCCGGCGAAATCCTCCGCTGCGCGGAGGGCCATCCGGTCCATCATCTCCATACCGGCGGGAATGATCCCCTGGGCGATAGTGCTGGAAACGGCGCGACTGCAGTCAATAACGCTATCGAAAGCCACTAGCAGCGTTTCGATCGCCGGCGGCGAAGGTAGAAGCTTCACAGTAATTTCCACGGCGATACCAAACAGGCCCTCGGAACCGATGAAAGCCGCCAGCAGGTCGGGGCCCACATCATCCACGCTGAGCTCCAGAAGTTCGCCGTCCATGGTCACCACTGTCACCGCGTGAACGTTGTTGATGGTCAAGCCGTACTTGAGACAGTGCACGCCGCCGGCATTTTCAGCGACGTTGCCGCCGATGGAACAGGCAAGCTGTGAAGAGGGGTCCGGCGCGTAGAACAAGCCGAACTCGGCCACTGCTTCCGAGATGGCGAGGTTGCGCACACCGGGTTGTACCCGGGCCAGGCGCGTCTCGGCGTCTATCGACAGCACCGCATCGAGCCGGCTGGTCACCAGCAGCACCCCGGTTTCCAGCGGCGTGGCGCCACAGGACAGCCCGGTACCAGCACCGCGGGTCACAATGGGCACGTTGAGTTCGCGACAGCAGTTGACCACCGCCTGTACCTGGGCGACCGAGTCCGGCAGCACGGTCACCAGCGGCACGGCACGCACGGTAGGCAGGCCGTCGCACTCAAACGGGCGCTGCTGTTCCGGCTCGGTCAGCAGCGCCGACGGCGGCAATATTCCGGCCAACGCTGCCAGCAGCGACTCGCGGTCGACAACGGGCAGCGCTCCGTCGAGGGATTGATCGAAATTTCCGGTCATGTTCGCAGTATGAATGATTGGAACAGAGTCACCAACACAGTGTCGGAACCTGCCTCATTAACTTAGAATGGGCGCCCTCTATCGGCGCTCCAAGGAGTCACCATGGACTACGACCTGTTTGTTATCGGCGCCGGATCCGGCGGCGTGCGTGCAGCCAGAATGGCGGCCGGTTTCGGCGCGAAAGTGGCTGTTGCCGAGGACCGCTATATGGGCGGTACCTGTGTCAACGTCGGCTGCGTACCCAAGAAGCTTTACGTCTACGCCTCGGAATTCCGCCACGCTTTCGAAGATGCTCGCGGGTTCGGCTGGGACAGCCAGGTACCGGGTTTCACCTGGGAAACCCTGCGCGACAACAAGAAGCAGGAAATCAGCCGCCTCAACGCCATCTATGACAACCTGCTGGGCGGCGTGAACGCCGAGGTGATCAATGGCCGTGCCAGCATCGTTGATGCGCACACAGTGGAAGTGAACGGCCAGCACTACACGGCGGAAAAAATACTGGTCGCCACCGGTGGCTGGCCGCGCCGTGACTCCCGCCCGGGCGCCGAGCTGGGCGTGAATTCCAACGAGATTTTCGACCTGGACGAATTCCCCAAACGCATCCTGATTGCCGGTGGTGGCTACATTGCCGTTGAGTTCGCGGGCATCTTCAACGGCCTCGGCGCACAGGTGACCCAGGCCTACCGGGGACCCTTGTTCCTGCGCGGCTTCGACCAGGACATTCGTGAGTTCGCGGCCCAGGAGCTGCCCAAGTCAGGCATCGACCTGCGCTTCAACACCATTATCGAATCCGTCGAGCGCACCGCCGACGGGCTGTTGTGCAAACTGTCGGATCGCACTGAGATGGTGGTCGACCAGGTGCTCTACGCCATTGGTCGGGAGCCCCACACGGAAGGCCTGGGCCTTGAGAACGTCAACGTGGCACTCGACGACAAGGGCTACATCAAGGTCGACGATGAATTTCGTACCAGTGAACCGTCCATCTACGCGGTGGGCGACATCATTGGCGGCATGGAACTGACCCCGGTGGCGCTGGCGGAAGGCATGTCCTTTGCCCGCAAGCAGTTCGGCCCGGAGCAGAAGGAGGTGGAGTACGATTTCATCCCCTCGGCCGTGTTCTGCCAGCCCAACATCGGCACCGTCGGTTTCACCGAGGAACAAGCGCTGGAAGAGTTTGGCCAGGTCACACTCTACAAATCGAACTTCCGACCCATGAAGCACACCATCAGCGGCCGCGATGAAAAGACCTTCATGAAGCTCATCGTCGACAACGCCAGTGACCGCGTCGTGGGCGTACACATGATGGGACCGGACGCCGGCGAAATCATCCAGGGCATTGCCATTGCATTGAAAGCCGGCGCCACCAAAGCCACCTTCGATGCCACCATTGGCATTCACCCGACCGCCGCCGAGGAGTTTGTGACCATGCGGGAACCCTGGAGGCCGTGAGCCACCGCCCTCCGATGCGCCGGGACAGTTCGCGCTAATGGAAATCTGGCAGCTTGCCCTGCTCTCGGCCATCGGCGTCGTTGCCGGCTTCATGAACGTGATGGCCGGCGGCGGCTCACTGCTGACCGTTCCGGTCATGGTATTCATGGGCTTGCCGGGGCCGGTGGCCAACGGCACCAACCGGATCGCCATCCTGGCCCAGAACATCACGGCGGTGACCACTTTCTTTCGGCGCGGCTTTTCCGATTTCAAGCTGAGCCTGACCCTGGCGGCCTGCGCCCTGCCGGGCGCGGTAGCCGGTGCCCTGGTGGGTACCCGACTGGAGGGTGTCTGGTTCAACCGGGTGCTGGCGGTCATCATGCTGGGGGTCATGTTGATCATGGCTACCGGCGGCAATCGCAAGAACCGCGAAGCCTGCGGAGATCCCACCCGCCGCCAGCTGATGTGGGGCCACATCTGTATGGTGGGGGTCGGCTTCTACGGCGGCTTTATCCAGCTCGGTGTCGGTTTCATCATCATGCCAGTGCTGCACCGGGTCATGGGCCTGGATCTGGTGCGCACCAACATGCACAAGGTCTTTATCGTGATGAGCTACACGGTAGTCGCGCTGCTGGTGTTTGCTACCCAGGTCGAGATCCTGTGGATTGTCGGCGCGGCCCTGGCGCTGGGCAACTCGATCGGCGGCTGGATTGCTACCCACGTCCAGCTGGAGCGCGGAGAAGGCATGATCAACCTGGTGCTCAACACAGTGCTCGTGATCTTTATTATCAAGCTGCTGTTCTTTTCCTGACTCACAGCAAACGGTGGCCGCAAACCTCCGACCGGCTGTCGCTTCAGGCTCTTGACGAGTCGTTTTGGATTTAGAAAATAAGCCCCGCAAACGACTTCGACGTGCACTGGGAGTATTGCATGATCAACGTGAAAAACCTTGCGCGCGCCTACGGGGACTTCCTCGCCGTAGACGGGGTGTCTTTTGACATCCCTGACGGTGAGATTGTCGGTCTCCTGGGCCACAACGGCGCCGGCAAGACCACCATCATGAAAATGCTGAGCGGCTACCTCGAGCCCTCAGCCGGCAGCATTGCCATCGACACCATCGATCTGGCAGACAACCCTCAGGCAGTGCAGGCGCGCCTCGGCTATCTGCCGGAGAACCTGCCCGTCTACCCGGACTTGGTGGTAGCGGACTATCTTGACTACGCAGCCACCCTGAAAGGCCTGGAAGGCGATGCACTGCAGCAGGCCATTCGTCGTGCCGTTCGAGACACTGATTTACAGGACAAGCTGCTGGCGCCGATCAACACTCTGTCTCGCGGTTTTCGCCAGCGGGTCGGTGTCGCCCAGGCACTGCTGGGCTCGCCTCGGGTACTGATCCTGGACGAGCCGACCAACGGCCTTGATCCCACCCAGACGCAGCACATGCGCGAGCTGATCCAGAGACTGGCCCGCAACGCCACCGTGATCCTCTCTACCCACATCATGCAGGAGGTAGATGCCATCTGTGACCGGGCGCTGATCCTCAACGCCGGCCGGCTGGTGCTGGACCAGCGCCTGGATGCACTGCGCAATGTCGGCAACCTGCTGGTGAAAACCAGTCTGGACGCCACCCGTCTGCGGGCACTGCTGCCCGACCACCTGATCAGCGAAACCCCTGACGGCCTGCGGGTAAGGCTGGAAAACAGCGCCGATAGCGACACCGTGGCGGCGCGAATTGCCAGCGCGATTGCTGACGCCGGGGCCGAACTGTACCAGCTGGCACCGGAGCGACGGGATCTCGAGGCGGTGTTCCGGGAGGTCAGCCAGGACAACCGGCGCAACGCCAGCGGGGAGGGAAGCCGCGATGCTGCTTAAGCCCTCCATCTCCCGCGTTGCCCAGAAGGAGATCACCCTGTTCTTCGCCTCGCCGGTGGCCTGGCTGTTCCTGGGCAGCTTTGCCGCTGTCACCCTGTTCGCATTCTTCTGGGGTGAAGCCTTCTTTGCCCGCAACGTCGCCGATGTGCGCCCGTTGTTCGAGTGGATGCCGATACTGCTGATATTCCTGGGCTCGGCACTAACCATGCGTATGTGGTCGGAAGAGCGCCGCACCGGCACCCTTGAGCACGTGATCACCCAGCCGCTGCCGCTGTGGCATTTCGTGGTCGGCAAGTTCCTGGGCTGCGTGGGACTATTGATCCTGGCCCTGCTGGTCACCCTGCCACTGCCCATGACGGTGTCACTGCTGGGAGACCTCGACTGGGGCCCGGTGCTGGCGGGCTACCTGGCCACGCTGCTGCTGGGTGCGGGCTATATAAGCATTGGCCTGTTCGTCTCCTCCCGCAGCGACAATGCCATCGTCAGCCTGATCGGCTCGGTGCTGCTGTGCAGCCTGCTGTACCTGGCCGGCACGGCCACTCTCACTGGCTTCTTCGGTACCTTCACCGGCGAATTGCTGCGCGGGCTCTCCACCGGAGCACGCTTCGAGTCCATAACCCGCGGGGTGCTGGACCTGCGCGATTTCGTTTACTACCTGAGCCTGATACTCGTCTTCCTGAGCCTCAATGTTCACGCCCTGGAAAGCGAGCGCTGGTCCCGAGGTGCTGCGCACAGCCAGCACCGCCGCTGGCGCACCGTCACCGCCCTGGTGGTGGCCAATGCCCTGGTCGCCAATGTGTGGCTGAGCCAGGTGAACATCAGGACCGACGTTACCGAGGGCAATCTCTACTCCATTTCCCCGGCTACCCACGGTTACCTGGACAGGCTGCAGGAGCCGCTGCTGTTGCGCGGCTATTTCAGCGCCCAGACACACCCCCTGCTGGCCCCGCTGGTGCCGCAGCTGCGCGACCTGATGAAGGAGTACGAGGTGGCAGGTGGCGGCAAGGTCCGAGTCGAATTCATCGACCCGGTGGACGACCCCGCCCTGGAAGAAGAGGCCAACCAGAAATACGGTATTCAGTCGGTCCCCTTCCAGGTCGCGGACCGCTACCAGGCGGCACTGGTCAACTCCTACTTCAACGTACTGGTCCAGTATGGGGACAGCTTCGAGGTACTGGGCTTCGGCGACCTGATCGAAGTGAAAGCCGGCACGACCACCAGCCTGGAAATTCGCCTGCGCAACCCGGAGTTCGACCTGACCCGGGCCATCAAGCAGGTTCTGAACAGCTATGCCGCCGGCGGCAACCTGTTTGACAGCATACCCTCGGATATCCAGTTCACCGGCTATATCTCCGCCGACGAGCTGTTGCCGGACACGCTGGTGAGCTATCGCCAGGCCATCACCGAGCAACTCGAGGCACTGGCGGCGGAATCCGGGGGCCGCTTCAGCCTGCAGTTTGTCGAGCCCGAGGCCAACGGCGGCGAAGCGGCGGAACGCATTCGCGAAGAGTGGGGCTTCCGCCCCATGACCACCAGCCTGCTGGATGACGAGTCCTTCTACTTTTACCTGACCCTGGAGGATGAGCGCCAGGTCGTCCAGGTGCCCACCGATTTCAAAGCGGATAACTTCCGCCAGGCGCTGGATGCCAGTCTCAAGCGCTTCGCCCAGGGTTTTACCCGGGTGGTGGCTTACAGCGCGCCCAAAATGAACGCACAAATGGCGCAGTTCGGCATGACCGGCCCGCAGTTCCGCAACCTTGAAACCGCTATCACCGAAAACCACACCATTCGCATAGAAGACCTGAATGATGGCTCGGTGACCTCGGAAGCAGACCTGCTGGTAGTAGTGGCCCCGGAGAACCTGGGCGACAAGGCCCTGTTCGCCATAGACCAGTTCCTGATGCGCGGCGGCAGCGTGACGCTTGTCACCTCACCGTTTATTTCCCGGGTCGCCGGCGGCAGCCTGGCCATGATGAACCGGGTCAGCGGACTCGATGACTGGCTGGCGCATCACGGCCTCAGCATCGGTGAAAGCCTGGTGCTGGACCCACAGAACTCCGCCTTCCCGATTCCGGTGACACGGGAGGTCGGCGGCTTCCGCTTCCAGGAAGTGCGCATGGTGGACTACCCGTTTTTCGTGGACGCCCGCGAGCCGGGGCTCAATCCTACGCACCCGATAACATCCGGGATTCCCCAGATCACCATGGCCTGGCCTTCGCCTATTGAGCTGGACACTGAGAAGAACGCGGGCCGAGAGGTAGCGCGCCTGATCGAGTCCTCGGACGGCGCCTGGACCGATTCCAGCATGGACGTCCTGCCGAGGGTTACTGACGACGGTGTCAGCGGCTGGGAGGCGCCGGCCAATACAGCGCCACAACTGCTGGGGGTGGCAGTCAGTGGCCAGTTTGATTCCTACTTTGCGGGCAAGCCCTCGCCGCTGGTACAGCGCCCACAGGGAAGCGACGAGACTGGAGCGAGCGACGGCAAGCGCGAAAACGACAGGCTCGAAGTGGCCAGCGTTATCGAGCGTTCGCCGGAGTCAGCGCGACTGATCCTCTACAGCTCCAACGATTTCCTGACTGACCAGATTCTCGGCACCATGAGTTCCATGACCGGTGCCCAGTATATGGGCCCCCTGGAGCTGGTGGCCAACAGCCTGGACTGGGCGGTGGAAGACGAAAGCCTGCTGGGGATTCGCTCCCTGGCGCACTTCAATCGCAGCCTGCCGCCGCTCGAGAAAGATGCCCAGCTGTTCTGGGAATACCTGAACTACGGCCTCGCCGTACTGGCCCTGCTGATCATCGCGTTCTGGCAGCGCATGAACCGGCGAGCACGCAGCCGCCGCTACCAGGCGAGCTTCGGCTCGGTGACGACCCAAGGGGGTGCAGCATGAATCGTCTGGCTACGCTACTCGCCGCCGCCCTGGCCCTGCAGCTGTTGCTGTCCGTCGGCCTGTTCTGGCCACGGCAAGACCCCGGCGAGACCGACGCCCGGGCAGCGCTGCTTCCACTTGCCTCCGGCGAGGTCAACCAGCTGATTATCAACAGCGCCGACGACAGCCTGTTGCTGCGACGGGGCGAAGCCGGCTGGATCTTGCCCGACTATCACCAGCTTCCGGTTCAGGAGAGCCGGGTCAAGCGCGTGTTGCAGGATCTGCCTTCCCTGCCCCGCGGCTGGCCGGTGGCCGAGAGCAGCCAGGCCGCAACGCGATTTGAGGTGGCTGAGAACGCATATCAGCGCCGGGTACGGTTCTACCAGGACGAAGCGCAAAAAGCGGAACTGTTCGTGGGTACAGCTCCCGGCTTCCGCAGAGTGCACGTGCGTCCCGGCGACGAGGAGTCGGTGTACGCGGTGGAATTCAACACCTTCGAACTGCCGGTAAACCCCGACGAGTGGCTGGACAAGTCGTTGCTGCAGGTCCGTTCGGTGAGCGCCATCGAGGGCCTGGATTACCGACTGGTGCTCGATGGCGAGAACTGGCGCGACGACGCGGGCCAGGTGGCGGCGCCGGCCTCCGTTGAGGCACTGGTCAACGGTCTCGGCAGCCTGCGCGTCACCGGCGTTGCCGACATTGCCACCGCCAGCCTGCTGGCAGAACTGGATGCACCGCCCACGCTCAGCGCAACGGCGGAAGGCAAAAACTACCGTTTCCGCCTGTACGAGATGGAGGACAACTATTTCATACAGCGCCAGGATATTCCGGTGTACTTCCGCCTCAGCGCGCTGGACTATGACCGCCTGAACGACGTGAACGCGGAATCCCTGTTTGCTGACGAGGTGGATGGGGTTGATGAAAGCGCCGACGCTCTGGAGGAAGCAGGCACTGATCCTGATAGCGCCGGCCACTGATTCCGGCGTTGAGAATAGTTCTTATTTACTTTCAGGGGTGGCCTCCCTACACTCTGTCGTTCGCGATTTGCAGGTGTCTATGAGTACATCCCTTTGGTCCTTCCGGGCCGGCGACCGGGGCCGCATTACCGGCTTTGACGACGCGCTGGTCGAAACCTACCGTATCCGGCTGATGGAGCTGGGCTTCCACCCGGGAGAAACCGTGACCTGCCTGCAGGCGCCGGCCTTTGGTGCGCCCAAGGTATACAGGGTGTCCAACACGGTGTTCTCCCTGGATGATGAAGTGGCAACTCATATCAACGTCGAAACCGACATCGCATGAGCAGGATCATTCTTATCGGCAGCCCCAACTCGGGCAAGAGCCTGCTGTTCAACCGACTGACCGGCCTGTCCCAGAAGGTGGCCAATTTCCCCGGCATCACCGTCGATGTGGCGACCGGCAAGCTGGCGGCCGCACCGGAGCTGTCGCTGGTAGATTTCCCCGGCACCTACTCCCTGCAGCCCATATCCGGCGAGGAACGGGTGGCTACCGAGTACTTCACCCTGGCCCTGGATGACCCGGAGGTCTCGGCGGTCATTTGCCTGGTCGATATCACCCGGCTGGAAAAAAGTCTGTATTTCACGTTGCAGGTGGTGCGCGAATGCGCGCGCCATGGCAAGCGCGCGCTGGTGGTGGCCAACATGATGGATGTGCTCAGGAAGCACGACATGTCGGTGGATCTGGACGGCCTGGCCGAGGAAGTTGGCGCGCCGATCCTGCCGATCTCTGCGCGCACCGGAGACGGCCTCGATGCGGTGGTCGCGCACCTGACCAGCGCGCCCGATACCGCGCCCGCCAATCCCGCACTGGCCGAGACGCCTGACACGCTGCTGCGCGGCAATGCCCATCAGCTGGCGCGCAAATATGGCCCCCGGGGCGACCTGCTGGTGAAATCCCAGGCGCGCCTGGATGGGTTCTTCCTGCATTCAACGCTGGGCGGCTTCGCCTTCTTTGGCATCATGTTCCTGCTGTTCCAGTCCATTTTCACCTGGGCGGCGCCGGCGATGGACGCGGTGGAAGCGGGCCTTGGCGCGTTGGCCAACTGGGTGGTGCCGTTGATTGGTCCGCAGTTCGCCAGGGACTTCACCAGCGATGCCATCTTCAGCGGTATCGGCGCTTTCCTCGTCTTCGTGCCACAAATTTTCGTGCTGACCTTTGTCATCGGCCTGCTGGAGGATTCCGGCTACATGGCCCGGGCGGCGCTGATCTGCCACAAACCGCTGCGCCTGTTCGGCCTGACCGGGAAAAGTTTCATTCCCATGCTGTCCGGTGTCGCCTGCGCGATTCCAGGCATCTACGCAGCGCGCTCGGTAGACTCGCCAAAGAAACGCCTGTTGACCTACATGGCAATCCCGTTGATGCCCTGCTCGGCACGACTGCCGGTCTATACCCTGCTGATTGCGGCCTTCATACCCAATACCACCGCACTGGGTGGGCTGGTAGGGCTGCAGGGCCTGGCTATGTTCTGCACCTACTTCTTCGGCATGTTCACCGGCCTGATTGTCACCGGCCTGGTATCGCGCACCCGGGAAGACCACTACACCGACCTGCCCTTCGTGCTGGAGATGCCGCCCTACCGCCTGCCGGCGCTGGCGCCGCTGCTGCGAAACTGCTGGAATCGTTGCCGCCACTTCATCACCAAGGCGGGCGCGATTATCTTCTCGGTGACCGTGGTGATCTGGATACTGGGATACTTCCCCAATTACGGCGCCGACCTGGGCGCCTCCTGGCTGGGCCAGATGGGAAAGGTGGTGGAACCTGTATTCGCTCCACTGGGGCTGGACTGGCGCTACGGCGTCGCCGTCATGACGTCTTTCCTGGCCCGAGAAGTATTTGTGGGCACCCTGGGCACCATGTTCGGCATCGAGGGTGCGGAAGAAAATATGGTGCCGCTGGTGGAGCAGATTCAGGCCAGCGGATTGCCGCTGGCCTCGGGCGTTGCCCTGCTGTTTTTCTTTGCCATCGCCCTGATGTGCGTATCTACACTAGCCATTCTGGCGCGTGAGAGCGGCTCCTACCGACTCGCTGTCCAGCTGTTCCTCGCCTACGGCGCGCTGGCCTATGTCGGGGCGATTGGGGTTTTCCAACTGGTCAACTTGTTTCTCGGCTAGACCCGGGCCTAAGCTAGGGCATGCCGCGCGCGAGACATTTTCTTATTGTAGTGTTGCTGGCCCTGACGGGCTGCGTCTCCGTGCCCCTGGACTACCCTCGCGAGGAAAGTTTCCAAATGCCGCTGGACACGCGCTCGCCGCTGGCTCGATTTGCCCAGGAGTGGGAAAGCAAGCATCCCGCAGAGTCAGGCTTCCAGGCCCTGCCCAACGGGCTGGATGGGCTGGGTGCGCGGCTGCGAGCGCTTGACTACGCCACCTACTCGGTGGACGCCCAGTATTTTCTTATCAAACCCGATGAGGCCGGCCAGCTGTTTCTCGGCAAGCTGCTGCGGGCCGCTGATCGGGGCGTGCGTGTGCGACTGCTTGTAGACGACGTTTTCACGCCACGCAATGACCAGGTACTGGCGACCCTTTCCTCGCACCACAACATCGAGATTCGGCTGTTCAACCCGCTTTCGCGCCAGTCTCCCGCATTCTGGAGCATGCTCTGGGACTTCAGTCGCAGCAACCGGCGCATGCACAACAAATCGTTCGTCGTTGATGGCGCTATCGCCATTGTGGGCGGACGCAACATCGCCGAAGAATACTTCGAGCTAAAGCCGGACGGGAACTTCGATGATTTCGAGGTGCTGACCACCGGACCTATTGTCACTGAGATCTCAAACAGCTTCGACGCCTTCTGGAACTCCAAACTCAGCCTGCCGGTGGAGGCGCTGGACCGAACCCCGGACCAGCAGAAGCTCGACCAGTGGCGCAAGATCATGGCGGAAGTCGTCGCCGGAGAGCGCAGCAGCGCCTACGGTCGCGCCACCGACAGTGAATTGCTCGACGACCTGTTCGCCGGTCGCCGGCAGTTGACCGTGGCCCCGGCCCGGGTGATATCCGACCGGCCAGAGAAACTGAAGGTCGCACGCGGCACCGAGGAAGAACTGATTGTGGGGGCGGCGCTGCGGGAAGCGGTGCAGAACGCACAACATGAAGTGACTTTCATCACGCCGTATTTCCTGCTGCGGCCAGGGGGGCGCAACTTGCTCAAGGAAAAAGCAGCGGCTGGTGTGCGGGTGCGAATAATCACCAATTCGCTGGCGTCGACCAATCACGTGCCGGTGCACGCTCACTACCGCAAGTATCGACGGGAACTGCTGGAGGCGGGCGTGGAACTCTATGAACTGCGCGCCGATCGCCAGCCCGGCAGTGATGAAGAAGACCGTGAGCGCATGACCTTGCATACCAAGGCCTTTGAGGTCGACGGCCAGACCCTGGGGCTGGGCTCGGTCAACATGGATCCGCGCTCGCTGGAGATCAACTCGGAGCTGATCATCTTTATCGACTCACCGGAAATGAGTCAGCGCCTACTGGCATTCCTGGAAACGGATCTCCCGGCGTTAACCTGGAAGCTTGAAATCAACGAGAACAATGGGCTGCGCTGGCACTATCTGGCGAAGGGGCAGCAGGAAGTTGAAGCGGGAGAACCCGGCGCCAGCCTGTGGCGCCGGTTTCAGGCCAACCTCTACCGCCTGCTGCCGATAGAGGGCCAGCTCTGACTACTCCTTGTCAGTATCGGCGTCGTCGCCGTATTTTTCAAACCAGCCCAGAATAGCGGCGGCCTTGGCAATGAGCTGGCTGGGCCGGCGGGCAATGCTGTGGGATGCACCGGGAATGCGCACCAGGGCAGTATCCACACCGCGTAGCATCAGGGCTGCGTGGTACTGCTCGGATTCCCACATGGGGGTCCGGAAGTCCGACTCGCCGGTCAGCAACATGGTCGGCGTGGTCACGTTGCCCACCAGGGCCAGTGGCGAACGCGCCCAGTACTGATCGACGTCTTCCCAGGGCATCTTCGTGAACCAGTAGCGACTGAAGTAGTCCGGGTTGTCGGCGCTGAGCACAAAGCTGGTCCAGTTGATCACCGGCTTGGCGACCACTGCAGCCCGGAAGCGATCAGTCTTGCCAACGGTCCAGGCCGTCAGCACACCGCCGCCGCTGCCACCGGTGACGTAAAGACGTTCGCTATCAATAAAGCCTTTCGCCATCACCGCATCCACGGCGGACATGAGGTCATCGTAGTCCTGACTCGGGTAGTTCTTGTCGATCTCCAGCGCGAACTCGCTACCGTAGCTGGTGCTGCCGCGGGGGTTTACATACACCACAACATAACCGGCGGCGGCAAACAGCTGGATTTCAGCAGCAAAGTGCGGGCCGTATGCAGTATGCGGGCCGCCGTGAATTTCGAGGATCAGCGGGTACTCCTCGTTCTTGTCGAAGCCCGGCGGATAAGCGATCCAGGCCTGCACCGGCTTGCCGTCGTAGCTGGATTCCAGCCACAGCTCCTCAATGCGAGCCATATCACGGTGCTCAACCAGGTTGTCGTTGAGCGAGGTCACTGTCTTGGGTTTGCCCTTCCCCCGGCCGATGGCCAGCTCGGCCGGACGCTGCGAGTCGCCCGTGGTAATAGCAAACACGTTCTTGCCGCCGACGGCGAAATCAGCGCCGGTGTAGGGTCGGCTCAGGGACAGGCCGGTCAGTGTGTCGGTGATATCGGTTTTTCTGCCGCGCAGGTCAACCGATGCCAGCCGGGTAAGGCCCTGATCGTTGTACATGATATACAGGCTGCGGCTGTCGGCTCCCCATGCAAGACCGGCAACACTGCGATCGAGGTCAGCCAGCAACACCTCGGGCTCACCGCCGTCCACATCCATGACATGCAGCAGGGCCTGCTGATTGCTCAACTCCCTGTCATCAAAGCCGAGCCAGGCCAGGCGCTTGCCGTTCGGGGATACCTGCACACCGAAATCCGGGCCCTCGCGGTCGGTAACAGCCGCAATGCTGCCGTCTTCCAGCGACACCCGGTAGATTTCCGAGCGCAGGGGCTGGCGGCGCCAGTCATCGTCGCGGTTGCCCACCACGAACAGACTCTTGCCGTCCGCCGCCCAGGCCGGACCGCCGTAATTGAACTCGCCCTCGGTCACCTGGCGAGGCGCGCCGCCGGCAGCGGGTACCACAAACACGTGACTGTAGCCCAGGGGCAGCGTGCCCGCGCCGTCGGCACGGAACGGAATGCGGTCAACAACCGTGGGCGGCTTTGCCCAGTTGGCACCTTCGGGCGCGGCAGGCATTTTGCCAATGGTGGTCGGTTTGGTCGGCACCAGCATGGTGTAGGCCAGGTATTCACCGTCCGGTGACCAGGCCAGGTTGCCGGGACCCTTGGCCTGGCGCGTCAGCTGCAGGGTTTCGCCGCCTTCGAACCAGCGCACAAAGATTTGCGCGCCCTTGTCATCCGCCGAGACATAGGCCACGCGGCTGGCATCCGGGGAGATGGCCGCGCCGCCGTCATTGACTGCACCGGTGGTGATGGGCCTGGCGTTATTGCCGTCGCTGTCCACGCGCCACAGGTTGGCGCGACGGCGGTCTTCCATGATGTCCATGAAGTTGTGGCTGTACACCACGAACTCCCCGTCCGGGCTGACCTCCAGGTCGCTGACCCAGTTGAGGCGGAAAACGTCTTCCGGGGCAAAAGGCGCCGGCTGCGCCCAGCTCGTGGCGCTGCAAAGCAGGACAATAAAGAACGAAGCGTATTTCATCGGTGATTTCCAGGACTGATAACAATAAGGGCGAAAGCATAGCCAGTGCGGGATTTATTCTCCAGTGGTTTAAACCGGGTGGGACACCGCCTGTATTACACTGGTGTATCGATAGCGGGAGTGAGAACGATGTTCTTCGGTTGGCGCGTGGTTGCCGGCAGCTTTGTTGCCATGATGCTGGTACTGGGTTTCTTCACCTATACGTTTACCCTGTTCGTGGTCCCACTGCGGGAAGAGTTTGGCGTCGGCCTCGAACAGGTCATGTACAGCCTGACGCTGGGCACCCTGCTCGGCTTGCTGATCACCCCCATTTCCGGCTATCTGGTCGACCATATGTCCGTGCGAGTGCTGATCACAGTGGGCGGCGTGGTATTTGCCGGCAGCCTGCTTGCCATGTCTCGCACCCAGACCATCGCCGAGTTCAACCTGGTGTACGGTATCAGCTTTGCAGTGGCCAACGGCCTGGCGGGAGCGGTTCCGGCCAGTGCTGCGGTTTCGCGCTGGTTTGTGCGCAGCCGCGGTCGCGCCCTGGGATTTACCACCATGGGCTCGTCCGTGGGTGGAATGCTGCTGCCGGCTATCACGGCCTGGTGGATCAACAGCCTGGGCTGGCGGGCGGCCTTCGAAAACCTGGCCCTGCTGTCTCTGCTGGCGGTGCCCTGGATGTGGCTCAATATTCGCAACAAGCCTTCCGATATGGGCCTCGAGCCCGACGGTGAATTGCCCGACAGTGCCGCCCTGGACGGCGCCGCCGCGGAAAAGCTCGCGCTCCAATCCGCCGGATTGAGTGCCGCTGGCGCTGCAGAGGCGGCACAGGCGCCGCCACTGGACCCTGCCGCACCGGGCATGAAGCAGATTGTGGTATCCCGGGAATTCTGGTTGATCGCCTTCAGCGTCGGGCTACTGATTGCGGTTTTCTCAGCCACCCTGTCCAACCTGTCACCCTATGCCACCGGCCTTGGCGCCAGCGAGGCCCAGGCGTCGACCCTGATCATGGTGCTGGCCATTCACGGCCTGATCGGCAAACTGCTGTTCGGCGCCGGCGCCGACCGGTTTCCGCTCAAATGGGGTATGTGGGCCGCCCAGGGTCTGGTCGCCGTGGCGCTGCTGATCTTGTGCACGGAACCGCCCTACTGGCTGATGATAGCCGCCTCCATTTGTCTGGGCCTGGCAACCGGCGGCCTGCTGCCGGTGTGGAACTCCATGGTGGCCCAGGTGTTCGGTGTCGACAGCTACGGCCGCGCCATGGGACTGATGGGGCCGGTCATTACCTTGCTGGTGATGCCCGCCTATATTTTTGTCGGCCGCATGTATGACGCCTTCGGCAATTACATCACCACACTGTCGGTATTTACCGGCCTGATCCTGCTGGCGATCGTACTGCTTTCACCGGTGCGGCTCCCGAGCCACCGCGCCGCCGACGCTGACTAGCGCTTCGGGAGGCCGGTCCAGTAGCAAGGCGTTGACGGCCGCCGCGGCCTCATACATGGCCCAGTGACCCACGCCCGGCAATAGCGCGAACCCGGCGTTGTGCTGTGCCAGCAGGGAAGCGCGCGTCGCCAGCGCGTCACGGCCGCCGGCGGTGGCGTCAGCACTGCCCCACAGGCACAGGCATTCCGATTGCAGAGCCGGCAGCGCCTGCAGAAAGTCGTCAGTGCGCGACAGGGCGCGGCTGTTAAAGCGGGCTCGCGCCAGATTTTCCGCGTGCAGGTAAATGGCCAGGTCATCGACGGTAGCCTGCCCACTGAACATCAGGGCGCGCAGGTTGGCCCGATGTACCGGCGCCGCGATGTCCCAGTCGGTGGCGGGGCGCGGTGGCGGAGTCAGCGGCACCTGGACATGCAATTGCCCCCAGCCGGCAGCGCCGATCGCGGTAAACCGCTTGCAGCGTTCAGCCAATTGTTCAGCCAGCCGCACACCCACCATGGCGCCGAAACTGAAGCCTGCCAGCTCTACGGCCCCGCCTTCTGGCCACAGTGCGCCGATGCCCTGCAGGATGCGGTTGGCAAACTCTGCAGGCCGTGCAGAGGCTGGAATATCGGCAGAATCACCCAGCCCGGGCAGATCCAGCGTCCAGAGTTCCCGGTGCTGGCGCAGGCCATCGATATTGGCAAACCAGTGGTTCCAGGAACCAAAGCCGCCGTGCAACAGCAGCAGCCGCGGCCCGGCGCCGCTGTTACTCCATTGCTGCCAGCTGAGACCCGGCGTCTGGTGCAGGGTGGCAGTCGCCAGCAGCGCATCGTGCTGCCGCTGCGCGGCGGCGGTCATTCCGCCTTGAGCTTTTCGAGAATGCTGGAGAAATCCCGGGCGCCGTTACCGTCTTGCTGGTGCTCCTCAAAGAGATCGCGCGCCAGCTGACCCATCGGGTTATCAAAGCCCGCGTCCGCGGCAATCGCCATGGCCAGGCCCAGGTCCTTGACCATCAGGTCGACCATGAAGCCGGGTTGGTAGTTATTGCTGGCCGGCGCCTTGTCCATCACGCCCGGATAGGGGTTGTAGACCTCCAGCGACCAGTTGCGGCCGGAGCTGGCCAGCATGATTTCAGACAAAACCGCCGGATCCAGCCCGTGGCGAACGCCCATTTCCAGAGCCTCGCTGGTGCCGATCATATGGATTGCCAGCAGCATGTTGTTGCAGCCCTTGGCCACCTGGCCGGCACCGGCGGGACCCGCGTGGAAGATGTTCTTGCCCATGTCGGCCAGGATCAGACGGGCCTTTTCAAAAGCTTCCGCGTCGCCGCCACACATGAAGGCCAGGGTGCCGGCCGCCGCTGCAGCCACGCCGCCGGACACCGGCGCGTCCATGAAGCCAATACCCATATCGCGGGCAGCAAGGCCCACCTCACGCGCCGTTTCTGCATCGATCGTGCTGCAATCAAGCACCGTGGTGTCACTGCTCAGCAGCGACAGCAGCCCGTCATTGCTCTCGCCCAGGTAGGTGGCGCGCACGTGCTTGCCCGCGGGCAGCATGGTGATCACATAATCAACCCCGACCACTGCGGCGGCCGCAGAGTCGGCAACACCAGCGCCCGCTTCCGCCAGATCTGCACAGGCCTCTGGCACCAGGTCAAAGACCGTGACCTCATGGCCCGCGGCCAGCAGGTTTTTCGCCATGGGACCGCCCATATTGCCAAGCCCGATAAACGCTACCGTCGCCATACTCTAGTCCTCGTTCTTATTGGGGGTCTGTCCCCAGTTACAGGTCTGCAAGGGGGTTGGTGGGCCAGGGGGGGGCGAAGAAGTTGTTCAGCACGTCTTCCGGTACTTCGCGGGAACTGGGGTAGGCCCACCGGGGATTGCGGTCCTTGTCGATCAGCAGCGCACGCACGCCCTCGGCGAATTCCGGGTGGCGCACGATATTGGTGACCAGCTGGATTTCTGCCTGGAACACTTCCCGCAGGCTGGCGTGGCGGGTCTCGTACAGTTGGCGGTGAATCCAGCGAGCCGCCAGCTTGCTGCCATGGTCGAGGCTGTCGCGCGCTTTTGCCAGCCACGGGTCCTCGGTGTCCATTCCGACGATATTGTCGATCACATCGTGAATCGAATCACCGTCACAAAGCCTGGCAATCGCCGCAAGGTGAGGCTCTACCTGGCCGGCGGGCAGGCTGCCGATACTCCTGTCGGAGAACGGTCGCAGGGCATGGCGCACCCGGGCGTGGGCGTCACCATCACTGAAGTCTTGTGCCAGCAGGGCGGCCAGCACCGCTTCCTTGTGCTCACTGCCGATAAAGCGATCGGCGATGCCAGCGAAGATGGCATCGGCAGCATTGATACTGGCACCTGTTAGCGCCAGAAACTCCCCGGACTTGCCCGGCATATGATTGAGAAACCAGCTACCGCCGACATCGGGAAACAGGGCGATAGTGACCTCAGGCATGGCGATGCGGGTCTTCTCGGTCACAATGCGATGGGAACAACCCGCCAGCACCCCGAGCCCACCACCCATGACGATGCCGTGACCCCAGCACACCAGTGGCTTGGGCCAGGTGTGCAGGCTGTAATTCATGCGGTACTCGCGGGCGAAAAAATTTTCCGCGTACTCGCAGGGGCCGCCAGGTGTCGCCACCGCGGAGGCATGCAGGGCCTGCACATCACCGCCGGCACAAAAAGCTTTCTCCCCCACCGCATCGATGAACACCGCCACGATACTGTCGTCCGTTTCCCACAGATCAAGCTGAGCCTGCAGCAGGTCGACCATGTCCAGGGTCAGTGAGTTGAGGGTGGACTCGACATTGAGCGTGATGCGGCCGAGCTTGCCGCCGGCGGCATCCAGCGTCTCGAACAGGACCGGCGCACTCATCAGGCGTTCTTCCACACCGGCTTGCGCTTTTCAAGGAAGGCATTAACGCCTTCCTTCTGGTCTTCAGTGCCGAACAGATCGACAAACTTCTGCCGCTCGTAGGGCAAAGCGCCCTCCATGGCCTTCTCGCGGGCCTGGCCGATCAGTTCCTTGCAGGAGGTGACAGAAATAGGGCTCTGCTCACCGACCTGCTCGGCCAACGCCAGCGCGCGCTCCCTGGCACCGCCGCTGGGGACGACTTCTTCCACCAGGCCGATTTTCTCAGCAGTGGCTGAATCGACACGCTCACCGCACAAGATCATCTTCTTGGCCCAGCCCTCGCCACACAGCCAGGCCAGGCGCTGGGTGCCACCGGCGCAGGGCAACAGGCCGACCTTCGCTTCCGGCAGCGCCATCTGCGCATGCTCCTCAGCGATGCGGATATCACAGGCCAGCGCGACCTCGAGGCCGCCGCCCATAGCGTAGCCATTAATGGCGGCAATGCTCACGCCGCGGAAATCCGCCAGGCATTCGAAGCCCTCGCCAAAATACTGGGCCATGTCGCGGGCAGTGTCGGGACTGCCGTCGGCAAACAGCTTGAGATCGGCACCTGCCGAGAAAAACTTCTCACCCGCGCCGGTCAGTACCAGCGCCCAGACCTCACGGTCAGCATTGAGCTTCTCGACGAGATCCTTGAGCGCCGGCAGGCTTTCCGTATCCCAGGTGTTCGCGGCGGGATTATCAATGGTCACCAGTGCCGTATGGCCGTGCATTTCGACCTTGAGCTTGTCCGATGTACTCACACTCATTGAATCACCTCCAGGGCTCCTTCCATTAACAGACGGCGGGAGATGATCACCCGCATGATTTCGTTGGTACCTTCCAGGATCTGGTGCACCCGGGTATCGCGCACATGGCGCTCCATCGGGTACTCCTTGATGTAGCCATAGCCGCCATAAAGCTGCAGGGCATCGTTGCAGACATCAAAGCCCACATCGGTGGCAAATCGCTTGGCCATGGCGCAGTAGGTGGTGGCCTGGGCATCGCGATTGTCGAGCTTCCAGGCGGCAAGGCGAACCATTTGCCGCGCGGCCACCAGGTCGGTCGCCATGTCGGCGAGCTTGAACTGGGTGGCCTGGAAATCGGCAATGGCGGTGCCAAACTGTTTGCGTTCCTGCACATAGGCCACCGCCTCTTCCAGCGCCTGCTGGGCGGTTCCCACGCTGCAGGTGGCGATATTGATGCGACCGCCGTCCAGCCCTTCCATGGCTATCGCGAAGCCCTGGCCTTCTTCACCGAGGCGATAGCCCTTGGGAACGCGTACGTTGTCAAAGGTCACCATGCGGGTTGGCTGTGCCTTCCAGCCCATCTTTTCCTCGTTCTTGCCGTAGGACACCCCCTCGGCATCCGCCGGGATCAGCACCGCGGTCACGCCTTTCGGTCCGGCATCACCGGTACGCAGCATCACCACCAGCACATCGGTCGCACCGGCGCCACTGATGAAGACCTTGCTGCCATTGACGATATAGTCGTCGCCCTCGCTGGCGGCGCTGGTGCGCAGGCTACCGGCATCGGAGCCGGCACCAGGCTCGGTAAGACAATAGGAAGCGAGCTTGGTACCCATCACCAGTTCTGGACACCATTCGTCGATGACCTCCTGGCGACAGTACTTGCCGATCATGCTGGTGGCCATGTTGTGAATGGTCAGGAACGCGGCCGTCGTCGTGCAGCCCTTGGCCAGCTCTTCAACAATCAGGCTGGCGTCAAGCCGCGGCAGGGCCAGGCCGCCAGCGGCTTCCGGCGTATACATGCCCATGAAGCCCAACTCACCCGCCTGCGCCAGCGCCTCCACCGGGAAGTGCGAGGTCGCATCCCATTCGGCGGCCTTGGGTGCCAGCACGCCCGCGGAGAAGGCACGGGCGCTGTCGACGAACGCCTGCTGGTCGTCTGAAAGCGCAAAATCCATGGCGATTAGTCCCCGGCCTGGTCGTCGAACAGGGCCATGACCTCAGCACCAAACAGCTCGATGTCTTCGGGAATCGCCTTGGTGACTGCCAACGGTTTGGAAATCCAGGTCTCGTTGATCAGATCGCGCCAGGTAATGTTGTTGTTGGTGGAATTGCCACCCCAGGATCCACAGCCCAGGGAGAAGGTCTGGCGCATGCCGTTCCACAGATTGCCGCTGTTTGACGACGCCTGGGGCTGATTAACCATCACCCGCGACGTCCGGGTGCCGTTGGCATAACTGAGAATGTGGTCGTCGTTGTAGCTGTAGATACCACAGGAGTGGCCCTGGCCCTGGTAAGCCTGGATGCTGTTGGTCAGCGCGATGGCTTCGTCGATGTCCTTGACCTTGTACAAGGCCATGGTGACCGACAGCTTTTCTCCAGAGAACGGATACTCGGGGCCGGCACCGGTTTCCGGGACGATCAGGAAGGTCTTGCCCTCGGGCAGTTCGATGCCCGCCATGCCGGCAATCTTGTGCGCTGGCTGGGCGACGATATCGACATTGAGATGGCCGTCTTTCCAGATTGTGTTCTTGAGCTTTTCCTTTTCGGCCTCGTCCAGCAGGTAGCCACCCTCGCGCTGCAGCTTTGCCAGCATGTCGTCATAGATGGAGGCAAACAGCAGTACCGAGTTGTCGGAGGAGCAGGAAGCGGCCAGATCCAGGGTCTTGGACACGCGGATTTTTTCCGCAGCCTCATCAAGATCAGCGCTGTCGTCGACGGTGATCACCGCATTGCCCACACCTACGCCCAGCGCAGGTGTTCCAGAGGAATAGGCGGCGGTCACCATGGCGGAGCCGCCGGTAGCCAGCACGCGATCGCACTGGCGCATCAGTTCGTTGGTGAGCTCCATGGACGGTGTCTCAATGGCGATCACCAGATCAGCTGGCGCGCCCATGCGCTCGAGGGCCTCGCGCATATAGTCACAGATTTTCTTGTTGGTCAGCTTCGCCCGGGGGTGGGGGGCGATGATGATCGAGTTGCGGCCCTTGATCGCAGAAATCGCCTTGATGACGGGCGTGGCTTCCGGATTGGTGGACGGCGACAGCGCACCGATCACACCGACCGGCTTGGCAATCTTGTAGATATTGCGCTCCGGCAGCTCTTCAATCACGCCCACGGACTTGTCGTTGATAATGTCCATCAGCGTGGCCCGGGTCTTGCGGTGAATCTTCAGGTATTTGCCGCTGTAGTTCCCGAGCTGGGTTTCCTGCACCGTGAACTGGGCAATTTCCTCGGCCCGGTCTTCCTTGGCCACGGCATACACGAGGGCGCGAATCAGGTTGTCCACCTGTGCCTGGGTGTAATCGGCAATCTGCGCCTGGGCGGCGCGGGAGCGCGCGATCAGCTCTTCTATATGCTGGCGCGCCAGCTCCTCGGGCTCGTGAACATCGGCAAGCTGCTTGGCTTCTGACATGGGATTCTCCTGGCGGGCGGCACGGGCCGCACCCTATATATTAGACAGCCTGCAAGGGTACCAGAGCACAGATTTGGGGCACATTGACGAAATTGCGGAGTTTATGGACTATATTGCGTTATGAGCGCACCTTCAAAATGGCCGCTGCCGGATGCCGGCATCCGCTTCATCACACCCTCCTTCATGATCGGTTTCCTGGCGCGGCACCCGCTGACCAAGGACTGCTACCCCACGGCCATGGGCTACTACCCCGCAGCCACTGGTCACCGCATGGGGCGCCAGCGCCACGACGACAACCTGCTGATTTATTGCGCTTCAGGCAGAGGCTCACTGACGGCCGGCGGCTGGTCAGGGCCTATCGGCCCTGGCGGGATGATCCTGCTGCCCCAGGGGCTGGCCCACGAATACCGGGCGCACCGCCTGCAACCCTGGTCCGTCTACTGGGTGCACTTCCAGGGCTCTGCCAGCGGCGTGTTCCTGCAAAATCTGGGTTACCGCGAAGGGCGCCCGGCGGTCAGTGCCGGGCTGTCGCCCTCTCTGGCCAGCAGTTTCGACAGCCTGCTGGAGGTGCGCCAGTCAGGTTACTCCACCCGCGCCTTCGTCAACGCCGCCAACCAGTTGCGCCACCTGCTGACCCTGCTCGCGCTGGAAGCCGGGCTGGAGGGCGGGCGCGGTGAAGGCGGGTTTGATCTGGCAGCCCTGCAAACCTATATGCGCGAGCATATTCACCGCGGCCTCAGCCTCGATGAACTGGCGGCCCGCGCCCGACTATCCAAGTATCACTTCTCCAAGCGCTACAAACAGCTGACCGGCTACTCCCCCATCAAGCACTTCCTGAACATGAAAATGGAGTACGCCTGCCGGCTGCTGGACAGCACAGACATGAACATACAAGCCGTGGCCGGGGCAGTGGGCTACGAAGATCCGCTGTATTTTTCACGACAGTTTCGAAATACCATCGGCACTTCACCGCGGGACTACCGCGCTTCGATCGGCAAATAGATGAGTACTACAGAGCAGTTAAACCAGGCCGCGCTACAGTGCTACAACGGTGGCCAGCGCGATGAGGCCATTCAACTGTGGCGCGCGGCGCTGGCGCTCAGTCCGGGCGACTGCGAGATCCTGGTCTGCCTCGGCAGTGCCCTCAAGGAGACCGGCGACCTGGACGCCGCGGCCGATTGCTACAGCGAAGCCCTGGCACTGCACCCGGAGCTGGCCGAAGTGCACTACAACCTGGGCAATATTCGCCAGTCGCAGGGGCAGCGCACCGCCGCCATCGGTTGCTATGAAAATGCCGTCAAAGCCCGCCCGGAGTTTGCTTTCGCCTGGTACAACCTGGGGAATGTCTACCGCGACCTCGGCCAGTTGCAGGCCGCGGTGGAGAGCTACAAACGCGCCATTGTCAGCGCCCCGGACCACGCGCCCAGTTACAACAACCTCGGCAATGCGCTCAAACACCTGGGCAACCTGGAAGTCGCGAGGCAGTGCTACCAGGCGGCACTGGACGCCGACCCGGGCTACCGCGATGCCGCCTACAACATGGGCAATCTTTACTACGAGCAGGGCGAGCTCGACGCGGCGCTGCCGTGGTTTGAGCGCGCCGCCATCAGAGACTCCGATGCCCGCGTCCTCTACTGCCTCTACAAGCGCAACAAGCTCGATGCGTTTCGGGCAAAGCGCGACGCCATCCTGCCGGCCAGTGAGCACTGCTCCCCCCAGGTCGCCGCACTACTGGCCCACCACGCGCTCAACCACGGGGGCGACAGCGGCTACCGCTTCTGCCCCAACCCCTTTGACTTTGTGTACCAGGAATCGGTGCCGGAACTGCGCGGGGACGCGCCCCTGCGTGCCGCACTGCTCCGGGACATCGATGTCAGCGGTATCGAGGAACGCACCCAGGGCCGACTCCACGAAGGCGTCCAGTCAGCGGGGCATCTGCTGCAACGGGAAGAGCCTGCCTTTCAAAAGCTCGCCGGGCTGGTTCGCGAACACTTCTCGCGCTACCGGGATCGATATGCAGGCGCCGGCTGCGAACTGATGCAACGCTTTCCCGATACCCTGGAATTTGAGAGTTCCTGGTATATCCGCATGCGCCGGGGCGGCCATCTGGATGCGCACATTCACGAGGGGGGCTGGGTGAGCGGAGTGTTGTACCTGGCGTTACCGGAACGAGGTGGCTCAGGCCAGGAAGGCTGCTTTGAGCTTGGCCTGCACGGCGATAACTACCCGCTGCAACCCGGGGTGACCCCGCCCGCCAGGGTACTGGATATTCAGGTCGGAGATATCGTGCTGTTCCCCGCCAACCTGTTCCACCGTACCCTGCCCTTCGACAGCCAGGCGGAGCGCATCAGTATCGCCTTCGATCTCAGGCCCGCCGCCGGCATCAGGTAGGCAGCCTACAGAAACAGCACCGCAATAAAGAACAGCGCCGCGCCAGAACCCGCCGCGGCGAGCGTGCGAACCCGCAGGCGCTGGGCTGACAGGCCCAGCCACAGACCGCTAACGATGATAAAGAGCATCCCCACGGCGAAGATTTTCTGGAAGGTCTTGAACGCCAGTGGCCCGTGACCCATGTGCAGCTCCATCATGGCCGACTGCAGGTTGGGCTCGCGCCATGACACCGTCACCTCATCCCCCAGTGCAATCTTGTAATGGCTGCGGGACGTCGGCCGCGTGTACAGGTTGGCGCCGCTCACCTTCACATATTCAAAGCTGTACCCCTCGGCGCCAGCGCGACCCAACAACGCCACCACCGCCTGTTCGAGCGGCTCACCGGACAGCTCTCCCAGGCCGACGGTGTCGGGCTCAGTGTGCACCACCTTTGAATCGACCGAACCCTTGTAGCCTGCGAGGTACAAGCCGCCAGAAGTCGCCACGAGCAGCACGAAAACGGCAAAGAAGGCGGAGAGATACATGTGGATGGTGATGAACAGCGAGCGATTCATGGCAGCTCCAAAGCGGTGAAAGTTAAGCGTTGAGGAAAAACAGGCGTTTTACAGCAAGACGCCGCAAAAGTCAGCGGCGCGCGGTGATCAATCGTTGACCGTATCCTGCTCGGACATGAGCTTGACGATCAGGCGGCGCAGCCACTGATGGGCCTCACTGTTGGAGGTGCGAGTATGGCGCACCAGGGCAAGCCGCGTGCGCTTGCCGCCACTATGGCCGGAGAACAGGCGCGCCAGCTCGTCCGGGATGGGCTGTACCACAATGTTGTCCTCCACCGCCGGGCTGTTGGCGAGCCCGGCGTTGGCGATCAGAATGCAGTCGGTGTTCGACAGCACGCCCACGGCGGGTGCGAACTGGGTAGTCTCCAGCACCACATTGCGGTATTGACCGCGCTCAGCGAGCACTTCATCCACCAGGCCCAGGTTCTCCCTGGTCAGGCCAGGCAGATACAGGCGCACATGGGGGTAGGCCAGAAAATCCTTGAGGGTAATGGTCTTGCCGATCAGCGGGTGTTCCTTGCGCAGGTAGCAGCGCGGACTGATGGTGCGCAGTGGCTCGGCGTGCACATCGGTATCCGTGTGCTCGACGACGGCAATGGCAAAGTCGATCTCGCCCAGCTTCAGCCGCTCCTGAAAATTGAGGCTCAGGTCACCGCTGATGATTTTCACCCGGGGGGCGACGACCGCCAACTCATGCATGAGCTGCGGCAGCAGCACCTCGGTGAACATGGCGGGCATCGCCAGCCGGAACGTGCCGTCATACACCGTGGGATCAAACTCGACAGGTTGCAGAATGCTATCGAGCTGCTCAAGGCCCTCCGGCAGGCCGCGCCCCAGTTCTTCGGCGCGTGGAGTAGGAATCAGGCCGTGGGCGGTGCGAGTGAACAACTCGTCGTCGAAGGTCTCGCGCAGCTTCTGCAGGGTCTTGCTGAGGGCCGGCTGCGAGACATTGAGGCGCTCGGCGGCGCGGGTTACGTTCCGCTCCTCCAGCAGCACCTGCAGGGCTAGCAGCAGGTTCAGGTCTGTCCGCAACAATTGCCGGGATAGCATAGGCGAGAAATAACTTTCTTGTATGTTACTTGGCGAACATTATAGCGATTACTAATAATACCGCCAGCCCACGAAGGCCCTGACGAAACCCGCTCAAAGGCGGCTTACAACGTCAGCAGCAGGAATCCCTTGAAAGCAATCAGGCCAAGAAACAGGGCAGGATAAAGGCGGGAATAGATGGCGGTCATGGCACTTCCTCATTCGGCAATGGGGCCTTTGCAGGCAACACGCACAGGCTGCCAGCAACCCGCCGCAAGCGCCGTGGCCGGCAGCGCCAGCGGCATGGCACAGAGCGTCGCCATGACAATTGCGCCGCGGGCAGATGCTGCTACTATGGTTCGCCTTTTACCCACTGGAGAAGATTGGCGATGAGAATTGCCCCGGCCGCCCTGTTGTTCGGCTCGCTGCTTGGCCTGCTGGCCGGCTGCGCTAGCGTCGAAGTCGATGTCTGGGATTCGCAGGAATTCGCCGGCAGCAATTTCAAGACCTTTTCCTGGCGCAGTGAGCCCTTTTCCAGCGACTTCTACTTCCGCGACCCCATCTACGTGATCGACCCCATATTGCGGGAGCTGGTAGACGAGGAATTGACCGCCCGTGGCTATCAACGAGTTGCACGCGGTGGTGATTTCACCATCGACTACATCTATGCCCCCGGGGTGCGCTTTGGCGCCCCGACCGCCGCCAACAGCAATATCGCGCCACGGGCGGGCGTGCGACCCAATGCCACCATCAGCCAGGCCGAGCGCGACAACGCCATTGCCCTGTCGGGCGTAAAGGCCACCCGCAACATCGCCCTGCAGATCAACGACGGCCAGACCAACCGGGAAATCTGGCGGGCGGTACTCACCAAGATCATTGCCGATGCCAACTCACCCGATGTTGATCGCACTCGCCGCACCCTGGGTAGCGGTGTGCGCCGCGCCTTCGACCAACTGCCGCGCGCCGGGGAACACTGATTCAGCGCCTGCTTGCCGGCGGCAAAGCCGCTGGTGACCGCTGCTCGCACAGCACCTGCACAGCCCCAAAACGCAGCCGTCCTGCCCAAACCGCCCGCGACCTGTGCGCTTGTTCACAGGCGCACCATAGCTGCGCTACCCCCTGCCCTCCCAACCTGATATTGTTGGTTAATCTTCGACCAACGGGCCAGGGATGAGCTTTTTCGGTGAATTAAGGCGGCGTAACGTCGTACGCATCGGCGTTGCCTACGTGGTCACGTCGTGGCTATTGCTGCAGATTGCCGACATCCTGCTGGACGCCCTGGGCGTACCTGACTGGGTCATACCTGCGCTGCTCGGCCTGCTGGCGATCGGCTTCCTGCCGGCGCTGGCCTTTGCCTGGGCGTTCGAGATGACCCCCGAGGGCCTGAAGCGCGAAAGCGAGATTGATCGTGACTCCTCGATCACTCACCACACCGCCCACAAGCTCGACGTCACTATCATCGTCATGCTGTTAGTGCTGGGCACCTTCCTGGTGTGGGATTCACAGATTCAGGTTGATGCGCCGGCAGCCCCCGTCTCGGCCAGTGTCGAAAAGAGTTCGGCAATACCCGCCAGCGGCTCAACTTCGACGGCGTCTGAGCGGGCGAGCGACTTCGACGACAAGTCCATCGCCGTGCTGCCTTTCGTCAATTTGTCATCTGACCCGGAGCAGGAATTTTTCTCTGACGGCATCTCTGAAGAGTTGCTGAATGTGCTGGCCCAGGTACCACAACTGCGGGTCGCCGCCCGTACCTCGTCCTTCCAGTTCAAGGGCGACAATCGCGATATCAGCGAGATCGCCCAACTCCTCAAAGTTAACCACGTGCTGGAGGGCTCGGTCCGCAAGTCCGGCACCAAACTGCGCATCACCGCCCAGCTAATCGAAGCCGAGAACGGCTACCACCTGTGGTCGGAAACCTACGACCGCGAGTTGACTGACGTGTTCGCCATCCAGGATGAGATCTCCGCCGCCATCGGCAAGGCCTTGAAAGCGCAAATGGGTATTTCTGATGTCCGGGTCCTGCAGGCGCCACGGGTGGCAGAGACAGCCAACACCGCCGCTTACGAGGCCTACCTGAAAGGCCGCTACCTGGTAAACCAGCGCGGCAACAAGGCCATTGCCGATGCCGTGCGGGAACTGGAAAAGTCTATTCGCCTGGATCCGAACTTTGCGCCCTCGCAGGCGATGCTGGCTATTGCCATTGCACTGTCAGGCGACCGGCCTTCAGCGTATGGCGACCTTACCGTCGCGGAGATCAATGACCGGGCGACTCCCCATGCTGAACGCGCCATGGAACTCAACCCGGAGCTGGCGGAGAGTTGGGGAGCAAAATCCATTATCGCAGGCTCCAACAGCGATGAAGAAGCGGCTATTGAGTACGCCGGGAAGGCACTGACCTACAACCCGGTCTATACGGACGCACTCAACTGGCTGCAAACCAGCGCCCTCTTTATCAGTCGCTACGAAGAAGCAGACGCAGCCGTCAAGAAACTGATTGAAGTGGATCCGCTGTCGGTGGTGGGTCGAATCAACTATTACGCCAATCACCTGGCAGAATACGATCCGGAAGCCGCTCGCGCCGGCGCCACAATCCTGGCCGAGCAGCATCCCTGGGCGGGTTTTTCGACGCTGGCCCGTATCGCGATAGTGCAAGGTGAAATCAGCGAAGCCCTCTACTGGTCGCTGCGCGCCTATGACGTTGACCCACTGGATCGCTGGTCAAACCAATTCATGGTCGGCAGGTTCTGCGACGTGGGTATGGTCGAGGAGGCTCGTCGGGTCTCCGACGTTACACTCACGCAGGCCGAGGCGTTCTGCGGCGATATCAGCAAGGCCGTCGTGATGATGCAGCGGCTGCGGGAAATCGACCCTGACAATACAATGTATGATCGATGGCTCCCCAACCTGCTGTACTGGAATGGTGACTCATCTGCCGCCCTGGAGGGCTGGCGAGAAGTGGCGGAAGGTAAGGGTGCCCTGCCCATGATTGGCGGGGGTTACGGGCTCGACCTTCATATTCGCTATGCCTGGTTGCTGCAGCAGAGTGGCAACCCCCAGGCTGCACAAAAAGAGCTCGCCAAGATTGATCGCGATCTGGAAGCCCGCGGCAACACCGCTACCAGTCGCTATGCCAACCTGACCTGGGACCGGGGACTGCGTGCCTTCCTCGCGGGAGATCGCGATAGCGCCATGGACTATTTCGAGGCGGCTATCGACGACCACTTCTATGTCAGCGAACTGTTTGATGAACCCATACTGGCGCCGCTGGCCGGCAATCCGCGTTTTGAGGAGCTGCGCGCGCGGGTAGATACCGTGCTCGCCAGAGAACGGGAGAAAATCCTGACGATGGTATGCATCGAAAACCCGGTCCCCAACAGCTGGCAACCGCTGGCCGAAACCTGCGCCGATGTAGCCACGCTCGCACGCCAGGGGCCGTAGCCGCAGCAGGCATGCCTGGAGTTGGCGGCTAGTTCAGCTGGCGCTCCACCTCACTGCGCAATAGTGACAATGGCAGGGCCCCGTTCTTCAACACCACATCGTGAAAAGCCGGCAGGGAAAACCGCTCACCCTGGCGGGCCTTCGCCTGCTCGCGCATGTCCATGATTTCCAGCATACCTATCATGTAGGCGCAGGCCTGCCCGGGCATTGCGATGTAACGCTCTACCTCCGAAACCACATCCCCCCGGGGACGACCGGTCTGCTCCAGCATGTAGTCAATGGCCTGCTCACGGGTCCAGCGATAGTGGTGGATACCGGTATCCACCACCAGCCTGACCGCGCGAAACATTTCCGCCTGCAGGCGACCGATATCGGTGGCCGGATCGTGTAGTCCCAGCTCCGCGACAAGCCGCTCGGCATAAAGCGCCCACCCTTCCGAGTAGGCGCCGATGACGTCGGAGCCACGCACCAGCGGCAAATCCTCGGCCACGTGCGCCGCCGAGGTCTGGTAGTGATGACCCGGGATTGCCTCGTGGGCGACCAGGGTGCGCATGGCAAAGGGCTCGTGCTGGTCGAGATCCGCAAGATTCACATAGAAATATCCCGGGCGGCTGCCATCCAGCGCCGCGGGACGATAGTAGGCAAACGGCGAGCCTATCTCCCGCTCTTTGGGTATGGCACGCACTTCCAGCGGCTCGATGTGGGCGATCGCAAAGGCGGGGGCAATGCCCTGCTCCAGCCGACGGGTTTCCGCCTGGTATTGCTCAAGCACGGTCGCCGCATCCTGCGCCGGTGGGCGCGCGGCGCTCAGAGCCTGCAATCGCTCCACGCGACTGCCCTGGTCATAGCCGAGCGCGGCCAGGGCCGCATCCATCTCCCGTCCAATGGCCGCCACCCTCACAAGTCCCAGCTGGTGGATGTCTGCCGCTGTAAGCGTCGTGGTGGTGTAGAACGTCAACAGCGCCTGGTAGTAAGCCTCGCCGTCCGGTAACGCCCACAGCCCTGCCGTATCGGGGGCGCGGGCTTGCCACTGGCGCAGCAGTTCCAGGTAATCCTCATAGGCGGGAATGACTACCAACTCAAGCTGCGCGAAGCCCCGGTCCAGCAGCGCCCGCTTGCGCACTTCATCAATGGCTGCCTCCTTGACCTGGGTCGCGAACGCCCGGTAGATCGACCAGTCCTCAGGCGGCAGTTCCAGCAGGCCTTCGGCGCGGCGTATCAGCCTGGTCAGAATCACCCGCGGAGGCAACACGCCCAGCTCGGCGCGGGCTTCGACGCCCAGCGCCAGATTGGTCAGGAAAAAGGGAATCGCCCCCATGCGCTCCAGGAAGCGCAGGGCGCTGTCTTCATCTTCAATCCGCTGGTACTGGCTCAACACCTCCAGCGGCACTTCCTGGACACCGGCAGTCTGGTTTATCGGATAGGGGCCCGCGTAGGTGATATGGCTGAAGTGGTAGGGAAAGCGATTGGGCGCCATGCGATCCCGCCAGGCCCAGGCAAGATAGCCGCGGGTGAGCGCCTGCTGCCCGGAGAGAGACTGGTCATCGTAGGCCGAAAGCTGGACCTGGACTTCCTCCACCAGCGCCCGGCGTTCGGCGTCCCCGGCAGGGGACAGGTCGCTGAACCGGTGGCTGTGGAAATCCAGCAGCGTATTGTCCGCTGCCCCCAGCATGGTGAGCAGTTCCGGGTATTGCAGCAGCAGCCTGAAGGAGCTGCGATCGGCGAAATGATTGATGTTGAGTGGAACGCCCCAGGCGAGCCGGTACAGGTACCAGCCCCCCAGCAGCAGGATTGCGACAGCGGCGATGCCTGACCAGCGTTTCAACTGCCCTGCGCCACCTGCCCCTGCTCGGCCTGCCAGTCATAGAGCAACTGGTGAGTATCACGCTGCCAGGGGTGAAAGCCCTCGCGAAAATAATCCCGATAGGCGGGCCACAGTCGGCGCAGGATGCCGTCGCCACCCAACAGGAACTGCCAGCCCTCCCGCCATAGCGCAGGCTGCCAGAGTTTGCCGTCGTGTTTGAGCATGTGGATCACTCCTCCCATGACATCGACGAACAGGAAAAAGGTGGCGCGGCGCAGGGCGGACTTGCGCATGGCCTCGCCACCCTCCACGGCGCGGTACACGTCAAAAGCCACCGATTTGTGCTCCATTTCCTCTGCGGCATGCCAATCCCATAGCGCGACCATGGCGGGATCCACCTTGCCAGCCATCGGTGAATCAGGGCCGAGCTGGGACTCCGCCATGATCGCGGTGATGTGCTCAAGGGCGGCGGTAGCAGCGAGCTGGTTGACTGGGGAGAGCATTTTTTTTGCACGACTGATGTTCTTCTCCAGCCGGCCTTCCAACCAGCCGAGGTCGTAGCCACGCAGCCGACACAGGGCCCGGTTATACCGGTCGTGCTCGCGGCGGTGGAATCCTTCCTGGCCGCAGAACTGGCGTATCTCGGCACTCAGCCTGGGGTCATCCACCTGATCAGAAAAGGCGCGCACGCTGTCGATAAAGAATTTTTCGCCCAGGGGGAAGGTAATTGACATGGCATTGAACCAGGCGGTCTTGAAGGGGTGACCGTCAAACCAGTCGGTGGCGAGCTGTTCCTCCACGGCGAACTCGCGGTTGCGCGGCGTGATCGCTACTTCTGCGGGTGTATGTGATTGCTGGGCCATGCTCGTCCCTCCGTTCACATGTTCGCCAAATGATAGCAGCCTGGCGGAAGCGGACCCTAAGCTGGCCCGTAGACCTCTGGGTTCACGCAGTGCGGCATGCGTTCGCCTTCGAGTGCTGCGATGAGATTATCAGCGGCCAGGGCGGCCATGCGCTCCCGAGTGCGCTGGCTGGCGCTACCGATGTGGGGGGCCAGCACGACATTGGGCAGTTCCAGCAAGGGGTTTTCCGGCTCCACCGGCTCACGCCCGAACACATCGACGCCGGCGGCAAACAGGCGTCCTTCCCGCAAGGCGTCAGCCAGCGCCAGCTCGTCAACGATACCGCCACGGGCGGTATTGACCAACACGGCTCCGGGTTTCATCCGGGCAATCGCGTCACGATTCAGCAGGTGACGGGTCTCGGCAGCCAGGGCGACGTTGATACTCAGGAAGTCAGACGCTGCCAGCAACGCCTCGAAGGATACGGCCTCTATACCGTCCACCTGTCGCGGGCTTCGGTTCCAGGCGATGATTTTCATACCGAACCCAGCAGCCCGCCTCGCCACTGCCTGGCCGATGGCACCCATGCCGAGAATACCCAGGGTGGCGCCGGCAAGATCGCGGCCGACAAACATATCGGGGTGCCAGGGGGATGCAGGATCCCAGTGACCGGCCCGCACAAAGTGGTCGGCTTCGGGAATACGGCGGGCTGCCGCCAGCAACAAGGCAAAGGTGAGATCGGCAGTGGTATCCACCAGGATACCCGGCGTATTGCCGAGTGGTATACCGCGCCGGGTCAGCGCATCAACATCGATGTGATCGACACCCACCGACATGCTGGAGACCATGCGCAACTCCGGGCAGGCGCCGACGATTGCGGCATCTAAAGGATTGGTCAACAGGCACAGCAGGCCTGAGCAGCCCTGGAGACGCTCCAGCAGGATATCGGCAGGAACCGGGGTGTCAGCGTCCCAGATGTCGAGTTCGCAGTGCCGCGAAAGGCGCTGCAGGGCATCACCGGGTAGCTGACTGGTAGCGAACACCTTCATCATGCTGTCATGGGGAAGGTGCTGGTCACCGGTTCAGGTGTGGCTGGGGCTGAGTGCCTAGGACTTGGTACTAATCGTGATGTGCTTGCGAGCCGTCAGGCTGGTCTGGCCGCTGACGCCGCGGGGGACTTCATCAATCTTGCCACCCGACTTCAGGAAGGCGGCGGTCTGCTCTGCGATGGATGAACTGGTTTCGACTGGGGCGCTCTGCCCACGCTTTTTGCTGGATGCCATGTCTTTTATGTATTAAGTCAGTGAGTTAGGACTGCGCGCTATGCGCACTGAGCCACTCAGTTTAGCGCAATTCGTCTGATTTAGCGAGGCTAGAACTCCCAGGCCACCCCCGTAGTGATGCTGTAGTCGTAGTCGTCGCCGTCATCGTTGCTTTCGTTGTCGTAGCTGCTGGAGGCCGTCAGGTTGAGATCCAGATCGCCGATAACCTCCCAGCTCAGGGTAATGTCAGCGTCTGCACGCAGGCGCCCGGATTCGGTAATGCCCGGGTAGACGCGCAGGCCCGTGACCAGTTCCAGATCGGGAGACGAGAAGCTCCAGGTGCGGTAGTTCGCAACAAGCAGTCCCTCAACGCTCTCGGTACCCTCTCCCTGGGAGTCCTCCTCACTCACCAACTGCAAGCCGCCTATGAGGGACAGCTTGGTGCGATTGTCGTCGAAAATGCGCCGGCCGATGCCATAGCTCGTCACCACGCGACTGTCGACGGCCAACTGATCGTTGCGCTCCCAGCCCACCCGGTAGAAGTTGAAGTAAACCGGGTTCTCCCAGAGACGCTGGCGCGTCAGATCGATGCGATTGGAGGTATTGGTTTCAGAGTTGGATTCCGCCACGATCGAGCGCGCATCCAGGACGTTCCGACTGTACTCATCGTCATAGGTGACGCGCAGGCCCAGCTCCGTGCTGCTGGCACCGCTGGCCTTGATGTCGGAGTAACCGAAGTTGACTACCGAATCCAGTCGATCAGAAAGCGTGCTCTCGATGGGGGCTATCTCCACGATATTCTGTACCGGGATGTCTTCCACGCCCCCCGCGTGCACGATCAGGACATGTCCATCGGTCTCCGACTCACCCAGTGCGCCAAACAGTCGCACCCGGCCAAGGGTACGCAGGCGGAAAAAGTGATTGCTATCCAGTTTTGTGACGTCGTCCCACTCGATGCTGACCGTGCCCATGCTATCGGTCCCATACCTGAGCAAGCCGTTTTCCATGGCCTTGATCTCACCATTGATCCGGTTACCGTTGGCCAGTTGCACGATATCCGTCTTGGGGCGCGCCGCCGCGTCAACCGCGACCGCGGCAAACAACAGACTCAGCACAAACCGCGCCACACGCCCTATACTTTTAGGCATAACCAAATCCACTGTGTCTTGAAAAGGCGCAAAGTGTACACGACAAGGAGAATGCCATGCAGGGCCTGCCCCACGACTATAATTCCACCGCCACCGCTACTGCCGAGAGCCTGGTAACCGCCAGCGTCGAGGGGCAGCCAGAGCTTACCCTGGCACCCCCGAGCGGTTTTGGGGGGCCTGGTGATATCCACTCACCGGAGGACCTGCAGGTGGCGGCTGTGGCCAGCTGTTTTATCCTTTCTTTCAAGGCTATTGCCCGGGCCTCGAAGCTGGAGTGGGAATCGCTGGAAGTCAGCGTGACCGGCACCCTGGCCCAGGTGGAGCGCGCTATTCAGTTCAGCACCTTTACCACCCACGCACGCCTCACCCTGCCAGCCAGTAGCAGCCGCGACAAGGCTGAGCGGCTTCTTGAAAAAGCCGAACAGAGTTGCTTCATCACCAATTCCCTGAAGGGGGAATCAATCCTGGAAACCAAACTGGTGGGGGGCGAATAGCCGGAAAAGGAGGTTACCGCCCCGCGCGGGTCGGGGCTGGTAATACCCTGCCGAAAAACTTCAGCAGGATGAAAGGTGTTCCGAGTTGTAGCTTTGTATCTGGCGCCCGGAGGCGCGGGTATCAGATCGGAGTAACGTTTTCCGCCTGCGGGCCCTTCTGGCCGTCAGTCACAGTGAACTCGACTGCCTGGCCTTCGGCCAGGGTTCTGAAACCAGAGCCCTGGATTGCACTGAAGTGAACGAAAACGTCAGGGCCGTCTTCCTGCTGAATAAAGCCGAAGCCCTTGGTTTCGTTAAACCACTTGACGGTGCCTTTGGTTGTGGACATGCTTACTTCCTATCGTTATCTCTGGTGGCGCGAATGCAGTCTGCAATGACTGTCCGTAGCCACGTCATTTCCCCATACCAGGTGCCAATGGCAGCCTGGCGACTGCTATAAGCATCGCGATTACTTATGGCGAACACAACGAGAGGCAGTACAGCAAATCGAATGGAACACATAAAAATCGGAATAGCTTCCAGCGTTCTCAGTATATGAGGTGCTGGCGGGGGGTCAATGAAATCTAGATGAAATTTGTGACCCACACCTCGTAGCGGTCACTTATTTAAATCAGGTTTTATATCCGGCGAAAAATGTACGTGAAAGCTGAGCTCCGCTTCGGCACCATCGAAGTCTCTGGCAACAACGCGGATGTACGCTGTTCCCTCTGAGTCCGCCGGCGGCGAAAACTCAAAGCGCTGGCGCAGTGCATCGAACTTCACCCAACTCGGCAGTCCCTCCTTGAAATGACCGTAGGCCTGATACTTCAATGCATCGCCCTCATCGGGGTCGAAGAACGTGTCCTCGTCCATCACCAGGTCGCTGACTATGCCGGCAGGAATATCCATGTCGGGTAGCGGCAATCCCACCTGGGGTGGCAGGTTGCCGAGGTTTTCTTCGATCACACCCTGGTTGCGGGTACCGATCAGCCAGGCAAACCAGAACAGGATCACCGCCAGCACCAGATTGGTCGCTATAAAACCAGGCAACCCCAGGCCCAGTAGCGAGCTTCCCACATAGACTGCGAGCGCTGACAGGACATCGCCACAGCGGAAGAAAAAGGTGTCTATACAGTTTTTGCCAACGTACTTTTCTTCGCGTCTCACCGGCAGGAACAGCGCATGCCGCGTAGTGTTCAGTAGCGAATAGCTGATGCTGTTCTCGGCGATCATTGCTACCCGTACTACCGCCAGCACCGGGAACAGCAACATCAGTGAATAGCTGCCCATCATCAGCGCCGGCAGTACCAGCAGTGCGCCCTTGAGCCCGATCCGGTCAAAGATGCGCGACACCAGGAATAGCTGTATCAGGAACCCCAGCAGGGTGAACCAGGCGAAGTAGCTGGCGTAAAAGCCGGTCATAAAATCGCCCCGCGATCCCACCAGGGCGCCTGCCGCCTCCAGTGCATCCGCCTCGTTGGTCACAAAGGCCGACAGGATGTACTCACCGTTGGTATTGACCAGGTTCATCAGGATGATAAACAGGGCGATCATGGTCAGGTAGTAGCTGCGGAACACCACCATGAAACCCTCGGTGATGGGCGGCGGCTGGGCGTGGAACTCATCGGCTATCTGGCTGGCGGAGCCCGGCGGGATGGTGTTCTCGACCCGGCTGGACAACCACCAGGGAACAAGCAGCAGCAGGCCGGCCATCAGCATTGTGCCGTCGTGGCCAATAATCGGGTTCAGGTGGCCTGCCGCCTGCGCACCCAGATAGGCACCGCCAGACGCCGCCGCCGCCACCACGGGAAAGATGCGCTGCCCGGATTTGACGTTATAGAGATCTGCGGAAAAGCCCCAAAACAGTGCAAGCACCATGACCGAAAAAATGCCCAGCCACACATAGAACGCCACCGCGATCGGCCAGCCCGCGTTGTAGGCAAAGGCAAACAGCAGCACGTTGGTAATGAAGAACAGGAAAATCCGGCTGATCAGGATGTGCTTGGCGGCCTCGTGGCCCAGCCGGTGATAGACCCGTGCGAATACCGGCACCACCACCATCAGAATCGCCGCCTGCATGGCGTTGGTATAGGACTTCAGCTCGGCACTGCCCTCGGCCAGGATCAGCGGATCGCGGATGACCTTGAGCAGGTAGTACACGAACAGGATGACGAAGGCCTGTACACACAGCAAAAGCACCCCGCGGCCCTCATTGGGGCGCAGGGTGGTAAACAGAGAGAGGAAACGCTCGACGGGAGTGAAGCGACTGTCCCCCGTCGGCGCGGGCTGAACCGCGTCAGTCAATCCCTAGAGCACCCTGATATTTGGATCATAGGGAGTGGGGCAGTTTTTGCCGATCACGGAGTACTTGTACTTTATGTTCGCGTCCGCCGGGATCTTGTTATCTACAGGGGGTGATTTGATGCTTGCCTTGTTGTTGGTACTGAGGCTGCGACCACCGCTGAACGGGTCAAAGACGATGGAGAAACCCCCCTTGTATTCGCCGCCCGATGACTTGACGGCATTCCAGACAACCTTGTCATTGTCAGCTTTCTTCACGTCAATGGTCTGGGGGCTGACGCCGACCGGGCAGCCGGCGTCATTAAAGGTGACGGTAACCGGTTTGTCGGCAGCCATTGATGTCGCCGTGGATAGACAGGCACAAAGGCCCAGAAAGGTAGCGCACACGTAAGCCGTTTTCTTATTCATTGTTTTCTCCTGAGATTGCAACACGACGGCAGAGAGCCAATCCTGGTCTGCCGACTTATTCATCGAGACGCCTGGTTCTCACCACACGCGAATATTGGGATCCAGGGGTTTGCAGCCATTAGGGCCCCTCAAAATTTCCCACTCCCGCCGGTTCGGGTCAGGATTCACATCGACCACCCGGACGATAGAATACTTGTAATCAACGCCCACCGGGATCTGTTCTTCCCAGCGGAGATTGAAGGGCCCCACCTGCTGCACGACTCCCACCCCCTGCTCATTGACAGGCTGCGAGATAAAGCTCCCGGCGCCGCCACCCGCGAAGGGGTGGAAAACCAGCGCGTAGTGCCAGTCAGTCAGGCCGGTGAGCGGGTTTAGGTCGGTGTCCACGGCCTTCCATGTCATCTTGTTTCTCGGGGGCCCGTCAGTTTTGCTTTTGGTGGCGGTGGGGATGCCTGTCGCCAGTGGTGTAGTACCGACCTTGAACTGGGTATCGACCGGGCAAAGCTCCGATCCCACTCGCTTGAATACCACCAGCACAGTGGGGTCGACCACCACCCCACGTCCAGATTTGATTTCCAGCTGGGTGTTGGCAGAGAAATCGGCCAGGGCAGCGGGGCTCTCGACATCTTTTTCCTGGTTTGTAGCGCAAGCGGTGGATGCCAGCAACATCGACACCAGGATTGCACTGAAGCATGGACGACCTGTGTTGCTTCCGTTATTCATTTGACTTTCCTCCCTGGCTAACCAGTCCACTTCTGTCTGGCGCCACCAGCCGTTTATAGCCAGGCGTGTCACGCAGGGACGCAAAGCCCGCATCTGCCTGGATGAGATCGACTGAATAGCCGAGGCGGACCGCACGTCTCAAGGCCGCCATGGCCTGCTCAGCCTCTCCCAGTGTAGACAGCAATACAGCAGAATTGTAATTCACCGTGAGGTCATCGGGTGCCAGGGCATTTGCCCGGGCATGGAACTGCAGTGCCTGCTCACGATCTCCGACGGCCGCGTGGTAGTGGGCGACCATAATGAGCGTGTATGCGTCCTGGGGATTTACCGCAAGGTTTTGCATCGCCAGCTTTATTGCGTTCCGGTACATGGGCACAGCGAGGTCCTGGCGATCCCTGGTGTACCGATAAGCATCGCCAAGATTGCCCCAGTTTTCGAAGTCCTCTGGCGCCAGCTCCACAGCCTTGTGATAGGTATCTACCGCCTCCGCAAAACGGCCCGAGAAGAACAGGCTGGAGCCCACATTGGAGTAAAGCACTGAGGTCGGACTGAGCGCCAGGGCGCGCTGCCAGGCTTCGGTAGCCTGGTCAAACTCATTGAGCATGTAGTGGGAAGCGCCCAGGCCATTAAAGGCGCGTGTGTTGTCGGGCATGAACGCAGCAGTACGCTCATAAAAAGGAATGGCCTCATCGAATCGCCCCTCCTTGAACAGGAAGTTCGCCATGGCGAGGTAAGCCTGGGCACTAAAGGTCTCGACCTTTGTGGCAGCCACCAGCATTTCCTCAGCGCGCCTCGGCTTGTTGTCGAGTGCCAGGGTGTTGGCAAGACCCACCAGCGCGTCGATGGAGGTCGGGTTGATCTCCAGGGCCTGCTGAAACTCCTCGATGGCTTCTTCGTAGTCGCCGGAGTTGCGGTAAAGATTACCCAGCGCCACATAGACGGGAAGCGCCCACCGGTTAAGCTCAAGGGCGCGCTCGCAGGCAAGCTGTGCCCGCTCAAAGTCATCGGGATCCACTGAAATCTGGTACTGGCCCAACCGCGCATCACAAAGCCCTGCGTAGGCTTCCGCGTATTCCGGATCAAGTTCCAGGGCGCTTTCAAAGAGGCTCACCGCCGCCTCCAGCTTGTTGTCAGCGGGCGCGGTTCTCAGGTAATCGCGGCCCTGCAAATAATAGTCGTAAGCCTCCGGATTGCGGCTGACATTGCGCTCCAGAACCGCCCGGGAGCTGGGTGACAACAGGACCTCAAGTTTATCCACCACCTGTCGCGCTATATCGTCCTCGATCAGGAACACGTCCTCGAAATCCCGGTCATAGGTTGCCGACCACAGATGGAAGCCACCCTCCGCCTCAATCAACTGCGCTGTCACGCGAATCCTGCCGTTAGAGCGTCGCACGCTGCCCTCCAGCACGTGCGCCACACCCAGGCGCGCACCGATCTCCTGGATATCGATGTCCTTGTTCTTGAAATAGAAGGACGAGGTGCGCGAGGCAACATTGATCTCGTTGATCTTCGCCAGCTGGTTGAGTATCTCTTCGGACAGGCCGTCGCCGAAGTATTCCAGTTCCTGTTCATCGCTCATGTTCTGGAAAGCCAGTACGGCTACCGAGGGCTTGCCGTCATCGCCGGATATAGCCGTCGTAGAGGCCTGTTCCTGGAGTGTGAGGCGCTCCACGTAGAGCCACCCCACCAGCGAGACAAGAGCGACCAACAGACCCAACTCAACCAACCGCGCCGGGGACAATCGAAGTCGACCGAAGTTGACGCCCACGGCATCCGTCTCGACGATGCCCTCAGGGGTGATCTCGAAGACCCAGGAAAGCATGATGGCCACCGGAAAGCCGAGCGCGGCAACCACCAGCACGGTAGTGATGGCCCAGTCGGGAAAACCGAGAATCGGGAAGAATATATCGGCGACTTGCAGCAAGGCCCAGCTGCCCGCTGCGTAGATAGCAGCGACACGATACACACCCCTGCCTTTCAGCTCCGCGAGGAACCGACGGATATCCATATAAGTGCCTGTTTTCCTGACCTGCCTAGTCTAGCCCAGGTTTCCTTTTGAAGCCTTAACCAATGCTGCCGGCAGGGTAAGTATGTACTCGCGAATCTCGTCGCGCACGCGGCGGTAGTGCGCCAGCCCTTCTTCGCGGCTAGCGGCGTAGCGAGCCAGAGCCGGTGGGTCATCAAATCCCTGGTGAATCACGGCGGTCCGGGCCGGAAAAAAGGGGCAGGTTTCATTGGCATGCCCGCAGACGGTGACCACGTAGTCGAATTCCCCCGTCAGCTCCTCCAGGGTCTTGCTCTGCTGATCGCTGATATCGATACCGATCTCGGCCATCACCGCCACCGCGTCGGGGTTGAGGCCGTGCTTTTCGAGCCCTGCCGACGCGGGCTCCAGGAGATCACTACACAGCGCTCGGCACAGACCCTCAGCCATCTGGCTGCGACAGGAATTGCCGGTGCATAAAAACAGTATGGTTGGACGTTCGCTCATCAAGCGCTCCTTTGCGCTGACATCAAGCTAAGCGCAATCATGTCGGCGGTCAACGCCGCAAAGCGTGACAAAACAGAGACAGGCTACGCCTACTGGGCCACTGGCTGCGTATGCTTCTTTATGAATATGCCAATTACGCCGGCTATGGCCGTCGAAGACATGCCGCGGGCGGAGCAGCTCGAGCGCCGCCTGCAGGGTGACCTGCGTTCTGATCACGCCGGCGAGACCGGGGCCGTGTGGATTTACCGGGGCATTCTGGCACTGAGCCGGGACCCCGAGCTACGCGCCTTTGCCAGCGAGCATCTGGAAGCCGAGCAGCGGCACCTGGCCTTTTTCGAAGACTGGTTACCCGCTGAGCTGCACAGCCGGCTGCTGCCAATATGGCGGTTGGCAGGCTGGCTGCTGGGTGCCATATCTCTGCTGGGTGGCCGACGCGGGGTCTATCTCACCATCGACGCAGTTGAAACTTTTGTCGTCGAACACTATCGGGAACAGATCGACTACCTGCGGGCCCAGCGCCAGCACCGAGAGATTCGCGCGGTCCTGCGCCGCTTCCAGCGCGATGAAGAGCATCACCGGACAGATGCGGCCGAACGTGGCGCAGCTGGCAGCCACCGGGAAAGCTGGCTGGCACACCGCTGGCGCACGGTCGTCGGTGAAGGCAGTCGACTGGCAGTGGTGGCCGCCCGCCGGCTGTAGCTCGAAGCCTGCCCCGGCTAGCGGAAGCTGGGGGCCACCGGGGCGGGCAGGTGGGTTTCAGCTTCACAGCGAGCGCGAATTTCCTCGACGCTGCCACCGAAGTTGAACAGCGGAATATCATCACCGCGCTCAGCGATACGCTGCTCGCGCAGGGATTTGGTAGCCGCTTCATCTACGCTGTAGCTGCCGGGAATGTCGCCGGCGATCACTACACCGTAGCGCTTCGCACCTTCCACTGAGACCAGGCCGCGCTCCACATCATCAAGCACCAGCTGTGGATCGCGGGCAAAGGGATCGCCCCAGCCGCCGCCACCCCAGGTGTTGAAGTACAGTACATCGCCGCTTTTCACCTTGATGCCTTCCACCTTGGCGGGCAGCCACTCCTCGGAACCGTCGGTGCGCACCAGGCGCTTGGTGGAGCGCATGCCGGTATCACCGCCGTTTACACCCCAGGGGTAGGTCAGCCAGCGCTCATCGTGGATACCGATCTCGCCATCGCACAGGAAGTGATAGGCCACGCTGAGGCCGTTGCCGCCCCGGTGCAGGCCGGCGCCGCCGGAGTCGGTGATGGTTTCGTACTGCTCGATGCGCAGCGGGAAGTAGCTCTCGATGAACTCGTTAGGCACATTGGTGAAGCCAGGCCACAGGGAATGGCCATCTGGCCCGTCGCCAATCGGCCTTCCGGGAATACCGCCAAAGCCGATCTGGAACAGCTGAAACCATTCGCCCTGGTCATCGTAGCCCGAGTAGAACAGGTGCGGGGAGTCACTGAAGCCAGCCGCGTTGAGCATCTGGTCGGGGGCGCCCATACCCAGCAGCGCGCCCAGCACATCGAAAATACGACCGAGGGCGTGGGTGCGACCGGAGAGCGCGGCGGGATAGTTGGGCTTTAACAGCGTGCCCTGGGGAATTCGCACGTCGACCAGGTCATAGAAACCGTCGTTGAAGACGATTTGCGGGTCTACGACGTTGATGGTGAAAGAGCCGAAGAACATTTTGAACATGTCCTCATTGAGGAAGAAATTCACCGAGCTCTGGGCCTGGGGGTCAGTGCCCTCAAAATCGAAAATGGCTTTGTCACCTTCACGCCACAGCTTACAGGCGATCTTGTAGGGGCCCATGCCCATGCCGTCGTCGCACAGATAGTCCTCGAAGTAGCGCGGTTCTTCCGGCACCACCATATTGATGATGGCGCGCATGGCTTCAAGGTTGCGATCCAGCATGATGCCCATAGTGGTGTGCAGGATGTCATCGCTGAAACGCTCGGTCAGCTCGACCACCCGGCGCGCGGCGGTATTACAGGCCGCCACCAGGGCATTAAGGTCGAAGCGGTTCCACTGGCTGGTGCGCACGTTGTGGAGAATCAGCTCCAGCACGTCCTGCTGCAGCACGCCCTGCTTGTAGAGCTTGATGGGCGGGATGCGGATACCTTCCTGGAAGATGGTGGTGGCCTCGATAGGGATCGAGCCCGGCACCATGCCGCCGTTGTCGGACATGTGGCCGAACATTGCGGTCCAGGCGATATGGCGGCCTTCCTTGAACACCGGCTTCAGCACCAGCCAGTCTGGTAGGTGAGAAACGGCAGCATTGCACAGGTAGGGGTCATTGGTGAGGATGATGTCGCCCTCCTCGATCTCGCCGTCGTATACCTCCAGGAACGGGCCGATGAAGGAGCCGAACTGGCCGACCACCATCTTGCCTTCGACGTTGGCAATCATCGGGAAGCAGTCGCCCTGTTCGCGTATGCCCGGCGACATGGCGGTGCGGAACAGTACCGCATCCATTTCCTCGCGGGCGTTGCGCAACGCATTCTCGATGATATCGACGGTGACGCCTTCGACATCAACTGTCTGGAGCGGCGCCGTATTGGTTTGCTTGATCGTTGCTGACATGTCTCTCTCCTCAGGCCACCGGTTCAATTAACAGGTTGCCGATAGCATCTACCCGGGCTGAGTGACCCGGCAGCACCACGGTGGTGGAATCCATCTCTGAAACAATGGCTGGGCCTGGCACCACCAGCCCCTCATGCAATTTGCCGCGATCGTAAATCACGGCATCGTGATGTTCGCCTTCATAGTAGAAACGCGTTTCATGCAGCTTGCAGTCTTCCAGGGCGGTACCGGCCTCACCCACGGTGCGGGCCGCGATAGCTCGCGCTTTGGCTTTAACAACCGCCCGGATCATCAGGATCTCGTGACCGTCTCCCAGCTTGAAGGTGAAGAGCTGCTCATGCTCCTCGTCAAACTCATCGGTCAGGCGCGCGATGCCCTTTTCCTTGAGCTCGTCTGCAGAGAATTCCACAGTGATCTGGAAGGCCTGGCCCGCATAGCGCAGGTCAGCCTGGTAGGTCACCTCGTGCTCGGCGGCGGGAATACCGTCGGCCACCAGTGACTCACCGGCGCGGAGGCGCAACTCATCCAGGTCCTCCAGCAATTGCTCGGTAGTCAGGCTCTCGGCCATGGTGATGTAGGTTCGCGTCGCCTCATCCTGCACCTGGGTGGTGGCATCGCCGTAGGCACACAGCACCCCCGGGCCCGGCGGCACGATCACCGGCCAGGCATTGGTGAGCGTGCCCAGTGCGTTGGCGTGCAGGGGGCCGGCGCCGCCGAAGCCCACCAGCGCAAACTCGCGCGGGTCGTAGCCCTGCTCCACCGATACCAGCCGTAGTGCGCCGAACATGGCCTCATTGGCCACTTTCACAATACCTTCCGCCGCGGCGTACAGGTCGATGCCCATGGCATCTGCCGTCTGCTGCACCGCGGTCACCGCGGCGTCGCGATTGATTTCCATGGCGCCGCCGAGCTGGACATCCGAGGGCAGGTAACCCAGCACCACGTTGGCGTCGCACACGGTCGGCGCCTCACCCCCTTTCATGTAGCAGGCCGGGCCGGGCACCGCGCCGGCACTCTCGGGCCCAACGCGCAGTGCTTTCGTCAGTTCGGGAACAAAGGCTATAGAGCCGCCACCGGCGCCCACCGTGCGCACATCCACGGAAGGCGCCCGCACTTTCACATCGCCGACAAAGGTTTCCCGGCGCACCCGGGCGCGACCGCCCTGGATCAGCGCCACATCGGTAGAAGTACCACCCATGTCAAAGGTCAGGATATTGTCGAAGCCGGCGCGGCTACAGAAGTACATGGCGCCGGCCACACCCCCGGCAGGACCCGACATCAGCAGGTTGACCGGGCTTTCAGCCGCGCCCCGGCCGGAGGCCAGGCCGCCGTCTGAACGCAGGATGGAAAGCTGGGTATCTTCTCCCAGGCGCTCGGCCAGGGAGTTCTGCAGATTTTCCACATAGCGCGACACTTCCGGACGCACATAGGAGTTCACCACGGTCGTTTCCGTACGCTCGTACTCCTGCATCTCCGGCACCACCTGGCTGGAGATGGAAATTGGCACCTCACCAAACACCGACCGCGCGATCTCCGCCGCCCGCTGCTCATGTTCACCATTCAGGTAGGCATTGACGAAACAGATGGTCAGGGCCTCGACACCCCCGCGCGCCTGCAGCGCTTCAAGATCGGTGCGCAAACTGGACTCATCCAGCGCGCTGACGACCTCACCCTTGGCATCAATGCGCTCGCCAGCGCCAATGGTCAGCTCCAGCGGCGCCAACAGGGGCTTCTTTACGAAGCTGACCCAACCACCCAGGCCGCCGGGGCAGAATGAACGCGCCACCTGCAGGGTCTGCTCATAACCTTTGGTGGTCACCAGACCGACCCTGGCCCCCTTGCCGGTCAGCACGGCATTGGTCGCCACAGTGGTACCGTGCATTACGCGCTTGATGGCCGTGGGCTCAACGCCAGACTCTTCGCAAATACGCGCCACACCGTTCAACACGCCAACCGACGAATCCTCCGGCGTGGACGGCACCTTGGCCGTCCAGGTGGTACCTTTCTCTTCGTCGATCAACAACAGGTCGGTGAAAGTACCGCCGACGTCGACCCCTAGCCTGTAACTCATGTGCGTTCCTCGAGTCTGTAGTTTCTGTTTCCAGGGCTCAGCGTAAGGGCCCTCAATCCGCTCTCCGGCACTGAGCAAATAGCCGTCGGCAGTGCCTGGCTCGATCTGGAGCCTTCCTGTTGTGCCCCCTCTTCTTGCGACCGTGGCCGCCAGGGAAGGCGGCCCCGAGCCACCAGGGACGGGTTCACGGCGTGTCGCAAGAAGAGGGGGCACAAAAGGAAGGTGCCTCGAACCAAAGCTGGCTTTCCCCCAGAGTGACGACGCAGGTTCTGGTGTTACCGCTGAAAAAGGCGAGCATAGATTACAGCGCCCCCTTCTCAACCTGCCGACGCAGCCAGTTGATGGAATTGCCGCCATCACAGTTGCCGGTCAGCTCGATCGCCAGCTCCACCGCCGCCACCAGCCTGCCCAGGTCGATACCGGTTTCAAAGCCCATCTGGTGCAGCATCAGCACCACGTCCTCGGTGGCCACATTGCCGGTCGCCCCCGGAGCGAACGGACAGCCGCCGAGGCCGCCGATGGAACCGTCGAACTTGCGAATGCCGGAATCCAGGGACGCCGCCACATTGGCTACGCCCATGCCACGGGTGTCGTGAAAGTGACAGCTCAGGCGATCGGCGCCAAAGGCCTCCGCCGCCGCCAGGGTCAGCTGCCGCACACCGGCAGGGTCGGCCGCGCCAATGGTATCGGCGATGACGACTTCCTCGATACCCACCGAAAACATTTGCTCAATAAGCGCCAGGGAGGTGTCCCGGGCAACGGCCCCTTCAAAGGGGCACTCCCAGGCGGTAGCCAGGTAACACATGGCCCGAATGCCGTCAGCCTTTGCCAGTTCGGCGATCTCGGTGATGTTGGCCATGGCCTGTGCTGTGCTGACGTTGATGTTCTTGAGGTTCATGGTGTCAGTAGAGGCCACGACCAGTTCAACAATGCCGACACCGGCATCCTTCGCCAGCGTATAGCCCTTCTGGTTAGGCACCAGCGCCGAATAGGTAGCGGCGTCGACAGGCAAGCCGGCGACGACCTGACCCGTGCCCGCCATCGCGGGCACAGCCTTTGGTGAGACGAAGCTGCCTACTTCAATGTGCGAGACTCCGGCGTCCAGCAGGGCCTGGACAAGCAGCAGTCGCTGTTCCGGAGAGAGCACCCGGGGCTGGTTCTGCAGGCCGTCGCGCGGACCCACATCGTTGATAACAACGCGCTCTGTCATGGATTTCCTCAGGTGCACACCGGGCGGAGGCCCGGGGGCGAATGTTATAGGTGTACAAGTTTTGTAATGGTACGGGCATTTACTGGTTTTAGATGAACTTTTGCGGCAGCGAACAGCATCCGCCTGCCCCGGCCCGTCCTATTCCTGCTATATAGCAGGTAGACCCATTATGCAGGAGCCAGGTCATGTGCCGCTGGCTGGCCTATTCCGGGGGGACGATTCCCCTCAGTGAGCTGATCTTCAACACCCGCCATTCGCTCATCGACCAGAGCCTGAGCGCGAACATGGGACCCAATACCACCAATGGCGACGGCTTTGGGGTGGGCTGGTTCGACCACCTGGACACTCCTGGGCTGTATAAAAGCACCCAGCCCGCCTGGAACGACGACAATCTCTATGACCTGTGCAATCACGTCGAATCTCCCCTGTTCCTGGCGCATATTCGCGCCTCCACCGGCACCGCCGTGGAATATAGCAACTGCCACCCGTTCCGGTACCGAAACTGGCTGTTCGCCCACAACGGCCTGATCCGCGAGTTCCCCCGGCTCAGGCGACGCCTGCTGCACGAGCTGGATGAGGATCACTTTCGCGGACTCCACGGCGCCACCGATTCAGAGCTGATGTTCATGCTGGCCATGCAATTTGGCATGGCGGATGAGCCATTGGGTGGCATCGCTCGCATGGTGGGCTTTGTGGAGCGCATAGGCTGGGACGCTGACGTGCAATACCCCATGCAAATGACGCTGGGGATTGCCGATGGCCAGAAGCTCTATGCAGTGCGCTACTCCAGTGAGGGCAAATCCCGGACGCTCTATCACTCGATGGATCTGGCCACCCTGGAACAACATTTAAATCCCCGGCAGGAGGCCTTGTTGCAGAAGATGGGTAACAACGCCCGGGCCGTGGTATCGGAACCTCTCTCAGAGCTGCAGCAGCTCTGGCAACCCATCCCCGAATCCAGCTTCATCAGCATCGAGGACGGCGAAGTGAATGCCGAAGCATTCAAGCCCGTCAGACCCTGAAGCACTACTGACTGGAACACCGAGGGACATATCACCCTAGACAAGCCGGCTATATGGCACTACGTTTCATAGTATGGAAGCCCTATAAATTCCATGGTTACTCCGAACATTAAAATAAGTAATGGAGAATTCGCTGTGTCCCAACCTACTCTACTCCGCCCTACACGGGTGGCGGCCTCGGTCGCCCTTTTTTCCGCACTAGGCCTCAGCCAGGGCGCCTACGCCCAGCTTGAAGAGGTGATCGTCACCGCCCAGAAGCGGCTGGAATCTGCACAGAATGTGCCTATTGCCGTCACTGCCTTTGACGCCGATGCGCTGATCTCCAAGCAGATCGCCGGCTTTGCTGACATCCGCTTTACCGCGCCCAATGTCACCTACTCAAAGGCCAACTTCACCGGCAATAACTTCCAGATTCGCGGCATCGGCACCACGTTGGTGGCGGCCTCGGCGGACCAGGGGGTCGGCATCCATGTCAACGAGGTGCCCATCAACGCGCCGCGCCTGTTCGAGACCGAGTATTACGACGTGCAGGCCATCGAAGTGCTGCGCGGGCCGCAGGGTACCCTGTACGGCCGCAACGCCACGGGCGGTACGGTCAATATGGCCACGGCGCCGGCGGAGATCGGCGAGTTCATGGGCAACATCGAAGGGCAGTATGGCGACTGGGACCACAAGAAAGCGGTCGGGCACGTCAATATCCCCATCAACGACTCGCTGGCGGTGCGCTTCGCCGGCATTTACCTGGAGCGCGAAGGTTACACAGAGAACCTGTTTACCGGCAACGACGTGGACGGTCGCGACCAGTATTCGGTCAGGGCCTCCTTCAAGTGGTTGCCCACCGACACCACCACCGTGGACCTGATGGTGTCCTACTTCGAAGAGGACAGTAACCGCAGCCGATCAACCAAGACCATGTGCAAGAACGACCCCAGTGCGGTGCTGGGCTGCTTGCCCGACGGGCTGGAGTTCGATTTGCCCAACCCGTCCTCGCAGCTCTCCAATATCCTGGCGTCGGACCTGGCCCTGGGGCCCCTGGGAATCTTCCCCTTCGGCAGCAACAATCGCCCGGAGTCGCCGAACGATCTGCGCAAGACCATTTCCGATTTCGACCCCAATTACTACGCGGACGAAACCCTGATCACGCTCAACATTGCCCATGAATTGGAGCGGCATACGCTGACCCTGGTGGCCGGATACCAGGATAGCGAAGTAGAGTCGGAGATGGACTACCAGTGGAGCGTCGGCGCACCCATCGAGCTGTCGCCGGCATTGCCGCTGCTGTTTCCGGAAACCTATGCCGCGCAATTTTCCGACGGCCTGATACCTATGTCGGCACGCTCGGGTAACGGCACCGGCTCCATCGGCGGCAATGTAAAGTCCCGGGACGGCACGCTGGAGTCCTACGACAACTCCAACCAGAGCGGCGACCAGTATTCCGTAGAGCTGCGCATGCAGTCCGACTACGACGGCGCCTTCAACTGGCTGGCCGGCGGCTTCTACATGGATGTGAGCCTGGAAAACAGCTACTTCGTGTTCGCCAACGGCTTTGACTACCTGGCCTCGGTAGTACCCGCTGCCACCGCCGGACTGGACGGCTTTGGCTGGGTGGCGCCGCAGTTCATGAGCGACACCGCAGACTACACCATTGAATCGACGGCCCTGTTCGGCGAGGTGTACTACAACTTCACGGATGACCTGAAACTGACCCTCGGACTGCGCTACACCGAGGATGAAAAGACCATCAAGGACCGACAGCTGCTACTGAACGAGAACGACAACGGCGAGCGCTTCTTCCGACCCTTCGGTGACAATTCACCGATCGACGTGCCCTTCCGCAATGACGATGATAGCTGGGAGGAGTTCACCGGGCGCGCTGTCATTGACTGGCAGTTCACCGGCGACAACATGGTTTATGCTTCCTACTCCCGCGGCTACAAGGGCGGCGGTTTCAACCCGCCCTTCGACCCAATCCTGTTCCCCAGCTCGTCGCCCACCTTTGAGCCCGAGTTCGTAGACGCTTTCGAGATCGGCAGCAAGAACATCTTCTTTGACGGCACCCTGCAGGCCAACGCCACACTGTTTTACTACGACTACCAGGACCTGCAGGTCTCCAAAATCGTCAACCGTACCTCGTTCAACGAGAACACCGACGCTGAGATGTTTGGCATGGAAGCCGAGCTGGTGTGGGCACCGACCGATCAGTGGCGGTTTAACACCAACGTCGCCTACCTCGATACGGAGATCCAGGATTTCGAAAGTATCGATCCGCGGGACCCCAGCGCTGGACGCGATGATGTCACCGTCGTCAAAGACCTCACCAACGCCTCCAACTGTGTGGCACTGCTGCCGCCGGACATCTTTGCGGCCCTGGCGGGCTCTCCGCTGAGCGACTGTGCCGCCCTGTCGGACGCCGGTATTCCAATCACTGACGGTATCGGCGCCGACCTGTCGGGCAATCAGCTACAGAACTCGCCTGAGTGGTCAGTGAGCATCGGTGGCCAGTACACCTTCTACCTGCCGGGCAACCACACCCTCACCACCCGGGTGGACTACTACTGGCAGGATGAGATGTACGCCCGCAACTTCAACATGGAAGTCGACAAGATCGATGACTGGGATATCTGGAACGCACAGATGACGCTGATGTCGACAGACGAAACCTGGTACGCACGGGCCTACGTGAAGAACATCAGCAACGATGACAACCTGGTGGGCATGTACGTCACCGACCCGTCCTCCGGGCTGTTCACCAACGTGTTTACCATCGAGCCCAGGAACTATGGGCTGGCGTTGGGGTACAACTTTTAAGCGCCGGTCACTGCTGCTGAGCTGAGGGCTATTAACCGCCGGCTCTGCCGGCGGGGCTAAGGGCTTTTTATCGCCGGTGACAACGTCATTCGCGAAGGCGGGAATCCAGCCCTCGATCTCTGGATTCCCGCTTTCGCGGGAATGACGAGCGGTGGGTGGTATGCCGAGCGGCAGGTGATACGCCCAGCGGCTTCAGCCCAACTGCAACGGCAAATCCCGCTGGCGGTTGCCAGTGGCGGCGAACAGGGCGTTGCCGAGCGCCGGAGCCGCCGGGGGGGTGCCGGGTTCGCCCACGCCGGTGGGTGCGGCGTCGCTGTCGATGATCGCCACCTCGATTTCCGGGCTCTCGTTCATACGCAGCATCTGGTAATCGTGGAAGTTGCTCTGCTCCACGGCGCCGTCCTTGACCGTGATCTTGCCCTTGAGGGCCGCTGTCAGGCCGAAGATGATGCCGCTTTCCATTTGCGACTTGACGATGTCCGGGTTGACCGCGGTACCGCAGTCCACGGCGCAGTAAATCTTTTCCAGCTTTGGCTTGCCGTTTTCCATCGAGAGCTCGGCCACTTCCGCCACCACCGAAAAGAATGACTCGTGGACAGCGACTCCCAGATAACGGTCAGGCGCGGGCTCATCCCAGTTGGCCATGGCCACCACCTTGTCCAGCACCGCACGGTGCCGGCTGTCCTCTGGCAGGTGAGCGCGACGGAACTCCACCGGGTCCCGGCCGGCTGCATGGGCCAGTTCATCGACGAAGCTTTCAATGACAAAGGCATTCTGGCTATGCCCCACCGAACGCCAGAAGCCCAGCGGCATGACCGTGGGCAGGTTGGTGTACTGCACGCGAAAGTGGTTGAACTGGTAGGCAGAATCCGCAATGCCTTCCACCGAGGCGTGATCGGTATCCGCCTGCAGGTTGCCGATGGCGTTATTCACACCGTGCGGCACCCAGGCAGGCATGGCCGCAGCAAGAAAATGCGGAACGATGCTCTGGGACACGCTGGGCGCCACAATGCGGTGGGTGTAGCTGGACACCTCACCGTCGGCGTCGACACTGGCGCTGAGCCGCGCCTTCATGACCGGGCGATAGAAGTCATGGCGCATATCGTCTTCCCGGCTCCACACCAGCTTCACCGGCTGCTGCAGCCGGGCCGCGATCTGGGTGACTTCATAGACATTATCCGCTGCCGCGCGCCGACCGAATCCGCCGCCAAGGAAAGTGTTGTGAATGACCGCCTTGTCACGGCCAACGCCGAAGCCCTTGGCCGCATAGGCCTGGGCCACGTCGGGGGCCTGGTTGCCTACCCACACCTCGACACCACCCTCGGGAGTGGGGCGAGCCGTGGCCGACTGCGGTTCCATGGTGGCGTGGGCAACGAAGGGGGCGTTGTATTCCACGGCCAGGGTCTGCTCGCCTGCTTCAGCCGGCGCTTCGCCATCCTCGCGAACTACTTCAAAATCCTCACCTTCCAGCGCGGCAGCAAAGGCTTTATCGATCGCCTCGCTGCTCTGCAGCGGCGCGTCGCTCACCTGCCAATTGGTTTGCACCGCCTCAGCGGCCTTGCGCGCCCGCCAATAGTTGCGGGCCACCACGGCGATACCACCGTCGATCTGGAAAATATCTTCGACACCGGCCAGCTGTCTTGCTTCGGTGGCATCCCAGCCACCGCAGCTGCCCTCAGCGTGGGGGCAGCGCAACACCACGGCGACCAGCGCGTCCTCAAGCGGCGCGTCAGCGCCGAACATAGCGGTGCCGTCCACCTTGGCCTGGGCATCCAGACGCTGGTTCTGGTGGCCGATCACTTTGAAGTCGGCAGGATCCTTGAGCGGTGGCTCGCTGGGCACCGCCAGGGTATTGGCTATGGCCACCAGCTCTCCGTAGCCCAGCTCAACGCTACCATCACGGCTTTTCACTGACCCATTTTCCGCGTACAGGCGATCGGCGCTGGTGCCGGAATGCTGCGCCGCTGCGGTAATCAACATCTCGCGGGTGGCCGCGCCCACCTCTCGAAGAATCGGGTAATAGAGGCGAATGGAGTTGGAGCCCCCGGTCACCTGCATAACCATCTCCGGGTCAGCGAAGGCCGGATGCGGCGGCGCCATTTCGTAGCGCATGGTCGCCGGGTCGACCTCAAGCTCTTCGGCCAGCACCGAGAGAATACCGGTCAGCACACCCTGGCCCATCTCCGCCTTGAAAATCTGCGCGATGACCTCGCCCTCGGGCGTAATGCGCAGGTAGGAATCTGGCTGGAAGTCCCCAGCGCTCTGCTTGGGCAACTGTTGATCGGAGCAACCGCTGAGCGAGAAGCCGATGGTCAGTGCACCGCCGGCAAGAGAGGCGTTGCGGATGAATTCGCGTCTCGACAGGCTCATGATGACACCTCCTCAGCAGCGGGCTCCCAGGTCGCCACTGCAGCGCCCGCCATTTCGGCCGCCGCTCGCTTGATGGCCTTGCGAATTCTCGGGTAGGTGCCACAGCGACAGATATTGCCGGACATGAAGGCATTGATGTCGTCGTCGGTGGGGTTGGGCCGGCTGGCCAACAAGGCTGCCGCCGACATGATCTGCCCGGACTGGCAGTAGCCACACTGGGGAGCATTCTCTGCTACCCAGGCTTGCTGCAGCGGGTGGTCGCCGTTGGCGGACAGCCCTTCGATTGTGGTCACTGTTTTGCCGGCAATCGCGCTGATCGGCATGGCGCAACTGCGGATCGGGTTGCCGTCCATGTGCACTGTGCAGGCCCCGCACAAGCCACGACCGCAGCCGAATTTGGTGCCATTCATGGCCAGTTCGTCGCGCAGCACCCACAACAGTGGGGTATCGGGCTCTATGTCCAGCCGGGTGAGCTGGCCGTTGAGCGTAAATTCGATGGTTTCGGGGGACACTGGGGGCCTCGTGCATTGAAGTACATCACAATCTTCTACTACGCCACATCAAGCCAGACAGTTCAAGCGCGCCTGCTGGCGTATACTCATTGCCATGACCGGAATGAGAGATCAGTTCAATACCCTGACAGCGAGAGCGCTGATGCTGCTGGGCGCCTGCGTTCTCACGGCCTGTTCGACCCTGACGCCCCCCGACTTCGACGAACCTGAAATCCGCCTGGTTGCCCTGCGCCCGCTCAGCATCGAGAACATGGAAGCGCGCTTCGAGATCCGCCTGCGGGTACTCAACCCCAACCCGGTGGCGATCAACATCAAGGGCCTTTATTCGGAAGTCTATCTGCAGGATAGGCGCGTGCTATCCGGCACCAGCGCCGACGGCGGCCGCATTCCCGCCTATGGCGAAGGCGAAGTCACGCTCACCGCGAGCATCGGCATGCTGGACTCCCTGGCCCTGGCGCGGGAACTGGCAGAGCGGCGCCCGGCAGCGGGCCTTCCCTACCTGCTGAAGACCAAGCTGTCTGTTGAAGGCCTGCCAATGGCCCTGCGGCTGGAACACCGCGGTATGCTTGGCGCACCCTAGCGGCCGATTTCGCGGATCGCCCCGATCGAGGCTTTCCGGCTATTAAGCTCTGCTAGCCTTCGACCAGTGCGGCTGGGGAGAAGAGGACGCCAAACAGCTCGCACCAGATAACAACGCTATTGATGCTGGACAGTTCGGTGCCGGGCGGGATTGCGTAGTTCTGGTTGCCCACGTTTCCCTTTAGCTCTCCGAGGCTGACGAAACTGGCTTCGACCTGCTCCGGGCTATCCGGGTCGGCGTGTTCCGCAAGGTAGACCACCAGTGCCGGGCCGTTTGTGGCCCTGAAATTTTCCAGCCGCAACAGCAGGGAGCCATCAGCCAACTGGTAGATCAGCGCATCGCCAGAGCCGCGATGCACCGCGTCTGCGTCTCGAAACTTGCCGCGCTTGACAAGAGTCGGGACGACAGATTCCATCATCTCATCGTCAACCATCTGGTCCGGCTGCGCCGCCGCCTTAGACATCAACTGCTGCATGGCGTCCGCTTTTTCCGCCGGTGTCATTGCAGCCACCGCCTCGGGGCTGGGCCGGGTAAAACCTGCCACTGGCAGTGATTCATCGACAGCCTTATCGATAAACAGCGGGGACACAAAAAACCACCCGAGCACGACAAACAACACCGCGCCCAGGCAAAGCGTTAGCGTCTTGAGCATTTTGTTGCCCCCCCTCTGTTCAGGTGAACGAAATCCTGTCGCTGACAAGAATTTTCATGGCGTCGAAGCACTCTACCACGTTCCCGGCCGCGAGCTCAGGTTGCCGGCACATACCCTTATCTCAGCATGGCCTGTCACTGCTTCTGGTCAGGAAGTCATCTAACCCGCTACTCTATTCTCCGAATCACCAGCCAGCGGCGAGCCGCTGGCTTCAGGGCTTTTGCACCGCGCTTCGCGCGACGCAGCCTGGCGGCGGCACTCACACCGATGGATTGATTTGTCACCCTGACTAAACCAATGCCCTAAACCTTAGTCTGAATTTTTGCCAAACCGGTCACGAACACCACGCCAGCACTGGTTTGGCTGACTCCACTATGCTATTACACTGGGTGTGCGTTCAGGGATTTTCAGTAAAGCAGTGCTGTGAATGTGCAGCTTGCGCTGTCGCACCAACGATAAATAGCGGTCCAGAGTACCAGAACACGCGGTAACAGACGGTCGCTAACCGCCGACGAATGCGCTCGACGGGATAAAGACAATCGTACGCGAAAGGAGTATCGCGATGCGGCTCAGGCTACTGCTGAACCCGGGTTGGTGTACATCAACCGTGCGGCGTTATCGCCGTGCACTTTTTGTTTGTGCCACAACACTGCTACTGAGCGGCTGCTTTCAGACCCAGCTCAACGGCCCTGTTGGCGGCGCGCAAGTATCCGTTGCCCCCCTCGACAATCCCGACCAGGTCATCGCCACGGCGGAAAGCTGGGACCGGGAGTATATGGAGAACAACCAGGCCGCGGCCTGGGCGGGTGCCAACGCCTTTATCAAACTGTTCTGGATCGGCAACTTCCAGCTACAGCTGCTCGGCCTGGACGACAACGCCTACTACCTGGTGACGGCCAGCGGCGGCGAAGACGTCAACGCTGATCGCAACTCCGCCATCGACAACACCTACACGCCGGTCCAGGGCCAGTGGCACGCGCTGATGAGTGGCGCCGAGCTCAAGGAGATCGGCCCCAAGGTCTCCGGCCTGACAGAAGCAGTCTACCAGTGGATCAAACCTCTACTGGGCGAGCTCAGCAGCGCCCAGATCGCCTACAACCTGGATCGCGCCGCGCGCCAGGTAGTGGTGGATATCAGCAATGACGGCCAGGTCACCTGGCTGGACGCACTGATCTGGAGCCGCCAGCTACCGGGCGGCCCGTTCATCGGCGACCTCAATGCAGTCAACCAGATTTCCGACAACGTCACGGCCAATGGCACCGAGAGCGAACGTGCCAGTCTGGGCCTCGCCCTTATCGGCTTCGATGTCACCACCGAAGTGGAAGACACCCCGTTTACCTACTATTCAGACTTCGTGGCAGACGCTGTGGTGGTCTGCCAGGCCTGTCACATCCCCGGCGGCATCGCCGTCAATGGCGGCGCCCGCCTATCCCTGGGTCCCACGGGCACCGATGATGCCACCAATGCCGCCGCGCTGGATGCGTTCCTGACTGAAGTAGACGGCGCCCCCCAGCTGATACTCAGCAAGGCACAGGGTGTCGGCCATGGCGGCGGACCTATCTACACTTCCCAGTCCAATGAGTATCAGGCGCTGGCTAACTACGTGTTCCTGGTCACCGGTGAGCAGGGCGATATCGGCGGCCCGGAGGGCGACTTCTGGAATGGCCTGATCATGGCAGATGCGCGCCAGACCCTGCGTCGGGCAGCGCTGATTTTCGCGGGCCGGCTGCCCACCGAGGCGGAATACGCCCAGGCAGAAGCCGGCGCAGACGGCCTGCGTGCCGCCCTTCTCGGCCTGATGGAAGGTGAGGAATTCCATGAATTCCTGATACGGGCGGCGAATGACCGACTGCACACCGACGGTCTGCTCAACGGGCTGTTCTTCGACGTGCTGGATTCCAATTGGACCTTCTACCCGCTGTTGTCCCAACGCAAGTTCGACATGCTCAGCGCGGGCCAGGAAGAGGAGTACTGGGAATGGGAGCGTCTTTTCCAGTACGGCGCTGCACGCTCGCCGCTGGAGCTGATCGCCTACGTGGTGGAGAACAACCTGCCCTACAGCGAAATCCTCACCGCCGACTACATGATGTCGAATCCGCAGATGTCCTATGTTTTCAGGACCGGGGCCAACCACGGCACCGAGGATCCTGACGATTTCCGCAGAACCATTCACAAGGGCCAGATTTTCCAGGACGAATCACTTGTCTCAGAGTATATCGAGGGCCTCGGTGCCAACATCTTCCAGCATGGCTCCTTCCTGCGCTACCCGCACGCCGGCGTACTGAACAGTATGGCTTTCCTGACGCGCTACCCCAGCACCGAAACCAACCGCAACCGGGCCCGCGCGCGCTGGACCTACCTGCATTTCCTGGATGTGGATATCGAGAAGTCGGCCAGCCGCACCACGGACCCGGCAGCCCTGGCAGATACCAACAATCCCACCATGAACAACCCGGCCTGCACCGTGTGTCACGAGCAGATGGATCCGGTGGCCGGCGCCTTTCAGAATTACGGTAACGAGGGCTGGTATCGCAGCAGTTGGGGTGGCAAGGACGCGCTACCCGACACCTACAAGTACCCGGAGTGGTTCTCGGAAGATGCAGATCCATCGCCTTACCGGGAGGGCGACACCTGGTTCCGCGACATGCGCGCGCCAGGACTACCCGGTGAAGCCACCACCCGCAAGGCCACTACCCTGCAATGGCTGGCCGGACGTATCGCCAGCGACCCGCGTTTTGCCAGGGCCTCTGTTAAGTTCTGGTGGCCGGCGGTCATGGGTGCAGAGGTGCTCGAGGCGCCTGGTTCGACGGGAGACGTTGGCTACCAGCAACTGCTGCGCGCTTTCGACCAGCAAAATCAGGACATCCAGAACTTCGCCGAAGATTTCTCAGACGGTGGTTTGAAGCTGAAGTCACTGCTGGTAGATATGGCCATGAGTGGCTGGTTCAGGGCAGCGGGCGTGGAGCCTGGAGCGGCGGCAGGCCGGGAGCTCGAGCTGGAGGTGGTCGGCACCGGCCGGCTGCTGACGCCGGAAGAGCTGACCCGGAAGACCCGGGCGATCTTCGGTTCATCCTGGCGAGAGGACAACAATAACCCCTGGACGATGGATGGCACTTACAACGCTCTGGAAGACTCATTCCGGGTGTACTACGGTGGCATCGACTCGGTGGGTGTGAAGGACAGGGCACGGCAGCTAACCACCCTGATGTCGAACGTGGCCCAGCGCCAGGCCATTGATTTCGCCTGTGACGCCGTTTTCCAGGATTTCTTCAAGCCCGACAACCAGCGCACCGTATTTGGCAGCCTGGACCCGCACACCACTCCAGGCCAGGAAGGCCGGCAGCAATTCGAGGTGCCGGCAACCTATGCTGACCGAGGCACCCGTTCGCTGAGCCTGAGCATGCAGCCTGGCACCAAGAAGCTGCGTATCAGCCTTGATAACAGCTACTGGGATGAAGAGAACCAGATCGGCAACAATGTGGTCATCGACCGGGTGCGCATTCTTCGTGACGGCGTCCAGGTGGCGACCTACGAAGGCGAGGAATTTGCGCAAACCAACGGCTTCGAACAGCGCATCGACTTCTGGGAAGGCGAGTACCACAACAGCGGCGACCAGCACTGGGAGGAAGTGACACCCGGGGACTGGCAACCCGTGGGCTGGGTCATCTGGGGCGGACAGGGCTGGATCAGCTTCCCCTTCGAAGCCAGCCAGGCCGGGGAATACACGGTAGAGATCGTGACCTACGGGCCGCGCGTACCCGCCAACATCCCGGTACAGACCTCAATCTCCTTGCAGGATACCGATCCCTATGCGGCCAGCAGCGGCTCAACGGAGTTGCGCGAAGCCATCCAGGCGCTACACGCCCTGATGCTGGGCGAAGAGCTGGAGCTGGACGATCCAGAGATTGAGGCCACCTACCAGCTGCTGGTGGAGACCTGGCAGGGCAGAAAACAGGAAGTGCCGAACGCCACTTTCGGCTGGCAGTGGCCTGACGAGCAATGCAACATCTACGACCAGGACTACCACAATCAGGGCTGGGAATACCACCAAGTGTTCCAGTACGACCCCGAATTGATGAAGGGCACATGGGTCTCCGTGATCATGTACCTGATGACCCACTACAACTACCTGCACGAATAAGCGAGAGGAGAGCGCGACCATGAAAAGACGTGAATTCATCCAATCGCTGGCCATCGCCACTGGCGCGGCGGCCACCGCAGGACCCTTCAATCGGCTGTGGGCGGCGCCGGGTGACTACAGCGGTCGACTGGTGCTGGTGCTGCAGGCGGAGGGTGGCTGGGATGTCACCAGTCTATGTGACCCCAAAACCAATGTTCCCGGTGAGCTGGAAATCAACAACTGGGCAAACAGCAACGAAGTGCAGGTAGCGGGCAATATCCCCTACGCGCCCTTTGCCAACAACCAGGCCCTGTTCTCCAAGTACCATCAGGATATGCTGGTCATCAACGGGGTCGATGCGCAGACCAACTCCCACAGCACCGGTATCCTGCACAACTGGAGCGGCCGCAACGCGGCAGGTTATCCGACCATCACGGCCATGCACTCCGCCAATGCCTCCCCGGACCTGCCGCTGGCCTATATCAACTTCGGTGGTTTTGCCGATGCCGCCCGGCTGATCCGCTACAACCGACTGGATGATGTCTACGGCCTCTACGAAATCCTGCAGCCCAATATCAACACCTGGGACAATGCCAATATCCGGCTGGGCAGTGAGGTCAACCGCATCCAGGCGGCGCAGCAAGCCGCCATGCAGCGCAGATTGCAAAGCGATACCCTGACGCCGCGGCAGCGCGACAACATCATGGCCTACATGAATGCCAGGAGCACCGCCGATGCACTGGCGAGGTTTGTGGATGTGTTGCCGCCATCGCCGGAGGACTTTCAGGAGCCCTTCGAGCTCCACCCGGACATCGGTGAAACCGATATCCTCAGGCAGGCACAGCTGGCCATACTGGCGTTTGAATCTGGCGTGGCCTCTGCAGCAGACCTGCTCCTGCTTGGCCACGACACCCACCAGCGGCACGATGTACAGCATGTCACCCTGTTCAGCGCCCTGGAGCGGGCCATCGACTACATTTGGACCTACGCCAATGAGCGCGGGGTAGCCGACCGGCTGACGCTGGTGATCGGCTCCGACTTCAGCCGCACGCCGCACTACAACGCCGACAACGGCAAGGACCACTGGCCCATCGGCAGCTACATCATTATGGAGCAGGGTGCAGCCTGGGGTAATCGCGTGGTGGGCCAGACAGACGGCGGCCACAATGCCTTCAAGATCAACCCGTCAACGCTGCAGCGGGATGACAACAACGGCACGATTATCTATCCCAAGCATGTGCACAAGGCGTTGCGGCGCCACCTGGGGATCGAAAATACCTCGGTGGATGCCAACTTCATGTTTACCAACACAGAAGATTTCGACTTCTTCAATCCGTCGAAGAGCACCAGCTAATCGGGGGCAGCCAGCTATACCCAGCGGGCTGCCAGTGATTGCAGGTCCACGCGCGCACCCATGCGCTGGGCCAGCAGGAACATCCCGCCCACCTTGCGATGGAAAAATACGGCATCCGAAGGCGGTGCGTGCCAGAACTCCCTGAATTCCTGGGCGCTGGCACCGATCTCAGACAGGCGCGCCGAGATATCTGACGTTCCAAAGTCGTAGGGGCCCTCGGTGGTAAGCGGTTCCAGCGCGATGGCAAAAATATCCAGCACGAAATCGCGGTAGGCGTCGCTGGCATCCTCCACCACGTAACCGAGCTTCTGCGCCGCATCCAGTAGCCTGGATTCATCGCCCTTCCGGGCCGCCTTGATCATGCGCCGGTATTCATTGACGAATTTTGCCTTGAAGCGCCGGGTGGCTCCAAAGTCCAGCAGCACCATGCGATCGGTGGAAGCCTGGTAGCGGTAGTTGGCAAAATTGGGATCGGTCTGCACCAGGCGCAAATGGAAGAACTCCATCAACATCAGGTCCATCATCGCGGTGACCAGCGCATCGCGCTGCGCCTGGCCCAGCTCACTGATTACGTCCACCGGCTCACTCTCGATGTAGGTCATGGCCAGCACGTGCTCGGTGGTCAGCTCAGGCAGCAACTGCGGCACCACGAAGCGCTCGTCGTCAGCCAACAGTTCCCCGAATTCGGCCAGGTGCTCGGCTTCCAGCAGGTAGTTGGCCTCGTCGCGTAGCTGGTCTTTTGCATCCTTTAGCAGCGGTTTCATATCCACCTGGTCGGGCACCAGGCCGGACAGCTTGAGCAGTGCGTAAATGTTGTCGATATCACTGTCGATACTCTTCGCCACGCCCGGATACTGCACCTTGAGCACAATGTCGCGTCCATCCGGCGCCTGCGTGCGATGCACCTGGCCGATGGAGGCGGCCGCAATCGGCTGGTAGTCGAAACCGTAAAACTGGCCCTCCCAGTCTTCACCGAAGGCGACAGTCATGGTCCGGTCAAGCTGGTCGAAGGGCATGTAGTCGGCCTCGTCGCGCAGCCGGGCGAGAATATCCGCCAGCTGCCGCGGCAGGAACTCACCGCCGTCCATGGACAGCATCTGTCCCAACTTCATGGCGGCACCCCGCATGCGCGCCAGCTCGTCAGCCACCCGCTGGGCGTTACGTGGAGTGAGCAATAACTCCCGTGCGCGGGGTCGTTCACCGGCGCGCAGCCGGCGACCGCCCTCGGCGATCATCCCGCTGGCAACACCCCCGGCCAGCCTGGCGACCCGCGCGAGACGCCCGACCCGGGAGCTGGGCACTGTAGCCTGCTGCGACTTTTTTTGCGGCTTTTGTTGCGACCTCTGTTGGGACCTCTGTTGGGACCTAGCCACGGGCTTCTCCCTCGCGCCAACGCTCGATGTGTGCCATTACCAGCTCGTAACCGTTGAATTCTGCACCGAGCACGGCAATGAAAGTGAAGACGCCGGTGAGCTTGCGCGCGATCAACGCAAAATCCCGCGACGGAGTGGTGAAATGGCGGGAAGTACTGCTGGCCGCGGCCATCTTGCCGGCGCGCTGCATCAATCGCGAGTCTGCCCACCGGTACTCCCCGCGTTGATTGAGCAGGTCTCTCGGCAGCCGGTCCGGCTCGCGCAGCGGTTCCAGCAAGTGCAGGCAAAAATCCGCAAACAGTTTCCTGCCCTGGGGCCTGGCGTCAGGCTGCAGGCAGCCCAGGCCTATCAGGCCCTCTACCAGGGTCTCAACATCCTCTTCGAGGCCAGCCGCGATCACGGTGCGCAGGTGATAAAGGAAATCTGCGTCACCCTCCAGCATGGAGCCGAAATCCAGCAGGGCGAGCCAATCCCCGCTCTTCGCCGGCTGGATCAGGTAGTTGCCGAAGTTGGGGTCGGTTTGCATAACGCCCCAGTCGTAAAGCTCAATGAAGAACAGCTCCAGCATGGCCTTCGCCAGTCGATTACGCCGGGCCTGGGACAGGCGGGCTACCGCAGGATCATTCACTGACTTGCCGTCAATATAGTCCAGGGCGAGCACGCGTCCACTGCTGTAGTCCCGGTGCACGCCGGGAACACGGTAGACCTCACCGACCTCGCCCAGGGCCACCAGCCTGTCCTGCACGGCTGCGGCGAAGTTCGCCTCGCGATGGTAGTCAATCTCGTGGTGCAGGTAATCGCGCATGGAGGCCAGCCAGTCGTCCATATCCCGGCCGGCGGGCAGCCAGCGCGCCAGTTTCAACATGCGCACCACGGCGTCGAAGTCTCCGTCGATGACTTCCGCCAGCCCGGGGTACTGCACCTTGCAGACGATCTGCGCGCCAGTTTCGCGCACCGTCGCACGGTGCACCTGGGCCAGGGAGGCGGCCGCGAACGCCACCGGTTCGATGTCCAGGTCCAAAAGACGGTCGCCCAGCTCCTCCTCCAGCACCGGCACTATCGACGCCCAGGGCAGGGGTTCGGTCTGGCCTCCCAGCTCGTGCAGTGCCTCGGTCAACACTGGCGGCAGGAAGTGCTCCCCAAGCAGGGCCAGCATCTGGCCAATCTTGACGTAGGTACCCTTGAGGCGGCCCAGCTCTGCCACAAAGCGGCGCGCCTCGCGGCGGGAAAATTCGGAATTCGCCTGTTTGGCGAGACCAGAGCGGTTCAGCACCTGCTGCACCGCACCATCCACCGCCAGGGCTCCGCCGGCGCGGATTCCCGCCAGGGCCGCGGCGAAGCCACGTGGCACGGCACCGCGCTTCAATTTGTCTTGTTTACTCATAACTCTATTCTATACGCAGGCGCGCGCGACTAGACCTACAGCACCAGCAGAATCCACGGCGTGCCCACCAGCAGGTAGACCAGGAAGCAGCAGAGCACCGAAATACCCCCGTAGCGATACACTTCGCCGCCTTCCAGGTAGCCACTGCCGACAAAGATGACATTGGCGCTGGAACCCTGGGGCGTTATGACCGAGAAAAAGTTGTTGGCCAGTAGCAGGCTCATGGCCATCAACGGCGCGGGCACCTCGGGCTGTGACACGCCCAGGAACACTGCGAACAGCGCCAGCAAGTGGGCCGTCTGGCTGACAAACAGGTAGTGAATGAGCACATAGACCGCCAGCAGCGCCGTGTAGGTCAGCGGCCAGCTCAGGCCATCCACCAGAGCGCCAAGGTTTTCACCGACATAGGCCATGAAGCCCAGCCGGTCCAGCTCGCTGCTGAGTGTGAAGAGTATGGAGAACCAGATCAGGGTTTCCAGGGCATCACCGGAGGCCTTGATGTCGTCCAGGTTAAATATCCCTGCCAGCATCAGCACCGCAAGGCCGAGAAAGGCAACCGCCGTCGCATCCAGCCCCAGCCGGCCCGACAGACTCCAGCCCGCGACCATGCCGACAAAAGTAGCCAGGGTGATCCACTCCCGGCTCGACATACGCCCCAGCGCCTGCAATTGCGACGCGGCCGCCGCCGGTGCTTCCGGTGTCTGCTTCAGGGTGGGGGGAAACAGTCGGTACAAGACCCAGGGCACCAGCGCCATGCAGATCAGTGTGGGCACCGATGAGGCCACGAACCAGCTCACAAAGTTGATATCAACACCCTGCTGACGGGCAATGGCAGCACCCACAGGATTGGCGGCCATCGCCGTAAGCCACAGCGCAGAGGACAGCCCGAGACCGGCCATGCTGGTCATCATCAGGTAGGCACCCAGCCGCCGCCGGCTGTCCTGCCAGGGGTGGGAGCCGTTGCTTTCCGCCAGCGAATAAACGATGGGGAACAACACACCCGAGCGCGCCGTATTACTCGGAAACGCAGGGGCGATGACCGCATCGGTAGCCACCATGCTGTAGGCAAGGCCCAGTGAGGACTTGCCAAACGCACGCACCAGCAGCAGCCCGATACGGGCGCCAAGGCCTGAGTTCACGACCCCGCGGCCCACCAGGAAGGCCACCACAATCAGCAGGATAAATCCCTCACTGAAACCGCTGTAGGCGACCTCCGGTGACAGCGTCCTGGTAAATACCGCAGCCACCAATGCCAGGATGGCCGCCAGTAAAATGCTCATGGCGCCGCTGACCACCGCGAAAATCGCAGCGGCGAAGATAGCGAACAGCTGCCAGGCCGCGGGCTCCAGGGCCGGTGGGTGCGGAGAAAACCAGATGGCGAGCGCCAGCGCCAGCGTGAGCAGCTGCAGTATCCGCTCTTTCATCGACAGACAGCTCTGGAACAGATCAACTCCGCCATGCTCTGCGTACCTCTTCGCTATTACAGTATGATCGCCCCCAAGCTTAGACCAGCCCGGAGACACTATGAAAAAGAAGCTACTGCTGCTTGTCGCCCTTGTGCCGACGCTGGCCTGGGGTCAGCCTGACAATGTCGGCTATGACTATTTCGCCCACAACCGGCAGATGATCCGCAACGGCGTGCAGGCGGTGCTGATGTGCAACGGCCTGTTCACCTCACATCGCAGCCTGGAGCAGGTGTTCGCCCAGGAACTGGCCTACCTGGATGGCCGCCGCATCGACCGGCCACTGGGGACCGCCACAGGCGGTGCCTATCGTGTCGACCACCAGCGCAAGGCCGTCAGGGTAGGTGGCGGCGCCAATGGATCCGCCGTGCGGGCCGCTTTCCGTGACGGCATTGGCTGTGTGGTCATGGCACCCGACCAGGACTGGACAGACATCGAGCAGCTCCCGCGTCACAGCCTGGCACCCCTGGCAGGTAACCCGGCCAATATTCCCTGGCCGATGGGTGACAAGATCACGGCCCGTCCCCTGCCCGAGGAGGTGGATGCAACCGCGCTGCAAGCGGCATCGGACTGGGCTTTCAACCGACCGACACCGGAGCAGGACACCCTGAGCTTGCTGGTGGTTTACCGCGGCCAGATTATTCACGAGCGCTACGCGACGGGCATCGACGTGACAACCCGCACCCGTACCTGGTCCACGGCCAAGAGTATCGCTTCAACCCTGATCGGTATGCTGGTAGACCAGGGTAAAATGGCGCTTGATGAACCCCTGGGGATCGAATGGCTGCCGGCACTGCCAGCGCCCGCTCACGACCCACGCGCGGCGATCACCCTGCGCCAGGTGCTCAACATGTCCAGCGGACTGGACCCGGTGGACAGCTTCAACAGGGAATACGCCACCGGCTCCGGGCTCGCCTACTGGGCCGGTGCCAGCTCCGTGGACGGCGCTCGCCGCCGTGGTCTTGTGCGCGAACCGGGCAGCTTCTGGGATTACGAAAACTACGACACCCTGCTGGCAGTCTATGCCATGAAACAGGTGCTGGGGGATGACCAGGCCTACCTGGAATTTCCGCGGCGGACGCTGCTGGATCGGCTGGGTATGCGCAACACCCTGCTCAGCACCGATCGGTTCGGCGACTTCATTCTGTCCAGCCAGGTCTATACCAACGCCCGCGACCTGGCGCGATTCGGCATGCTCTACGCCCAGGGCGGCGTCTGGCAGGGCGAGCGCCTGGTGTCTGAGGACTGGATAGAATTTTCCTGGGCTCCCGCCCCGGCCAGCGAGGTGCGTGGCAATGACTACGGCGGGCAGTGGTGGCTGGTGCCGGACAAGCGCTCCGACGTGCCGCAAGAGGCCTACTCCACGGCGGGCAATCGCGGCCAGTATGTGATCGTGGTGCCTTCCCGGGATCTGGTCATTGTGCGCCGCGGATTGGACTGGGGCGGGCAGGGCTTTAACCGCTGGGACCTGACCCACGAGGTGCTCAAGGCGATACGCTAATAAAGCCCCTGCAGCAGAGCGAATGCAGCGCTGGTTTCTTACACATTAATCCTGTATATCTTTGTCAACTCCGAAGTGCTGCCCGCCATGAACAGCACCGCCGGTGCAGTTTCGCGGGCAGCGTATCGGCGAAGTTGCGACCCGCTGTTTTTCGCACAGCCGGAGTCGTGACAGTAGGATCACCATATGAGTGAGACACACGCATGTCGATTGCGATCTTGAGGCTAGATCTAGCAGGGCAGCCCCGCGGATGGTGTAGCCCGGAGCAAGCCGCTACGGCCTATGTGAAGGGCGATGTCTCCTGGACTCTGGGCACTCCCGCCGTGACTCTGCATGGAGGCGTGCAACGCCTCAGCGGGCTCCAGTCCATGCTGGAAATCCCTCCCATTATCGCCATGCGCGGCCGCGTGGTTGGCAGTTTCTCCCTTTCATTGAACAACAAGGCGCTGTTCAGACGCGACCAGCATTTTTGTCTCTATTGCGGTCAGCAAACTCATCGCAGCCTGCTCACTCGCGACCACGTTATACCGGTCAGCCGGGGCGGGCGCGACGTTTGGGCCAACTGCGTCAGTGCCTGCAAGAGTTGCAACAACCGCAAGGGCGATCGCACCCCGGAAGAAGCGAGCATGCCGCTACTGGCGGTGCCATTTACGCCCAACCCCTGGGAGTACACTTTTCTCGAGCGCGATCGAATTCTCGGTGACCAGATGGAGTACCTGCGCCAGCAATTTTCCAACCACCGGGACTGGAGCGGTACCGCCTGACGCGGCTCGGCCGGACGCGGCCCGGCCTGACGCGGCTCGGCCGGACGCGGCTCGGCCTGACGCGGCTCAGCCCGACCTGCTACTGCTGCGCTCCCGCTGATAGCTGTTCAAGCATTGCTTTCATGTGGGCGTGGAGCAGATTGACGGCCTTCAGGGGTCGCACCATGACCTTGAAGCTATCGATCTTGCCCTCGTCATTCCAACTGAAGATATCGACGCCGTTGATGGTGATGCCTTCGTTCTCGCCCACGAATTCCAGCACGGCCTGATGGTCGTCGCTGACCTCCCGCACGTAGTGGAACCCCTCACCCAGCACCTGCATGGCGGCCGCCAGATACAGCTTGGTCAATGCCTTGCCTTCCTGGGGAGTATGCACGATGGGTGAATGGAATACGCAGTCCTCGGCGAGCAGTTCGTCGAGCAGTTCCGGATCCTTTTTCTGCACGACTTCGTGCCAGCGTTCCAGTACGGTCATGATGTCCTCCATTGAGTCGCTTCTATTATGCCCGAGGTCTGTCCACCGAGTGTGCGTTAAGGCAGGAGAATGGTCGACCCCGTTGTCCTGCGTGCCTCGAGGTCCCGGTGTGCCTGTTGCACATCAGTCAGGGCGTAGCGCTGATTGATATCCACGGAGACATCGCCCGACAGTACGCGCTGGTATACATCACCCAGGCACTGTCGCAATTCTTGGCTGCTGAGCACGTAACTGAACAGGGTGGGCCGGGTAATAAACAGGGACCCCTTGGCGCTCAGCGTTGCCAGTTCCAGCGGTGGCGGTGAACCGGAAGCGTTGCCGAAACTGACCATCAGGCCCCGCGGGCGCAGGCAGTCCAGTGACTGCTCAAAGGTGTCCTTGCCAACGCCGTCATAGACCACTGGCAGCTTCTCGCCGCCGGTGATTTCCAGCACCCGCGCCACCACATCCTCTTCACTGTAATTGATGACGTGCTGATAGCCATTGGCGAGCGCCAGCTCTGCCTTTTCAGCGGTACTGACAGTACCGATCGCGACGGCGCCGATGGCGTTCGCCCACTGGCCGAAGATCAGCCCCACGCCGCCGGCGGCCGCGTGGAACAGGCAATACTCTCCGGCCGTCAAAGGGTAGGTGCGCTGCAACAGGTATTCGCAGGTCGCGCCCTTCAGCGAGACCGCGGCGGCGGTCTCTGCCGTCATCTCCTCGGGCACCGGCACCAGCCTGGCGGCCGGCAGGTTCAGCGCTTCACTGTAGGCACCCATACCCGCCGCACAGTAGGCCACCCGGTCACCCACCGCGATATCGACCCCCTCGCCCACCGCCTCCACGACGCCTGCCGCTTCCAGCCCCAGACCACTGGGCAATTCCAGTGGATACAGGCCGCTGCGGTGGTAGGTGTCGATATAATTCAGACCCACGGCTTCATGGCGCACCGTCACCATGCCAGACCCGGGCGCGTCCAGTGTAACTTCCTCCAGCGCCATCACCTCAGGCCCGCCGGTGGTATGAATGCGAACTGCCTTGACCATGGCCATTTTCTCCTCACGACATTACTCTGATAAGACGCCTAGTGTAGATCACGGGAATCCCTGTTTGTTGCCGCTAAAAACAAAACAGCTTACTGCACTGCTGCTGATTGCCTCGGGAGCACCGTTTTCCTCAACCACCCATGCCGAGGAAGAGACAGTGCCGGGCGAAGAAAGCTGGGTGGACAGCCGCCGTAAGGGCATCGGTGAGAGCGCCGACAACCTCGCCATCTGGGTGGATAGTTTTTTTGGCCATCCCCGCGAGGTAGAGGACGAAGCGCGTTCACAGGTGCGGCTGCGGCCCCAGCTGGAGTGGGACGAGCAGGACGGCTGGGACTTGAAGCTGCGCGCCACCGGGCGCCTGCATCTGCCGCGCACCAGCGATCGCCTCAGCGTTGTATTCTCCGGCGAAGACGGCGATTTTGAAGACGAGATTTACGATCCCTCCATCGCCACCAGCGGCGACTCCGCAGCCGGGGTACAATACCAGGTGCGTCGCAAGAAGCGTTCCTCGGCCTACCTGTTTGCCGGCGTGAAGTCGGGGCCCAACGTCAAACTGGGTGGACGCTATCGCTTCACTGACTCACTCTGGGGCAATGCCAGCTACCGCTTCAGCGAAGAGGTGTTCTGGGTGGGTGGTGACGGTTTTACCAGCCGCACGCGCCTCGACGCCAACCAGCCCCTCGGCGAGCAGACGCTGCTGCGCTGGACCAACCGGCTCGACTATGGCGAGGAAACCAATGGCGCGGAGTGGGTGACGCGCCTGGCCTGGATCAAGCGACTGAGCCCGCGTCAGGCGTTTCGCGTCTTTGGATTCGTCCGCGGCGACACCGACCCGGAACTGCTAAAGTCACGTGGCTTTGGCATGGGCCTGCGGCGCCGTTTTCTAAAGGACTGGATGTTTATCGAACTGGAACCACGCTACGCCTGGCGCAAGCGCCAGGTAGAACAGGACCGCGAGGGCGTTGCCCAAGTGAAGCTGCGCCTCGAAATTCTCATCGGGGAGCGCTGACGTGCGCCACGGCAATTTCGACGCAGACACAGGCAAATCGTACAACTGGCAGGTCCTGAAACACCTCTGGCCGTTCCTGCGCGAATCCCGGCGCCGGGTTCTGCTCGCCCTGCTGTGCCTGCTGCTGGCCAAGGGCGCCGTTATAACCATTCCTTTCCTGCTCAAGCACCTCGTTGACTCGCTCGACACGTCGGGCCCCGGGCTTTCGCTGGCCGCACTCGCAGGCCTGGTGCTGGCCTACGGCGGCGCGCGCTTTTCAAACGTATTTTTCGGCGAGTTGCGAGACACCATTTTCGGCAGGGTGACCGAGCGCGCCATGCGTCGGGTCGGCCTGCAGGTGTTCAGGCACGTGCACGCCCTGGATCTGGATTTTCATCTCAATCGCCGCACCGGCGGGCTGTCCCGTGATATTGAACGCGGCACCACTGGCATCAGTTTCCTGATGCGATTTTTCGTTTTCAATATTGTTCCGACCCTGTTTGAGATTGCGATGGTGGCGGTGATCCTGCTGACTGGTTACGGTGCGTCCTTCGCGGTCATCACCGTGCTGTCAGTCTTTGTCTACGGCCTGTTCTCGCTGCGCGCCACCGAGTGGCGGACCCGATTCGTGCGCGAGATGAACGAGGCGGATTCCGCCAGCAACACGCGCGCCGTCGACAGCCTGATGAATTTTGAAACGGTCAAGTATTTCACCAATGAGGAGTTCGAGGCACAACGCTACGACGAAGAGCTGGCGCGCTGGGAGCTGGCCAGGCGCCGCAACCGGCTTTCGCTGTTCGGCCTTAACGGCGGCCAGGCACTCATCATCGCCGTCGCCCAGACTGCCATGATCGGCCTGGCGGCGGCCGGCGTCCGCGACGGGGAGATGACCCTGGGTGACTTCATCCTCATCAACCAGTTCATGATTCAGCTTTTCATGCCGCTGGGATTTCTCGGTTTCGTTTTTCGTGAGATCAAGGGCTCACTCGCTAATATTGAAAAGCTGTTCGAGCTGCTGGCCATCAAGCCCGCGGTCGTGAACCGACCAGGCGCCCCGCCGCTGCTTGTTGGAAGCGGGGAAATCCGTTTCGAGTCAGTCAGCTTTGCCTACACACCGGAGCGCCCCATTCTCAGCAACGTCAGCTTTACGGTGCAGCCGGGCGAGAAAGTTGCTGTGGTGGGACCATCAGGCGCTGGCAAGTCTACGCTGGTGAAACTGCTGTTTCGCTTCTACGACCCGGACAGTGGCAGGGTGTTGATAGATGGCCAGGACATCAGCTCCGTCACCCAGGCCTCCCTGCGCGAGGTGATCGGCATCGTTCCGCAGGACACTGTGTTGTTCAATGACAGCCTGTTCGAGAATGTACGCTACGGCAATCCAGACGCCGGCGATGAAGACGTCGAACAGGCCATCAGGCTGGCCCATCTGGACACCTTCATTGCTGCGCTGCCAGAGGGTCGAGACACCCTGGTCGGAGAGCGGGGCCTGAAGCTGTCAGGCGGTGAAAAACAGCGCGTGGCCATCGCCCGCACCCTGCTCAAGCGACCGCCTATCCTGGTATTTGATGAAGCCACTTCCTCCCTGGACAGCAAGTCAGAGCGCGCGATTCTGGCGGCGCTGCGGGAAATTTCTGCTGACCATACCAGCCTGGTCATCGCTCACCGACTGTCCACCATCATCGACGCTGACCGCATCCTGGTCATACAGGCTGGCCAGGTGGTAGAGCAGGGTGGTCACCGTGAACTGCTGGAACGCAACGGCCACTATGCAGAGCTCTGGCAGGCTCAGCAGAAGCAGCGTGATGCGCAAGATCATCCACATTGACGCAGACTCGTTCTACGCCTCGGTGGAGATGCGCGAGAACCCGGAGTTGCGCGACAAACCCATCGCCGTGGGGGGCTCCTCCGAGCGCGGCGTAGTGGCAACCGCCAACTACGAGGCTCGCAAGTTCGGCGTGCACTCGGCCTTGCCTACGGCGCGGGCGCGCCAGCTCTGTCCGCAGCTGGTCATTCTCAAACCGCGCTTCGACCTGTACCGCAAAGTGTCAGGCCAGTTTCGCGACATTTTCAGTGATTTCACCGACAAGATTGAGCCGCTGTCACTCGACGAGGCCTATCTGGATGTCAGCGACAGCGAGCATTTCGGCGGCAGCGCCACCCTGATCGCCGACGAAATTCGCCGCCGAGTACGGGAAGAGATCAAGCTCACCGTCTCGGCGGGAGTCGCGCCCAACAAATTCCTCGCCAAGGTCGCCAGCGACTGGGACAAGCCCGACGGCCTGTTCACGGTGGCACCGGCGCAGGTGGCGGACTTCGTCAGGGCACTGCCGGTGTCCAAAATCAACGGGGTGGGCAAGGTCACCGCGGAAAAGCTCAAACGCATGGGCGTTGTCACCTGCGGCGACCTGCAGACAATACCGATCGAGGACCTGGCGCGACGCTTCGGCAAGTACGGCCCACGCCTGGCGGAGCTCGCCCATGGGATTGATGAGCGCGAGGTCAAGACCAGCCGGATTCGCAAATCCATCAGTGTCGAGCGCACCTACACCCGGGACCTGGGTTCCGACGAGGAATTGCTGGCAGCGTTAGACACGGTGCTGGAGGAGCTGGCAACGCGTTTTCGCAAGATCGAACAACAGTACCTGCCCATCAAGCGCTTTGTGAAAGTGAAGTTCCGCAATTTCAGCCAGACCACCCTCGAGGAAATCCTGCCCGATCGCGGCGAGCCCTGGCTGAATCGAGCCGATTACCAGCGCCTGCTGCTGGCAGCCAGGGCACGCAAGCCACTGTCGGTACGCCTGCTGGGAGCAGGACTGCGACTGACGCCCCGGCATGCCGACGAGGCCGACCAGCTCTCCCTGTTCGAGACCCTCGATTGAACCTCTGACAGGCGCCGAGTACCCTTGAGCGGCGCACACCATAACAATCCTTAAAACATCGCGAGGAAACACCCATGCTCACGCCCGTCATTGCCCTGGTCAGCTGGACGCTGATCGTCTGGATCTGGATGTACCTGCTGCGGATTCCGGCGATGCAAGCCGCCGGCCTGGATCCCGATGAGGCGCGCCACCCTGGCTCGCTGAACATGCTGCCAAGCGGAGCGCGTCAGGTAGCGGACAACTACAACCACCTGCACGAACAGCCCACCATCTTTTACGCCCTGGCTTTCTACTGCCACCTGGCCGGCAGCGGCGACGCCATCAATATCAATCTGGCCTGGGCCTACGTCGGGCTGCGCGTTGTGCACTCGCTGGTACAGAATACGATAAACCGGGTACTCATCCGCTTCGGTCTCTTTGCCCTGTCGACGCTGGTACTGATAGCCATGGCAATCCGCTGCCTGCTGGCGCTTTAACGCTAAAAGGAACTACCGACATGGCAATTAACCCGACCGTGATGGTCAGCATGTTTGGCCTGCTGCTTCTGGCAACGCCGGCAGTCGCTGCACGTAATGTCATCCTCGTGATCGGTGACGGCATGGACGACGTGCAAATCACTATTGCTCGCAACTACCTGGCGGGCGCCGAGGGCAGGCTGGTCATTGACGAACTGCCCGTTCGCGCAGCGAGCCAGGTGCTCACAGTGGACGAGCAGGGAAGTCGCATCTACGTGGCCGATTCCGCGAACACCGCCACCGCCATGGCCACGGGCGTGGTCACCAGCCGCGGCCGCATCGCCACAACGGCCAGCGATGATAAGCCTATTGAAACCATCATGGAGCAGGCCAGCAAAGCCGGGCTGCGCACTGGGCTGGTCACTACCGCTAGCGTCACCGACGCCACTCCGGCTGCTTTTATTGCCCACATGAGTGTTCGCACCTGTGAAAACCCGGCGGCGATACAGGGAGTGAAACGGTATGGCATCGCCCTTCCCCACTGCCGACAGTACACCCGCGCCGAAGGTGGACCGGGCTCCATCTCAGAACAGATTGCCGATTCCGACCTGGACGTAGTGCTGGGCGGTGGTAGCGAGCATTTTGATATGACGGCCGAAGGTGAGGACCGCAGCGTGCGACAGCGCGCACAGGACAACGGCTTCAGGGTGATTGATAAGCCGCTGGAACTGGCCGGCCAAAGTACAGACGGCCGCTTGCTGGGGCTGTTTTCTCCCTCCACGATGCCGGTGCGACTACGGGGTGAAAATGGCCGCTCAGCTGAGCGCCCCATCCCCAGCTGGCTCAACCGACTGCACCCTTTTCTCGGCAGCGTACGCCTGCCGGACCCCATGGGTTGCGAGCCGGAGCCACAATTCACCGGCATGCCATCACTGGCCGAAATGACGCGCACAGCACTGCGCCATCTGGAAAATGACCGCGGGTTCATACTGATGGTGGAATCTGCCTCAATCGACAAGCAGTCGCATGAGCGCATGCCCTGCGGCGCGATCGGCGAGTTGCAACAGCTGGATGAAGCCGTCGCCGTGGCTCTGGAATTTTCCCGTCGCCAGCCGGACACCCTGATACTGGTTACGGCCGACCACGGCCACGCCGCACAGCTAATACCGGAAACCAGCCTGTTCGCCGCCTACGGCGCGCCGGTGTTCTCACCGGGCAAAGTCGCCCGGCTGCGCACCGATGAGGGCGCCCTACTGGGTGTGAACTATGCGACCAACAGCTTTCCCTACGAAGAACATACCGGCACCCAGGTACCACTGCTTGCCAACGCGGCGGCCGCTGGCCTGATTCCGACCCTCGTGACCCAGCCGCAGATATACGACATCATGCACGACTTCCTGTTCGGTAAATCGGACTGAGCGGCCACCGGGGGAAAAGGTCAACACTATGGCAACGGAACATTTTGATGTGATTATCGTGGGCGCCGGCCTGTCGGGCGTTGGCGCCGCGGTGCACCTGCAGCGGGAGTGCCCCGGTCACAGCTATACCATCCTGGAAAGCCGCGAGGCCATGGGCGGCACCTGGGACCTGTTCCGCTACCCGGGAATTCGTTCCGATAGCGATATGCACACCCTGGGCTACAGCTTCAAGCCCTGGCGCGACCCCAAGGCGATTGCAGATGGCCCGTCCATTCGCGCCTATGTCAACGAGGCCGCCAGGGAGCACGGCGTCGAGCAGAACATACGCTACCGCCACCGGGTCACCCAATTGAGCTGGTCCAGCGAGGAGGCCGCCTGGACAGTTACCGCACAGCGCACAGACAGTGACGAGACCGTAGAGCTGCGCTGCAATTTTCTGATGATGTGCGCCGGCTACTACAGCTATCGGCGCGCCCACACGCCAGATTTCCCCGGCCAGGAAGATTTCAAGGGCACCGTCATTCATCCGCAGTTCTGGCCGGAAGAACTGGACTACAGCGGCAAGCGCGTCGTGGTAATCGGTTCCGGTGCCACCGCCGTGACTCTCGTGCCTGCCATGGCCGAGCAGGCAAAAAGCGTCGTGATGCTGCAGCGCTCTCCCACCTACTTAGTCTCCCGGCCGTCGCGCGACTGGTTCGCCAACACGCTGCGAGCCCTGCTGCCCGACACCTGGGCCTACGCCATCACCCGCTGGCGCAATGTGCTGATGCAACAGTGGGTGTATCGACGCACGCGCACCGCACCTGACAAAATTCGCGACCTGCTGCTCAAGCGGGTTCACGAGGAGCTGGGGCCCGACTACGACATCGACAAGCACTTCACGCCGACTTACAACCCCTGGGATCAACGACTTTGCCTGGTGCCGGACAATGACCTGTTCGAGGCACTGCGCACCGAAAAGGCCACGGTAGTGACCGACACCATCGATCGATTTAATGAGACCGGAATTCGACTCGCCTCGGGCGAACAGCTGGACGCCGACATTATTGTTACTGCTACCGGCATCGAGCTGGTCGTGCTCGGCGAAGCGGCAGTGCTGGTTGACGGCGAAGTTGTGGACTTTTCGAAGACCTGGTCCTACAAAGGCCTGATGTACACCGGTGTCCCCAATCTGGTGACGACCTTTGGCTATATCAATGCCTCCTGGACCCTGCGAGCTGACCTGACGGCGGAATACAGTTGCCGGCTGCTCAACCATATGGCCGAGACCGGCGCCGTCACGGCAGTACCGGAGTTGCGCCCGGAAGATGCCGACATGCCGGCACGTGACTGGATAGAGGACTTTTCTGCGGGCTATATGCGCAGGGTCATAGACAAATTTCCCAAGCAGGGAGACAGGGAACCCTGGATCAATCCACAGAACTACCGCAAGGATCGACTGATGTTCCGCAACGCGCCGCTGGACGATGGCGTGCTGCGTTTTTCAGGCCCCCGGCCCGCAGCTTCCGGGAAAGCCGACGAGCCGATGCTCCGCGAGGCATCCTGACACATTCAATACGCCAGTTGAGGTGGTAGCGGCGTGACCGATGCAGCCGACCAGACAGCCCGCATTCTCATCATCGAAGACGAGGCGCTTGTTGCACGCGATATAAAGTCTCGTCTCAGGCAACTGGGCCACGAAGTGCTGGGCATGGCACACAACCCAAAGCAGGCCCTGACGCTCGCTGCCGAACTCAATCCCGAACTGCTGCTTTGCGATATCCACCTGAAGGATGAAATTGACGGCATCGAAGTGGCACGCCGCATCACCCGCGAGCGCGACATTCCAGTCATCTTCCTGACCGCCTATTCCGACCGGGAGACTGTGGCACGCGCCAAATCACTGACGCCCTACGGCTATGTACTCAAACCGATAGAAACAGCGGATCTGCAGATTGCCATAGAGATGGCGATGCACAAGTTCTCTGTTGAACAGGAACTCCACAGCACGCGCCAGCTTCTGTCCACCGCCCTGCAGTGTATCGGCGAGGCGCTGGTGTTCACCGATGCCGAGCACCGCGTTACTGCCATGAATTCGCAGGCCTGTCGTATCTTCGGTCTTCAACAGGAAGGCGTCACAGGGCTGGACTGTGAGCAACTGCTGGAGGATCGAGCAGGCACTCGACAGGCGGCAAGTCTGTCATGGATGACCCTGCTGAGTACCAACGCCGTCACTCGTTTGCCTCCCTTCCAGGTGCGGCGTAATGATGGCAGCCAGCTACTCGTTGACGGCGTAGTGGGGCCCAGCGATGTGCCCGGCGCCAGCGGAGACAAGCAGGCACGGGGTGCTGTCCTGATACTGAGAGAGCTGGCGGAACTCAAGGACTCCGTGGACGACCTGCCGTTACCTGGCAATCTGCCGGCCGGGTCGCTGTCTGGAATTCTTGATTATCCGCTGGATCACGAGCGGGCCTTTGTACTGCTGCTGATCAGTCCGGACAGCCCGGACGCTCTGCTGGAAGAGTTGGACGAAGAGAGCCGCGATGCGCTGTTGCGGGAGCTGATCGAGCAGCTCAACCTGGCCATGCGCGGAACAGACCTCGCCAGCTACTACGGCGGCAACGTGTTTTCTGCCAGTCTGCCGCAAACCAGTCTGGAAGAGGCTGGCTCCATCAGCAGTGCTATTTTGCAGCGGCTGGCCCAGCACCGTTTTCTGGGCGGTAGTTTACGGTTGACGGCCAGCATCGGTATTTCTCATCACCGCTCCGAGGTGAATGCCGAAAGTGGTGAGTCGCCCCTCGAACTATTCCGGCGCGCACATCGTGCCCTGGTGCTTGCCAGACAGTCGGGCGGTAACCGGCTTGCCGTGTGGCGACCCAGCACCGATATCGGCCTGGTGGGCAATCTTGACAGCCAGAGCGAACTGCTGGCAGCGGACGCCGGCCAGGACTACCGCAACATGGCCCTGCTGTGGAACACCATGAGTGATGCCGGCCCGGCCGATGCGCGCGGCAAGGCAAAAGGACTGCTAGGGCGGCTGCAGCGCTGCTTCGAACTCTCCAGGGTACTGCTGTTCAGTTGGCGCGACGGTCAGCCACGGGCGATTGCAGCTATGCCAGAGTGCTCTGAGGGCGAGGCCCAGGCTTACCTGGATGCCTGTCCCGATCTGGACAGGACACTGGCCGATACCGGTCCGTTCCAGGACGGCAGCCGATGGTGGGTGCCGGTCAGCTTCAGCGCCAACCTGGGCGGCGGTGCTGGCTTGCTGTACATCGACAGCGGCAGCTCGGAACGCTTGCTGCGCCAACAGGACCTGCTACTGATTCAGTCCCTGGTGACCTACCTCGGTGGACCCGAAGCCGGACCCAGGCCCGACGCAGCGTCGCCGTCACCGGCACTGGGCGATGACAACAGCAAACTGCTGTACCAGTCCGATGTGATGATGGAGGTCGTGGAACTCATTCGACTGGTGGCGCCTACCGATGAAACCGTCCTGATCACCGGCGAGTCCGGCACTGGCAAGGAGGTCATCGCCAGTGAAATTCATCGGCTCAGCAGTCGTGCCGATGCACCGTTCGTTATTGTCGACTGCGGCGCCGTGGTCAGCACGCTGATCGAAAGAGAGCTGTTCGGTCACGTGCGCGGGGCGTTCACCGGCGCCACACAGAGCGCGGCCGGCAAGCTGAAGGAGGCGGAGGGGGGCACGCTGTTGCTGGATGAGATCGGCGAACTTCCGCTGAACGTTCAGGTAAAGCTGCTGCGCGTTGTGCAGGATAAACAGTTCACGGCCGTGGGCAGTACCCAGACGGAAACCGTGAACACCCGGATAATTGCCGCCACCAACGTCGACCTGGAGGAAGACATTCGCCAGGGGCGATTCCGGGAAGACCTGTACTATCGACTCAACGTTTTCAATGTGCACTCCCCGCCGCTGCGACAGCGCAATGGAGATGTCGAATTCCTGGCAGGCCACTTCCTGCGAGACTGCGCCGCACAATACAGCCGCGACATCCGCGGCTTCACGCCAGCCGCACAGGCGGCGATGCACAGCTACCAATGGCCGGGCAATGTCAGGGAGCTGCGCAACAAGATGATACGGGCTGTGATTCTCTGCCAGGGCATGGAGATCGATGTCCTGGAACTGGATCTCCCCGCAGACGCCGGCGCCTCGGCTGTGCCCCGGGCGGCCTCCTCGCCCCAACCGCAAAAAGCCTCCACCCAGGACAGCCTGGTGGAGCTGGAAACCTCTATCCGGGAGGCACTGGCAGAACAGTTGGGCTACTGCCTGGAAAATAATGTCCTGCTACCCCTGAGCCAGTGGCTGGAGCGAGACCTGATACTCGCGGCCCTGCAACAGCATGGCCAGGTCAACCTGCAGGCGGCGGCCGCGCTCAACATGCCCGAGAGCACTCTGCGCCGCAAACTGACCCGCTACCAGGCCGATGGCGACACCCGCCCGCCGGAGCAGCTATCGCGCTGGCAGTCCGTGGCTGCCCTGTTGCCTCAGTGGATTGGTGTTGCGCAGCGTGAAGCCCTGGACCCGGTCACCCACCTGCAAAACCTGTTGCTAACACTGATTGACGAACGCGCCCGCAACCAGGCCGAGGCTGCCGCCCTGGCCGGTGTCTCACCCCCCACGTACCGCCGGCAGTTGAGCCAACTGGCTAACTGGTAAAATATGGCGAGCAATTCACCTTATTGAGTAAAAATCGGCGCATTTATCCGCCAAAGAAAAATATGGCGCACAAAATCGCCGCTTTTTTCCCTTCTGTTCGACACCGCTCAACACCTCACCCCAGCAAAATAGTTCTTACTAATCATATGCTTGAAAAGTATTTGACCGTCTGTTTACAAAAAGTGTGAACTAGGCACGGTATTTGCTCTTAATAGTATGCAAGCGACTCTTACTTTGACCCGGCAGCACAGTTGGCGCCCGGGACTGGTGGGTGCAGGACAGCCTCGCACCTTCCCGGTCCGCCAACCACAACAAAACACAAGGTGGTGACCCAAGTGAACAAGCAACTTCAGTCTCAGCTCCTGACCCAGCAAACTGGCAACGTTTCCTCCTTCGCCGAGGCACTCCCGACGGGTGGCGCCAGGGGTCTCCTCCAACTGCTGGGCGCGCTGGCCGTAGCAGCGGCCCTCGCTATTGCCGTCTCCATGAGCCTGGAAAGTTCCAACACCACCCTGCCCACTGTGTCCGGCTACCTCTGGGATGACCGCGATGATGATACGACGGGCGGCGACAGCGTTGCCGGGTTTGTCTGGGAAGACCGCGACGATGACACCTCCGGTGGCGAGTATGTGGCTGGCTTTGTGTGGGAAGACCGGGATGACGACGCCACGGGCGGTGACACCGTTGCGGGCTTTGTCTGGGAGGACCGGGACGACGATACGACGGGCGGTGACGCCATCGGCGGTACCGACGCTGACCAGGTCGCCGGTCTGCTGTGGCACGACATCACCAGCACCGACGCTGACCAGGTCGCCGGTCTGCTGTGGCACGACATCACCAACGCCGAAACCGACCAGGTCGCCGGACTGCTGTGGCACGACATCGCCAGCACCGAAACCGACCAGGTCGCCGGCCTGCTGTGGCACGACATCGCCAGCACCGAAGCCGACCAGGTTGCCGGACTGCTGTGGCACGACATCACCAGCACCGAAGCTGACCAGGTCGCCGGCCTGCTGTGGCACGACATCAGCGGCACCGACGCTGACCAGGTTGCCGGTCTGCTGTGGCACGACATCAGCGGCACCGACGCTGACCAGGTTGCCGGTCTGCTGTGGCACGATATCAGCGGCACCGACGCTGACCAGGTTGCCGGTCTGCTGTGGCACGACATCAGCGGCACCGAAGCTGACCAGGTTGCCGGTCTGCTGTGGCACGACATCAGCGGCACCGAAGCTGACCAGGTCGCCGGCCTGCTGTGGCACGACATCGCCAGCACCGACACTGACCAGGTTGCCGGTCTGCTGTGGCACGACGTCACCAGCACCGAAGCTGACCAGGTCGCCGGCCTGCTGTGGCACGACATCAAACAGGACGCGAGCGAGCAGATTGCCGGCTTTGTATGGGAAGACCGCGACGATACGGGTATCTCAAGCAGCGATATCGCATAGCCCACCGGCAATTCAAGACAAAGAGCTTGTAGTAATGACAGCCAGGAGTGGGAACAACACTCCAGCTAATGGATAGGGGACTGGTGTTTGATCACGGAAGCGACAGCACCAGACCCCTTGTTTGCAGCACGTAGCCAACTTGGCCCCCGCAAGGGGGCTTTTTTTATTCTCGGCCTGGCACTGTGTCTGCTCCTTCTATCCGCCTACGCCCACTCCGCAAAAAGCGTTTTCCCGCAAAACCGCGATATCGATTTCACGCGACTGAATGCGGACGATGGCCTGTCCCACGCAACAGCGCGCCGCATAATCCAGGATTCCAAGGGATTTATGTGGATTGGAACGCAGCAGGGCTTGAACCGCTTTGACGGGTACAAGTTTGAAATCTTCAACTATGACCCGGAAGACAGTAACAGCCTGTCCAGTGGCTGGATCTACGACATATTCGAGGATCGCGATGGCCAGATCTGGGTAGCCACTGACGACGGACTCAATCTTTTTAACGAAAGCACCAAAACGTTTCAGCACTTTCGCCATGATCCTGAAGACACAGGAAGTCTGCCTCATGACAGCGTCCGTGACATTTTTCAATCTCGCGACGGGACCCTCTGGATTGGCACGCGGGTAGGCCTGAGCCGACTCAACGAAGACGGCAGCTTTGCGCACCTTCTGACTTTCACCCTTGACGGTAGCAATGAATCAAGGCCAGGCGTCCGTGATGTCGCAGAAGACCGGCATGGCCACCTCTGGGTAGGGACTCAAACGGAGGGCCTCCTAAGACTGGACCCATTGACCGGCGACAAGTTGTCCATCCCGTACGAACCGGAGCAAGACCGATCTACAGGCGACCGCGACATACGAAGCCTGCTAATCGACGAGAACGACAGAGTCTGGGTGGGAACCCAGCGCGGCGGTGTGGCGTTGGTGAGCCATCAGGGCGAAGTGAAAAGGTATACCCACAACCCGGATGACGCCACAAGTCTCAGCTCAAACAGAATCTGGAGAATCTTTCAGGACCGGCAGGACAAAATCTGGGTTGCGACAGACCGAGGGCTGAACCTGTTACTTCCGGAACGCGACGCATTCAAGCACTACCGTCACGATCCCAGCCGACCCTCCAGCCTCAGCGATGACCTGGTCTATGAGGTGATGCAGGACAGTGGAAGCGTGATCTGGGTGGGCACGTTCAACGGCATCAGCAAGTGGAACCCGGAGATAAGGACGTTTTCCCATATCAAGCGCGACGCATCGAACCCCCAATCCTTAAGTAGTGATCGTGTCACCTCGTTTGCGGAACGCAGCGATGGAAATGTCTGGATAGGCACGATCGGTGGAGGACTGAATCTCTGGGATACAGCGTCCAATACATTTCAGACCATCCAGGTTGGCGACCCTGCACAGGGTGGGCTTTCAGACAACGTGGTTATCTCGCTGCTGAACGACAGCAAAGACCGGCTTTGGGCTGGCACGATGAACCGGGGAATCAGTAGGCGCGATCCGGCCACCGGCAAGTTTGAACACTTCCAGTTCGACAAGAGCGACCCCAGCAGCATTAGCTCCAATGCCATTGCCAATATGCTGGAAGACGGACAAGGTCGCATCTGGATCGCGACCTATGGCGGCGGACTCAACCTGTACCTGGGCGAGGGGCGGTTCAGGCGGTTTCCAAAAGATGGCATCAACGCACAGCAATTTCCCAACTACTTCCTCATCGATATCGAGGAAGGCCTGGACGGCAAGCTGTGGTTAGCCAGTGACGGAAGCGGGGTGATTCGCTTCGACCCGGATACAGAGACCGTGGAAGTAATGCGCGTCGCTCCGGATAACGCCAACTCAGTCAGCGGCAATCACATCATCAGCCTGCTACAGACCGAGGAAGCACTTTGGGTTGGTACACGAGACACCGGTTTGAATCGATACGCCGACGGCGTTTGGGAGCACTTCAACTTTGATGACGGCTTGCCTAGCAGCGCCATATACGGGCTTCTTGAGGATGCCGCTGGGCAAGTCTGGATCAGTCATAGCAAGGGCTTGTCTCGGTACGATCCGTTAGAAGGCGTGTTTACCAACTACGATGCAATCCATGGTTTGCAGGGAAAGGACTTCAATAACGGGGCATATCTTCAGACTTCCGACGGGAAGATGATGTTCGGCGGCTCAAACGGATACAACGTTTTTTACCCCGAAAACGTCAAAACCAATACCCACGAACCACCGGTACAACTGACGCGATTCACCAAGTTCAATAAAGACTTTCAGCTGGAAAAGCCGCCGTACGAACTGCAATCCATTGACCTCAGCTACGACGACTATGTGGTGGGCTTCGAATTTTCAGCGCTGGATTACACCGATCCCTCAGAAAACCAGTACCGCTACATGCTCGCAGGCTTTGACCGGGAATGGGTCAGCGCCAACAACGTTCGTCAGGCCACCTATACCAACCTGGGTCCGGGCGACTACACGTTCCGCGTGCAGGGGAGCAACAACGACGGGCTCTGGAATGAGCAGGGATTGTCCATCGGCGTTTCCGTGGCGCCCGCGCCCTGGGCCACGTGGTGGGCAATGGCGTTGTATACCATGGTCGCGATCGGCGTTGTGTACGGCACGGCCCAAGCCTACAGTGTCCGGTTGCACCGCGAGGAACAACGTCGCTACAACGAGCAGCTGGAGGCCCTGGTCGCCGAGCGCACAGCGGCACTGGAGAGTGAGATCACCGGCCACAAGACCGCCCAGCAGGAATTGTCTCGCTCATTGCGTGAGAAAGAGGTGCTGCTGAAAGAAGTTCATCACCGGGTCAAAAACAATATGCAGGTCATCTCCAGCCTGCTGAATATCCAGGCTGACTCGATCATGGACAAACGCTTCCAGACGCTGCTCACTGAGAGTCAGCAGCGCATCAAGTCCATGGCGCTGATCCACGAAAACCTCTATCGCTCGGACAGCCTGCTGGAAATCAATTTCCGCGAATATATCCAGATGCTCACAAACGGCCTGGTACGCTTCTACCGCTTCGACGCCCTCGCCATCAGCCTCGAGCTCGATGTTGATGAAGTCCTGCTGGACATCGATACCGCCGTACCCTGCGGGCTGATTATCAACGAGCTGGTATCCAACTCTCTCAAGCACGCCTACCAGGGTCGCGAGGGCGAGGGCTGCATTCGGGTCCAGTTCAAGGAAAGCCCGGACGGCAAGAGCTACTGGTTCTCCGTCAAGGATGACGGCAAGGGTATCGACAACAGCATAGACCTCGAAAACAGCAGCTCCATGGGGCTGGAAATTGTAAGAATTCTGACTGAACAACTGGACGGTAGTTGGCGCCACGAGAACGATGGCGGCACTGAGTTCATGATCGACTTCCCAAGGAAACACTAATGCCAAAGGCAAGAATAATGGTCGTGGAAGACGAGGTACTCGTCTGCAAGGATATCGCCTCACGACTGAAACAGATGGACTATGAAATTGTCAGCACTGTTGGCAAGGGCGCCGATGCCATTAGCCAGGCCCTGGAGACCACGCCCGACCTGATCATGATGGACATACATCTGCGCGATGATATCGATGGCATCGAAGCCGCCGAGACCATCCACCGTCGCCTGGACGTCCCCATCATCTTCTGCACCGCCTACTCCAACGATGAGACCCTTCAGCGCGCCAAAATTACCGCGCCTTACGGCTACATTCTCAAACCGTTCGATAACCGTGAGCTGGAAATCAACATTGAGATTGCACTTTACAAACATCGTGCCGAACGCATGCTGCTGGAAACCGAAGGTCGCCTGAACACCACCATCACCAACGTGAGCGAGGGCGTGATTGGCACCGATCGCAGCGGACGTGTTGCGGTGATGAATCCCGCCGCTGAAGCGCTGACACGCACCAGCGCCGCGGAGATTCGCGGTATGTCCATACGCCAGCTGCTGGAACTGCGCGATTTCGATAGCCGCGGCCACGGCATCGACCTGAAGTCCACAGTCTTGCGCGAAGGCAGGAGCCTGCGCGATGTCCGCCAGCACCTGATCAGCCGCGACGGCAGCGAGCTGCCCGTGGAAATCAACGCCAAGCCCATTCCCGGTGACGCCCGTCAGGAAGAATCCATTGGCATGGTTGTATGCCTGCGGGACATCAGCCAGCAACTGGGCTATGAATCCCAGATTCGGCGCAACGCTTTTTACGATCCGCTGACCAGTCTCCCCAATCGCACGCTGTTTCTGGATCGCGTGGGCAACGCCATCTTCCGCTCGCGGCAACGGGATGCAGATCGCTTTGCTGTACTGTTTCTGGATCTCGACCAGTTTCGCACCGTCAACGAGGGGCTTGGGCATGGTGCCGGAGACCATCTCATTGTTGAGGTCAGTCGGCGCATCGGATACGTACTGAGTCAGGCCGATACCCTGTCGCGCTTTGGTGGAGATATTTTCGGCGTACTGCTTGAGAATCGCTCATCCCTGCAGGAAGTCATTGAAACCGTGGAAGGGATCAAGTCCCAGTTCACCGGCGCCTTTGAGATCAATAACCGCATTATCGATATATCGTGCTGCATCGGCATCGTCATCAGCCACGAGCACTACCAATCTCCTGAGGACATGGTGCGTGATGCGGATACGGCCATGCACCGGGCCAAAGCTGACGGCAAGGGCACCCACACGGTATTCGACCAGGATATGTACACCCGGGCCCTGCGCTACATCGAATGGCGCGACGAGATGCAACGGGCCCTGGAAGAGCGCAAGTTCCAACTGCATTTCCAGCCCATCATCGATGCCAAAACCGAGAAGGTGTCCAGCGTGGAAGCGCTGATACGCTGGAAGTCTGAAAAATATGGGGCCGTATCGCCGGCGGAGTTCATTCCCGTTGCTGAGGAATCCGGCCTGATACTGCCGTTGGGCCGGTGGATCATCGAAAACGTATGCGAACACATCAACCTGTGGAAGAGTCGCTACGGCCTGGAGCTGAAGGTGGGTGTGAACCTGTCAGCGGCTCAATTCGACCAGTCCAACCTGGCGCTGGAGATCCGCCACATACTGCGCGCCGCTAAAGTACCGCCGCGCTTGCTGGGCGTGGAGATCACGGAGAGTGTTGCGATGAGCAATATCGAATGCAGCATCGATACCATGTCGCAGCTCAAGGAGCTGGGCATCAGCATCTCTATCGACGACTTCGGCACCGGCTATTCCTCACTGGCTTATCTCAAGCGCTTCCCGATCAGCACCCTTAAGATTGACCGCTCCTTCGTCACTGAAATCACCCGCGACAAAAACGACCAGGCTATCGCCAGTTCCATCATAGCCTTGGCGCAGGCGCTTGACTTGAACGTGTTGGCGGAGGGTGTTGAGACCACAGAGCAATACAAATATCTGCTGGGCTGCGGCTGCGACTATATTCAGGGCTATCTGTTCAGCGGCGCGATTGCCAGTGACGACCTGGTTCCGTTCCTGCAGAGCAAAGGCCTGATAGACCTGCCGGAAAACGTGCTGCCGATTGATGGCTCTCCGCCCCGCCAGGTGGGTTAGCCGCTAACTCGAACCGGTATTTGGAATACTCGGCGAGATAGGGCAGTTAGTCAGTCAACGGCGATCCAGGTCGCCCGCGCCGCAGCCAGCACTTCACCGCCGGTCGTGGCCACGGCGGCGCCACCATAGAACTTGCGACGCTCAGAACCCAGGGGCCAGGCGTACACAACCAGCTCCTGCTCTCCTGGCACCGGCGCAAACTGCGCCAGCGTCAATTCACCGAGCAGCATGGGACGCTGATGATCCCCAAAAGCACCAAAGCCGCTAGGGCAATCCAGGGCCGACCAGATAAACTCGGGCTTCACTTGTCCTGCTGCATTGAGCAGGTCGAGAGACGGCTGCCAGGGGCAGGCGTATAAACCGCGCGCTCCCACTGGACCGGCAAACAGTTCAAGACCGTCTTTAGCCGGCCGGCCCGGGCCACAGACAAAGCAGGTAGGATAGAGGTGACGTTCGAAGCCCGGGAATCGTTCGCGGGCCAACCGCGCCGCCGCCAGGCCCGGCGAGTCTGGCACATCGAGCTCCAGCACCTCCTGTCGCGCCGATGCTACCAGGCTATCACCGTCGAACAGGTCGACCCCGCTGTCTGCCGCTCGAACCTCCAGTGGCGTGTCCAGCGGTGGCGGACGGTGCAGACGCACGCGAGCGCCCCCCTCGACAAAAGCTGCCAGCACGCCGGCGCTATAGCCGCCATTTCCAGACGTCGGGGGACCGTTGAAGCGGGCTGGGATGGTGATGTGCTGCATGCCTGGCTATCGAGAATTGACCGACGAGCGTCAATGGTAGCACCGGGCGGTACTACGGGCACAGGCAGGCAAAGCTCCGCGGGTTGTGCTTGCGGCCGTCGTCTGCTGTTTGTGACACTGACCTTGTCGAAATTGAACGGGAAGAAGCGACGATCACAAGGCGCAGCAGCGGCAAAATCGGACCAGCGAAGTCCGCATCGACAGGATGATTTGCAAACTGAATGAGGTGTAGCATTAGCGTACTCGAAAAATTGAACACTCCGCTTCGGTCAGGGGTGAGAGAGTTGATCGAGCAGGTCCCAGATGCCCATGCAACCCAAATCTATCGCCACGCGCAGGGAAGCAGAGGCGATATCGATCAACTGGAGCAACGCATCCATCAACGAGGGGAGTGGTTCAAATACATGCCGGATGCCACGCGGATAGAAGCCTTGCGTGCTCATTTACACGGCGCGGTAGCGACAACGTGAAGGTGGCCTTGCTACTCATCGCACTGCTCGCACTACCGGCGCAAGCAGACTGCGTGATTCTCCTGCACGGGCTGGCGCGCAGCGCCGGCTCAATGGAGCCGCTGGCGGATTTTCTTAGCGAGCGCGGCTACCAGGTCGTCAACGTCGACTACCCATCTCGCCACTACCGTATTGAGGAGCTCACGAAGCGTATCGTGCCCGCTGCGCTGGAACAATGCGGCGATGCCGGCCGCGTGCATTTCGTCACGCATTCCATGGGCGGCATACTGGTGCGCCAGCACCTGGCCCATCACACGCTGGATTCACTGGGGCGGGTAGTGATGCTGGGGCCACCAAACCAGGGCAGTGAGGTGGTCGACAAGCTGGGTGCCATGCCTGCTTTTGAATGGCTGAACGGCGAGGCGGGCCTACAGCTGGGCACCGGTGCGGACTCACTGCCGCTGGCATTACCGATGGCGGACTTCGACCTTGGCATCATCGCCGGCACCGTGTCACTCAATCCCATGCTATCAACACTCATCCCGGGGGACGATGATGGCAAGGTATCAGTGGATCGTGCCCGCCTTGAGGGTATGAACGATTTCCTGACCGTGGAAGCCACTCACACCTTCCTTATGCAGAACGACGAAGTCATGCGCCAGGTGGCGCACTACCTCGAGCACGGGAGATTCATCCGCCAGGAAGATGACTAGCGATTGTCGGCGACCACCTTGCCGTCCACCACTGTCATCAATACGCGCCCTTTGAGAATGTCACCGGGGGAGGTGTCTGACAGCACAAAGGGATCAATATCCATTACCGTCAGGTCTGCCCAGGCACCAACGCGCAGGGTCCCGGTGTATTGCTCCCGGAAACCTGCATAGGCTGCCCAGCGCGTGTAGGCCCGCAGTACCTCGTCGATATTGAGCGCCTGGTCCGGGTACCAGCCGCCGGCGGGCTGACGGTCCTTGTCGCGCCGGGTCAACGCCGCGTGCAAACCATAGAAGATGCTGTGATCCGAGCCGGGGTTGTCAGCGTTGAAGATAATGCGCGCGCCCTGTTCGCGCAGGCTGCGCCAGGCGTAAGCGCCGCGAATGCGCTGCGGCCCCAGCCGCTGTTCCGCCCAGGTCTTGTCCTCTACCGCGTGCGGCGGCTGCATGGACAGCACCACGCCCAATTCGGCGGGACGTGACATATCATCGGGGTGGAATACCTGGGCATGCTCAATGCGGTGCCGTGCTTCACGCTGGCCCGGGTGCGCGGCAATCTCTGCGGCGATGAACTCCAGAGTCTCGCGGTTACCGGCATCGCCAATGGCGTGAATGCCGACCTGGAAGCCCGCCTGCATCAGCTCGCGGGTCAGCGCCTGGTTGAAACCGTAGTTGGCGCCACTCACGCCACGATGCCCAGGCCGGTCACTGTAATCCTGCAATAAACGAGCGCCGCGGGACCCCAGGGCTGCATCGTAGAAAGCCTTTACCGAACGGGTGACCAGGAAACTGTCGGCATCGCTGTCGGGGCCGCGCTCAATCCACTGCCGGGCCAGCGGCTCATCACGAACTGACAACATGGCATAAACGCGGATCGGCAACGCACCTTCGGCTTCCATGGATGCGAGCAGAGCCATCTCCTCTGCGTTGAGTCCCGCATCGTGCACCGTCACGTATCCGTCGCGGGCCATCTGCTGCAAACCTTCGAGCAGGATACGGCGCTGCTGGGAAATATCCGCTGGCGGGATCACATCCTCGATCAGGGGCACCGCACGGTTCAGAAACAATCCGCTGGGTTCGCCGTTATCATCCAGTCGCATTTCACCGCCTTCGGGTACCGGGGTGGCGGCGCTGATGCCGGCGCGGTCCAGCGCGGCCTGATTCGCCCAACCGGCAAAGCTGTGCAGGCTACGCATGAACACCGGATGATCGGGCACGGCGGCAGATAGCAGGCCTTTGTCCGGGTAGTGGTCGGCCCATTCACCCTCGTCCCAGCCCTGACCAACGATCCACTCACCGGGCGGTACAGTTCGAGCGCGCTCGACAATCCGCGCGACCGCTTCGGCTTCATTGTCGACGCCGTACAGGCTGACCCGGTTCAGTGACAGACCCAGCTGATATACGTGGCTGTGACTGTCCACCAGGCCTGGCAGCAGTGTGGCGCCGGCCAGATCAATGACCTGAGTGGCCGGTCCTGCCAGGGCCTCGGCCTCGCGAGCGCTACCTAAAAACAGAATTTCACCGTCGCGCACGGCCACCGCCTCGGCGTCGGGACGCCAGCCATCACTATAGGGTGCTGAGGCGTCGAGACTGCCGTCGACCGCCGGGTCGGGCCAGTCGAGGCTATAGACCCGGGCGTTGGTCAGCACCAGATCCGGCGCCGCCGTCGGAGGCGGTGGCGACTCGCTGCAGGCCGTCACCAGGTGCAGCAATACCATTGCCGCTAATAGACTCTTCACAGGCTTTCTCCTTATCAGTGTTCCTGGTCCAGCATGCACTGCCAGTAACCCACGTCTATCCAGCGGTCGAACTTGCGCCCCACTTCTCGCAAGTGTGCCACCTTCTCGAATCCCAGGCTCTCGTGCAGTGCCACACTGGCCGCATTCGGCAAGGCAATGCCACCCAGCGCACAGTGCATGCCGCGATGGCGTAGCTGCGCAAGCAATTCGCCGTACAACAGGGTACCGAGCCCACGGCCACCCTGCCCGTCAGCGAGGTATATCGTTGACTCGACCGAGTTCTGGTAGGCGGCGCGTCCTTTCCAGCGCACCGCGCAGGCGTAACCCTGCAGCTCACCGTCTGCTTCCAGCACCAGCCATGGCAGACCGATCTGCTGTACCGCGCTGACACGGCTGAACATATCGCGGCCATTGATGGGCTCTGTCTCGAAGGTGGTCGCCGTGTGGCGCACGAAATGGTTGTAGAGCGCTGCCAGGGCTTCCCCGTCGCCCTCCTGTGCTGCGCGAATCATGGCTGCTCCTGCCGCAGGTGGGCAAAGGTCTGGTAGTGCCAGTCGCGCAGCGCCAGCAGCACCGTGCAGCCATGCTTTTCCGCCAGCGGCAAGCCGGCATCCTCGCTATTGAGCTGGTCGAATTCCCGCGCCAACCGCTCCATCTTGCGCTGCAACTCTCCATTGGACGCCGCCGACAGCATGCCGTTCAATACCAGCAACTTGTGGTCATCGCGATCGAAGCGGGTGGAGAAAAAATCCTGCTGGATGGCGGCCAGGAACACCTTCTCGATCGGCCCGTTGGGCAGCCAGCCGAAATTCGGCGCCACCAGCAGCTTGATGCGGTTGCCGGGCAACAGGTCGATCATCTTCAGTCGGTCCAGCCGCGCCAGCATCTGTACCAGTTCCGTGGCCTCAAAACGGTAGAAATCGAGCAGTTGCTCGAAGGTCCAACGGTTGAGCACGGACACCGCGACCAGCAACAGGCCCGGATCACCGGCGATCTCCTGCTCCTGTTCTTTCGACAATGCCTGCAGGCGCCCGCGGCTCTCTTCCATACGCCGCACCAGGTCTGATATCTGCAGTCCGGCCAGGGCGCAGATGCGGTCCAGCTCCGAGAGCGTGAACTCCTTGCGGGAAAATTTTCGCTTGATCGACGATTCCGACAATTGGAGAGCTGTCGCGACCTGCGTATATTTGATACCCGCAGCCTTGAGTGAGGCTTTGAGGGAATCGACCAGTGGGCCAACCTGTGCCATGGTACCTCGACAATCTCGCAGCAAGTAGCGAATAATAATACCTGTTGGTCAAAATAAAGCGACTTTTTCAGCCAAGGTGGCAAGAAGGAGCACAATAAGGATCATGAGCCGGACCGACATCGCGAGGATAAACGCATGACACGATTGACCCGCATCAGCGGCTTCATTCCCTACATGATCATCCTGTTCCTGAATGCCTTCGTGGATCTCGGGCACAAGATCATCATCCAGAATACGATCTTCAAGACCTACGATGGTCAGGACCAGATCGTTCTGACCGCTATCGTCAATGCGCTGATCCTGCTGCCGTTTATCCTGCTGTTTTCACCCGCGGGCTTCCTGTCTGACAAGTATCCCAAGCCAAAAGTCATTCGCTTTGCCGCACTGGGCGCTGTAGCCGCCACCCTGCTGATCACCCTGTTCTACTATCTGGGCTGGTTCTGGGGCGCCTTTGCCATGACCCTGGCCCTGGCGGTGCAAAGCGCCATCTACAGCCCGGCCAAGTACGGCTACATAAAGGAGCTGGTGGGCTCGGAAAACCTGGCCAGCGCCAATGGCGCCGTGCAGGCCACTACCATTATCGGCATCCTGCTGGGCACTTTCGTATTCTCCGGCGCCTTCGAAGCGCTGCTGCCGGATACCACCCACCTGAGCACCGACGAGATCATCAAACTGGTGGCGCCTATCGGCTGGTGCCTGGTGGTCCTTGCGACCATAGAGTGGCTGTTTACCTTCCGACTGACCTCGACCGGCACCACCCGCACCGAGAAGCACTTCGACATGAAGTCCTATGTGCGGCTGGGCTACCTTCAGAAGAACCTGCGTACGGTGCGCGCCCGGGACCAGATTTTCCTGTCAATCATTGGCCTGGCCACATTCTGGGCAATCTCGCAGGTGATGCTGGCGGCTTTCCCCGCCTTCGCCAAAGAGCGGCTGGACATTACCAATACCGTCATTATCCAGGGCATTCTGGCCTGCGCCGGAGTTGGCATCATGCTGGGCTCGCTGATTGCCGGACGGGTATCCCGCAACTATATCGAGACCGGCCTGATCCCCATCGGCGCGCTCGGTGTGGCAGTCACCATCGCCCTGCTGCCGACCCTCGACAGCACCGTCAGCATGGGCCTGGCTTTCCTGCTGGTGGGTACCGCCGGCGGCCTGTTCATCATTCCGCTCAATGCCCTTATCCAGTTCCACGCCCCGGAAAACCGACTGGGGACCATTCTTGCCGGCAACAACTGGATACAGAATGTTTCCATGCTCACCTTCCTGGGCATCACCGCCAGCTTTGCGCTGGCCGGCATCGACAGCGTGGGCCTGTTCTATATGCTCACCGGCGTGGCAATCATCGGTACCGGCTATACGGTACGCAAGCTGCCTCAATCGCTGGCGCGTATTGTCGCCGCCGTCATGCTGCGACGGCGCTACAAGATCCAGGTGCTGGGCTTCGAAAACCTGCCCCAGTCAGGCCCACTGTTGCTGCTGGGTAACCATATCTCCTGGATTGACTGGGCATTGGTACAGATCGCCTGCCCGCGGCCGCTGCGTTTCGTGATGCTGCGCAGCATCTATGATGTCTGGTACCTGAAACCGATTCTGAAGTTTTTCCGGGTGGTACCCATTGCCTCCGGGCAGAGCAAGGATTCACTGAAAACCATCAACGAGTTGCTCAAGGCCGGTGAAGCGGTATGCCTTTTCCCCGAGGGCGCCATCAGCCGCAACGGCCAGCTCAGCAAGTTTCACTCGGGCTACGAGCGTGCAGTGGATGGCCTGGAAGACGGCGTCATTGTGCCCTTCTACCTGCGCGGCCTGTGGGGCAGCAAGTTCTCCTATGCCGACGAACATCTGCGGGACTCCCGCTCTCCCAGCCTGAAGCGCGACCTGATTGTCGCCTTTGGTAAACCATTGCCCCTGGATACCCGCGCCGACAATCTCAAGCAGAAGGTGTTCGACCTGTCGATCACTGCCTGGGAGGCCTACACCAAACGTCTGGACCCACTGCCGTTGGCCTGGCTGCGCACCGCCAAACGCAACTTGAGCGATATCTGCACGGTTGACGCCAGCGGCGTGAAACTGAGCCGTCGCCGCTTTGCGGCCGCCACACTGGCCTTCTCCGCCGCCATGAAGCTCGACCGGGAAGCCGGGAACGTGGGCCTGCTGCTGCCGGCCGCCAATGCCGCTGCTATCGCCAATATGGCGGTAATGCTCAAGGGCCGCGCCGCCGTCAACCTCAACTTCAGTGCTTCCGAGGAGGCCGTGAGCGCGGCCATCGCGACCGCCGGCATCAAGCAGGTGTTCACCTCCCGCCAGTTCCAGACGCGACTGGAAGGCCGTGGCGTCGATGTGGAGTCGATGCTGGACGGTGTCGACGTGCTCTACATGGAGGATATTCGCGAAAACATTCCCCAGTGGCGCCTGGTCATCAAGCTGATCCAGGTTAGCCTGTTCCCCGCAAGGCTTTTGTACACACTGTTCGGCAACCGCGTGAGCCTGGAGGACCCTGCGGCAATCCTGTTCTCCAGCGGCAGCGAGGGTAAGCCCAAGGGCGTGGTGCTCTCCCACCGCAACATTCAGTCCAACTGCAAGCAGATTTCCGATGTGCTGAACACCCGTGTCGACGATGTGGTGATGGCGTCACTGCCCCCGTTCCACGCCTTCGGCCTCACGGTTACCCTGATCATGCCGCTGATAGAGGGCATCCCTATTGTCTGCCACCCGGACCCGACCGACGTGCTGGGGATCGCCAGGGCCGTGGCTCGCTACCGTGCCACCATCTTGTTCGGTACCGCCACCTTCCTGAGTCTCTACGCCCGCAACCGCAAGGTTGACCCCATCCTGCTGGAGCCGCTGCGTATCGTGGTCGCCGGCGCCGAGAAGCTGCCGGCCCATGTGCGACAGGAATTCCAGATGAAGTTCAACAAGTACATCCTGGAGGGTTACGGCGCCACCGAGACCACACCGGTGGCCAGCGTCAACGTACCCGACGCTGTGGACACCGCTAGCTGGAAGATCCAGGTGGGCCAGCGCGAGGGCAGCGTCGGCCTGCCCCTGCCGGGCACCAGTTTCAAGATTATCGACCCCAATACCCGCGAAGAGCTGCCGCTGGGCGAGGATGGCATGATCTGCATTTCCGGCAACCAGGTGATGCTCGGCTATCTGGACGATGACAAGAAAACTGGCGAGGTCATTTTTGAAAACGATGACATGCGCTGGTACGTAACCGGCGACAAGGGCCACCTCACCAACGAGGGTTTCCTGATGATCGTCGACCGCTACTCACGCTTCGCCAAGGTGGGCGGCGAGATGGTCAGTCTGGGTGCCGTTGAAGAACAGGCCCGCGGCGTGCTGCCGGCAGAAACCGAGGAAGACCTGGCCGCCGCCGCTGTGCCCGATTCCCGCAAGGGCGAGAAAGTCATCATGCTGGTGACCAGCGACCAGCTGGAGGAAACGCTACGCGAGCAGATGGTGGCCGCCGGGGTGGCGCCGCTGATGGTGCCGGCCCAGGTGATCAAGGTCGAGAGTATTCCCAAGCTGGGCAGTGGCAAGACGGATTTCAGCGCCCTCAACAGCCTGGCCCGGGAAGCGGTGGCGGCAACGGCGTAGGGTTTTTGCCTGGCCGGCCGCGCCTCGCCGGCCGCGCCTCGCCGGCCGCGCCTCGCCGGCCGCGCCTCGCCGGCCGCACCTGGCCGGCCGCACCTGGCCGGCCGCACCTGGCCGGCCGCACCTGGCCGGCCGCACCTGGGCGGCCCCTCCTAACTCGCGGCTTCGATGAGTTCCAGCAATTCGCCGGCAGCGCCGCGACAGGCGGCCACCCGCTGACCGCCATACAGAGCACCCCCCAGCGACAGCGGCGGTGATATCGGCCGCAGGCCGATATTGTCCAGGTTGTCGATCACGAAGCTCACCATGACGATGCCGGCCGGCAATTTACCCTCGCCGGGAGGCCGGGACTTGGCAACACCCAACTGGTTGATTTCCACCATGGAACGACCGGCCAACCTGACCGTGCCCACCGGGTGCGTCAGGGAGGGATCCAGACCGTGGGCGCGATTTACTGATCCCAGCGTGGTATCGAAGCGCCAACTGCGCTGAGCTCCCAGCTTGCGAAAGACTGTCAGCGCCTCATCGCGCCGCAGGCAGGCTGTGACCGGCGAGAACAGGCGGTCGACCGGTGTTTGCGCGGGGGCAATATCAAAGGGCGCTTCCGGCTTGCGTACCTCAGTAAGGTAGAGGACTTCGCCGGCCGGGCCAATCAGTTGCATGCCACAGGCATTGCCACTGTCCGCCGGACCGCGAAATATTTTAAAGGGCGAGGACTCGAGCTGCTGCCAGAGGGCGTTGACGTCCTCCACCAGTACCTCAAGCGCCATCCACCCCAGCTCCTTGAAGGGCTTGGCCGGCAACAGCCCGGGGATACCGATCAGGCGCACCCAGGGCTCGCCGGCAGGAGACTGCAAGGTCACCAGCGGGCTGCCCTCCAGCCGGGGCTTGCCCCACAGCCGGGCCTGGTCTGCCGACACTTCGCCCGCCTCGAGCACCGAGGCATGCAGATAATCGCAGTAAGCCGCGACACTGGAATCCAGGTCGGGCGTTACTACGGTGCCGGTCAGGGTCGGCCCTAGTGGAATCAGTGTACTCATTACTCGCCTGTGCCTATGAATCGATCGAGTATAACGGCGCCAGCGCCGACCTCAAACGCAAGCCGCATCAGGTGTTCTGGTCTATAGTGAGCGGATGACAACGCCCCAGGACCGGCAGCAGGATGCGCTGGCAAACGCCAGCGTCATCGAGTCACCGTACTATCGATTCGCCGTCGGCGCCGAGCAGGCAGAGTTTTCCCTGCGCGGAGACTGGACGATCCTCAACGTGCAGGAGCTGGAGGGGATCGTCGAGGAACTGGGCCTGGCGCGCATTCCCGTACGCCAGATTGAATTCAGCTGCGGCGGATTGCAGAACTTTGACCTGTCCGGTGCCTGGTTGCTGTACCGCACTGGAGAGGCCCTCAAGCGCGCCGGTTTCAGCCCCAGTTACAGCGGCTTTCGCGCCGAGCACCTGAAGTTTATCGAAGACGTTGTGACCATGGAGCAGGCGACCCGAGAGCCGCCCCCGGTGCCCTGGCTGACGGCCGCATCACAGCGCTTTACGAACGCCATTACTTCGCTGCTCAAGGAGGCCCGGGATCGCTACCTTTGGTTTGTCGCCATCGGCGCGGGCATTGTAGCGACTGTCCTGAATCCCAGGCGCTTCCGCTGGGTGGCCACCGCGCGGCATGTGCAGGATGCCGGCGTTGCGGCGATTGGCATTGTGGCATTGATGGCCTTTCTGGTAGCGCTGGTGCTGGGCTTCCAGAGCCAGACACAGCTGAGCCAGTTCGGCGCACAGATATTCACCGTGGACCTGGTCTCCATATCGATCATGCGGGAGATGGGCGGACTGCTCACCGCGATCCTGGTCGCCGGGCGTTCCGGCTCGGCGTTCGCGGCGGAAATCGGCGTCATGCAACTCAACGAAGAAATCAGCGCCATGGAGACCATGGGCATCGACCCCTTCGAGGCCCTGGTGCTGCCACGCATGCTCGCGCTGGTGGTGTGCCTGCCGCTGCTGACCTTCATTGCCGATATTGCGGGACTGCTGGGCACAGTAGTCATTGCAGTTGGCCTGCTGGATATTCCCTATCCGCTGGTGGTGGAGCGATTCCTGGCGCTGGACCCACTGACCCATTTCAAGGTCGGGCTGATCAAGGCGCCGTTCTTCGCCCTGATGATCGGCTCCATTGGCACCTACCGCGGCTATTTTGTGGAGCGCTCCGCCGACGCGGTGGGGCGCAACACGACCAGCGCCGTTGTAGAATCCATATTCATGGTGATCGTGGTCGACGCGGTCTTTTCCATCATCTTCACGGAGCTTGGCTGGTGAACGACGCAGCGGTCCTGGGCAAACCCATAATTGAAGTGCGCAACGTCGTCAATCGCTTCGGTAGCCATACCGTGCACAACGGCATCAACCTGACCATATTCGAAAACGAGATTCTCGGCATTGTCGGCGGCTCGGGCACCGGCAAGTCGGTACTGCTGCGCACCATGCTGGGCCTGCATACTCCCACCGAAGGTGACGTGAAAGTTTTCGGCGGCGACATTACCTGCAAGGACAAGGGCAACGGCTACCTCAGTGACTGCCACCCGCGCTGGGGAGTCCTGTTCCAGAGCGGCGCACTGTTCTCCGGGCTAACGGTGCTGGAGAACGTGGTGGCACCTATTATCGAGAACACCCGCATCAGCAAATCCTTCGCCTCGGAGCTGGGCCGGCTGAAGCTCAAGATGGTCGGGCTCAAGGAAGAAGCCTTCGACAAGTATCCCTCGGAGCTGTCCGGCGGCATGATCAAGCGCGCGGGCCTGGCCCGGGCCCTGGCGACTGAGCCGCGCGTGGTGTTTCTCGACGAACCCACCGCGGGTCTGGACCCGATCAGTGCGGCGGAGTTCGACCAGCTGATCCTGTACCTGCGTGAACATCTCAAGCTGACCGTGGTGATGATTTCCCACGACATGGATTCACTGCTCACCATCTGTGATCGACTGGCCGTTCTCGTCGACAAGAAGGTGATCGTCGATATGACCGATGTCATTGTGCGTCATCCTCACCCCTGGATTCGCAGCTACTTCGGCGGGGTAAGGGGCCGTGCCGCGCTGGCCTCAGGCCCGGCTGCCCAGAACCAACAGGGAGCCGCCTGATATGGAGCGCAATGCGCGAATTATCCTCGTCACCACCTTCGTGTTGCTGTCGCTGCTGGCGCTGGCGGGCTTTTACCAATGGATCAAGGGGCCCGACCCGCAGAAGATGGGCAACGAGTTGACGATACTGTTCGACGGCTCTGTCAGCGGCTTGTCTATCGGCAGCGAAGTCCGCTATCTGGGCGTACCCATCGGGCGCGTCAACGACATTGCCCTGAGCCGCGAGTATCCCGGGCGGGTGGACGTGTCCTTCGGCAGCCGGGAAGCACTACCAGCGGTGGAGAATATCGTCGCCCTGCTGGAGGCCCAGGGCATCACCGGGCTATCGGTGATCGAGCTGCGTGAGCGCGCCGACGAAACGCCCGGTTTCGAAGTCCCTCCAGGCGTTATCCCGGGGTACCCCTCACTGTTCAGCCAGTTGGCGGGGTCGGCGGGGCGCATCACCAGCTCCGTGGAACACACCCTGCAGCGGCTCGACCGCCTGCTGTCGGATCAAGCCGCAGAGGACCTGGGCGTTACCATTGCAGAGTTACGCACGCTGTCAGAAAACCTGGCCACAGCATCGACCGACATCGATGAACTGATGACCAGCGCCGGTCGCGTCAGCGCCGAGCTGGAAAACACCTTGCCGGCCTTCCGCTCTGTTGCGCAACGGCTCGACAGCGAGGTGTTGCCCACGGTGACCGAGGCTGGTCGCTCACTGCAGTCAGCAACCGATGCGGTCTCCAATGCCCTCGGCGAGAACGGCGAAGAAGTGCAAGCATTGCTGAGTGAAGAACTGCCCGCCCTGGTGGGACTGACAGATGATCTGGCCGGCACACTCCGGGAGCTCAACCGGCTGCTGGGCAACATCAATGCTGAACCGGGTGCCCTGCTCTATGGTGAGTCGGTCAGGGAAGTGGAGATAGATCGTGAATAAACTGTTGCTGCTCGCACCGGCATCGGTGCTGGTCGCCTGCATGAGTTTGCCGGGCAGCGACACGCCCGCCGCCAGTCGCTACCTGTTGACCAGTACCGACAGCGGGTGCAATGCCGGTGGCAAACCCCTCTCGCTCAGCGTGCTGAGAGTCAATGCGGGCCTCGACACCGACCGGATTGCTCGTCTCGACGCCGACAGTGGACAGCTCAGCTATCTGAAAGACGTGCGCTGGGCCGATCAGCTTGGACTCATGATGGAGCAACAGCTCGCCGCGGACCTGGAATGTCGTGGTTTCTCTGTCATGTCCGGGCACCGACACCGACTCGGACAACCTCGCCTGCTGTGCGAGGTGCGCGCCTTCAACCTGCTTGAGGATGACCGCGACCTGGCGGAAGTCGCCCTCTCCTGCATGTACAGTCGGGACGGTGAGGATCGCAGCATTATCGCTCGCCACCGCGCGCCCCTGCAGCGCTGGAGTGCGGACGCTGCCGTCGCCGCCCTCAGCGAAGCCTACCGGGCCGCGCTCGATGAACTCGTCGACGGCATGCATTGAGGCGGACACGGCATGGAAGGACTGGAAGAAAGTACGATCTACTGCCCCTACTGCGGAGAGCCCAACGGCGTGCTGCTGGACGCCTCAGAGGCCGGGCAGTCCTATATTGAAGACTGCCAGGTTTGCTGCCGGCCCATCGTATTCGTGATGGACAGCGCCGGCAGCGTCGAGGTGTTCACCGAGGACGACTGAAGCTATTCGGTGGCAGGAAGCGGCACTTCCGCATAAATCGTCGTGCGCGGTGGGATGCGCAATTCCTGAGGCGTGAACTCATTTGAAATTTCGTACTCCACACCGAACAGGCGCCTGCCCTCGTCTGAGGTATCCGCCGCCAGCGGGTAGAAGTAGCGCGCGCGGTCTCTTCCCGGCGCCCGATTGAATACGATCCGATCAGGCTCCAGCACCCAAGTGAGCGGGTTGCGAGAGGCGGACGGCTCACCCTCTGTGAAACGGGTAAACTCAGTAAACCCGACCTGCTCGCCGTCAATAGAGTAAAAGCTGAAGCCGAAGGTTGAGGCGGGGTCCCGCTGCCCCGAAGCCGTAAACGTAACGCCTGGCTGAAAAGCTACCAGGTCATTGGCCCAGTAGCTGGTCTGCGGGTTGGTCACGGTACTGGCGTCAATCACCAGGGATTCATCGCGCTTCACGTAGACATCGTAAACCCCGTAGTTTTCGCCACCATTGAAAAATTCGACGAAGGCCCCGTACTCAACCCCCTCCTGCTGGATCAGGGTAACGGTTTGTGTCCAGCCATCGCTGAAGTCAATCATGAGCTTGCCGTCCTGTACGGTCCAACTCGCCACCCGGCCGCTGATTTCGCCAACGGCAGTCCCGTTGCTGGAAAACGTCACAACATCGGCATAGCTACCCAGCGATAGCGGGGAGCCAGTGCTATCGTTGGCGGGCGACGACAGGTACAGACCACCCCAGGTTCCCACCACGCACGGCGCAGTGGCAGCGGCACTGCACTCGGCCTCGAAGGGGATCGGTGGCAGCGCGGCCTCTGGTCGCAGGGACTCCGTGGTTCCTGTGCTGACTACCCCATCGGGCAGCTGGACGGTACCGCCGGACAAGAAGACAGGATCAAAACTACGTGAGCTGCGCTGTTGCCTGGAGGTGAACTCGACAAAAGTCCCGTCGTCGATCAGCGTATAACGATCATCCAGAAGTGAGTCCGTATAGTTATAGAACAGGAAGGACTGCGCTTCCTCAGCTTCGAGCAACGCCAGTTGCTCCGGCGTGGCTGTGGTATCTGCGGCGCTGAAAAAGACGCCGGTTGTTGTGGCGCCCAAATAGCTCAGCACCAGCTCACCGCCCGATACTTGCCAGGAGAACTCTCTCCTGAACAGGTCCAGCGGAAAGCTTTCTGCGCCGCTCACGGACCCGGTCTGGCCGGGTCCGGAGAGGTCTACCAACCCGCCAAACCTGGACAGGTAGCCCGGGATGCTGGGAGCCACAGCGATATAGCGCGCCGCCACATCGGCAGGCGCAAAGGTGTCGGTAGTGAGCTGCGCGACCGTCGCATCAATCAATGACGGCGCTGACTCATTCACTCCCGCGATGAAGTTGCTGGTGGCAACACTATCGGCTACAAAATCCAGCAGGTCTTCGGATCCGCTCGGCACACTGTAGCCAGGATCGTTCAGTATCAGGCTGATCGCGGCGGCCAGCTCCAGAAGCGTATCCGGGTCAGTAGACGTTTCGGTCGCGTAGAGCTGCTGGCTGTTGACTGGAACTGCGCCGTTGTTGGCCTGCAGGCTGAGGCCGTAGCGTGCCGTGGTCACCGGTGACAGCGTAATGCCGCCAGCTTCTACCTCGGCAACGGTGCCGGCCACGGCGGCCAGCTGGCCAGCCGCGCCCTCAAGTACCACACTGATCAGGTCGTCATCCGCGGCATCGACAGCCACCGAGAATACGTCCTCGTCATTGGCGGTCGTCGTAAAGGCCTGCCCGTTGACGGTGACGGTGACCGTAGCGCCCGCGGCGGCTATATCCTGCGCCTGCCCGGTCAGGGTGCGGCCAGAGACCCCGCACTCTGCAGCCGGCGTACCTGACCCGTCGGTCTGGCAGGCGAAAATTGGTTCCAGAAAGAAGTCGAGATCAAGCGTCAGCAGGCTCAACAAGCTGGGGTTACTCGCCAGCGCCAGTGTGCTGACGGTACAGGCCTGATCGGTGCCGCCACAAAAATAGGCGGGCGCCTTGCGCCAGCCGACAAACTCGTAGCCAGGATCCGGCCGGGCAACGAAAACTTCATTGAAGTCAGCCGTTTCCACCACCAGGTCGCACTGCTCGCCTGCGCTGCAGGCAATATTGTCCGACGCCACGCTACCGCCCCGTTCAGGGACAGAGATCTGGATTTTACAGGCGACGAGAAAGAGCGAGACGACCACGGCCGTCACTAACTTTAGATAAGGCATTACTGACTCCCTGTTAATACTTTATTGGCTTCCAATTCCCGACAGTTTGTGACTGTCCATGCATAAGCTAATCAACTTGCGGTGGATTGCAAGGGACCTGTTCACACTCTGAATCGAGCCGACGACTGCGCAAGCTGTACAAAACTTATGCAAGATGACGCCAACGCCCGGCCGCGCTCGGCAGGAGGCCGGACCTGGCATTCGTGGGGTTGGCAGAGCCGGAATGAAGGTAGCGAGGTACTACTGTCACTGAGCCGGCACTTCACCGGCAAGCCCCCGGCCCCCGCGGGAGGGAGTGTTAGTACCGCACCCCCGACGGGGGCGTAAAGCTGTCCAGTACCGCCCGGTAGCTTTCGCGCTCGAAGGCGGCGGGGTCGGCGGCATTGCGGTGACTGAGGCTGCCCTGCATTTGCAGGACCGAATCGTATTCCCGCTCGTCCAGCCACTGGCTCAGTTCGACGAGCATTTCCGCAATCGCCCCCGGGCCCCGCTTGAGGAGCGCGCTGCACAGCTGCACGGCATTGGCACCCACCAGTAGCGCCTTGATCACGTCATCGGTTCTGTGAAAACCGCCGGTAACGGCGATGTCGATTTCCAGGGCACCGCGCAGGATCGCCGCCCAGCGAACCCGGAGTAATGCCTCGTAGGGATCGGACAGTTGCAGCTGGGGTTCTATAGACAGGGTGTCGAGGTTGATATCACTCTGGTAGAAGCGATTGAAGATCACCACCGCATCGGCGCCCGCCAGGTGTAGGTGTCGGGTCAGGTGTACCGGCGACGAGAATTGCGGAGACAGCTTGACGGAGACCGGTATCGACACCGCGGCCTTAAGGTGGGCCATGACATCCAGGTAGCGACGCTCCACATCGGCGGCGCTCTCCTCCGGGTCGGCAGCGACGTAGTAGACGTTGACTTCCAGGGCGTCGGCGCCGGCCTCCTGCAAATCGCGCCCATAGCCGGTCCAGCCCTCTTCGCTGACGCCGTTCAGGCTGGCAATGACCGGGATGTCCAGGTGTACTTTCAATGACTGCAGCTGCTCCAGGTACTGGTCCAGGCTGGACTGGAACTCGGGCTGCGGCGGCAGGAAGGACGAGGCCTCACCATGGCCCAGGGCCTGGTGGTGCATGAAGCGCTCAAACTGACGTTCCTCGGCCAGCAGGTCTTCTTCAAACAGGGAGTACATCACCAGGGCGGCGGCGCCGGCATCCTCCAGTCGCTTCGCACTGTCCAGATCACGGCTCAGGGGCGACGCCGAGGCCACCAGCGGGTTCTTCAGGGCCATGCCCAGGTATCGGCTGCTCAGGTCTGCCATATCAGCGTCCTCTCCCTGCGTCCTGTTCGGCCTGCTCTTCATCTTCTGCCCAGTCGAGATCGGCAAGCTGCTGGTAGCGGCGGTAGCGCTCCCGCACTTCTTCTTCCGCCTCGGCCAGCAGAGCCTCGGCGCGTCCCGGCTCTGCGTACCAGAGCATGCCGAAGCGGGTCTCCGACTCCACAAACTGCCGATAGGGTATGGACGGCGGCTTGGAATCCAACTTGAGCGGTTTGTGATCGCGGCGCGGATCGAACCGGAACAGCGGCCAGTGCCCGCTATTAACCGCAAGGTTCTGCTGGCGGTGGTTGTTGGACATATCCACCCCGTGAGCGATACAGGGTGAGTAGGCGATGATCAGCGACACGCCAGGATAGCTCTCCGCCTCCAGGAAGGCATTGAGCGTCTGGGTATCCTTGGCGCCATAGGCGACATGCGCCACGTAAACGTTTTCGTAATCCATGGCAATGCGCGCCAGGTCCTTCTTGCCGGTGGACTTGCCGGCTGCGGAAAACTTGGCCACCGCGCCCCGCGGTGTAGCCTTGGATGTTTGGCCGCCGGTGTTGGAGTACACCTCCGTGTCCAGCACGAGCACGTTCACGTCGCGGCCGCTGGCCAGCACGTGATCCAGACCGCCGAAGCCGATGTCGTAGGCCCAGCCGTCGCCCCCCACCAGCCAGACGCTGCGGTGGCTGAGTGAATCGGCCAGGCCCAGTAACTGGTCGGCCCGATCATGGTTACTGGCAGCGAGCTCTGACTTCAGCTGTGCGACGCGCCGCCGCTGCTCGTGAATCTCGGCCTCGTCCTGTTCACCACAGTCAAGAATGGCCTGGGCCAGACCCTCACTGAGCTCGCCCCGCAGGGCGTCCAACAGGTCGCGGGCCCGGGTGCGCTGGCTGTCGACGGCGATCCGAATGCCCAGGCCGAACTCCGCATTGTCTTCAAACAGGCTGTTGTTCCAGGCCGGACCGCGGCCCTCGGCATTGGCACGCCAGGGGGTGGTGGGCAGATTGCCGCCGTAGATGGAGGAACAGCCCGTGGCATTGGCCACGATCATGCGATCGCCAAACAACTGGCTGGCCAACCGCAGGTAGGGCGTCTCGCCGCAGCCGACGCAGGCGCCGGAGAACTCGAAATGCGGCTCCAGCAGCATGGAGCCTTTCATGGTGCTGAGCTTGACCGCGACGTGATCGTACTCCGGCAATGATTCGAAGAAGGCAAAGTTCTCCGCCTCCGCTTCCCGCAGGGGTGGCTGTGGCTCCATGTTGAGCGCCTTGCGGCTGGCATTGGACTTGTCGCGGATCGGGCAGATGTCCACACACAGGGTGCAGCCCGTGCAATCCTCCGGGGCTACCTGGTAGCTGATATGCACGCCCTGGGGGAAATCCTTGCCCTTGATCTGCAGGCTCTTGAAGGTCGCAGGCGCGTCTGCCAGCAGGGACTCGTCGAAGGCCTTCGAGCGGATGGCCGAGTGCGGACACACAAACACACACTTGCCGCAGTGGGTGCAAAGATCGGTCTCCCAGACGGGGACTTCCAGCGCCAGGTTGCGCTTCTCGAAGGCCGCGGTGCCGAGCGGCCAGGTACCGTCGATAGGAAATTCGCTGACCGGTATCAGGTCGCCGCGCCCGGCGATGATTTCCGCGGTCACCCGCTTGACGAAATCCGGCGCCGATTCCGAGATCGAAGTGCCGCTCTCAGCCGGGCTGTCGGCCTTGCTGCCAATATCCACCGCGTGCAATTCATCCAGCGTGGCGTCAATGGCGTCTCGGTTCATCTCGGCGATGCGCTTCGACTTGCGGCCGTAGGTGTTGGCCACCGCCTGCTTGATCGCCTCAATCGCCTCATCGGTGGGCAGCACGCCGGCAATCGCAAAGAAGCAGGTCTGCATAATGGTGTTGATGCGCTTGCCCAGGCCATTGTCGGCGGCCACCTTGTAGGCGTCTATCACGTAAAAGCGCAGCTGTTTGTCGATGATATGGCGCTGGTAGTTGCGCGGCAGGCAATCCCAGGCAACTTCGGGCTCGGCGTCGGTATTCAGCAGGAAGATACCGCCCGGGGCCGCCTTCTCCAGCATGTCGTAGCGTTCGAGGAATACCGGTTGGTGGCAGGCCACAAAGTTGGCTTCGCCATCTTCCACCAGATAGGCCGAGCGAATCACACGCGGCCCGAAGCGCAGGTGGGAAATCGTCACCGCGCCGGACTTCTTGGAGTCGTAAACAAAATAGCCCTGGGCGTGCAGGTCGGTCTGTTCGCCGATGATCTTGATGGAGTTCTTGTTGGCACTGACCGTGCCATCCGAGCCCAGGCCGTAGAACAGGGCCTGAACGCTGTCGGCGTGGGCGCCGCTGCGAAAGCTCGCGTCCCAGTCCAGGCTCAGCCCACTGACATCATCGCGAATGCCCACCGTGAAGCGGCGGCGAGGCGCGTCTGCCCCCAGCTCCTTATAGATCGCCGCTATCATGGCCGGCGTGAATTCCTTGGAAGACAGGCCGTAGCGACCACCGCAGACCGTCGGCATATTGGCTTGCCAGTGCTCCGCCAGCGCGGTGACCACATCCTTGTAGAGCGGCTCACCATCGGCTCCCGGCTCCTTGGTGCGGTCCAGCACCGCGATAGCGCGACAGCTGTCCGGCAGAGCCGCCACCAGCGCACCCGGGTCCAGAGGCCGGAACAGCCGCACCGCCAGTACGCCCACCTTCTCGTCCCTGGCGGTGAGGGCCTCGACAGTTTCGCGGGCGGTTTCGGCGCCAGAGCCCATGATGACGATCACTCGCTCTGCGTCGACATCGCCAAAATAGTCAAATAACCGGTAATGCCGACCCGTGGCCTCACCGTACTCGTCCATTACCTGCTGGACGATGGCGGGAAATTCATCGTAGTAGGGATTGATGGCTTCCCGCGCCTGGAAAAACACGTCGGGGTTCTGGGAGCTGCCGCGCAGCACCGGCGCTTCCGGCACCATAGCCCGGTCGCGATGGGCCTCAACGGCTGCGTCGTCCAGCAGGTCCGCCAGCAGTTCACGCTCGGGCAACTGCACCTTGGCCACTTCGTGAGACGTACGGAAGCCGTCAAAAAAATGCAGCATCGGTATCCGGCCGCGAAGGCTGGCCTGCTGCGAAATAAAGGCAAAATCCAGAGCTTCCTGCACCGAGTTGGCACAGAGCATGCCGTAGCCGGCAGTGCGCACGGCCATAACATCGCTGTGGTCGCCGAAAATCGACAGCGCATGAGTGGCCACGGTACGGGCCGCCACATGAATCACCGAAGGCGAAAGCTCGCCGGCGATCTTGAACATATTGGGCAGCATCAACAGCAGGCCCTGGGAGGCAGTAAATGTTGTGGCCAGACTGCCCGCCTGCAGGGCTCCGTGAATGGCACCGGCGGCACCGGCCTCGCTCTGCATCTCGATAACGTCCGGCACACCGCCCCACAGATTTGTCATCCCGGCGGCACTCCAGTCATCAGCGTGCTCGCCCATGGGGGACGCGGGCGTAATGGGATAGATGGCCACCACTTCATTGAGCAGGTGGGCTATCCGCGCCGCGGCCTCGTTGCCGTCCAGCATTACCGTTTGCTGCGCCTTCATTCCAGTCTCCGCCACCCCGGGACACACGGGGGCAACTGATACTGTGCAGGCAGCCGCGAAAAATTACCTTGAGCCAGCGCAAGCCCTTGGGAGACAACCCGCGAGGAATAGCCACAAGAGCGGAGAGAAAAAAGAGCCTGTCTCAAATCCGGGAGTGCAACAGCCGTTCGTTGGGCTGAAAGCTGCTACGTAGGTCGGGTGCGAACTGGGTGTTGCCCAGGTGCTCCGCGCGCGGCTTAAGCACACCAAAAGGTGGGGCGCGGCAAATTCATATCTTCACCCCGGTCACCACTTGGCCTTGCACTGAAAGAGGATGCGAAGTGGGTGTCACCCAGTTCGCGCCTCGGCTACGGAGCTAACCTGGAGGAAAGACAAGCACAAAAAAGGGGCCCACAGGCCCCTTGCATCACTTCTGTGCCTGGATCAGGCACTAGAAGTTGTAGGTGAAGTCCACGCCGCTGATACGGCCGGGGTTCGGGTGGTTGAAGGAACCGCCGAATTCAGGTGCCGGGATCACCTCTTCCAGGTAGTCCTCGTCGGTAACGTTCTGGCTCCAGGCCACCACCGACCACTGCTCGCCGTGCAGGCCGACGCGCAGGTTCATGGTGAAGTAGTCATCCCGCTCCGTGTTGGAGTACTCGCTGGTGCCGAAACCGAAACCGGGAACACCGTAGACGTCAGACAGGTCGGTGAAGAAGTTGACCGTTTCGTTGCTCTGCACCGAGTGGAACCAGGTGGTGCCCACGTACTGGTAGTCCACCCGGGCGGTGAATTCCAGGTCGCCGAACACCGGCGTACCGAAATCCAGGCTCAGGGTGCCATTGGACTCCGGTGCGTAGGGCAGGTCATTGCCTTCCGTGTAGGGTCGGTTCTGGTTTTCCTTGATTTCCGTATCCACGAAACCGTAGCCACCGCTGAAGGTGAAGTACTCATTGAGAGCCAGGGCAAAGTCCACCTCGGCACCGAAAATCTCGGCTTCATCGATGTTGGTCACCACCCGCAGCAGACCGAAGGGGCCGGCGAAGAAGTTGAAGAACTGGTAGTCGTCGATCTCCGTGTAGAACACCGCCGCGTTGACCCGCAGACGGTTATCGAGCCACTTCGACTTCACGCCGACTTCGTAGGTGTCTGTCACTTCCTTGTCGAAATCGTCACGTACGTTCTGAGGGGCCGTGGGATAGCTGCCAAAGGTGCCGTCCACCGTGGCCTGGCTGCCGATGCTGTTGAAGCCACCGGACCGGAAGCCAACCCCGTAGGAACCGTAGACAATCATGTCATCGGTAAAGGAGTGGGTGTAGCTGATTTTGGGCTGCCACTCGTCAAAGGTCTCATCGCGGTCGGGGATGCTGTCTGTCCCTGAGCCATCGAAGGCCGGATTGATGGGCGGCGTCTGGCCAAAGGCCCCGAAGATCTGTGCGGCCCGCACATTCGGCACATTGTTGGACACATCGCGCTGTTCTTCATCGTAGCGCAGGGCCAGGGCCAGCTCGCCGCGCTCACCCACGTCGATCTCTACCTGGCCAAAAGCGGCGAACACTTCGGTATCAAAATCGTCCCAGAACAACTGGTCCGTGGGGTTGGGGCCGGTGGGCGGAACATAGGGTGCCTTTTGGAAGCCCAGGCCCAGGTCAGCGCCGTAGGCGACCACTACTTCTCGCTCGATGTCGGCGTAGTACAAGCCGGCTACCCAGCGGAACGCGCCCTCTTCGTTGGAGGTCAGCTTGACCTCGATAGAGGTGCTTTGCTGGTTGCGCTCCTGGTACTGGTAGCCGTCACAGGTGGTCGGCGAGTAGGCCGGCAGCAGACCGTTGAGGTTGCCGAATTCCGGCACAAATGTGCCTGGGGGGTTGCCATCCTGGACAGCGAAAAACGGGCTTACCAGTAGCGACGTGTCAAAGCTGTTGTAGGACTCGGTGCAGGCCGTCTGTGATTCCGGGTTACCGAAAGAGTAGCCACCGAAGGCCGCACTGGTGCCGTCAGACAACAGTGACTCCTCGAGGTCATCGTAGGCACCAATCACCGTCAGGGTCGCAAAGTCCATCTCGTAGTCGGCCTTGACGGAGAAGAAGGTGTTCTCCTGCTCGTTCTCACCCGGCACGTTGAAGATGAAGTTGAAATCGGTGTTGTTCACGTCCTTGTTGAGATCGGGGTTGCCGAGGAAGGCAGCCGCTCCAGGCAGGGCAAAGGTGGCGTTGAAGTTGATCGCGCCGCCCTCGACGTCCCGGTAGAACATCTGGGAATCGACGGTCAGGCGATCCGTGGGCTCCCAGACCAGACGCAGGCGTGCGCTGGTATCTTCCATGTAGTTGATGGCGTCGTCGGCGCCGGTCAGTTCGTTTTCGAACTGGCCGTCGGTGTCGCGGTAGCTGATGGTGGCTCGACCGTAGAGCTTGTCTTCAATAATCGGGCCGCTCACCATGCCCTGGCCCTTGACCAGGTTGTCGTCACCCACGCCGCCCTTGATGCGGGCTTCGAACTCGTTGGTGGGTCGCTTGCTGTTGACGATAATGGCGCCGGAAACAGCATTACGACCGTATAGCGCACCCTGCGGTCCCTTCAGGACCTCGATCTGTTCGATATCAAACAGCTCGCCGTTGAAGCCGTTGGGGTTGGTAATCAGCACCCCGTCCAGCACGTAGGCGAAGGAGCTTTCCGAATCCCGGGTAGAGTACTGACCACGGATGGTCACCTGGGTATCACCGGCGTTGGCGGTATCCACGATGGTGACGTTGGGGGTCAACATGATGAAGTCCTGGGGCCGCTCGATACCCGCAGCCTGGATCTGGTCGGAGGTGAAGGCCGTCACCGCAATTGGCACGTCCTGCAGGCTCTCCGAGCGCTTCCGCGCTGTGACAACAATCTCTTCCAGCAGTGCCTGTGCCGTTGCTGCCGGCGGCAGTGCCATGCCCGTACCCAGAATTGCGGCGGCGACCGCCTGAGAAACCACACGTTTTTTCATTGTTATAGCCCTGATAATAGTTGGACAGGAATGACCCCAAGATGGTGGACAATTGCTAGACGTACGTGGGAAAGCGGGTTTCAGACCATGAAACGTCACACTTTGAGCAGGGCAATAACCGCCTCCAGGGAGAGGACATCCGCATATTTGGCGTTCATATCATGGAGGTTGGCCTCGTGGGCCGCGCTATTGCGGTCACCAACAGCCTCACGCGGCACTACCACGGGATAATCATGCTGCAGGCCATCGACCACCGTGGCGCGCACGCAGCCACTGGTGGTCAGGCCGGTAACCACCAGGGAATCCGCCCCCGCCGCGCGCAGCCGGTCGTCCAGATCGGTACCAAAAAAAGCGCTGGCCCACTGCTTCTCTACAAGCTCCTCACCTGCCTGTGGCGCCAGCGCGGGATCTACCTCTGTCCAGTGAGAGCCGGGTTGCAGCACGTTAAGCGCGGGCAGTCGCGCGCGAAACACAGCTGCCTGCCGTTCGTTATGAAACACCACGGTGGTATAGAAGACGGGCAGCTCACGTGCACGGAAGGCCTCCAGCAAGCTGGCGTTGGCGGCCACCACGCTCGCACTTTCACTGCCCAGGGGGCAGGTCGGGTCGGTAAAGCCATTAATCATGTCGACCAGTACCAGCGCAGGGCGCTCGCCAAGGCCCACTGCCGCGCGATCAAGATCCATGAGGTTCCTCACAAAGCTGTAGTTGGGCGCCAAAGGTCTGGTCCGCGGGCAGGTCGGCTACCCGCCAGCCATCGAGGCCGACCCGTTCCGGGCCTGGCTGGGCGCCCGCCGCCGCTGCCGCGCCCAGTGCGCCATCGAGATCCGCCACCGCCAGCGACAGCAGCATAAAACCCTCGCCGTGCTCGCGCAGCAGTCGCGCCGGCTCGCCCTCCTCCGAGGTGGGTTGCACCAGCACCAGCCAGGTATCGCCAATGGCGAAGCGTGCGGTCTCCACCTGGCGAGAAGTCAGCGCATCGCGCCGGGCAGGCCCCAGACCCAATAGTTTGCGATAGCGCGCTTCGGCCTCGTCGATGTCACGGACCAGGAAGTTGATATGGTGGATACCGCTGATTCGAGCTGCCATCAATGCATCCGGAAGTAAGTTGCAAAGTGTTGCGCGACTGCTTGCTGAACGCTTGCAGGCGCCGGAATTTCGGCATCATAGCACTGGTGAGCCCCGCCAAAGGGCTTTACACTAGCGGATATTAAGGTCATCAGGCGGAGCACTGTTGATAAACCCCCAGCTACTGGCAAGCTTGCCGAACCTTGAGAGCTTCCTCGACCGTTGCGAGCGGAGGCATTTCAAGGCGCGCTCAATCATCGTAGAAGCCGGCGAGCCCAGTGAGTCGTTCTTTTTCGTTATCGACGGCACCCTCGCCATCAGCATCAAGAGCGATGATGATCAGGACCTGATTCTCAACTACGTCAACGCCGGTGATTTTTTCGGCGAGATGGGCCTCTACAAGCGGGTCAGCAAGGTGCGCTATGCCACGGTGCAGGCCAAGACCGAGTGTGAAGTGGCCGAGATCAACTACGACACGTTTCACGACCTGAAAGACCAGTACCCGGATGTGCTCTACCACATCGGTTCACAAATGGCGGAACGCCTCACCCAGACCACGCGAAAGCTGCACGACCTGGCCTTCGTAGACGCGCGCGGTCGCATCACCAACGCTTTGCTCGACTTGTGCCGCGAACCGGCCGCCCTCACCCACCCGGACGGTATGCAGCTGAAGGTGTCTCGCCAGGAGCTGGCGCGCATTGCGGGCTGTTCCCGCGAGGTCGCGGGGCGGATGCTGAAAAAGCTGGAAACCGAGGGTCTGGTGGAGGTCAGCGGGCACACCATTGTGGTGCGCGGCGAACGCGAGATCCTGCAGGCGCCCGAAATGCCCGAACGGGCCTGACCGCCAAACTCCAAGCTTACCTGTCGGCGTGAGCTGATACCCCAAACGCATTCGCAGAACGGTTGCTTCGAGTCGCCTGCAAATTCGTTAACGATTCCATTGAAAATGCCCGATCAGGCGTAATCAGGCTGCCTCAACACCATGGAGACAAAAAGGCCGCGACTTGCAGGGACTATGCGAAACGGTCGCTGCGCGCCCTGAAGGTTTCGCATAGTCCCTCCCGCCACCATTCTGCCAGACCGGTCTGGCTGCTACTGATTGTCCATCTTGTCGCGGCGTTCCTGTTCGGCGTTTTGCATCATGTCCTCGACATCCTTTGCTTTGTCCATGGATTCGAGCTGGTGCTGGGGTATGGCGCCTTTGGGTTCCTCTTCGGCGGCACAGGCGAACAGCAATGTGGTGGTGAACAGTACGAGCAGGGTGCGGATCATGGCAGGGCCTCTTTGAGGAATCGGTCGATGGCGGCAATGCTGTCCGGTTCGTCCAGGATGGGGGCGTGCCCGCGCTGGGGAATTTGCGCCACGGCCAGGTCTGGCTTGCGGGACTGCATTTCCGCTACGCAGTCTTCTGCGAGTATGTCAGAGAGCACGCCGCGAATCACCAGTGTCGGGATGGGACTGAGGGCGTCGAAGGCGGGCCACAAGTCGGGGGGCACAGCGGCGTCCTGGTCTTCGTTCATCGGTTTGGAGATGGCGGGGTCGTAGGCCAGCACGGGCACGCCGTCTTCATTCTCCCGGTAGAGGGCCTGGCAGAACGCCAGCCATTGGGCGTCGCTGAAGTCGGGAAACTCTTTGCCGTTGATGGCCTTTTGTTCGGCCACGGCGTCAGCCCAGCTGGTCAAGGGTTCGGATTTCCCGACGTAGCCTTTGATGCGCTCGAGGCCGGCGGGATTCAACACCGGGCCGATGTCGTTCATGATCACGGCGCGAAACCGCTGCGGCTGCAGGGCGACCATGATCATGGACATGAGCCCGCCCAGCGAGGTACCCAGCAGTACCACCTGTTGCAGCTCAAGCTGGTCCAGTAGCGCGAACATATCCTGCACATAAATTGCGGGCTGGTAGTTGCCGGGGTTTGCATCCCACTCGGAATTGCCGCGCCCACGCTGTTCCACCACGATCAGCCGGTAGTCGCTAGCGAGGTGGTCAGCGATGCCCGCGAAGTCGGCGGAGTTGCGAGTCAGTCCATGCATGCACAAGATAGTCGCCCGCGGCGACGGATGGGGATAGTCACGGGCGTACAGTCGCAGGCCGTCGTGGCCCGGGTAATAGAGATTCTCAAAGCTTGCCATGCTGAAACCCTCCCTGATTGCTCAGTCGTAGCTGAGTGACGCGAACTGACGACGCAGCTCCCGCTTGAGTATTTTACCGTTGGGATTGCGCGGTAGCTCATCGACCGTCACCACATCGGCCAGGCGCTGCTGTTTGCCAAGCTGCTGGTTGGCCCACTCCAACAAGTCATTCCCGTCGAAGCCGGCGGGCTCCTCGGGCACCACCAACGCAACCGGCGTTTCTCCCCAGCGAGCGCTGACGGCGCCGATCACTGCCACGTCGTTGACTGTCTTGTGACGTACCAGCACTGCCTCGATGTCCTGCGGATAGATATTTTGCCCGCCAGACAGGATCATGTCTTTCTTGCGATCGACGATATACAGAAAACCCTCGTCATCCAGCTTGCCAATGTCTCCCGAGCGCAGCCACTGTAAGCCCTGCTCATCGATCAGGGAGGCGTCGGCATTGGCGTCTTCACGCTGCCAGTAGCCCGGCATGGTGATGCGGCCGCGGGAAACGATTTCTCCACTCTCCCCAGTGGCAACCGCCGCGCCGCTGTCATCAACAATGCGGATATCGGTACCCAGCAGCGGCTTGCCCACCGACGACCAGCGACCCTCGGCGTCTTCAGGATCGAGGGTGGTGATGATGCCCTCGGTCAGTCCGTACAGCTCGATAACGCCGCAGGGAAAGCTGGCGAAGATATCGCGCTTGAGCTCTGTGTGCAGCGGCGAGCCGCAGGACATCATGGCCTGCATGCTGGAGACATCGTCAGCGGGCCCCAGGGCCTCGACAACCCGCTGGAACTGGATCGGCACCATTGCGGTGTGGGTCACTCGCTCGGCGTTTACAGTATCGATGAAAGCGCGAGCATCAAAGCGCCGATGGACTACCAGGCTACCGCCCGCCAGCAGTGTACATAGCATGCCGACCCAGGAAATATTGGAGTACAGGCCGATAGTCAGAAGGGTGCGCGAAGCGCTGTGGTAGCGCAGGGCGATGGCCAGGTCGTAGGCCCAGTCCAGCCGACCTCGGTGGCTGTGGGCAATGCCCTTCGGTTGGCCGGTGGTTCCGGAACTGTAAATAATATTGACCAGGGCATCGTCGGCGATATTGACAGCCGGCAGGTGCTCGGGCCGGGAAGCCGTCAGCTCCGCCAGCGACACCCAGCCGTCATCCGGGGGCGTTTCGCAGAGCTTCAATTCCAGGCTGGCGGGCAGCCCATCAGCGGGGACGCGTGACAGTTGGTCATCGGTAACCACCAGCGCCCGCACGCCGGCGTCTTCCAGCATGGACAGCATTGCCTCGTTGCCCACCGATAGATTGACGGGTACTGAGACAGCGCCGGCAGCCATCGCACCGAACATCGCCTGCAGCATGGACAGGCCGTTTGACATGACAATTCCCACCCGGTCGCCGGGCTCAATGCCGGCAGCAACTAGCCCGTGGGCGCAGCGGTGGTTGGCGGCGACAAACTCGCGCCAGGTAAGGCGCTGGCCTTCGCAGCACACCGCTTCTTGATCACCGCGCCAACGGCCGTGCAGGGCAAGGATTTCTGGCAGCAGCGGTGCCTGAGACTCAAATGCGCTCATTGCAACTAACCCTGGAATAAAAAGGGGCCGCATTGCTGCGGCCCAGAGTCACACACCCCTAAAAGGTGTACTCCACAGTGGCGGTCCAGGTGCGGGGCGGAGCGTAGAAGACCGTGGTGTTGTTCTCCAGGCCCAGCGAGGAAGGGCAGTCCTGGAAACCGAAGCAGTAGCCTGCGGTGCGTACTTCCTCGTCGCCCAGGTTCTTGCCGTGCAGGCCCAGTGACCAGTGCCCTGCCGGACTCAGCCAGACGACGCTGGCGTTGTAGAGGCTGTAGGAGTCCTGGTCGATGTCCGGCGCAGCGATTTCGAACTGCTGGATATCATCCTTGTAGGACCAGTTGGCGTTGAGGTTAAGGGTGCCTCCGAAGGCGTCGGCCACGTAGGTCAGGCCCAGGAACGCCATGTTCTCCGGCGTGTTCTGGATGGCCCGGTCATCCGAGACATCGGTGCCGTCAAAAATCCACTCGGTGATTTCCGCATCCAGGTAGCTATAGGCAAACTGCGCAGACAGGCGTTCGCTCAGCAGCCAGTTGCCCTCCACCTCGATACCGGAAATCTCCGATTCACCGGCGTTGGTCACGGTGCCGACAAAGTCGTCATTGATGCCGTCGCCATCGGTATCAACGCCTACCGAACCGGGAATCTGCATATCGTCGTACTCACTGTAGAACGCGGCGATATTGGTGCGCAGACGCCCATCCAGCCAATCGGCTTTCAGGCCGACCTCAAAGGAGTCCAGGGTTTCTTCATCGAAACCATCCGCGGCCTCAGGCGTGTCGAGGTTGGCGCCACGGGGGTCAAAGCTGCCCGCTTTCCAGCCCTGGCTGTACCCGGCGTAGACCTGGGCGTCTTCATTGATGCGGTAGGTCACGTTGATGCGCGGTGACAGATTGTCGAAGGTCTCGTCGTTCTGGTAGTCGCTGGTAATGGCGTTGAGTACGGCGCTGTCATTACCGAAGGCCGGCGAGCCGATCCCCAGGTAGCTGGCGCGGAACACATCCGCATCGCGCTCATCGTCGGTCCAGCGCAGGCCCACAGAAACGGACCAGCTCTCGTTGATGTCGTAGGTGACATCCCCGAACACCGACAATGCCTCGGTATCAATTTGCCCGCCAGTGTAGGCCGTGAGACCCACACCGGGAACCAGCTGAGCCAGCACAACGTCGAAGTCGTTGCCGGCTTCCGCATCCAGGTAATAAACGCCCAGCACCGCGTTCCAGCGCTCGTTGCTGTAGAGCATCTGGAATTCCTGGCTGAACTGCTCGTTCTCATAGATCACTTGCGCGTCAAAATCCATCTGCGGCAGGCTGTCGAAGTCGATCACCGATTCGGTATCGTCTTCGCGATAGGCGGTGATGGAACGCAGGGTGATGGCCTCGTTGAGGTCCCAGTCGATGGTCAGGCTGCCACCTTTGGCCTCCACCTCATTGTTGCCGCCAATGCCCGCCGTCGAAGGCTGGTCCGAAGCGCCTGCAAAGGTATCCCAGACACTGCCCAGCACTGGCTCGCTGGTGGTCACCGCCGGATAGGGGCGATGGCCGGCCACCGGATTGGTGTCGTCCTGGGTGTGGTCATAGGCAAAGCGCACCAGCAGGTCTTCATTGGGCTCCCACTCTGCACTCAGTCGGTAGGCGAAGATGTCTTTCTCGTACTGATCGTCGCCAGTGGTCTTGCTCTCACCAAAGCCGTCGCGCTGGAACGAGGCCACGGTACCGCCCACCCGAAAGGTATCGGTCAGGGGCATGGACGCAGTACCCACCAGGTCCGTCTGGTTTTCCTCGCCGTAGGAAGCCCGCACGCTGAATTCCGGTTCATCGGCAAGGCGGCGGGTCACGTACTTGATCGCGCCGCCCACCGCATTGCGCCCGTATAGCGTGCCCTGCGGTCCGCGCAGTACTTCAATGCGCTCAACATCATAAATATCCAGCAGCGAGCCCTGCGGGCGCGCCAGGTAAACATCATCCACATACAGCGCCACACCCTGCTCGAAACCGGCCAGCGGATCCTGCTGGCCGATGCCGCGAATGAATGCCGTCAGCGTGGTGTTGGTGGCGCGAGAGGGTTCCAGCGTCACACTCGGTGCCTGCTGGGCCAGTTCGGTGATATCGGCTGCGCCGCGCAGCTTGAGTGCTTCGCCGGTAAAGGCGGTGACGGCGATCGGCACGTCCTGCAGGCTCTCGTTACGGCGCCGGGCAGTCACCGTCACTTCCTCAAGGACAGCCCCCTCCTGCGCACTGGTCGGCATCGGCGCCATAGCGGCGGTGGACGCCAGGGCGACAGCCACGGCAAGACGATTGCGGATAGGAGATTCGTTCATTGCGGGATACCTTTTATATTTATATGAATTCAACAAATGTTGAAATTACTGATGAAAATATTCAACAGGCGTTGAATTGTCAAGTACACAGCGAAGCTTTTTTATGAGGACGCGTGGGAGCCCGGCCGGATAAACCGCAGCAACGCGAGCGCCAGCAGGGTGTAACAGACGGAAGCGATAATCGCGTAACTGGCCGACACCGCCGGGTTAGCGACCCCCCAGAACAGGTTGAGCAGCAGGTGCAGCGCCAGCCCGAGCGCGGCCGCACTACCCACCAGCCACACCGGTAGCCGACCGCGGTAAAGCACCCCGAACAGGATGGGCACAGTCGAGGCCGCCGCCAGGCCATACACCCCCTTCTGGGCGAACAGACCGATCAGGGGCGGCGGGTTCCAGGCCAATACCAGCCCCAGCACGCCGACCCCCACCAGCACATAGCGGGACCAGGCCAGCCCCCGCGCCGCCGACTCCCGGGAGGAGGTGGCGGGCACCACGATGTCGTTGACGACCATCGCCGACAGCGCCACCAGGATGCCGTCGAGGGTACTCATGCCGGCTGCCAGCAGCGTTACGAAAATCAGGGTGAGGGCGTATTCACCGGCGGTCGAGCGGCCGAACTCGCTCAGCAGGTATTCCCGCAACACCGTGTCCTGGGCCTCCACCTCGATACCTGCCAGCCGGGCATAGAACCCGATCACCAGCATCAGGGTGAACAGGCCGCCCACCACGGCGGTGGTGCCGATAAACCGCGAAATATCCCGCTCTGACCGCAGGTACAGCACCTTGGTGAGGATGTGCGGCTGCAGCATGAGCGCGAAGGTAATGATGAAACCGCTGGCAAACACCGAGAAAAAACTGAAGTAGAGGTCGCTGTCGGGATTGAAGACGGCGGCATAGTTTTCACCCACCGAACGCAGCGCCACCAGTGGGGCACCCTCGAAATAGTGCCAACCATCGACAAACAGGAACACGGCGATAATGAGCATCATGATGCCCTGCAACGTGTTGGTATAGGCATGGGCATAGGTGCCGCCCATCAGCACGTAGGAGAAGACAAACAACAGCACCAGCACCAGCGCGGTCTTCTGGCTAACGGGAAACAGTGCGGTCACCAGCAGGCTGCAGCCCACCAGGATCAGTACCACAAAGGTCACGGAGAGCAGGTTGATCAGCGCAAAGAACAGCCGCAGGCCGTTGCTGCCATACCGGGCGTGCACCCAGCCGGGAATGGTCATGGCGCCGCCTGCTTCACCCAGGCGCAGGAAGCCCCGGGTCAGCACCAGGAACGCGCAGAGTATGCCCAGCACCGCCGCCACACCGTAATGCAGGTAGGCTGACAGTCCGTGAACGTACACGAAACCGGGATTGATCACGAAAGTCGCCGTGGAGGAAATCGACGCTGCCAGGGTAATCCCCACCAGATAGGGGTTCATGTCCTTGTTGCCGATGGTAAAGCCGCGCATATCCTTCGTGCGGCGCATGCCCACCCAGGACAGCCAGTACACAACAATCACGTACAATCCCAGCAGCAGATATTTGAAAAGTTCCGGCGTCATCGGTGGGTGGCTCCCCGCTCGCTTTTTTATGCCGGCTCACTATAATGCCAATTGGCGACATTTCAACAATTGTTGAAAAACGTCTGACAGATCGCCTGAAAGATTAGAACGCGACAAGAGCAATAACACGCGCATGCCAGCACCCTCTAAAAGCAAAAAAACCCGCGCCGGCGACAGCCCGGCCACGCGCAGTGGCGCCAAGCGCGACCGAATACTCGATGTGGCGGAACAACTGTTCGCCGAACACGGTTACGACGGCGTCACCCTGCGACAGATTGCCAGCGGGGCCAAAGTGGATGTAGCACTGGCCAGTTACCACTTCGGCAAGAAGCTCGACCTTTTCAACGCGGTATTTGAGCGTCGCTCCAGCTACCTGAACCAGGCACGCCACGAAGCACTCCGCAAGGTGCAGGATGAAGCTGGCAGCGGTGGCCCCGGCGTGGAACAGATCATCGAAGCCTTCCTGCGACCCCTGGAACTGGCACAGGAAACCGGTGATGAGGGCTGGCGGCACTATCTCGCGCTAGTGGCGTACATCAACAACAGCCCCTATTGGGGCCGGCGCATGATGTCAAAGATGTTCGACGACCTGGTCAACGAGTTCATTGATGCCCTGCGGGTCGCCCTGCCCGGCGCCTCGGACAAGGACCTGTACTGGTGCTATCACAACATGTCCGGCGCCCTGACCCTGACGCTGGCTGATACCGGCCGCATCGATGCCCTCTCCAGCGGCCTGTGTTCGTCGTCTGATTTCGAGGCCGCCTACGACCACATGATTCCCTTCATGGCAGCCGGGTTTCGCAAGCTCTGCGGACAGCAGGCAAACCGCTAATCAGGGCCTAGCTCCTCGCCAAACGGGCGCCCGGCAATACTGCAAACGGCGGCGTCCGGTCCGAGTGTTTGCCTGTATAACGATTCTCGATCCAATACTCAGTGTCCAGGCTCGCTGGTCTGTGCACCCGGTCTCGGGAAAGCACAGCGGGCTCTGGTAGCGCCGGGTTTACAAGCTCCAGCCCCAGCACTAATCTAGGCAGCCCGATTTGGGGTCAAAAACAAGAATGCCGGTGCGCTAGTCGCCGGCGACACGCAGGGGAAAGCCGGGGCCGCGCCTGTTGGCGGTGCCCGCTGGGGCAAGACGATCAAAGTCAGGGCACTTTACAGTTCAACCCGGGTAGCGGGGGCGCAATCGCCCTTCGATTCGCTCACCCTCAAGGTGTACTACCCAAGCCGCTTTACCGATTCGGTGGAGGAACGCAGCACGGGTATCTTGCGGCCGGATTCCAAACGCTCCCCGTTCCCGGTCGTGATACTGCTGCCCGATGAAGACCTGTCGCTGGAGAGCTACGGCTGGCTGGCATCCGAACTGGCCCAGGCCGGTTCTGTGGTGGTCACCTACAACTGGATCCACGAGGATTCGACGGGCCAGGTCCGACCGGGACCCGGCCTGCAGCGCAAGCGACTAAGCCACAAGCGCTACGGCAAAAAGCCTTCCTGCCCCGCACTGCCAGCCATTTTCTCGGCACTCAAGAAACTGAACAAGAACGGCGTTCTCGCCAACCACCTGAACCTGTCCTGCATGGTGCTGGGCGGACACGGGCTGGGCGGGCGCATGGCCCTGTTGAACGCCAACCGCGACTGGTTCCCGGCGGTGTGCGGCGCCTTTGCCTACGGCGGCCATGCGCTGGCCGACCCGGAGCAGGGCTGGAGCAAGCGCGATGTGCTGCCGCTGGAGCCCGACATGCCCCTGTTGCTGGTGGGCGGCACACACGACGGTATTCTGGATACCGATACGGCCCACCTGGCGGGCAAGGACGCGGGCTCCACCTGGGCTGTCGAAAAAAGCTTCGAGCGCGGCATCAAGGGCAAGCGCGGCGATCGCCACCTGGTGCTGGTGGAAGGCGCCAGCCACTTCAACTTTGCCGCGCCCCGTGACCCCACCACCGGCCGGGAATTCCTGGACCGCCGCACCCGCGGACTCGGCAAGGCCGTGCGTAAATACCTGGCCCAACTGCTGGTCACTTTCTGCGACCAGACCTGCCGCGGCGACCCCATGACCACCGCCGACCTGAAGGCCCTGTGCGACAGCAGCCACCCAATGGTGGCGCACGCCGACAGCAAGTAGCCCGCCACTCCAAACCGGCCGCTGGCGTGCGCCGTATCTAGCGCATGACCAAAAATACTCCACCGCTGATCTACTGGTTTCGCAACGACCTGCGACTGACTGACGTACCCGGCCTGCACGCGGCCATCCAGACCGGACAGCCGATTGTCCCGGTGTTTATCCTCGACACCGCCGCTGCCGGCCGCTGGGCACCCGGTGGCGCCAGCCGCTGGTGGCTGCACCACAGCCTGGATTCGCTGGCGGCCAGCATCGAAGAGCGCGGCGGGGAACTGCTGATCTACAGCGGCGAGACCCTGGCCATCCTGGACTGGCTGGTGGAGAAAACCGGCGCCACCGGTATCTACAGCAGCCGCGCCTACGAACCCTGGGCCGCGCAGCTCGAGCGCTCGGTGCACGACCACTTCGAGGCCGGCGAATGTGCCTTCAAACGCTACCCGGGCGCCCTGTTGTTCGAGCCCGAGCAGATCGCCAACCAGAGCGGCCTGCCGTTCAAGGTATTCACGCCCTTCTGGAAGGCCTGCCGCCGCCAGGAAACCCCCAACGCGCCCCGCCCCGGGGCGGAAGCCGGAGTCTTTGCCGACTTGCCCGCGCCGCGACCGGAGGCGGCCTCGGCCCAGAGTCTCGGTGGCCTGGAACTGCTGCCGACCGCACCCAACTGGGCCGAGGACTGGGAATCCCTGTGGACGCCCGGGGAAGCGGGCGCCGCCAAGCGCCTGCAAACCTTCCTGGACACCGGGCTCAAAAACTACAGCGACGGCCGCAATCACCCGGCCATGGATGTCACCAGCCGGCTGTCGCCGCATATTCACTGGGGTGAAATCTCCCCGCGCCAAATCTGGCATGCGGTGGAAGATGGCCGGCGCTCGGACAGCGAGGTCGCGAAATTCCTCTCGGAACTGGGATGGCGCGAGTTCTCCTATCACCTGCTGCACCACTTCCCGACCATTCCGGAAGCGGCCTTCAAGGACCAGTTTTCCGAGTTCCCCTGGCTCGGCAACAAGCGGCAGTTGGAGGCCTGGCAGCGGGGCCAGACCGGCTACCCGATTGTCGACGCCGGCATGCGTGAGCTATGGCACACCGGCTACATGCACAACCGGGTGCGAATGGTGGTGGCGTCGTTTCTTACCAAGCACCTGCTGCTGCCCTGGCAGGCGGGCGAGGACTGGTTCTGGGACACGCTGGTGGATGCAGACCTTGCCAGCAATGCCTGTAGCTGGCAGTGGGTGGCCGGCAGCGGCGCCGATGCGGCGCCCTATTTCAGGATTTTCAATCCCACCACCCAGGGCGAAAAGTTCGACAAGGCCGGTGAGTACGTGCGCCGCTGGGTGCCGGAAATTGCCGCGCTGCCCGACAAGTACCTGCATGAACCCTCGGCGGCACCCGCGGAGATTCTGAAGGACGCGGGCATCGAGCTGGGCCAGGACTACCCGCAACCGCTGGTAGAGCACAAGGCCGCCCGCCAGGCGGCCCTGGACGCCTACGGCGAAATCAGGAAGGCCGGCTGATACGGGCGACGAGCTGTCTAGCCGGCCTCCGCCGGTGCCAGACGAGCGCCAATATCGACACAGCGCTGGTCTTCCTGGGCGGCGATTCGCAGGCCGCGCACAATCGCCGGGTTCAGGTTGTCGTAGCGCTCCGCCGCCGCTGTCAGGCGCGCCACATTCTCCTCGGTGCATAGCCGCGGCAGTAGCTGGTAGCTCACCCGGTCATTGAACGTAGTGTCGTGCTCACGGTCCAGCCGCGGTAGCTGGGCCAGCATCTCCACCGCGTAGGGAGCGGCCAGGGAACGCTGGCTGCTGGAAGGGAACAGCCCGGCGGCAATGGTGCGGCTGCGACGCAAACTGTAATCCTGGCCGGCGTCGGTGGCCTTTCCCATCCACTGGTATTTGGACTCGCCGCGCGCCGACAACACCTCGGCGCGTATCGCGTTTTCCTTGCCCCGGGAGCTGGCGTCCCGGCCCAGCTCCGCTGCCGCCAGCGCCTGATGTTCGGGCCAGAGGTGTTCGCTCAGCTTCATGATGATCCGCCAGCGCTGGTCCTGGTCCAGCTCAAAGTTCTCCAATGTCAGTTCGCCCCGCAGAAGGTCCTCCAGCCGCTGCCAGGCGGCGGCATTGTTGGCCACCTCGATATAGCCCTGCAGCCAAAGCTGGCGAGCATCACCACGGGTGCTTGCCACCTGCTGCCACAGCAATGGCTCGAAACGCTCAGCATAGTCAGCCAGGTACTGCGCCCCGACCGGGATCTGGTACAGGTAGCTGAATCCCGTGCGCAGGTTGCTGAGCAGGTCAGCCACCACGTTAAGGTCGGTCTCGGCGGCGATATTGTCGGCGAGAATATCCAGGTAGTCGGTCAGGTCCAGGCGCGCATCGCGCATCATCTGGTAAAGGTCATACCACGCCATATTGCGCTGCAAAGGATCTTCCAGGCCCATGATGTGCTCGCGCAGCGTAGCCAGCGAACGCTCGTCCAGTGCCACCTTGATGTAGGCGTAGTCGCCGTAGTTCGGGTAGACGAAGTCAGGGCAGGTGACGCCTGCCAGATCGGCAACGGGCGTGCGGGCGCCATCGAAGGTCACTGGCTGCTGTTGCTGCAGCACCAGTCGCTCGCCATCGCGGGCAAACAGGGCCACCACCGTGCGCTGCTCCCGCAGGGTGGGGTACTCAGCCGGCGTGCTTTGCTCCAGGACCAGCGAAGTAAGCTTGTCGTTGGCACACTGGTAGCGCGCCTCGACGGTATTGAGGCCCGCGGCATAAAGCCACTCCTGCGTCCAGTTATCGAGGTTGCGATCCGCCGCCACCGCCATTGCGGCCATGAAATCCACAAGCTCAGTGTTGCCCCAGGCATTGGTGGCAATGTAGTCACGCACAGCGCGGCGAAATACGTCGTCACCGAGGTAAAATCCCAGCTGCTTCAAAACCGCAGCCCCCTTACCGTAGGTAATGCCGTCGAAGTTGGTCGTCGCCTCCTCGGTATCCCGCACAGGCAGCTCGATAGGATGGGTGGTCACCCGCTGATCTTCTGCATAAGCCCACTGCTTGTCACCAATAAAGAACTGGTGCCAGGTTTCCTTGAATTCCGTGCCGCCGGCCAATGCCTTCTCGGCCATGTAGGTGGCAAAGGACTCGTTCAGCCACAGGCCGTTCCACCAGGCCATGGTGGTGATATCGCCGAACCACATATGCGCCATCTCGTGCATGATGACGTTGGCGATGTACATCCGCTCCCGGCGGGTGGCCTCTCCGCGGAACAGCTTGTTCTCGCTGAAGGTGACCGCGCCGACATTCTCCATGGCACCGGCAATAAAGTCTGGCACAACAAGCTGGTCGTACTTTTCGAAGGGGTAAGGCAGGCCGAAATAGTCGTCGAAGTAGTCGAAGCCCTGGCGGGTGATTTCAAACCAGAAGTCCGGATCCGCGTAACGCGCCATGGACTGGCGGACGAACAGTCGCAGGGGGTAGCGGAACTCGGCGTCTTCAAACACCGCATATTCCCCGGCATGCAGGGCAAAGATGTACGAACTGAGCGGCAGTGTGGCCGGGAACGTCCAGGTCCACTGATTGCCCTGTTTTTCAATATTGGACTCTCGAGTAGTGCTGACCACCTGCCAGCCCGCGGGTGCCAGCACGGTCAATGCGTAGGTTGCCTTGAGGTCTGGTTGGTCGAAATGCGGAAACAGCCGATTGGCACTGTAGGGCTGGAAGTCGGTGTAAAGGTAAATGCGTCCGTCTTCAGGATCCTGGTAGCGGTACAGACCGGCACCGTCCTGGCTGTAGGCGTGCTCATACTCGATGCTGAGGGTCCGCGGGCCGCTCTTGATCACCCCCATCGGCAGGGTAATGAAATGCTCGTTGTACTCGAAGTCGACCGGCTGGCCGTCCAGCGCCACCGAGAGGACTGTGCCGCTGCGGAAGTCCACGGTCAGTGGCCGGGCCTCGTGACCATAGTCGAAGGCAATATCGACCCGGCCTGCGAAAACCTCGGGCCCCCGGTCGAGGTCGACCTCCAGGGTGTAAAAAGGCTCGGCGACCACCCCGCGGCGGTACCTGGCTTCCTCTGCGGTCAACAACGCCCCCACTTCACGCGGCTCGACGGCCGGAGGCGATGAATCCCCCGAATCCTGGCTGCAGGCGGAAAAGAACAGGGCCGACAGGCACAGCAGCAGCCGTCCTGTGATGGGTGTCGCAAAGGGGTACATCGTGTGAAGCTCTCTCAGATTCCGGGCCGCGCTCAACTGGCCGAAGGGCGCGTTTGGCGGGAATTATACACACCCGCGTTACCAACGACGCTGAGGCACCGGCGCATTCCCGAGGGCTACGCGGTTGGGTGGCGCTTACTTTTCCACTGCACAAATACTGTACAGAGACTGTCCAGGCGGATGTTGTTGAAGCGAAACCGCCCCGGCTGGTCTATTATTCGGCGCTGAGACACGACCTGTAATGGGTCGCCTGCAGTGTCCCCGGAACCTGCTCACCAATATCGAGGAAGATTCCATGAGATATTTCACACATGTGCTGCTAGCCGGCTTTGCCCTGCTGTTTGGCATGACAGTACAAGCCCAGGACAAGCCCAACATCCTGGTGATCTGGGGGGATGACGTGGGCCAGAGCAACATCAGCGCCTACACCTTTGGCCTGGTTGGCTACAAAACCCCCAACATCGACCGCATCGCCAAAGAAGGCATGATGTTTACCGATTACTACGGCGAGCAATCCTGCACCGCTGGTCGCTCCTCCTACATTACCGGCCAAAGCGTCTATCGTACCGGGCTGTCCAAAGTGGGGCTGCCGGGTGCCGAGCTGGGGCTGCAGGAAGAAGATCCGACCATCGCCGGTCTGCTCAAGGCCTACGGCTATACCACCGGCCAGTTTGGCAAGAACCACCTCGGCGACCGCGATGAGCACCTGCCCACCAACCACGGCTTCGATGAATTTCTGGGGAACCTCTACCACCTCAACGCCGAGGAAGAGCCAGAGAACATCGACTACCCCCGGAACGCGGAATTCCGCGAGCGTTTCGGCCCTCGCGGCGTTATCCACTCCTTCGCCGATGGCCGCATCGAAGACACCGGCCCACTGACCAAAAAGCGCATGGAGACCATCGATGACGAGACGGTGGCCGCGGCCATCAAGTTCATCGAGAAAGCCAACGCCGAGGGTACGCCTTTCTATGTCTGGTGGAACGGCACCCGCATGCACTTCCGGACCCACGTGAAGGAGTCCCTGCGCGGCATCTCGGGGCAGGACGAATATGCAGACGGCATGGTGGAACACGACATGCACGTGGGCGAGTTGCTGGAAACGCTGGACCGGCTGGGCATTGCTGACAACACCATTGTCCACTACTCCACTGACAACGGCCCGCACATGAACACCTGGCCAGATGCCGGCCAGACCCCGTTTTTCGGGGAGAAGAACACCAACTGGGAAGGCGGCTGGCGGGTGCCCTCCATGGTGCGCTGGCCCGGAAAAATCCCTGAAGGAGCGGTCTCAAACGAGGTCATGCACCACATGGACTGGCTGCCCACCTACCTGGCCGCAGCCGGTTCACCTGATATCAAGGAGCGCCTGAAGAAGGGCGGAGTGCGCTCTATCGGCCGCCGCTACAAAGTGCACCTGGACGGCTACAACTTCCTGCCGCATCTCACCGGCGAAGCCGAAGAGGGACCGCGCAGCGAAGTGTTCTACTTCTCGGATGGCGGCGAACTGACGGCGCTGCGCTACGACGACTGGAAAATCATGTTCATGGAGCAGAAGGAGTACGCCACCCTGCGGGCCTGGATTGAGCCCTGGACGCCGCTGCGCGTGCCGCTGATTTTCAACCTGCGGCGCGACCCCTATGAGCGTGGCTACCGCACCTCCAACACCTACTACGACTGGATGATTGAGCGGGCGTTCTTCCTGGTGCCGGCCCAGGCCTACGTGGCCGACTTCCTGAGCACCTTCAAGGAATTCCCGCCGCGCCAGAAACCCGCCAGCTTCAGCATCGACCAGGTGATGGAGCAAATGCAGGAGGCCACCGGCTCCTGAGTCTCAGGCAAGGCACATCAGGGCGACGTGATTACGTCGCCCTTTTTTTTGCGGATTCGTTTTGCTGACAGCAAGCAACCGCCGCCAGCACGGGGCGTGATATGAAGGCCGGTCACTAGTCCAGTGTTGCTACCATGACCGCCTTGATGGTGTGCATGCGGTTCTCGGCCTGGTCCCAGGCGATGTTGTAGTCCGACTCGAACACGTCGTCGTTGACCTCGAGGCCGTCGAGCCCGAACTGCTCGGCAATCTGCTTGCCGACGACGGTCTGGCTGTTGTGAAAGGCGGGCAGGCAGTGCATGAACTTCACCGAGGGGTTGCCGGTGCGCTCCATCACGTCCAGATTCACCTGGTAGGGCGTCATGATGGCCACCCGCTCGGCCCAGGCCGAGGGCTCCTCGCCCATTGATACCCAGACATCGGTGTGAATAAAGTCGACACCCTTTACGCCCTCGTCGAGGTCTTCGGTCAGCACGATGTTGGCGCCGGTGTCCGCAGCTATAGCCAGGCACTCGTCTACCAGAGATTCTTCCGGCCAGAAATCCATGGGGCCGACCAGGCGCAGGTCCATGCCCATTTTGGCGGCACCGACCATCAGCGAATTTCCCATGTTATTGCGGGCATCGCCCAGATAGGCAAGCTTTAGGCGCTCCAGGCTGCGGCCGCCGCCATGTTCTTCCATGGTCAGCAGGTCGGCCAGTATCTGGGTGGGGTGGAATTCGTCAGTGAGGCCGTTCCACACCGGCACCCCGGCGTATTCCTCCAGGGTTTCCACATCGGCCTGGCGGGCGCCGCGAAACTGGATACCGTCGTAGAGGCGCCCTAGCACCCGCGCCGTGTCGGCCACCGATTCCTTGTGACCCATCTGCGAGCCGCCGGCCAGCATGGTCACATTCGCACCCTGGTCAAAGGCGGCCACTTCGAAGGCACAGCGGGTGCGAGTCGACGTTTTCTCGAAGATCAGCGCGATATTCTTGCCGGACAACTGCGGCTTTTCGGTGCCTGCATATTTCTCTGCCTTGAGCTCTTCCGACAGATCGAGCAGGTAGCGAATCTCCGCCGGCTCGAAGTCCAGCAGCTTCACGAACGAACGGCCTTTCAGATCAACAGCCATGGGGCACTCTCCGTGGGAAAACCGCACACTTAAGCATAATAGTCCGACTGCTGCCAAGGTGCTGGAAATAGCGGGGAGACTTGCGGCTGGGGACATGCGGTTGGGGACAGACCCCAAGCGGGGTCAGCCCCCGCTGTATCGTGCCACTCAGGTCGTAGGGGACAGGTCTTAGCGGACAGACCCCGCATGGGATCTGTCCGCGGTGCTATACCAACTGTGCTAATAACGACGACGCTGCCAATAGCGGTGCTATGTACCCGCTGCTAGCGTCCAGTAGCTAACACTTACAGCGCTGTTGCCGCCATCGGCAGACTAGAAGTCCCAGTAAAGACCACCGTAGATGCCATCAACCGTCACATCGGCGAAATCGTCATCGTCTTCGTACTCGAAATCCATGATGCGATAGCCGGCTTCGATACCGAGACCGAAGGCAAAGGTATAACCCAGGTTCAGTTTGGTGTCGTAGAGGGTATCGTCATCGTAGCTGATGTAATTCCCCTCGATGCCCAGCGTGAGACCGGAAAACGGCAGATCGAAGCGAGCGTGGCCGTAAAACATGGGCACCACGTGATCGATGTCGATCTTGCCTGCCTCCAGACTGGTCTGGTCACGAATCTGGATGCCTTCATCAAAGAAGCGCCCGGTGAGGCCGATATCCAGGTTCACCCAATTGTCGAGTATCTCGTAGTAAAGCGTGGTATCGGTATGCGTCAGGTCCAGGCGGGAGGACACGTCACCGCTGTACACCACACCATCAAACTCGATGCCGTCGACGAATCCCGACTCGGCCACTTCCATGTCGGTGTGCTGCAGCATGATGTTGGGCAGCAGCGGGATTGGGTGCTCCAGCTGAATGTAGAGGCTGGTGCCAGTGTCGTCGTCGTAATTGAGGTCGTCTTCCAGGTCGATATTGCCGCCGCCGGAGCGCACATCACCCTCGTACTGTTGCAGCCAGACGTTGGCGCCCAGCCGCCAGCCCACAACATCTGCCAGGGCGGCATTCCCCGCCAGGCTGGCCCAGCCGGACAACAGCGTTACCAATAGTGTCTTTTTCATCGTTTCACTCCGCATGTGGTCGCAAACACAGGGGACTGCCCCCGCATGGGGTCTGTGCCCCGTAGGACTGCCAATGTAACAGTGCGGGGGCTTTGTAAGCCGTGACCGCGGTCTGAAAATGAACGCGGCGGTATTATTCCCAATTGATGTGACTCGCTGGCGACGCAAAAGGTCAGGGGAGGGTACAGACCGGGGATTGGGGGAGGCGTGGAGCAGGAACTGGAGTAGGCTCTGATCCCCTGACATGCAGCAAGCGCTAGCGTGTCAAAAATAAAAAGCAGTTCATCCGGTTTTCTTTGTTGGCCGCAATCGACTAAGCTTGACGGTTAACACTGGCACTCCCGTCGCTATAATCGAGGGTTCCCTCTATTACCGGCCGCCGCCTGTCCACACGGCCCGGCCCATAACAACACTGCGAGGACACTATGAACGCGCCCCAGGAACTCAACGTCGACAACGACCCGATCACCGAAGCCATGATGAAGGCGCTGCAGGCGCAGCGCGATGACTATATCGCCGAAGGCTTCGTCAGCGCGGAGACCCGCATCGACCGCATGCGTCGCGGCATGGAAGCGGTTTCCAAAAACCAGGACCGCCTGGTGGAAGCTCTAAACGCCGACTTCAGCTGCCGTCCCAGGGAGCTGTCCATGCTCACCGACGTGGCGGCCAGTATCCAGCCCTTCAAGAGCGCCATGAAACATGTACGCAAGTGGATGAAGCCCGAAAAGCGCAAGTCCACCTTCCCCATGGGCCTGCTGGGCGGCCGCTCCCGCATCGAATACCAGCCGCTGGGCGTGGTGGGCGTGATCAGCCCCTGGAATTTCCCGGTCAACCTGACCTTTGGCCCGATGGCCGACATCCTGGCCGCCGGCAACCGGGTCATGATCAAACCGTCAGAATTCACCCCCCATACTTCTGAAGTGATGGCCGAGGTGGTGCGTGAAGCCTGGGACGAGAAGGAAGTGGCCATCTTCACCGGCGGCCCGGAAGTGGGCGCAGCTTTCTCCGGCCTGCCCTTCGACCATCTGCTGTTCACCGGCGCCACCAACGTCGCCCGCCACATCATGGCCGCGGCCGCCAAAAACCTGGTCCCGGTAACGCTGGAGCTGGGCGGCAAGAGCCCGGTGGTGATCTCCCGCAGCGCCGATCTCAAGAAGGCCATCAATCGCGTCATGCTGGGCAAGACCATGAACGCCGGCCAGATCTGCCTGGCGCCGGACTACCTGCTGGTGCCGGAAGAGAAGCTCGACGATGTAGTCGCCGAGGTGCAGGCCATCGTCGCCGAGATGTACCCCTCGCTGCTGGCCAACGAGCAGTACACCTCGGTGGTCAATGACCGCCACTACCAGCGTCTCACCGCCAACATTGAGGATGCAAAGGCCAAGGGCGCCGAAGTTATCGAGTGCAACCCGGCCAACGAGGACTTCGCCAACCAGCAGGGCACCCACAAGATTCCGCCCACGATCATCAAGAACCCCACCCAGGACATGCGGGTGCTGGAGGAAGAGATCTTTGGTCCGCTGTTGCCAATCAAGACTTACAAGGACTTCAGCGAGACCATCGACTACGTCAACGCCAATCCGCGCCCGCTGGCGCTGTACTACTTTGGCGAAGACCCCAGCGAGGAGCGCGCGGTGCTGGACCGCACTACCTCCGGTGGTGTGTGCCTGAATGACGTGATCATGCACATCATGCAGGAAGACCTGCCCTTCGGCGGTGTCGGCCCGGCGGGCATGGGCTCGTACCACGGCTATGACGGCTTCAAGACCTTCAGCCACGGAAAGTCCATCTACAAGCAGAGCAAGCTGGATGTGGCGGGTCTGGGCGGCATGCGTCCGCCCTACGGCAAGAACACCGAGAAAACCATCAAGATGCAGACCAAGATCTGATTGGCAAGACACGAAATCGCGGCCGCCCCGGCGGCTGCGGTATGCTGACCGCAATAAAGGAGCAAACAGGTGGGTGATCTGAAGTTGGGCCTGGCCCAGGGTTACTGGGGCGCCGGTCCCCAACCAAATTTCGTGGAAATGGCTGTGGAAGCCGAGAAGCTGGGGTTCGACTCGGTCTGGTCGGCGGAGACCTACGGTAACGATGCCTTCACCCCCCTGTGCTGGATTGGCGCCCATACCGAGAAGATCAAGCTGGGCACAGCGGTGGTGCAGCTCAGCGGCCGCACACCGACCTCCTGCGCCATGCACTCCCTGAGCCTTGACTACCTGTCCAACGGGCGCTTCATGCTGGGGCTGGGTGTTTCTGGCCCGCAGGTGGTAGAGGGCTGGTATGGCCGGCCCTTCCCCAAACCCCTGGCTCGCACCCGCGAGTATGTGGACATCATTCGCCAGGTGTTCGCCCGCGAGGCGCCGGTTACCAATGACGGCCCTCACTACCCGCTGCCTTATCCCTGCGATGACGGCATGGGCCTGGGCAAACCGCTGAAGCCCATCGTGCACCCGGTGCGCAACAAGATACCCATCTATATCGGCGCCGAAGGGCCCAAAAATATTGCCCAGACGGTGGAGATCGCCGACGGCTGGCTACCGCTGTTTTACAATCCTTACGACGAGGGCATGTACGCGGAAAACCTCACGGGTATGCGCGATGACTTTGAAATCGCCCAGATGGTAACGGTCAACATCACCGACGACATTCCCACCGCCTTGTTGCAAATGAAGTACTTCATGAGTTTTTATATCGGTGGCATGGGCGCCAAGAGCACCAACTTCCACAAGGAGCTGTTCATCCGCATGGGCTACGAGGCCGAGGCGGAGAAAATCCAGCAGCTTTTCATGGAAGGCAAGCGCGACGAGGCGGCCCAGGTGCTGCCCGACGAGCTGGCGGACAGCATGGCGCTGGTGGGCCCCCGGGATCGCATCAAGGAGCGACTGGCTGCCTGGCGCGATTCCAAGGTCACCACCATGCTGGTAGCCACCACCGACAAACAAACCCTTAGAGATATAGCGGAACTGTTCTAAACAAAACTGATGTCACTCAACAACGACCTTACCCCTATCATCGTCGGCGCGGGACAATGCGTCGAACGCGAATACACTGAATCTTCCCCCATGGACCTGGCTGGCAGGGCCGCCTCGGCAGCCATTGCCGCCAGCGCCGGCTCGGGTGTCGCCGAAGCGATCGATACCATCGCCATGGTGAAGATCTTCTCGGACTCAGCCCCCCTGTGGGCCACCAAACTGGGCAGCAGCAACAACCCGCCCCAGTCGGTGGCCAGCCGCATTGGCGCCAATCCGAAGCACCGCATCTATTCGGAGACCGGCGGCGACCAGCCCCAGAACCTGCTGATGGAATTCTTCGCCGACCTGCAGGAGGGCAACCGCGAGTGCGTGCTGCTGTGCGGCGCCGAGGCCATCAAGAACCAGCGCAACGCCGAGCGCAACGATCTGGACGTCGACTGGAACGAGAGCTTCGACGAGGAGATGGAAGACCGGGGCTTTGGCATCTGGGTGGTCAGCCAGCAGGAACGCAACAATGGCCTGATCGCACCCATGTATTACTACTCCATCATGGAAGACGCCCGCCGGCTGCGTCAGGGCTTCTACCCGGAGGACTATGCCGCCCGGGAATGCGAGATGCTGGAGGCTTTCAACCAGGTGGCGGTCAACAATCCCCACGCCCAGTTTGCTAACCCGCTGAGCGCCGAGGACATGTTGGCGGCCGAGCCGCTCACCCACCTGTATACCAAGCGCATGGTGGCGCAGGACAGCGTCAACCAGGGCGCCGCCCTGATTCTCACCACAGTGGGCAAGGCCAAGGAGCTGGGTATCCCGGAATCCAACTGGGTCTATATGCACGGCGCCGCCAAGGGCACCGAGCATGATATGACGGTGCGACCGGACCCCAGCGTGTCCGCCATGGCCCACGAAGTGGTGCAGAGAGCCTTCGACCTGGCCGAGATCAATATCAAGGATATTGCGCTGATCGACATCTATAGCTGCTTCCCGGTAGCGGTAAGCGCCATCGCTGAAGAGCTGGGTTTGCCGCTGGACGGCTCCACACCGCTGACCCTGACTGGCGGCCTCGCCTTCTTCGGTGGACCCGGCAACAACTACAGCATGCACGCACTGGCCGAGATGTGGCAGCAGGTACGCAGCGACCCGCTGCAGTACGCCTTTGTGCACGCCAACGGCGGCATGCTCTCCAAGCACGCCAGCGGTATTTTCTCCTGCGAGCCCAGCATCATCGACTGGACCGTGGCCGACACCATTGTCGACCAGGAGACCATCCCCTATCTGGAGAACGACCTGCAACCAGACCACGGTACCGTGCTGGCCTGCACCGTAAACTATATGAAGGGCGAGCCGGTGCAGGGCATCGTACTGGCCGAAACCGACGCCGGGGCGCGCTTTGTGGCCCATACCCGTCCCGATGACCAGGCCACCGTGAAAGCCATGCTCGACGACGAACCCGCGGGGCAACGTATCAGCGTTCAGGGCGTGGACGACAACGAGTTCGCCCTGCACTTCCGCTTTGACGAAGACGCCTAGCCGTTGAACCCACAACCCGGCTATAGCTGACACCCCACTACGAGGCACTGTATGAGCTGCTGGAATTTCGCCGAAGCCATCTATCAACTGGCACAGAGCGACTGGGCCGAAAAACCGGCACTGATACATGCCGACACTCCCATCAGTTACCGGGAGCTGGCGCAGCGCGCGGAAGGCATCGCCGACTACCTGGGTACCCTGGAACTGCCCGCCGGCAGCCATGTGGGCCACTACCTGCGTAACACCAATGCCTACATGGAATGTTTCGTCGGTGCGAGCCTGGCCGGCCACAGCCACGTCAACGTCAACTTCCGTTACACCGATGAAGAACTGACCGACCTCTGCAACGGCCTGGATATCCGGGTGCTGGTGTACGACAGCGAGTTCGCCGACATTGTCGCCGCCATCCAGCCCAAACTGTCCGCTACCGTGGCCTTTATCGAAGTCGACGGCGACGCCGTATTTGCCAGCGGCGGCCAGCAAAACGAATTCGCCGTGGCGCTGTCTGCTCTGCAGGCGCGACGCCCCGAAGGCTTCCAGCGCCGTACCTCCAGCGACGACCTGATCCTGATTGCCACCGGCGGCACCACCGGCCTGCCCAAGGGCACCCAGTGGCGCCACGAGGACATGTTCCGCAAGACCCAGACCGCCACCGGCAACGCCCTGAAGATGGTCCTCGGCATTGAGGAACACCCGGCCACCATGGAAGAACACGTGGCCAACGTGAACCGCCTGCCAGGCGGCATGCCGTTCCTGAGCCTGAGCCCGCTGATGCACGGTGCCGCTTTCATCACCGCCATCATGATGATGGCCCAGGGAAATCCCGTGGTGACTCTGCCGGGGCGCCGTTTTGACGCCGATGCAACCCTCGATGCCGTCAAACGCCACGGCGTCGGCTGCATGGTGCTGGTAGGTGACGCTTTTGCCATGCCCCTGGCCGAGGCGCTGGAGCGGCGCGCGGATGAGAAACCCATCGAAAGCCTGCTGATGCTGGTGAGTTCCGGCGCCGCCATGAGCGATGCCAGCAAGGGCGCCTTCCTCAAGCATCAACCTAACCTGTTCATGATGGACACCCTGGGGTCCTCGGAGGCCATCGGCTACGGCATCAGCACCGCCGAGGCAGGGGTGTTCCAGCCAATGCCTACCACCCGGGTGTTCGACGAGGACATGAACCCGGTCGAGCCCGGCAGCAAAACCGTTGGCATGATCTATTCCGGCGGCTTCTCACCCATCGGCTATTACAACGAGCCGGAAAAGTCGGCCGAAACCTTTGTCGAGATAGACGGTGCCAGGTACGTGAAAACCGGAGATCGCTGCACCCTGCGCGAGGACGGCATGATCGTGTTGTTGGGCCGGGATTCGACGGTGATCAACACCGGCGGCGAGAAGGTCTACACCGTGGAAGTTGAAACTGTGCTGGTCCAGCACCCCTCCATTGCTGACGCCCTGGTGGTGGGCCTGCCCCACGAACGCTTTGGCAAGCAGGTAGTGGCGGTGGTGTCGGGGCCGGGCCTTACCGAGGCCAACCTGGACGTCGCCGGCATCCAGGCCCACTGCCGGGAGCACCTGGCAGACTACAAGGTTCCGAAGCTGATCTTTGCCATCGATGACCTCAAGCGCGCCCCCAACGGCAAGCCGGACTATCCCTTTGTCACCGACTACGCCGAACAGCAGGCCTGCGGCTGAGCAGGCACCCTGAAATTTAGCCAAAAAAAACGCATCTTTTCTGTAGGATTTAGACTACACTGCGTCTCAGCAGTTTAAGTACCTTGATTATTCCCCGCAGTTCGCAGTTCCATCACGTTTCGCAGAGTCTGAATTTTGGTCTTATTTGCTACGCGACTTGTCGCGGCAGACGCCGTGTGCAGGCATTTTATTATTTTGTAGGAAGGACAGATTCATGTCAGAAACAGTAACTGGTTCAGTGAAGTGGTTTAACGAAAGCAAAGGCTTCGGCTTTATTGAGCGCGAAGGCGGCCCGGACGTATTTGCACACTTTAGCAACATCGTCGGCAGCGGCTTCAAGACGCTGACCGAAGGCCAGCAAGTAGAATTCACCGTCACTGACGGTGCCAAGGGTCCCCAGGCGAGCAACATCGTACCGCTGTAACACCCTTTTAGTACCGGGTTAATACCCCTGCTGTAGCGTTCAACGCATGTATTACGGAGAACGCTTAAACAGCATCAGCCACCTGGTCGGCGCAGCGCTTGCGCTGGTCGGCCTGGGGGCTCTCCTCGCGGTATCCATTCAGACGGGCCGCCCGCTGGTTATCGCCGGCTTCAGTATTTTCGGGTTTACGCTGGTGTTGCTTTACACCATGTCCACCCTCTACCACAGCTTTCCCTTTCCACGCCTGAAGCAGACCTTCAAGGTGCTGGACCATATTTCCATCTACCTGCTGATTGCGGGCTCCTATACGCCCTTCATGCTGATCTCCATGCCGCCGGAAACGGGCAGACCGATCCTCATCATGGTATGGATACTGGCCACGCTCGGCACCCTGTCGGAAGTGTTCATGCGCGGCCGCGCCGTGAAGATTGTCCAGATGGTACTGTTCCTGGGCATGGGCTGGTCCGTGTCACTGGATTTGGAAGGCCTGCGCGACGGCCTGCCCCCCGCCGGCTACCTGTGGGTGTTGATCGGCGGCCTGGCCTATACCGGCGGTGTGGTGTTCTACGTACTCGACAAGCTCGGCAAGCTGGACCACGCCCACGGGATCTGGCACCTGTTTGTGCTGGTGGGCTCTGTCAGCCACTTTGTTGCCGTGATCGGGTTTGTGCGCTGAGGCGAACGTAGCACCGCCCTGACGCGCTCAACCCCCGCCCAGGGCACGCTGCACGGTCACGCTCCCGGCATACTCGGCTTATAACTCAACTACGGTCTTGCCAAAGTTACGGCCGGCAAACAGGTCAGCGTAGGCGCGGGCCACACTCTCGATCCCCTGCAGCCGGTGCTCCGGTGAGACCAGCTTGCCCTCCCGCAGCCAGGCCGCGAGCTGGTCGCGGGCCTCGTCATAGCGCTCGTGCCGGAAGTGGGTCATGAAGCCGCGAATCGACAGTTCTCTGGTGACCACTTCAAACATATTGCGGGGCCCGGGTGCGGGTTCCTCGTCACCGTAGCCGCTGACGGCGCCGCACAGCACCAGCCGGCCCCGGTGGTTCATCACTTCGATGGCGGTCTCCAGCACCGCGCCGCCGACATTGTCGAAGAACAGGTCCACCCCGTTGGGGCAGGCCTTGGCGATCTGGCTCACCAGGTCGCCACCGCGAATCACGGCGGCGTCGTAGCCCAGTTCGCCGGTAATCCAGCGCGCCTTGTCTTCGCTGCCGACAATACCCACCGTGTGGGCACCGCGCAGCTTCGAGATCTGGCCGGCAATGGAGCCCACCCCGCCGCCGGCACCGCTGATCAACACCGTCTCACCGGGCTCGGGCTGGCCCAGCTCCGTCATCCCGAAATAGGCCGACATGCCGGTATCGCCCAGCACCCCCATATAGGCACTGGGGGGAAACTCCAGCTCCCCGGGGAGCACGGCAATAAAATCACTGCCGTCGCTGACCGAATATTCCTGCCAGGCGAAGCGCGCCATCAGCCAGGTACCCACCGGGTAATCGCCGTTGCGGCTCTCGACGACTTCCGAAAGCACCAGCCCCATCACCGGTTCGCCCAGGGCCATGGCCGGCAACACCTCATCGCCGGCGCCTTCGTTCATCCATTTCCGGAACCCCGCGTCCAGCGACACGAAGTGATTGCGGCACAGGAATTCACCGTCGGCCAGCGGCGGCAGCGGCGCGGATTCCACGCGAAAGTCGTCTTCTACCGGGTTGCCGTCGGGGCGGCGGGCGAGCACCACTGAATGATTGAGCGTTTCCATGATGGAGCCTTGTTATTGGTATGCCCGCAGTCTGCCAAAATTCCCAGTAGGTGCACAGCGCTGCACTCCGGCGGCATACGCCGGTGTCTTTGGCGGCAGAACCGTTACAGCGGTCACGGGCTGACTTGTTCACCATGAAACCCGTATCATCCCAGCCATGATTTCAGACACGCTCCAGGACCGTTACCAGGCGGTGGCCGCCACCTGCAAATACCGTATCACCGGTCACCCGAGGCTCAGCATGGCCGAGCAGCTTGCCGACATCGACCGCTGGGCAGAACGCTACGATGCCCAGGACATGTACGGGCAGGGCGAGCTGATCGAGTCCTTCCAGCGAGACATCGCCGCGCTGCTGGGCAAGCCCGCGGCGGTATTTCTGGTCAGCGGCACCATGGCCCAGAATATTGCCCTGCGCACCTGGGCGGACCGGGCCGGCTCCCGGCGGGTGGGGTTTCATCACACCAGCCATCTTGAGCTACATGAGCACCAGGCCTACAGCGAGCTTTACGGCCTGGAGGGTGTGCTGCTGGGCGAACCCGGCAACGTGCCCACCCTCAGCGACCTCAAGGGCGCCGGCGACCTGTCCGCCGTTCTGCTGGAATTGCCCATGCGCGAAATTGGCGGGCAGCTACCACCATGGGACGAACTGGTCGCCCAGGCCGAGTGGGCACGCGGTCAGGGCACCAAACTGCATATGGACGGCGCCCGGCTTTGGCAGTGCATGCCGCACTACGGCAAGTCCATGGCCGAGATTGCCGCCCTGTTCGACTCGGTGTATGTCAGCTTCTACAAGGACATCGGCGGCATCGCCGGCTCTGTGCTGGCAGGCCCGGAGGACTTCATCGAAGAGGCAAAGGTCGGCATCGCCCGCGCCGGGGGCAACCTCTACTCACTGTTCCCCTATGTGCTGGCGGCCCGGGCCGGGCTGGAGCGCAACCTCGACGCCATGCCCGCCGCCGTCGACGCCGCCCGCTGGCTGGCGTCCGAATTCCAGTCACTGGGCTTTACCACCACGCCCGCGGTACCGCCCACTAACCTGTTTCACCTGCGACTGCCCATCGAGCCCGACATCCTGGTGGAGCACGCCATCAAATTCAGCGAGCAGCGCCGCGTATTCATTATGCCCATGCCCCGCGCCGTGGTGGACGGCCACAGCGTGATGGAGTTCAGCCTGGGGCGGGCCTTCCAGCAGACCGATGCCGAACAGTGGGCCAGCTGGTTGCGGGACTTCTACGGCAAGCTGCCCTGACCGAACACCGCGACAGTTTCACCCGCCCTGCAGTGGGCTAGCTGCAAAAGCGTACTGGCGATCTTACCCGCCAGGTAATTGCCACGCTTACCAACGCCGCCATAATCGACCCTCCTGCGCCACCGCCGCACTTTCTTGATCAGGAGGTCACGTGAGACGTGCCCTGCAAGCACTCGCCCTTGTTGCCATCGGGCTGCCGCTGACGCTGCTGGCTGCCGGCTACCTGTACCAGGTTTTTGGCAGCCAACAAGACCTGCGCCGGCTCGCGGCCGGCCATGAATTGCGCGAGGTGAACGGCCACTCATTGTTCATCCACTGTGTTGGCAAGGGTCAGACCACCGTGGTGATCGAGCCGGGAGCCGGCAGTTGGTCTGCTCACTGGCGCCATATCCAGGCCGATCTCGCAGATTTCACCCGCATATGCACCTATGACCGCGCAGGGCTGGGATTGAGCCAGCCACCGCGGCGCTCGATGACCGGGCAAGCCTACGCCCGCGACCTGCACGACTTGCTGCAACTGGCGGGCGAGCCGCCGCCCTATATTCTGGTGGGGCACTCCATGGGCGGCTATCTCACACGGATGTATGCCACCCTGTACCCGGAGGATGTGGCGGGAATGGTACTGGCCGATGCGGCCCACGAGGATCAATGGCAACGCTTCCCCTCCAGTGTCAATGCGCTAATGGAACAGACCCTTGGGCAAATGGGCATCGCCACCTGGATGGCACGCTTCGGGCTGATGCGTGCCATGGGCCTGCCAGCCCAGGGCTTTGCCAGCGAACAGCAAGAGGCGGACATCGCGGCCATTATGATGACCACCGACTACTGGCCAGCACTCAATGCAGAATTCATTACCAGCATGACCTCGCTGCCAGATGCCGTTCGCGCAACGCCAGACCTGGGTGAGCTGCCACTGCTGGTAGTGTCGGCCGGCAACAGCGCCCACACCTACTGCGCCGCCGACGGATCCACCGGGGTTGACTGCGGCGAGGCACAGGCGGTCTGGAATCAGATGCAGCGCGACCTGCTGAAGCTGTCGACCAACAGCCGCCAGGTCATTGTGCCAGGGGCAACACATGCCATTTACGTCGACGGACCGGATGCTCTGGTCCATCACATTGGCGAATTCACGAACTCGGTAGTGGCTGGCGCAAATTGACATTTCCGCGCCCGCGAACAAGCATGCATGATGTGATGTCACGCTCAGCGCAGGGGTTACATTCGATGGGTCTTGAGCGACGGAAAACCGAGCCCGGAGTCGGCGAGCACATCAGGTCGTGGCGATTGCACAGGAAACTCAGCCAGATGGCGCTGGCCGGCCTGGCGGACATATCGGCACGGCATCTGAGCTTTATCGAAACGGGGCGCGGCAAGGCCAGCCCACAGACGCTGCTGGCTCTGGCCGACACTCTCCAGATTCCCTTACAGGAACAGAATCACCTGCTGGTGTTGGCGGGATTCGCACCCCGCTACGACGAGTCGCCGATCAGCGACGACAGGATGGGGCATGTGCGCCACGTGGTGTCCATGATCCTCGACAGTCACAGCCCGTTTCCCGCATTCGCAGTTAGTCCCGCCTGGGATGTGCTGGCGGACAATGCATCCCATCGCCTGCTGCTCGCCCAGCTCGTTGAGCCCGACGTACTGGAAAGCGTGGGTGAAGGAAACATCATGCGCCTGGTATTCCACCCGCAGGGCATCCGCAGGCATATCGTGAACTGGCCACAGCTTTCCGGCATCCTGCTGCGCTCCCTTCAGGGCCAGCTATTGATGTACCCCGGCAATCCGTCTCTGGAAGCACTGTCTGCGGACGTGCACGACTGGATGGAGAGTGACCCCACACCTCAACCAACCAGTATTCCCCATGCCCAGGATTTTGCGGTGCCCATGACCATTCGCCTGCATGACCGCGAAATCTCCCTGGTGACCACCCGGCTCAAGTTTGCCGCCCCCATGGCGGCGACGGTGGAGGGCTTGACGATTGAAACCTTCTATCCCGCCGATGCCCAAAGCGATTTTGAGCTGCGAGCCTATCTCGACAGTGTACCGACGGGCTGACGGCAGACTTGCATGACAGCGGCGGCGACCGCAAGATGAAGGTCTCCTGACCTACACATCATGCCGTCGGTGAAACTACCTCCCTTTGTTCCCAAGGATCTGCGCCAGCTCGCGCGCTTTGTACCCACCAGCGGCTGGGACGCCATCGAATGGAAGCCGCTTTTGGGGGCGATGCGCGAGGTCAGCTCCCGCTATGTTACCGGCCGGGGAGTGGCAGACCTGCGCGACGATCTGAGCGAGGCGGCACCCGAGATTGCCTGGGTCAAGAAGCTGCGAGGCGTGAAACGGCTGGACAAGGTCAGAGACGAGGACGCGCTGCAGGCCGCCGGTGATGCGATCCTGCAGCTCTATTTCGCGCAATGGCTCCACGACGACGGCCTGTTTATCGACCTTAGGGCGGTACGTTTCGGGCTCGATGAAGACACCCTGCACTATGCCCCCAACGGCCTGTGGATTCGGCTGCGGCCGGAATTCCGCGAGGGCATGGTGGCACTCTATCGCTCTTTTTACTCAGATGACGACAAAGCCTTCGATCGGGCCCTCAAACAAATGGGCATGCTCAAGCCAGGCATGAGCAAAAAAGCTGAGACGGAATTAAAGGCGCTACTCAACAGCCACTTCGGTATCGACCAACGTGCCCAGACTTTCGCGATTGATGCCTTCAAGGCCTCCTTCGACGAGCTGTTCGCCTTCTTCATCGAGCACGACTACAAGCTCCACAGCGACTTCATCTTCGTGGGGTTCTACCTGATCACCCTCTACCTCACTCTCGAACAAGGTGGCCAGGCCCACGATGTGCGCAGTATCTGCTCGGACGTGCTGCTGGATTGATAGACCCTCCCGATCAGCACAGCCCGGCACCCGATGATGCCGAAGTGCTCCCACGCAGCAAGCTCACGGGTGGTCAGAAAGATATTTATAAGCGCCTTTTCCTATAGAATAACAATGACTTGGTTTTTAGGGATTGCTTGATGAGCTACCGCCTGAGTGCTGCGACCGCCGCAGCTTTGGTCTTGCTTACCGCCTCGGCCGGCACCTTCGCCGAAAGAAAAACCGGCTGGCAGCCGGGAATAACCATCGCTCCGTACGGGTGGCTGGCCGGCATGGACGGCACGCTGGGTTCAAGCTCGAAGGACATCAACGATGAGAGCCCTATCAACTTCCCGCCACGGCTCGACGTATCCACGGATGAAGAGTGGACAGACATCGGTTTCATGCTCTACAGCGAGTGGCGCGGCGAACGCTGGACGGCTTTTTTCGACAGCGTCTGGGCAAACGTGTCGCAGGATGGTGATGTCAAGCTAGGCAACCTGCTGCCGAGCTCCGATGCTGAAGTCAGCTTCGACGGCAACATCTATCAGGCCGGCATTGGATATCTTCTCGTCGACCAGGAAAATACCTTCGTCACTGTTTACGGCGGCGGACGCTACTACGATATCGAATCCGAAGTCTCAGCCAGGGGAGGCATTCTGCCCAACAAAATCACGGCCTCGACTACCAGAACCTGGAGTGATGCAGTGTTCGGTGTTCGCATGAGCCACAATTTCGGGGAGCGCTGGAAAGCGTCATTGATGGCGGACTATGGCTTCGGGGACTCAGATTCCGTGTGGCAGGCTTTCGGCACCGTTGGCTACGGGTTTTCCTGGGGATCGATCGTGGCCGGTTACCGTCACATGAGCCTCGACTTTGAAACCCCCAGTTACAAGCTCGACCTGTACCTGACCGGCCCCGTCCTGGGTGCAAGCTTCACATTCTGAAGATGACGCGCCGGGCCGATTACTCTTTCTGGCGGTAGTTCGCTTATGCACTGACCTCCGCGCAAAGACCAGGCCCCACCGTCATTCCCGCGAAAGCGGCGGCCCGCGCAGGGGAATCCAGTGAAATAACCCCTCCTAATCCGCCAACTCCTCCCACCGCGCAAACGCCGCCTCCAGCTCCGCCTGCACACCCGCCAACTCCTCAAGCACCGCGCTAGTCACCTCATGCCCCTGCTCGTAAAAATCAGGCGCAGAAATCTTCGCCTCCAACTCGGCCTGTTGAGTCTCCAGGCTCTCAATGCGGTCCGGCAAGCCATCCAGCTCCCGCTGGTCCTTGTAGGACAACTTTTTCGCCTTCGCTTTCGGCTTCTCCCCGGCAGCAGACTTGTCGGGCTCATCCTGAGCGCCGGTGGACGAAGGCGCCGGATCATCCAACCCGACCAGCCGCCCACCTCTGGAAGCCCAGTCACTGTAGCCACCCACATGCTCACTGACCCGACCGTTGCCCTCAAGCACCAGAATGCTGGTGACCACGTTGTCCATAAAGGCCCGGTCGTGACTCACCAGCAGCACCGTGCCCTTGTAGTCCATCAGGATCTCTTCCAGCAGTTCCAGGGTTTCCACGTCCAGATCGTTGGTGGGCTCGTCCAGTACCAGCAGGTTGGCGGGCTTTGAGAACAGTCGAGCGAGAATCGCGCGATTCTGCTCACCGCCTGACAGGGCCTTCACAGGCGTGCGCACCCGGTCCGGGGCGAACAGGAAATCCCCGAGGTAGGAAATGGCGTGACGGCGGGAACCGCCTATCTCGATAAAGTCCTGGCCACCGCAAACGTTGTCGATCAGGTCTTTCTCAGGGTCGAGATGCGCGCGAAGCTGGTCGAAATAGGCGACCTCCAGCTTGGTGCCCAGGGTCACCTTGCCGCTGTCGGGCTCGAGTTCACCCAGCAGCAACTTGAGCAGCGTGGTCTTCCCCGCGCCGTTGGCACCGACAATGCCGATGCGATCACCGCGGGTGACCAGCGTCGTCAGCCCGGCTATTACCCGCTTGCCGTCATAACTGACGCTGGCATTCTCCACTTCCGCTACCCGCTTGCCGGAACGGTCCGCCGACTCCACCCGGAAATTGGCCTGGCCGGTGCGCTCCCGGCGCTGGCTGCGCTCATCGCGCATGGCCTTGAGCGCCCGCACCCGGCCTTCATTACGGGTACGCCGCGCCTTGATGCCCTGGCGAATCCACTTCTCTTCTTCCGCCAGGCGCTTGTCGAAGAGGGCGTTTTCCTTCTCTTCCGCCGCCAGCTGCTGGTCACGGAAGCGCAGAAAGCCCTGGTAGTCACCTTCCCAGCGGCGCAGGTGGCCACGGTCCAGTTCGGCAATGGTGGTGGCCAGCCCCTGCAGGAAGGCCCGGTCGTGAGTGATGAAAAGTATCGCACCCGTGTAATCCCGGAGCATTTTCTCCAGCCACTCAATGGCGGGAATATCCAGGTGGTTGGTGGGTTCATCCAGCAACAGAATATCCGGTTCACTCACCAGCGCCTGCCCCAGCGCCACGCGCCGGCGCCAGCCGCCGGACAGGGTTTTCATTTTCGCGTCACCCGGTAGCTGTAGCTGGCTGATCACCGACTCTACCCGCTGTGCCAGCAACCAGCCGTCCTTCGCCTCCAGCTCAGCCTGGGCGCGGGCCAGCCCGTCCATATCGCCTTCGAGAATGCAGTGGTGATAGCGCGCCAGCACATCGCCCACATCCGCCAGGCCATGGGCCACAACATCATAGACATCCTGCTCATCGGCATTCGGCAGCGCCTGGTCAAGATAGGCAATGCGGGTACCGGGCCGCACCCAGCGCTCGCCGCTCTCCGCCTGCATTTCGCCGAGAATAACCTTGAGCAGGGTCGACTTGCCCGCCCCATTGCGCCCCAGCAAGCCGATACGGTCACCGGGCTCCACGTTGAACTCGACGGCGTCGAGAATCACCTGGGTGCCAAATTGGAGGCTGAGCTTGTCGAGCTTGAGGAGTGGCATGTGATTGATAGTGGCGAAGGGGCGCCGATTGTACGTGAACTACCCCGTACTGGAGAAGCCGCGGCTGGATATTCTCGCGGGCTCGCGCCGCGTCAACAGCCTACGAGACCCAGGGTTTGGTGGTGGAACTACTCAAAAAAGCACAGCTTATTGCCGTCAAGATCTCTGGCATAGGCGGCATAGCGTCCGGAGCGAATGCCGGGCTGGCCCTCGTCAGTGCCTCCCAATTCCAGGGCCAGCGCATAGAGACGGTCAACCTCTGCGCGAGAGTCCACATTGAGTCCGGCCATGCTGCCGTTGCCGACCGTAGCCGGCTGCCCGTCGAATGGCTCAGCGAGGGCAAACATGAAGTCGCCTTCGGACCACAGTGTCATGCGACCCTCTGAATGAATCTTGCTGATATCGCTGCCGGCAAACAGCTCGTCGTAGAACGCGACGGACCGTTCCATATGATTGGTTCCAATCACGAAGTAGTTGAGTTTCATCTCTCGCCTCTGTTATCCGGGAAGTATCCATCCCGGCATCGCAGGCGATGATATCAAGAGGCCGGACCGCATAGCCCCCTGATTCCTGAATGCCTGGGTGCTTACAACCTGGTACCGCGAATCTCGGAAGTGCCGGTGCAGCTAAACCCGCTTTCGGAATACGACCAGCTTTCCGTGCCGGTAAAGCTTTGGTAGTCCGCCGACACGGTCAAGCTGGCTGAGCTGCGACTCGTCCCCTCGCCGTCAGGTATCAGCAGGTTGCTCCAGCGGATGGTGCGATCATTGATCGTCGCTTCAAGCAGGCCTACCAGCCTTACTGTTGAACCCTCCTGTACAACAGAGATGGTGGCGATATCCACGCCATCATCACACTCATCATCGGACGTGCTGGTGACAACAGAAATAAAGCGCCAGGTGCCGGTGACATCGCCGGCCACCTCGATATTGGCGACCGCCTCAAACGGTACGCCGTAGTATTCGGTTCTGGCCGTCAGTACCAGGTCGCCGGCTTCATCAAAACTGCGCTCGTAGACCTGCGAATTCGACAAGACGTTACCGTTGCTGTCCTCCCAGGTGTAGTCGAGATCATCTATCCTCGCGTTGTCTGCATCAAACAGCGATGCTGTCAATGTCCCGGATTGACCCACAGTGGGAACGGTATCCGTGCGCGAACCGCTGCCATCCACGTTCAGCCCCCAAAAGACCTGGAAGGGCGGCTTGTAGGGCGTTGCGATTACAGAAACGCGCTTTCTGCTGAAAACACCCAGCGTATTTGCGTCTATGCCCACTTTGTTACGACCTTCAGGCAGGTCGGTCACGCTGAAACTCAGCTGGCCCTCAGTACGCACTTCGCCGGGCGAAGCACTGACGAGAGAAATGCTGGGCTCGTCATCATTGCTGCTGTAGGTCTCGTCCAGAAGGCTACTGCGACCGAACCTGGCGTAGCGCTTGTCTTTCACCACCCCATAGACGTAGTCCACCTCCAGGGTAGTGGCGCGGTCTATGGGTGGTTCGGTGACCCGGTCGGTTACGGTAGCGGTCAAGGTCATCGGCGCAGACAGCTGTACAAACGCGTTGTCCTTCGGCGCGACAATATCGATGTCGTGGGTGTAATCGCCCAGGAAACTGTCGGCCGAGACAATCTGGTTGGCGATCTGCTGGTCGAGTTCGTCACCGAACAGCGGCGCGTCCGCGGCGAGCGCATCAAGGGTGTTCTTGAAGCGAGATTCCGACACTTCGACCGCCCAGCTGTTGACCGCCGCGTAGGAGGCCTCAACAAATTCCTTGCACCCAGGCAGGCCGGTGAGCTTGATGAGCGCACCCCCGGAAACAGATAAATAACAGACACCCGCCCCCGCCAAAACCCGCAACTGCAGATCAGTCGAGGTTTGCTGTTCTCCCTGTGAGGCAAGATGACCCGCAAAGCTGTTGGCGGCAGTTTCAACCACCGAAGAGGCGACATTCCCCAACAGGGGTCGCAGCGAATTGGAATTAAACATCTCCAGCGCCAATTCGACCGCAGTGACGCCATTCGCGAGGTCTTCGGTAGCCTCTGCGGAAACGGTGGAGGCCGGCCCGACCGAGGCTTTAGCAAAAGATGAAGACACAGCCTGCGACTGCACCGCGCCGGCGTTATCCACAAGGCGCCCGACAACCGTGGCCAGCTCATCCGTAAACGGTATTTCGCCCACCACGCCGTTGCCGGCCGAATCGACCAGCTCGAAGATCACGCTGGTATCGGTAAACTGCCGGAACCGCAGCAGATAACCCCGCAGCAGTAAGTCCCTGGGCAGACCATCGGGCCCAAACTCTATGTAAGTTTCGCTGCCATCGGGCGTGCGCATGTAAGTTGCAAGCAGGCCCTCATCCGTGCGCTCGGTGTACAGGATATTGCCATCTGCCGTGGCAATACCCGAGGCTGCCCCGTTGGCGTCCACGTCAAAGTAGGTGCTTTCTTCCCCGGCTGACCCCTGGTAGCTGAAAACAGGCGCCAGGTAATAGGTGAGCTCATCATCGTTCAGGAAGTTCAGGAAGAATTCATTACCTGCCAAAAGAGCGGTAAAGAGTCGGCAGCTGTCTGTGCGGCCACCGCAGAACGCCCCCTGACGCCGTTCCCAGCCCTCGAAGGCATAGCCGTCAGAGGCCACCGCCCGAAAGGTCTCGTCGAAACTGGTGTCCGACACATCCACCAGGCAAGTCTCACCCGGATAACAGACAAACTCACCGGAGTCGGAGACCACCGCCCCGCCTATGCCAGGTTCCACCTGCACCTTGCAGGAAACGAAAAAGAGAATAGATACTGTGAGCAGAATGCCCCGTGCGAGATGTGGCACAACGTCCTCCTTGATAGTGCGCCGCCTTCGCTGAGGAAAACCGGCAATTCCTTTTTATGGCACAGTTTAAACACTAATCCGGGGTTTGCAGAGGTTTCGTCGCAGATCTGTCCGCGGCAAATTGCACTTTCTGTGAGCGGTTTGGCATTTCGGTAAGCGTCGACGTCTCTGGCGACTGAGCCAGGTGCAGGGGCAACGCTTCAACAATTAGGTAAACTGTCCCCGGAAATCCCAACTATCGGGAGCCACCCATGGATCAAGTTGAAATTGCCGCTATTGCCGTGCTGGTAACAGTCGGCATCGCCGTCTACGACCACATCGCCCAGCGCCGGCTCATGCGGCAGCAGAAACTGGAGCAGCTCTACGATCTATTGGGTGAGTGGCGCGCCCAGATGATCCGCATACTGATACTGCACGAGAGCGACCCGGACAGTGACATCGATGAACCCACGGCGAAGGCGATAGAAGCAAAGACCAAGATCGAGACGCTGGTTGAAATCTACTTCCACAACAACCTGGCGCCGATACTGGACATATTGAGCGCCGCGGAAGATACCCTGTCGACCGCCTTTTCCGGCAAGCTGCCCCATGACAGCGCCATACAGTCCGTGAGAGAGGCGGCGACGGCCTCCAGGAAGCTGATCAAGGACAAGAAGCGGCTGGTGCTATGAGGGCGTTTTCAGTGCGCCGGCTACCGCATTAGCGCTGCGGAGTTGATCGGCCATACCTTCAAGGAGTCTGGCCGCTTGATACGGATTATTCATAGTGAGTCGACAGCCGGAGTACCTTGATACTCTTCTCCGCCTCATACACTTGATATACCAGCTTCTGCTGGATATTGGTACGGCGAGAATATGCCCCTGATAAATCTCCCACTATTTTTTCGTAGGGGGGCGGGTTCTGAGAGGGGTTCTCCGAGATAATGCGTAGAAGTTCTTCAGCCTCCTCTTTGAGGCCAGACGAAGCCACTTTCGGGGCATCTTTTTGAGCCAGCCTGGTGTAATAGACCTTCCACATCACCAATCAAGTTCGTCGGAGCATTCTTCAAGATCAGACTCCATTTCATCGCGGATAGATTCCCGCATTCCTGGAATCGAGATCAAGTAGAGCGTCTCATTGATGGCGTTCCAATCCTCCTCAGAAAGAAGAACCGCATTGCCTCGCTTACCCGTGATCGTAATCGGGCGATGGGTCTTGGCAGTTTCATCGATGAGCGCATAGAGCCTGGCTCGAGCTTCAGTGGCGTTCAGGGTAGACATGGCATACCTCCAAAACTCAATGCGTACGCGCTGACGTACGTAACCTCAACGCACTACCAGGTCCGTATAACGCTTCAAGCTAGGGCGGCCGGCAGGCGGTCCCGGCGCGAAGCGCCCCTGCAGCCTTGGCTTGTATCGTCCAATTCCCATCTATCCGCCGCGAGTCCTTTGGAATCGTCATGCGCAGACTCTAGACGAAAACACTGGCGACCAGCAGATCAGTGCCTGGATAAACCGGGCGTCAGAAAGCTGACTGGCCACTCAGGGGACTGCCTTCAACGCGGCTTCCAGAGGCGTCATAAACGGCGAAATCAATTCATGGGTGGCGTGCGGCTGGGTACGCAGGTAAAGCGCATTAATGAATGACCGGCGATTGTGACGGAAGATCAGCCCTTTCTCGCTTTGGAATACTGAAGACCAGGCTTCGTATGGCGCCGGGTCGCTCAACGCGGTGATGAGAATGAGGATGCGTTGTCGCAGTGGATCTGACTGCTCGGCGCGCTGCATGAGATAAAACAGTGCCCGGGCCAGCCGGTCGGGTTCGCCGGTGACGTAGGCGACGCCGTCTGGCGGCGCAATCTGTGCGGCAATTGCATCCACCAGCGGCACCAGGGACTCAGGGGATATGGCCGGGTTTAACGCCAGCTGTAGAGCCAGATCGGCACCGTGCGCCACACCATGACGAAACCCCACCCCATCTTCAAAAGCGCGGTAGTCCTTGATATCGGTCAGGTAACGGCTGGCCACAGCCACTGAATCCAGGCGTTCGTCGGCCGACATCCACGCCGAGACACGGTCTGTCCGGATAACCTCTGCAAGCACGATGGCGGCGAAGGGCTTCATGACGCCATTCGGGTCGGCGACTCCGTCGCCAAGCTTGTGCGCCAGGTCTTGCCGGAGGGCGCGCAACGCAACCACCGCTTGCGCGTCCGGAACACCCTCGCGGCGCAGTAACGTTGCTGTTCCCTCGTAGCCAATCGAATCCCGATAGAAGGGGTCAATGGATGAAAGGCAGGACGGAATGCCCTTCAGGAATTCGGGGATGCTGGCATCTTCAATAGAGGAAAAGCCGTTTGCATGCGCTTCCCGGAGCGCCTCGGGCGTCAGGCCCAGGGGTGAGCAGGTGGATTGTGCCAACGATGGTGTAGCAGCCAGCATCGCTCCCGCAAGTACCACTGATTTCAGTCTGTTCATGGGCTTATATAACTTGATAGGACGATGCACAGCGTAGCGCAATTGCTGGTTGCTGGCGCGCCCAGGTCGAGCCTTACCGGCCCCATGTCAGCCTGACAGGCCGATACGGTCACCGGGTTCCACGTTGAGCTCGATGGCGTCGAGTATTACCTGGTTGCCAGGTTGGAGGCTTAGCTTGCCTGGTTTGAGGAGCGGCATCGTGGTTACTGAGGTGCGAGGCTTGTAATTGCACTACCGCATTTACCAGAAGGCAGAGACAAACATAGCCAGAATCCGAGTGCCGCCTTACGACCCGAGAATATTGGAGTCAGAGTAACGCTTACCGAAACCCCTCGCCCCAGGTTGGCGCCCTGGCCCCAACTAGCCAATTAGCGCGAATTACGCTGCGATCCCTTGGGTTTCTTACTTGAGCTGGACTATGCCAATCAGCACACAAAGCGCGCCACCGACCATACCTGCCCAGGCCTCTATCGGCGTATCGCCACTGACTGCTCGGCTTAGTTGGGAACCCACCGCGTCGTAAACGTTGTAGCCCCAGATAGCCAACGCAGTACCCACGACAATCAATCCAATGCCAGCAATTTTCTTACCTGTCATATCACTCACGCCCTCATAGAAAATGGCAGTGTACCTGATTGTGGTCGATCGCCATTTGGGGTTTCGGATATCAGGGTCAGAGCAACAATTAGCAATACCTTACTCTGACCCCAATTGCCTAAACTCACGACTGCCCCTTCTCCCATAGTAGACCGCAATAACCACCAGCACGCTTGGCACTACAAGACCAAACTCGTCCAGAAACCATGCTGAGTTGGCATTGCCCAGAGTCATTGGACCAAAAAACTTCTGCAGAAATACGTTGTGGCTCATATGAAAAATGACTGCAGGCCAAACGCTATAGGTTTTCAGTCTGAAGTACGTCATAACGACCGACATGGACATTATGCACAGCGTGAAGAACGCTAACTGGTAGAGAAACGGCGTGGCCTCTCCCATCCCGTAGAGCCCCATGAACATTAACGGCCAGTGCCATACAGCCCAAAGCAAACCCGATACGAGAGCAACACCAGTGAACGGCATAAGCTTGGACAGTTCAGGCACAAGCAACCCTCGCCATCCCAGTTCCTCCCCCAGCACCGACGGCAATAGCAAAACGAAACAAACCGTAGCAGTGAGCAGAAAATGCATCCCGATGACAGCGGCGTTTGGCCACGTTACCAAGTTGTAACTTTCCTTTTGCTCTTGGATGAAATCAACGTTGTACCAGCCACCAAGGCCAAGTGTCCAGATGAGCCCGTAGGCCATTGCCGCATAAAACAGGGGCATAAAGTAGTTGAGCCACTGAATCTTCCAGCTACCCCAACGCCATCCCAGGGTTCGCAGTTCTTTCCGTGTAACCAAGCAAGTAACGACCGCAGCCAAACCAACGGATAACATCAATGGTGTAGCACTACTCAGTCTGAAAATCAGCCAAACCCCAGCAAAATAGAAAATCATTGTCAGGGCAAGAAAGACGCTAATTACCAATATGGGACCTTTCGCTGTTTTAGCGTCACCGGTCACGGATAATTTTTCCGAAAAACATAACGCTGCGCTCAGCGGCAAAATGCGCGCGCAGCGGGCACTTTGGCCGACTGCAGCGCCTTGTTAGGCGTCACTCTTTCTGAAAATAAATCGATCAAATCATCCCTCTCTTCGTTTGCCGCTGATCTTGACCACCAAGCTTATGCCTACGACTGCAACCAGTAAGACCGCGTAGACTAGCATCACAGCTATCTGGAAGAAGTAAGCCGCAATACCGCCCTGATCCCCAGTGTAGGACGCAAAATAGAAAGAAGTCCCACTACCTATGAATACAAGGATTCCGCCGAAGATCAGATAAAACCTTCGGAGACCCGATGTGAGTCTACTTGAAATCGGAATGCTCAGGACAAAGACGATAACTGGACCAATCAACATCAAGAAGCCGATCATTCTATTGTCGCTCTAGTCTCAAAGGACTTCGCCGAGTTCGAAAAGTGGCCGATCCTATTTAGCCTGTGCAGTTTTCAAATCACTCACCACAGTATCCACGTGCAAAAACCCCGCTGAATAAATATTCCTGATCCTCTTGTCGCGATCAATCAAATACACCCGCAATACATGGCTCATACTCCCTGAGTAACTGCCATCCTCGTCATAGAATTTCGCCCGAAACTGCCCATACCCATCCAGGATCGGTTGCAGGTCTGCTTCTGATTGGGTGGTGAGAAACCGCCAGTCAAAATCCTTGCGCTTGAAGTGGTGGGCGTACTGCATCATGGCCTGTGGCGTGTCGAGTTCGGGGTCGAAGCTTAAGCTGATGAGAGTGACGTCGTCTTTGAGCTTTTCGTCTTCTACAAGTTTGGCCTGCACTTGCTTCATCACGTAGCTGGCCAGCGGGCAGCCGTTGACGTCGGGGCAGTGGGTGTAGATGAAACCCATCAGCACCAGCTTGCCGTCCATGATCTCGTGCAGGGTGGTGGGGTTGCCGTGGCGGTCGATGACCTTGCCGTCGGCAGCTGCGCCCAGGTCCGGCAGGGTGTAGGTGCCGGGTGCGGGGGGATCGTATTCCAGTTCGCCGTAGCCGGGGGCGAGGATGACGGTCTCCGCCATCACCCCGGTCGAATGCAGAGTGAGAAGGGCTAACAGAAAGGCGATGGTCCTTATCGCCGTGCGCATCACAATTCCTCGTCTACCGCTTCGCGATGCTCGTCTGGTTGCCGTACAGGGCGTAGGCGCCAAAACGCATCTGGTGAGGGGCGCCGAGCTTCTCGGCAATGAAATCGATGGCAATGGTCGGCTTTAGTTGCGCGCCGTCCCAGTCATACACCTTCAGGTATTGCAGGTCCGGACCCTTGGGTTCCTGTTTATCCCAGTTGGCCAGCAGTGAGGAGGTGTAATACACCCGCTCGCCGTCCCAGCTCTGGCTCACCATGTTTACCTGGGTGCCGATCTTCTTCTCGTAGATCTGTTTCGCATTGAACGGGTCGCTGATGTCGTACAGCCGGGTCATGCCGTCGTTCCAGGTATTCACCCACAGCCGGGTGTCGTTGTTGGCGATGGAGATGTCTACCGGCAGGGGAATCTTTGAGGCATCGCCTATGTCGCCCACGGCTTTGGCCTGCCACTCGCGGTTGTCGTCCAGGTACACCAGCCACACCTTGGAGGTGAGCGCGGTGGAGGTGAAGCAGTAGTTGTGCTCCGGGTTCCAGGCGCAGCGAATTTCCAGCGGCGCGCCGGGCACGTCCAGCACCTTGCGGGGCTGGCGGGCGTGCAGGTCCCAGGCCACCATGGTGTTGCCGAAGGCGGCCATGGCGTTGGGGTCGGCCATCATGGCGCCCATGTTCATCATGTAGTTGTTCCAGCCGGTGAACGATGAGGTCAACATCAGGTTCAGTCGCGGCAGCACCCGCACGTCGTAGCCGTAACCGTCGGCAAACTGGCCGGACTTTTCAGCACCCTGCAGGTCCTCGGCGGTGGGCATCCAGTAGGTGGCGATGTAATCACCGGCGTTGGTGTACTCCACCATGGCGGTGCGGCCGCCGTGGTCGCGGTTGTTGCTGAGGCCCGTGAGCATCATGCGCCCGGGCAGGGCGTAGCTGGTGTGGGGGCCGACTACGCCGCCGCTTTTCTCGACGAAGTCATCGATGACCTTGTGCAGCGTCGGATTGGCCGGGTCGGAGTGAATATCGAAGATGAAGATCTTGCTGGTATCGAGGCCACTGGCCCACAGGTAGCGGCGGTCGTCGCTGAGGCCTGTGTGGTGGGCCTCATTGCGGCCGCCTAGCGAGAGGCTGGCCACGACCTTGCCGTAACTGTCGGAGGCGGGGTTTACATCCACGGTGACCAGTTTGTCCTGTTCGTCCCCCACCCCCGGTACGCCCAGGGTCCACACGTAGACAAAGTCTTCCTGGCCGATAATCTTGGCCATGTAGGGAGACATGCAGGTTTCGTCGGCATGGGCGCTGACGGAGAACACTAGCCAGGCAAGAAACAGCAAGCGCAAGGCTCTCATGGCAAACCTCCTATACTCAGTGTAATGAAACAAGCTTAGACAGTCTGCCCGTGCCCGCAAGCCGAATATCCCTGCTCCTGCTATTGGTGACCTCCCTGGCCGGGGCCCAGAACCATGAAAACTCCCGCGCCATCGAGGCGGTGGGCGGGGAGCCCGCGGCCCTGCTGGCGCGGGCGCAGGCGCCGGAAACCGGGGCTGCCGCCGGTGCCGGTGCCGGCCGGCAACCCGCTCACAGAAGAAAAAATCGCCCTGGGCCGCAAACTGTTCTTTGACCGGCGGCTATCCTTCAACCGCACCCTCAGCTGCGCCATGTGCCACGTGCCCGAGCAGGGCTTTGCCCAGGTGGAGCTGAAAACCCCGGTGGGCATCGAGGGGCGCTTTGTGAAGCGCAATGCGCCCACGCTGCTGAATGTGGGCTATCGGCAGGTGCTGTTTCATGATGGGCGGGAGGCAAGCCTGGAGCACCAGATATGGCAGCCCCTGCTGAAGACCAACGAGATGGCCAATCCCTCCATCGGCTTTGTGCTGGAAACCCTTCGCCATGCTGATGACTATGCCGGGCTGTTCGAGGCCGCCTTCCCCAACGGCCTGACTCTTGAGACCGTGGGCATGGCGCTGGCCAGCTACCAGCGGGTGCTGATGGCCGGGGAGTCGGGGTTTGATCGGTGGTATTACGGGGAACAGCGCACTGCCCTTTCCGCCCAGGCACAGCGTGGCTGGGCGCTGTTCCAGGCCAGTGGCTGTGTAAGTTGTCACACGGTAGGCACCCAATCAGCGCAGTTTACTGACGAGCAGTTTCACGACACCGGCATTGGCTACGCCCGCAGTATGGGCCGGGGGCAACTTCCAGCCTCGGTGCGCCTGGCGCCCGGCGTAGAGGTGGTGCCCACCGTCAGCTTTGCCCAGCCTACCTTTAACGACCTGGGTCGCTACGAGGCCACCGGCTTGAGTGAAGACCGCTGGAAATACCGCACCCCCAGTTTGCGCAATGTGGCGCTCACCCCGCCCTATATGCACGACGGGTCACTGCCCGACTTGATGGCAGTGGTGGAGTACTACGACGCCGGTGGCGTGCCCCATGAGGGGCAGGATGGGCGAGTGCGGCCACTGGCGCTGTCCGCTGAGGACAAGGCGGCGCTGGTGGCGTTTATGAAATCCCTGACCGGGGGCGATATTGACACCCTGGTCAGGGATGCGAGGAGTGAGAGGATCAGAAACTAGCCGCCAGGCGGCGAGTGTTTACTCGGGCTTTTCCTCTTTCTTCTTTTTCATTTCTGCTTCCATGCGTTTGGCTTCGGCCTTGCGGCTTTCGGCTTCGGCACGCTCCTGCTCGGAACGCACCTTTTCCTGCATTTTTGCATCGTGCTCGGCCTGCGCTTGCTGGGAGGAATCGGGCATGGAAGACTGCTGCGCACTCGCGGGTGCGATGGCGATGGGCGCGACGAGGATGAACAGGGTAGCCAATAGGTTTTTCATTTTCTTGCTCCGTAATGTGCTAGTCCGCCCAAGCTGGAAACAGCATAGGCTAGTCACTACAAGCTTTTCCATGGCCGTCATCGCAAACTGCACGGTCGTCACATTTGCTGTCATCCAACAGTGAATAGTACGCAGTAAATGCGCGGAACTTTTTTGCGCAGTGCACTGGGCCATCGCCGTCCCGGCTGCATCAGGTTCCGGGGCCGCCGACAAGGCAGCAACGCAATCAAGCTTTGTCGGCGGCCCGCTCCAGAAGCACCGCCCCGGGGCCCTCTTCTGCCAGCTTGTCGTCGGCGTTGTAGATGGGGCAGTTCTTCATCGACAGGCAGCCGCAGCCAATACAGCCGGTAAAGGTATCGCGCAGGCGCTCCAGGTAGGCGATCCTGGCGTCGAGCACGCCGCGCCACTGGCGCGACAGCCGCTGCCAGTCTTTCTGGGTGGGGGTGCGTTCGTCGGGCAGGGTGGCCAGCGCCACGCGTATTTCCCCCAGGCTGATGCCGACTTTCTGCGCGGCCTTGATGACCGCAATGCGGCGCATCACGTCAGCCTTGTAGCGCCGCTGGTTGCCGGCATTGCGCCAGCTGCGGATCAGCCCCTTGTCCTCGTAGAAGTGCAGCGTCGCCACCGTAACGCCGCTGCGCTCGGCCACCTTGCCGGGCGTCCAGTTCGCATCCTTCATCGATTTACCCTCACATGGTTTGTTGGAAAATAGATCAAAGATCGCTTTACCTCAAGTTAACTTGAGGTTTTAGACTGCGCAGCACATTCACTGCTGGAGGACACTCCCATGATGCAACTCGAACACGTCAACCTGGTGGTCACGGACATCCCCGAGTCCCTGGCTTTCTATCAGGCAGCATTCCCCCACTGGCGGGTACGCGAACAGGGTGAAGGCGACTGGAACGGCAAGCCGCGCAAGTGGCTGCACCTTGGCGACGACTACCACTACCTGACCTTCAACGACAACGGCGCGGGAGAGCCCCGCGACCTGCGCGGCCACCAGCCCGGGCTTGCCCACCTGGGCTTCCTCACCCACAACCTCGACGACGTCATCGCCCGGCTGGCCGCTGCAGGTTTCGAGGTAGACAAAGAGGGCGCGGATGATCCCTACCGCCGCAATGTTTATTTCATCGACCCCAGCGGTATGGAGGTGGAGTTCGTGGAGTATTCCAGCGACCTGCCGGCACAGCGCAACCTGGCAAGCTGAGGAAACCAGCATGAAACCACTACTACTGTTGATCGGCCCCGGTGTGGGCCTCGCACTGGTACTCGGCGTGGAACCCCTCGCGGTGCTGCGCTACGCCGGTGCGGCGGCATCCTTCGAGCTCGCTCGTGGGCTGGCCGCCTGCCCACGCTGCGCTGGTCCCCGCGGCCTGGCGAGCACCGTTCACCACGCCATTACCACTGTCTGACGTATTTTGATTCCCGCTGTGCCGGGAATCCACTAGCCTTAACTGACACTATGATAGGGCTGAGTCGATTGCTGACCTTCACTAATGTGTTAAAGCCTTCGACCAAAGGGGAAATCTCAGGATGAATCGGACACTAGTCACCGGGCTGGTCGCGGCGTATATCGCGGCGCTGTTGTTCGTCGCTGCCATTCGCCACGCCACCGGCACGGACTCTGCGCTGGCGGCACTGGCGCCGTTCGCCACCTGGCTTTACATCGGCGCGGTGGTGGTGGCCGTCAACGTGATGGTCAGGGCCGGTTTAAACCTCAATCGCTTTGGCTTTACGCAGTTCCGGCTCAAGCATTTGTGGCTGGGGCTGGCGGGCATGGCGGTTATTCAGGGCCTGGCGTGGGGACTGGAACCGGTCTGGGACAGTCTGTTCGAGCAGAGTCGCGACCTGTCCCGGTTTGACGGTGTAGTGGGGTCGCCTGCGGAGCTGGCCAAGCTGCTGGCAGTGTCCTGGACCTTTGCCGCTTTTGGTGAGGAGCTGGCTTTTCGCATTCTGCTGCTGCAGGGGCTTCTTGCGGTGCTGGGCAGGAGCCGCGGGGCACTGGTGGCCGCCGTGGTCCTGCAGGCAGCCGTGTTTGGCGCCGGGCACGCCTACCAGGGCCCGGTCGGCGCCATCGAAACCTTCTTGAGCGGGCTGGTCTACGGCACGGTCACCGTGCTGGGTGGTTTTGCCATCTGGCCGGCAGCGCTGGCCCATGGCCTGGGCAATACCATTGGGCTGACGCGGCTTTTCCTGGGCTATTAGCCTGCGCCCTGGCCGGTCCGACCGGCCAATAAAAAGGGCCGGCAAAAGCCGGCCCCGTTAAACGCGGGTTGCACTCAGAAGTCGATACCAATGCCCACGGTGTAGATCAGGAAGTCGGGCACGTCGGTGTCGGCTTGCACCTCACCACGCACGTGGAAAGACTGACCGCTCCACTGGGCGCCGAGACCCCAGACAAAGTCATTGTCGGTATCACTCTCAGAGCCGAAGAATCCGCCATCGACCTCCACGTCGAGCCAGCCCCAGCCCGCTTTCGCGTACAGTTCCCAGTCTTCGCTCAGCGGCAGGGTCGGGCGTACGGAAAAGGCCCACAAATCACCGTCGATATCGGCGCCAAAGGCGCTGTCTTCAAACAGGTGGACGTACTCGGCTTCGACCGAAACATACTCATTGAAGCGATAGCCGAAATAGCCGCCGGCCGCCAGCTCATTGATGTCGACAATGCCTTGATCGACGTCATAGCCGCCCAGCTTGCCGCCAACGTAAAAGTTCTCGGCCGTCGCGGCGCCTGCCTGCAGGGCGATGATGGCGGCGGCTGTTGCTACATACTTCTTCATGTTCTGACTCCTCAAATTGTTGTCACTGCGGGGCACGTGTGGCTTCCCTGTACGTCAGAGAAACCGTGCGCCGCCGAGACTGCAATTGGTGCCGGCAGAAGTAAACTAAACGAAAGTCGTATTTTAGGGGTTTTGTGTCTTGTGTCAGATTTTGGGGGCCGAGCGCGACACTCAGGTGCTGCGAATCCGGGCCTTGATGGTCGCCAACAACTCGCGCGCTTCTTCCGGGGCGATTTCGCCCCGGAATTCACCACTATCCTGCATGGCGCGGTAGGTGAAGTTGGAGGGCTCGAAAAAGTCGTAGCCTGAGGGCTCGAACATGGCGGAGGCGTGAAGAGCCACGGCAAGATCGACTGTCTCCGCCGCTGCTTAGCCGCTATGCTGACTGGCAGTACGGAACAACAGAACACGCCCCGGAGGCCCCATGTCCATCAATCGACGCCGCTTTGTCGGCGCCAGCGCCGGCGCCCTCGCCGCCCTTGCCCTGCCGGGCTGCAGCCGGGAGGCGCCGTTCCAGATGGAGCCGCGCACCTCTGGCAAGGTCACCCTGTTTCGCAACGGGGTGGTGCTGCCGATGGATCCCGGTTTTTCGCAGGTATCGGCTATTGCCATCCAGGGCAAGCGCATCCTGGCCCTGGGGGATGCCGCCGAGAGCGCGGTGGGCAGTGGTGACGAGGTGATCGACCTGGGTGGACGCACCCTGCTGCCTGGTTTCATTGAACCTCATATGCACTTCTCGCTGCTGGCGGCCTTCGGCAATACGCCGGATATCGGCCCCTTCCAGCAACCGACCTTCGAAGGCGCGGTAGAAGCACTGAAGCAGGCGGCCGCCAGTGCCCCGGCCGACGGCTGGATCATGGCCCGCCAGTTTGACCCGATCCTGCTGGAGCCGCCCCGTGAACTGACCACCACTGAACTGGATACGGTATCGGCAGAACGCCCTGTCTACGTATTGAATGCCTCGGGGCATATCGCCTATGTAAACAGCAAGGCCTTGGAGCTGGCAGGAATCACGCAGGACACGCCAGACCCGGCGGGCGCCCGCTATGGCCGCTTTGATGACGGCCGGCCCAATGGCGTGCTGTACGGTGTGGCCGCGCACATGGCGGTCTCCATGCTCAACCCGGAGCTGACCGCGCGCATGCAGTCGGGCTTTGTGGCGGCGGGCCGCGAGGTCGGCGATATGGCAGCCTCTCTCGGTGTCACAACGCTGTGCGATATGGCCACCGGCGGCGTGAGCGGTCCGGCAGAACTGGATCGCTACCGGGCGATGTTTGAAGGGGGCGCCATGAAGGCGCGCATTCGCGCTTACCTGTTCAACAGCGCCGCGGCCCTGTGGGACGAAGCCGGCATTCGTCCAGGCCAGGGTGATGCATTGATGCGGGTCGCGGGCTGGAAAATCGTGTCCGACGGCTCCAACCAGGGCTTCACCGGGCGTCAGCGTGAACCCTACTTCGGCACCGAGGATCACGGCATCTTCTACGTGCAGCCCGATGACCTGAAAGCCATGGTGTCACAGCGCACCGGCCAGGGCTGGCCCATGGCCATTCACGGCAATGGCGATGCCGCCATCGACAGTATTCTCGATGCGATGGAAAACGCCAAAACCCAGGGTATCGATGTGAACACGCTGCGCTGCCGTATCGAGCACTGCTCAATCCTGCGAGACGAGCAGATTGCGCGTATGGCGGCGCTGGATATGGTGCCCAGTTTCCTGATCAACCACGTGCACTACTGGGGCCACGTGATGCGCGACCGGGTGTTCGGCCCTGAGAAAGTGCAGTTGCTGGATCGCTGCGCCTCCGTGGAAGCTGCAGGCCTCGAGTGGGTGATGCACACAGATGCACCGGTGTCTCCGCTGGGCAGCCTGCAGAAGGTGCGCACCGCGGTGGCCCGCGACCTGTGGAAAGAGCCCGATACAGTGCTGGCGCCTGACGAGCGCGTCAGCGTGGAAGCAGCATTGCGCGCGGTGACGATCAATGCGGCTCGCGCCTGTCATTCAGAACAGGAGATCGGCAGCCTGGCGGCGGGCAAGTTCGCCGACCTGGTGGTGCTGGAACAGGATCCCCGGGCGGTGGAGCCGGCGGCGATCGCCAACATCAGTATCAACCAGACCTGGATGGATGGGCGGCGGGTGTTCTGATTTCGGCGAGACGTGGCGGAGAAACTGGGGTTAAGAAACTGGGGGCAGAGTCACTTTTTGCTTTGGAAAAAGTGACTCTGACCCCATTTAGTCTTCGTAGCGATCGAGGACAGCGCCGTGGCTGGCGCTGGCGGCGTTGTGGGCAAACTTGGCCAGCACGCCACGGGTGTAGCGCGGCGGTGGGCATTGCCAGGCGGCGCGGCGGCGTTCAATTTCCGCGTCATCGACGTTCAATTGCAGAAGCTGCTGGTGGGCATCGATGGTGATGGAGTCACCGGTTTCCACCAGCGCGATGGTACCGCCGGCGTAGGCCTCGGGTGACACATGGCCGACGACCATGCCCCAGGTGCCGCCAGAGAAACGGCCGTCGGTCACCAGGCCCACGGACTCACCCAGACCCTGGCCCACCAGCGCACTGGTGGGTGCCAGCATTTCCGGCATGCCCGGCGCACCGCGCGGCCCGAGGTAGCGCAGCACCACCACATCGCCGGCCTGAATCTGGTTATCGAGAATCGCTTCCAACGCTGACTGCTCGTCATCGAACACCTTGGCGGCGCCAGTTATGGTCGGGTTTTTGAGCCCGGTGATCTTGGCCACAGCACCGTCTTCGGCGAGGTTGCCCCGCAGCACCGCCAGGTGGCCCTCTGCATACAGCGGGTTGGAAACAGGGCGCACCACGTCCTGGGCGCTAAAGTCCGGCAGGTCCAGGGATTCAACCACCGCGCCGATGGTCTGGCCGGTGATGGTCAGGCAATCCCGGTGCAACAGGTCCGCGTCCAGCAGCGCCTTCATGACCAGGGGAATGCCGCCCACCCGGTGCAGGTCGATGGCCATGTACTTGCCGCTGGGTTTCAGGTCGCACAGCACCGGCACCTTGCGGCGCACGCGCTCGAAGTCATCAATAGTCCACTCCACCTCAGCGGCATGGGCGATAGCCAGGAAGTGCAGCACCGCATTGGTAGAGCCGCCGGTGGCCATTACCACGGCCACGGCATTTTCGATGGACTCGCGGGTAACAATGTCCCGCGGGCAGATGTTTTTCTCAACAGCCTGCACCAGCACTCGCGCGCTTTCCCGGGTGCTGGCGATTTTTTCTTCCTCCACATTGGCCATGGTGCTGGAGAAAGGCAGGCTCAGGCCCAGCGCCTCGAAGGCGGAGCTCATGGTGTTGGCGGTGTACATGCCACCACAGGAACCGGTACCGGGAATGGCGGCGCGCTCAATGGCAATGAGCTGGTCTTCATCGATAGCGCCGGCGGCATGTTGGCCTACCGCTTCAAACACGCTGACAATATTGAGGTCTTCCCCGTCCAGTTTGCCGGGCAGGATGGTGCCGCCGTACACGTAAATCGAGGGCACATTGGCGCGCAACATGCCCATCATGCCGCCCGGCATGTTCTTGTCACACCCGCCGATCACCAGCACGCCATCCATCCACTGGCCGCCGACGCAGGTTTCGATGCAGTCGGCAATGACCTCTCGGGAGACCAGGCTGTACTTCATGCCTTCGGTACCCATGGCCATGCCGTCGCTGATGGTCGGTGTGCCGAACACCTGGGCGTTAGCACCGGTTTCCTTGAGCGTGTCCGCGGCGGCATCCGCCAGCGGTTGCAGGCCGGCGTTGCAGGGCGTGATGGTGGAGTGACCGTTGGCCACACCAATCATCGGCTTGTCGAAATCGCCGGCGGTGTAGCCCATGCCATAGAACATGGAACGGTTGGGGGCGCGTTCAACGCCCTGGGTGATGTTGCGAGATCGTCTGTTGCTGGCCACGGGTCCGTCTACTTTTTTTCAGGGGACAGTAGTGTAGCGCCTTTAGCGGCCCTGATCAGCGACCGGCTTACAACTCCTTCAGGTTCAATCGCGCGCCACGGCTGCGGCAGGCCAGCTGTGCTACCAGCAGCTCGGCGGTGGCCAGGGCATCCCACAATGCATTGTGGCCGTGGTAGTCCGGCAGGTGGTAGCGGCGGCGACAGGCGCCCAGGGTCAGGTCACCGCGCTGCAGTGCGTGGTCGCGCTGCTCCAGCAGCCGCTTTTCCATTTGCAGTGTACAGAGGTGCGGCTGCAGTAGTGGCGCGCCATGGAGGGCAATACACAGGCGATCCAGGTAGGCCAGGTCCAGGGGCGCGTGATGAAAAACCAGCACCCGGCCCCGCGCCGCCTCCAGCAGTTGCTGCAGAGCCTCAGTGGCGTCGATACCGCCGGCCACCTCACAGTCGCGGAGCTGGTGAATGGTCGCGCTCTGCCCCACCGACTGCGTCGCACAAATCACCACGTGATGGGAAGATTCCAGCGCAATGGCGCCGCCGCGTACCACCACCCAGCCCAGGCTAAGCAGTTCCCCCGCTTCCGGGTCCAGGGAAGTCATTTCAGCATCCAGCGCCAGGAATTCGACCTCGCGCCAGTCGGCGCGATTCGACGGCAGCGGTGCCGACCAGAACGCCGTCAGGTCGGCATCGGCGCGACGCTTCCAGCGCCAGCGCGGCAGTTCAACCGAGGCCGGCACGGTAGGACTGGCGCAACGCCGACTGGGCGTCGTCGAGAATCTTGAGGGCATCCCTCAGTTGCTCGCGCGCCAGTTTGGGCAGGTCGTTAGGTTTGAGAAAATTATCAGGCGTCTCGCCGCGGCTCACCTGTGCCGCCTGATGCTCGAGGCGCAACTGCTGCAGGATGCACAGGGCATCGGCCAGGTTGCGGCTGTCGCCGATGGCCATATGCTTGCCTTTAGCCAGCGCTGTCAGGCGCTCGTCGGTATTGACCGCGGAGATACCGTGGGCCAGGGCATGCAACCTTGCGGTGTCCGTGGCCAGCAGAATACCGCGCTTCTTGAGATCCAGGCTGTCGCGATGCTCACCGTCACGGTCCACCACGAAGCGACGGAAGATGCCCAGCGGCGGCGAGACATCCAGGGCATTTACGGCCAATGCCGCCAGGAAAATCGTGTTGCTGGAGGCGCGCTCCAGCATGTGCGATTGCAAAGCGTCGGCCAGTCTGCCATTGCCATGTATGCAGCGCAGATCAAAAAAGATCGAAACCCGCATCACCGCTTCCGGCGTCGGTGAACGGGTCCACTTGTCGACGTAGCCCAACCATGCGGAGATTGGCGCGCGCCACTGGGGCGTGCCCGCCATGATCTCGCCGTTGCAGTAGTCGTAGCCGCAGGCAGCGAGACCATCGCAGACGAAATGCGCAAGCGACGCGAAATAGTCGGCGTGCTCTTCCTGATAATCGTCAGACAGCAGCAGGCCATTGTCCTGATCGGCACCCAGCAACTGTTCGCCACGGGCCTGGGAGCCAAAGCCCAACCAGCAGTAGTCTAGCGGGGCGGGCCCGAACTGCGCCTCCGCCAGCTGAATCAGTCGCACGGTGGCGGCATCGGAAATCGCTGTAAGAATTCGTGACAGCTGCTGGGCGCGCAACCCGGAACTCACCCACTGCACCAGCAGGTTGGGCATGCCCTTGAGCATCCCGGCCAGTGCCTCCACGCTGTCGGCCCGGGAAATATGTTGTACCAGATAGACCGGGTCGTCCTGGCGGGCGAGGATCAGGTCGCTGGTCGTGACAATACCCGCCAGCTTGCCGTCCTCTATCACCGGGAGGTGGTGGTAACCGCGCTGGGTCATCAGCAAGATGCTGCTAAACAGGGTATCGGTGCCGAGGATGGTTTCCGGATCTGGCGTCATGATCCGCTCCACCGGCGTTTCCGGAGCGAGGCCAGCGGCTGCATAGCGAGTGCGGATGTCACGGTCTGTCACAATGCCCAGCAGGTCTTCATCGATCACAAACACCGAGGACACCCGTCGTTCCGTCATTCTTTGTGCCACCGCACGCACCGGCTCCGTGGGTGCCACTGTGAGCAGGTCCCGGGCCATCACCGTGTGGACTTCACGCATCATGCTGTGGGGTTCGGTCTCGTGGCGGGCCGCGCGTCGCAATCGCCGGCTGCGCTGGCCACTGAAATAGCGGTCTACCGAGCGGTGATCAGCGCGCAACCGCCGGTACTCGGCATCGGGCAACAGGTAGACCAGGGCGTCCTCGATGACAGTCGCGGTGACATCATCCTGCTCGGCGTTGAGTCCGTCGATATGGAAGCTCGCTCCTTCGCCCAGTCGGTCCAGCAGCGCCCCCTCCCCATTGCGAATATCCACCGCGCCGCTGCGCAGGATACGTAGGCCGGCGGGTATTGCACCCACTTCGAAACGCTCGCCCTGGGGGTGATAGATGATTTGCAGACTGGCGGCAGCATTGGCTTGCTGCTCCCGGGTCAGTTCGTTGAAGGGTGGGGAGGCCCCGAAAAACTCGGTGATCTCGATCAGCTCTGGCGGCAGTCGGTCGCTCATTTTCCTGGATGGGGCATCTTGCCGTCCTCGGACTGGACAAACTGACTGGACATCTCACCGTAGTAGCGGCTGCCATGGGTACTGGCGACCAGCCGGATGCGCTCACCCGCAGCCGGCACCGCGCTGGCCGGGTGGCGCCAGTCCCTGCCTGACCCGTCGGCGGGCAACAGGGCTACCGGGGGAAGGTCCGTCTCGACGGTGGGGTCGTAGACGCTGACCATCACGCCGTCCAGCGGCAACACCGAATGCACCAGCAGGTGACCGGTGCCGGAATACCGCAAGGTCAACTCAAAATCCGCGTTCTCCAGTTCACACTGGCCGCTGGCCCAGCGGCAGCTGCTTTTTGCCACCAACGGGTAATCACGGCCTGTCTGCGCCGGCGCCGCCTGCTCACCGGTCAGGCTGCCCACCGCATACCAGGAGAGCACCGACAGTATCGGCGCAACGACAAGCGCGATAACAACATGCTTATTGGTAAACACTGTCTGTCCTCTTGCCTGCCAATGAGTCTACAAATCTCAGCAGGAAAAAAAGCGCGCCGTGAGGGCGCCTGGCGATTGCCAGAGCCCTAGTGGCCATGACCCGCCTGAGCTCCCGCCGGCACGCGAATGTTCTCTACCAGCTCGCGAATGTGTGCCGGCGGCCTGGCCGTGATGGTAGAGACGCCGAAAGCCACCGCAAAGTTCACCAGCGCACCGACCACACCAAAGGCGTTGGGCTCAATGCCCAGGAACCAGTTAGCCGGCATGTCACCCAGGAAGGCGGTGGAGGCCACGAACATGATGCCCTTGTGCTGGAACACATAGAACAGGGTGACACCGATGCCAGCGAGCATGCCGGCGATGCGGCTGGCGCGAAGCTCGGCCTTTTCAGTGATCTGCGGCATGATCATGCCTTTCAACAGGTCGTGTGAGATCGCCGAGGCGATCGCCAGCAGCAGACCCGCCGCGGTCGACAGCGCCGCCGCCAGGCCTCCTGCCGCCACCAGGGCGATCACCCAGTTTGGCAGCTTGGCGATTTCGGGGTTGGCCAGCACCATGATGTCACGGTCCACCTTGACCATCTCGTTTACGGCCGGGTCAGCGGAGTACTGGATACGGCCGTCGCCATTCTTGTCCTCGAAGGCCAGCAACCCGGTGGTCTCCCAGTTCCTGAACCACTGTGGCCGCTGGTCGTAAATCAGGTGCTGACCGGGCTCTGGCTCGATGGTCTGCATGAAGTTCAGACGCGCCATACCGGCGACCGCAGGCGCCGTGGTGTATAGGATGGCAATGAATACCAGCGCCCAGCCAGCGGAGGAGCGCGCGTCGCGCACCCGGGGTACGGTGAAGAAACGGATTATCACATGGGGCAGGCCCGCCGTGCCGATCATCAGGCTCATGGTGTAGGCAAACATATTGAGCCCCGACAAACGCACGTCGGTGGTGAACTCCCGGAAGCCCAGCTCCGTGACCATCTGGTCGAGCCGGTCCAGCAGGAAGGTGTCGCTGCCGGCCATGGTGCTGCCCAGGCCCAGCTGGGGCAGCGGGTTACCGGTAAGGTTGAGGCTGATGAAAATGGCCGGAATGGTGTAGGCCATGATGAGCACGCAGTACTGGGCAATCTGGGTGTAGGTAATGCCCTTCATGCCGCCGACCACGGCATAGAAGAATACGATGGCCATGCCCACCAGCAGGCCGGTGCCATAGTCCACTTCCAGGAAGCGGGAGAAGGCCACGCCGACGCCCTTCATCTGGCCAATGACGTAAGTGACCGAGCAAATAATCAGGCACACCACCGCCACCGCGCGGGCGGTGTTGGAGTAGAATCGGTCGCCAATGAACTCGGGCACCGTGAACTTGCCGTACTTACGCAGATACGGTGCCAGCAGCATCGCCAGAATGACATAACCGCCCGTCCAGCCCATCAGAAACACCGAACCACCATAGCCCATAAAGGCAATCAGGCCTGCCATTGAAATGAAGGAGGCCGCCGACATCCAGTCCGCCGCAGTGGCCATGCCGTTGGCCACCGGGTGCACGCCGCCGCCGGCGACGTAGAAGTCCCTGGTAGAACCCGCCCGCGACCAGATGGCAATGCCGATATAAAGGGCGAAGGTCGCGCCCACCACAATATAAGTGAGTAGTCTCAGGTCCATCGCGCTACTCCTCCTCGACCCCGAACTCGCGGTCAAGCTCGCCCATTTTTCGGGCGTAGTAGAAGATCAGCCCCACGAAGACGTAGATGGAGCCCTGCTGGGCAAACCAGAAGCCCAGCTTGTAACCGCCGATCTGGAACTGGTTGAGGACATCGACCAGGATAATTCCAAAGCCAAAGCTCACCACAAACCAGATCACCAGCAGCTTGACCATCAGGGACAAGTTGCGTCGCCAGTAGGCCCTGGCCTGTTCGTCGCTTAGTTGTGGCATGACACTCCTCCGGTGCATTTTTTGAAGCAGTTTTTATTGTTCGCGTGCCTAGCCTACCGCCAAGTTCGCAAAATATCTGTTAGACCCTGGCAATTGTGCGCCCACCCTTTGAAAACGGCCTGACCGGGATGCCAGTGGGAGGCCGACATGCCAGGCGGTACCTGATTGGGTGCAAGAGTAGTACGGGCAGGTGCGTAATGCTTGCGAAGATGGTGGCTGGCGTAGGGGGGGCCAGCCAGTGCGGACATCGAGTAACTGGATCCCGGCTTTCGCGGGGATGACGGGGCGGGGCTCGTCGCTATCGCGCCTGGCTTTCGCGCCCACGGCGTACGGCACAGCAAACAACAAGCTAGTGTTCGGAACCTGTCTCGACAGGTTCCGTGACGCTTGAACTCACCCAGTCCTATACAGGACCCGGGGAACGCTCAGGTGGCCTTGTAGCGGATGGGTATCTCTATCAGGCCGCGCAACAGGATGTTGGGGATGTACTGCAGATCCTCCGGCGCACAGGCCAGCTCGAACTCCTCGAGCCGCTCAAACAACACTTCCCAGGCCACCCGTTGTTCCAGCTTCGACAGGTGCTGGCCGATGCAGACATGGGTACCGAATCCAAACGCCACATGGCGCTTGGCATTCTCGCGAGTCACGTCAAATTTCAGGGGCTCCGGGAAGTAGCTCTCGTCATGATCCGAGGAGAAGTATTTCAGCAGCACCATACTGCCGGCGGGGATGTCTACGCCGCCGAGCGTGTAGTCCTGCTTGCAGACCCGCCACATATTGGAAGTCGGTGAAGCCAGGCGCAGCGCCTCTTCCACCATATTCTGAATCAGTGAACGGTCCGCCCGCACTTTCGCCGCCTGGTCCGGGAACAGGCACAGCTGGCGCATGCACTCGGCCAGGGTGGCGGTAGTGGTCTCATTCCCAGCCACCATGAACTGGGTGCAATAGGACAGTTGCTCCTCGGTCGTCAGCAGGCGGTCACCGTATTTGGCATTGGCGATTACGCCCAGCATGTCTTCTGCGGGCTGGCCTCGACGCGCTTCCAGTGCCTGGACAAACCAGTCGTACTCTTCCTTGATGCCGTGCTGGGCGGCAATCAGCTTGTCCTTGTCGGCCACCTGGCTCAGCGCGGTGACGTTGTCCTCTGTCCACTTGAAGGCCAGGTCAATCATGTCCAGGGGCATGCCCAACACGTGCATGATCACCGACAGCGGCAGCGGGCGCGCGAACTCTTCGATGAAGTTGCACTCCTGCTTGCTGACCAGCTTGTCCACCAGGTCGTGGGTGCGCTGGCGAATCCAGGGCTCATAGCGCTCAAGATAAGGGGCAGTGAAATACTCCCGCACCGCGTCGCGGAAGATCTTGTGGTCGGGGTCATCGATGGTCAGCAGGGTGCCCTTGCCGAGGTTGTAGGTGGCATCCATGGCCGACTGCAGTTCAGGATCCACCTGGCGGGCCGAGCCCAGCGCCAGGCCGAACTCATTGGAAAACACCTCGGGCTTGCGGTGCGCCTCGCGCACCAGGTCATAGGTCGCCACCACAAAAATCCCGGTCTGCGGGTCGCGATAGACCGGCGCTTCCTCGCGCAGAGTCTTGTCATAGTGGTAGGGACACTGGAGCGTCGCTGAGTCCATCAACGGCATGTCCTGAAGGCTGCGATTATCGGTGGCTTGCATGATGATCGTTCCCTTTATTTTCTTATGGGTTTGCCATCCTAGCAGAAACAATCAGGATTGACTGTATTTTTTGTTTTACGCTGGCCTGCGCTGGGTCAATTGTCCTTTACCCCGTCTGCGCCTAGGCTGAATTCAGGTTCCGGCGAGCACAACCCATGGCCCATCAATCCCTTCCCGTAGCTGCGCTATATCGTCCTTGCGACCCCGCTAGCCTGCCCTTTGCCGACACCGGTGAGCTCGAGTCACTGGCGCTGAGCCCGGGTCAGGAACGCGCCCGGGAAGCACTGGAATTCGGTATGGATATCCGCCGACCGGGCTTCAATATATTTGCCCTGGGTGATGGCGGGCTGGGCAAGCGGCAACTGGTGGACAGCATCCTGGCAGGGCGCCAGGACGACGGGGAACACCGCTTCGACTGGTGCTATGTCGCCAATTTTGATGACCCCCAGAAGCCCAACCTGCTGAAACTTCCAGGAGGTATGGGTCGGGAGCTCCGCGGCGACATGCAGCAGTTGGTGGAAGACCTGCTGACCGCCCTGCCCTCCTCTTTTAATGACGAAGAGTACCGGCGCCGCCGCAAAGAGATCGAAGACGATGTCAGCGAGCGCTATGAAACCGCCTTCCGGGAACTGGGCGAGACCGCATCGGAACGGGACGTGACACTGCTGCGGACGCCGATGGGCTACACATTAGCACCCACCCGCGACGGCGAAGTGGTCACGCCGGAGCAGTTCGCCGAACTGTCCCGGGAAGAACAGCAGGCGCTGGAAGCTGTTATCAGCGAACTGCAGTCGGAACTGCAGAATGTGCTGAACACCCTGCCGCTGCTCAAGCGCGAAGGCGCTCACCGCATCAAGGCGCTGCACAAGGAAATCACCCAGTTCACGGTCGAACAGCTGATCGCCTGGCTGGAAAACAAGTATCGCGAACAGCCCGAGGTGATCGATTATCTGCACGGCGTTAAAGACCACGCGATCGAGAATGCCGAAGATTTCCTGCCCGATGATGGTGATATGGAAGTCGAACAGGCGAGCGCCCGCGCCCGGGAATACTCACTGTTCCAGATCAATGTGCTGGTGGACAACCAGGGCACGGAAAACAGCCCGGTGGTGTTCGAGGAAAATCCCACCTACCAGAACCTGGTGGGTCGCGTGGAATACATATCGCAGATGGGCACGCTGCTGACCGATTTCACCCTGATCAAGCCTGGGTCACTGCATCGCGCCAACGGCGGTGTACTGATCATGGAGGCCGACAAGCTACTGCGCCACGTCTATGCCTGGGAGGGCCTGAAGCGGGCCCTGCGCTGCCGCGAGATCAAGATCGAGTCCCTGCAGGAGGCGCTGAGTCTCAATACCACGGTCTCCCTGGAGCCGGAATGCATGCCGCTGGATGTAAAAGTCATCCTGCTGGGTGAACCGCTGCTGTATTACCTGCTGAAGCACTACGACCCGGAGTTCAGCCAGATATTCCAGGTGGCAGCAGATTTCTCACCGGAGTTTCAGCGCAGCGAGGAACAGCAGCTACTGTACGCGCGGATGATTGCCACACTGCAGGCGCAGCAGGAACTGAAACCACTGGATGCCGCCGCCGTGGCACTGACCATCGAGTATGCCTCACGCCTGGCCGCCGACCAGGAGCGACTGTCACTCAACCGTGACGAACTGACGCGACTGCTGCTGGAGGCCGATCACTGGGCGGAGAAGCGCGGCAGCGAGCGCGTCGAGCGGCAAGACATTGACGAGTCCATCGAGCGGGAGCGCTACCGTCACGGCCTGCTGCGGGAGCGCCTCGGCGAGCAAATCCTGCGGGGTATCAAGCTGATCGACACCGACGGTCGCAAGGCCGGCCAGGTGAACGGTCTGTCGGTGATGTCGATAGGCGCCCAGCGCTTCGGCCTGCCCTCACGCATTACCGCCACCGCCCGGCTGGGCAAGGGCCAGGTCATAGATATTGAACGGGAAGTGAAGCTGGGCGGAGGCATACACTCCAAGGGCGTAATGATCCTGTCATCCTATCTGGCGCGGGAATATGCGCGGGAACAACCGCTGGCCCTGTCTGCCAGCCTGGTCTTCGAACAAAGCTACGGCGGCGTGGACGGCGACAGCGCGAGCTGTGTGGAACTGTGCTGCCTGCTGTCGGCCATCGCCAACCTGCCCCTGCGCCAGGACCTGGCCGTGACCGGCTCCATGAACCAGCTCGGCGAGGTGCAGGCCATTGGCGGTGTGAACGAAAAAATCGAAGGCTTCTTTGAGCTCTGCGATGCCCGCGGCCTGACCGGCGAGCAGGGCGTGGTGATCCCGGCCACCAACCGGGTTCACCTGATGCTGCGCAAGGCGGTTCGCGACGCCGTGGCAGAGGGGCGTTTCCATATCTACACGGCTGACAGCGTCGATGAAGTGATGAGCCTGCTGTCGGGTCTGCCCGCCGGCGAAGCCAATAGCGACGGCCAATATCCGAAGGGCAGTTTCCGGCGCGCCGTGTGCGACAGTCTTGATCGGTTACTGGCGCAGCAGAAGGCACTGCACAAGGATTCAGGCGATGACAAAGAAAAAGCTGATTGAGCAGCGCATTGTCGTCACCGTGGACACCAGTGCCCGAGCGGAACCGGCCCTGGCGCTTGCGGCGATGCTGGCCAAGGCCCAGCGCCGCGCATTGCACGGGCTATTCATAGAGGACACCGACCTGCTGTCGGTAGCAGGGCTGCCGTTTACCCGCGAATATCCACGGGCGGGCGGGCCGTCCCACAACTTTGACAACCGCACGCTGGAACGGCAGATGGCGCGTCTGTCCGAGCAGTACCGCGGTGACCTTGAGCGCATGGCGAAGGCGGCGGCGGTACCCTGGAGTTACGCCAGCGTGCGCACCAACAAGCGCCTGGTCATGGGTGCTGCCGAGGCCAGCGCTGGCCTGTTGGTCATTGGCCAGCCCGCCCCCACCGCAACGCGTCCGGACCGGATACTGCTGCTGAATGGCAACCGGGCCGGCGTGCTGCGTACCCTGGCCTCGGTACTGGCGGCGCCGGGCCACGGAAGTGGGGACCTGATGGTCTACGGTGACTTCGACCCCGAGGCACTCAATGCCGTACTGGCGCAGCATCCGCAGGTCACCCGGCGACTGATGGGCGGCCCCTCACTCAAGGAGTTGCTGACCGGGTCCCACTACCGACCCAGTCTGGTGCTGCTGTCACGTGAGGCGGACGCCGCCGAATTGGAGCCCTGCCTGCGGCTGGCAGACTGCCCGGTTATTGTGGTGTCGGAAGATCAGTAGGCGGAAACTGACCCACCAACCCTTGCAGCAGGGCTAAAGCGTTACTTCGAAGTGTTCGCAGAGATCGCCGTCATCGGGAAACTGCACCTGCCCCTGGTGCACAAAGCCCAGCCGCTCCAGCACCCGGATCGAGGCCTGGTTGTGGGGGGCAGTTATGGCGGCCAGCCGGGTCAGGCCAAATCGCCGCTGCGCAAACTCCATCACGCCGCGGGCGGCCTCAGTAGCAAAACCCTCGCCGCGGCCCACCGGCAGAAAAGCGTAGCCGAGGTCTACGTGTTCGAGAAAGTCACGTTTCACCAGGCCAGCAATACCCACCGCTTCACCGCTGTCGCGACGGCACACCAGCCACATTCCGAAGCCGTGGACCTCGTAGCTGGTAAAGACCCGGTCCTGCATATTGTCCAGCGCCTGCGCTTCGCTGCGCACACCGCGATCGGCGATATTGACCTTGAAATCCGGGTCGGTGAGCATGGCGAAGTAGAAGCCGGCATCGGCGTCTGTCAGCTCACGCACGGTCAGGCGCTCGGTCTGGAATAGCTCGCTCATGGGCTCAAGCTTAGCAAGCACACAGGCGGGGGGATATGCGAGCCGCCTTTTAACAGACTTCCTGCCACTCAGCTATTCCTGTTATAAAAGTGCGACACGCAACATCGAGACACCTGACCTCATGAGCTTATTCAGCCTGGCCGAGCTTGAGAGCGCAGCAGCGCTGGTCCACCAGCACCTGCCCCCCACACCCCAGTACAACTGGCCACTGCTCAGCCAGCGCCTGGGCCTGGAGGTCTGGGTAAAACACGAAAACCACACCCCCACCGGCGCCTTCAAGGTGCGCGGAGGGGTCACACTGGTGGACTGGCTCAAGCGCGAGCACCCCGACTGCAGGGGCATAATCACCGCGACTCGAGGCAATCATGGCCAGAGCCAGGCGCGAGCCGCCACGGCGGCGGGCCTGAAGGCGCGCATCCTGGTGCCACATGGCAACTCGGTAGAGAAGAACCTGGCAATGCGCGCGTTTGGCGCGGAGCTGGTAGAACACGGCGACGATTTCGACGCCGCCCGCGAAGAGGCGGGCCGGCAGGCTGCGCAGGGAGAGCTGTTCATGGTACCGCCGTTCCACCAGGAGCTGGTACGGGGCGTGGCAAGCTACGCGCTGGAGCTGTTTCGCGCGGCGCCTCCGCTGGATGCGGTCTATGTGCCAATCGGCTGCGGATCAGGTATCTGCAGTGTGATCACGGCGCGGGACGCACTGGGACTGTCCACCAAAGTGATCGGCGTTGTCTCCACCGAGGCCCAGGCGGCAAAGCTCTCGGTAGAAGCGGGCCATCCGGTCGAGACCGACAGCGCTCGCACTTTCGCCGACGGCATCGCGGTGCGTGTGCCGGTGCCGGAGGCGCTGGCGATTTATTCCGCCGGGGCAGAACGCATTGTTGCGGTCAGTGATGACGAGATTGCTGAGGCGATACGGGTGTATTACAGCGATACCCACAACGCCGCCGAGGGCGCCGGCGCCGCCCCGCTGGCGGCGCTGATGCAGGAGCGCGAGCGCATGCGCGGCAAGCGCGCCGCGGTCATTCTCTGCGGCGGCAATATCGATACCGCGGACTTCCGGCAGGTGCTTGGGGGAGAAACCCCCCAGATCTGACCTGCCCCAGGGCTAGAGCCGGGTCAGCACCTTGCACTGGTGGGACGGCGTGCGCAGGGCCTCGAAAGCCTCCGGCATTTCCTCCAGGGTGACGATGTCGGTAATCATTTCACTGGCGTCCAGCCGGCCCTGCCCCAGCATCGAGATGACCGTCTCGAAATCGTCCCGGGTGTAGGCAATGGCGAACTGGAACCGCAGCTCCTTTATCAGCGCCAGGAAAGGCATGAAGGTATCCGGTTGTTCGCAGACGCCCACCGGCACCAGCACGCAATGTCGCGGCGCCATCTCCACACACTGTTGCAGCAGGCCGGGGGCGCCCACGCATTCAAAGATCATGTCCGGCTCGCCGCCGGCGGCGTCGGCAAACTGCTCGGCGAGGTTGCCCGCCGGGTCGATGACCGCAGTGGCACCCATTTTCGCCGCCAGCGTCTTGCGCTGTTCGGCAAACTCCGACACCACCACATCCCGGGCACCCAGAAAGCGCGCCCAGAGGGCAACCGCCAGGCCGATCGGCCCGGCGCCGGTGATCAGGACCCGCTGGCCCGCCTGCATGTTGGCGATGCGCACCGCGTGCAGGGCCACCGCCAGCGGTTCTATCAGCGCCGCGGACTCCATCGCCAGACCGTCGGGCAAGCGCAGGGTTTCCATGGCGCCGGTTTTCACGTATTCCGCAAAACCGCCCGGCACCTGCAGCCCGGTGAGCTGAACGCTGGCGCATTCGAAGGGGCGGCCGTTGACGCAGGCCTTGCAGTGTCCGCAGCCCAGGAAAGGCAGGGAGCAGACCCGATCGCCTACCTGCCACTGCTTTTTCAGCGCCTTGCCGACCTCGGCCACCTCACCGACAAACTCGTGGCCGAGAATGCAGCCGTGCTCCACCGTTGCATCACCCTCGCGGGTGGAATGCAGGTCGGTGCCGCAGATACCGCAATAACCCACCTTGACCACCAGCTGACTGTCTTCCGGAGTGGGGTCGGATACGGTTTCCACCACCAGTGGCTGACCTACCTCTTTAAACACCGCTGCTTTCATGTTCGAACTTCCTCTTATTATTGACAGTCAGGTTAGCTCGCCGGCCCAGGCGTGTGCCTCGGGACTGGCCACCCAGCGCACGGCGTTATGAACCAGGCGCTGATAGTGCGGGTTGGCATAGGCCTCAGGGTCATCCCCGCCTTGAATATAGACGATGGGGCTGCTGCCGTAACGCTTGACCCAGCCCACCAGGCTGGAGCCCGCCGGGTGCCGCCAGCCCTCACGGCTGTGCATTTCACCCGCCACCGCCTGGCTCGCGGAATAGAAATTTGCGTCACTGAAGTCGTAATCGCTGCGCAACAGCGGTATCACCTCGTCTTCGAAGATCGGGCACAGGTAGAGCTCATCCGTCATGCGAAAGCTGCCGGGAAGCCCGGCGGTAACGGGGTGCTCACCCTGCACGCTGATTTCGTGGTCGACCCGGTGGCGATAACCGGAGTCAGGCCAGTCCTGCCCGCGCAGGCTGGCCGGCCGATAGTGGAAGCGCCCGCCGACAATGTCGGCATACTCCGGCCAGGCCGGCCAGGCGGCAATACTGTGGTGCATAAACACGCAGCCCATGCCCGCCTCCAGCAGCGCGAGGAACGCCGCCTGGAATTCAGGCTCTGGCGCGACCGGGGCGGCGCCGGCTGTAAAATCGACGCCGGGCATATCGTAGAACACGCAGGCATCAACCCGGTCAACGAGATCCGGCTTCAGCAAGTCCGCAGCCAGTGGCTGCTCGACCAGAGACCAGCAGAAGTCCTCCAGACTCTCGAACAGCGCGGCGAAGGCGTCCCGCTCATAGGGGTGACCCCGGGCAGCGACCAGCAATCGTTTCCCGGCGCTGTAGTTAATAATGCTCATGTAGTGGGACAGACCGGGGTCTTGACCGCTATAGCTGCCATCAGCACTCCCAATCCGCTCATGAAGGCAGTCTGTCCGCGACCGGTGTGCCCATTGCCCTGATTGTGGGGATAGCGGCTGTCAGCTACCGGCAGAGGTTGTGTGGTGCTGGTGTAAATGATGCTCATGCCGACGGATCCGCGCTGTTTTTTTATTTTTATTTCAATCAGTTACGCCATGGGCAACCGGCCTGGAGCCGACTTCACTGGCGCCGCTTCAGCGCCCAAGCTAGCCCAGAAAAAAAATACAGTCAATTCTGTTTGTTTTTTTACAGGTGCTCTGCTACCTTTTCTAGCCTGCTCAAATCCCATATAAATCTAAAAAGGAAGGCACCATGGATCTTGGACTCAAAGGTAAAAAGGTCGTCATCACCGGCGGCTCCAAGGGCATTGGCCGGGCCATTGCCAACCTGATGATTTCTGAAGGCGCCGACGTCGCCATCTGCGCCCGCAACGCAGAAGAAGTCGAGGCTGCGGTGTCCGAACTCTCCAAGAACGGCAAGGCCATCGGCAGTGCCGTGGACGTCGCCGACAAGGCCGCCCTGCAAGGCTGGGTCACCAGCGTCGCCGAAGAACTGGGCGGCATCGACATCCTGGTGCCCAATGTCAGCGCCGGCGGCGGCCAGATGGACGAAAACGGCTGGCGCGCCAACCTGGAAGTGGACATTCTCGGCACCACCAATGCCATTGAAGCGGCAATGCCTTCACTACAGGCCTCCGACGCCGGCAGCATCGTGGTGATCGCCACCACCGCCGCGGTGGAAGACTTCCTGGGTCCGCAAACCTACAACGCCATGAAAGCTGCATTGATCGTGCACTCCCAGGGCCTGGCCCAGGCACTGGCCGGTTCCGGCATTCGCGTCAATGCAGTCTCACCCGGCCCCATCTTTATCGAAGGCGGCGCCTGGGATTTCATCAAGAACAATATGGCCGACATCTACAACAGCACCCTCGCCGGCCAGCCCATGGGTCGCATGGGTTCCGCTGAGGAAGTGGCCAACGCGGTCGGCTTCCTGGCCAGCCCGGCGGCGAGCTGGGTCACCGGGGTCAACCTGGTGGTCGACGGCGGCTTTACCAAACGCGTACAGCTGTAAGCACGGCGGTTTCACATGGCTGAACAAGCAACGGACGAGGTGGTTGGCAAGAGCGACCGCATCGACGCCTATCTGGTGGCGGGCGGCAAATACCACAATATTGACTATGCGCGGCTGGAACTGCTGAAACTGATGGCGGAGCAACCCCGCATCAAGGTGCAGATTGGCGCCGACTACAGTGATATTGATGCTATCTGCGAGGCAGATTTCATCATCACCTACACCTGTGACGTGATGCCCACCGCCGAGCAGACAGAGCGCCTGTGCGACGCCATGCGGGCCGGCAAGCGCTGGTTCGCCCTGCACGGCACCAACTCCATCCTGCGTTTCCTGGAGGACGGACGGGTCAACAGTCCGCGGGACAACGAACCCTTCATGGAGCTGCTGGGCAGCCAGTTCCTGTCGCACCCGCCGATCATGCCCTACGACGTGGAAGTCGCCGATCCGGAGCATCCCCTGGTCAAGGACATCCCCACTTTTACCGTGGACGACGAGCTCTACCTGTCCGTGCACCACGGCGAGCAGCACACCCTGCTGCAGACCCACTGGGCTGGCACCACCGAAGCCTTCGTTGACGCAGACTGGACCGAGGATGAGCCACGGCCTTGCATGTACCTGCACCCTTACGGTGAGGGAGAGGTGCTGTACCTGACCCTGGGCCACTGTCGCGGCAAGTACGACATGCAGCCCATGGTCGAGGAATACCCCGAGCCCGAGTTCGGCGCCTGGAAAACCGACGAGTACTACGAGCTGTTGCGGCGCGGTATACGCTGGGCCATGGGTGAGATGTGAACTCACAGGTACCCTGCCATGGAACTTGAGTTCTCCGCCGAAGAGCAGGCCTTCCAGCAGGAGGTACGCAGCTTCCTGGCCGGGAGCTTCCCGGAGCACATCCGCGAGGCCACCGCGAAAACCGCCACGGTTTTTGTCGACGCCCCGCCCGCCATGGAATGGCAGAAGATTCTGGCGGAGAAAGGCTGGGCAGTGCCTGGCTGGCCGGAGGAGTGGGGCGGCACCAACTGGACCGCCACTCAGAAGTACATCTGGGCCATGGAGTGCTCCCGCGCCGGCACCCCCGCCTACAACCCGCTGTCTCTCCAGCTTCTGGCGCCCGTGCTCATGCAATTCGGCAGCGAAGAACAAAAGCAGAAGTACCTGCCGAAAATGCTGTCAGGTGAGCACTACTGGTGCCAGGGCTTTTCCGAGCCGGGCTCCGGCTCGGACCTGGCCAGCCTCAAACTCAAGGCCGAACGCCAGGGCGATCACTACCTGGTAAACGGCTCCAAGCTGTGGCAGACCCACGCACAGTTTTCAGACCACATTTTTTGCCTGGTGCGCACCTCAAGCGAGGGCCGACCCCAGCAAGGCATCAGCTTCCTGCTGATCGACATGGACACCCCCGGCATCACCGTGGACCCGATCATTACCATGGGCCTGGACCACGAGGTCAACCAGGTGTTCTTCGAAGATGTAAAGGTGCCCGCGGAGAACCTTGTCGGCGAAGAGGGCGACGGCTGGAAGCACGCCAAGTTCCTGCTGGAGCACGAGCGCGGGGGCGGCAGCTCTGCTTACCGTCGGCTGGCGGAACTCGAGCACCTCAAGGAAATCGTCGCCGATATCCAGGCCGGCGACCCGGAATTCAATGACGACCTGCACTACTCCAAGGCCATCGCCCATATCGAGATCGACCTCAAGGCACTGGAAATGATGGAGCTGCGCATTCTGACTGACCTCGCCGCGGGCAAGATGCCTGGCGCCGAGAGTTCCATGCTGAAGCTCACTACGGTCAACATCGAGCAGCGCATTCACCAGCTCGCGGTCGATGTAATCGGCTACCACGCGTTGCCCTTCAAGCAGGCGGACCAGGGACCGGACTACGCCGCCACCGTGGTGCCCACTTACCTCAACAGCCGCGCCGCCTCGATCTTTGGCGGTAGCCAGGAAGTGCAGAAAAACATTATCGCCAAGGCGGTACTGGGCCTTTAGGCCGGGAGATCCCATGCACGCAGACGCACTCAAACAGGAAGCCAGAATCCTGCTCGACTTTGTCGAGCGCAATACCTGTACCCTGGCCGACAGCGTGATGGAGATCGACAGCGCCGAGTATGCTGACAGCGCCCTGTTCGAGCGCGAGCGGCGGGAGCTGTTCCGCAACTACCCCCAGTTTGTCGGCCCCAGTTGCATGTTGCCGGAAGCGGGTGACTTCTACGCCTTTGACGACACCGGCATCCCCATCATGGTAGTGCGCAAGCACGACGGTTCCCTGGGAGCATTCCTGAATATCTGCTCCCACCGGGGCGCGCCTCTGGGCGAGGGTATGGGCCAGGCCAAAAAGCAGAAACTGCTGTCCTGCCCCTACCATGCCTGGGCCTATGACCTCGACGGGCAACTGGTGGGCGTGCCCTTCGGCAACGATGGTTTTACCGGTATGGACAAGGCCGAGCGCTGCCTGAAACCGCTGGACGTACAGGAACAGGACGGCATGATCTTTGTCATGCCGAACCCGGCACTGAGCTTCGACATCAACGAGACCCTGGGCGGCCTGGGCCAGCAGATAGCTGGCTTTGGCTTCGCTGACCATCACCTGCTGGGCGTGAAACGTGTGGAGACCAACATCAGCTGGAAGCTGAACATGGACACCTTCCACGAGTTCTACCACTTCGATGCGCTGCACCCGGAAACGATCGCACAGATGTCTTACAACAACATCTGTCACTACCAGCAATTCGGCCGCAACCACTCCATGAGTTCACCGAGCCTGGCGATCAACGAATTGAAAGACCAGGACGAGGCCGACTGGAATGCCAGGGAGTACCTGAGCTTCGTCGACTACATCTTCCCCAACACGGTGATCTTTGTGGTGGCGGACCACTTCCAGACCTGGCGCGTGTACCCGGTCAGCCAGGACAAGTCGGTGGTCTACCACAGCATGTTTCTGCCCGAGCCGCCAGCCAGTGAAGAAGAGCGCACCGAGAAGGAAGCCTTCTTCCAGATGATCAACGACGTGGCGGTGACTGAGGACTACAGCCTGGTAGAGAAAATCCAACGCAGCCTCAACGCCGGGCTGGAACGCTCGGTGCTGGTGGGGCGCAACGAACCAGGCGTGCAGAACATGCACCGACAGATACGCGAACTGCTGTCTCCCGCCGACATCATTCGCCTGCAAAACAACTAGCACGACACACAGACAAGAGACATAAACAGGAGAGCTATTGTGGCCATTCCGAAGGACAAGCTGCTTAAGGCCTACCGGATGATGAAAACCATCCGCGAATTCGAGGAACGTACACACGCGGAGATCATGAACGGCCAGATCGCCGGATTCACGCACCTGTACACTGGCCAGGAAGCCAACGCAGTGGGGGTTTGTGAGCACCTCAGCGACGCCGACACCATCATTTCCACCCACCGCGGCCACGGCCACTGTATTGCCAAGGGTGCCGATGTCATCGGCATGATGAAGGAGCTGTTCGGCTCCTCCGCCGGCCTCTGCAAGGGCAAGGGTGGCTCCATGCACGTGGCCGATGTCGACAAGGGCATCCTCGGCGCCAACGGCATTGTCGCCGGCGGCCCGCCCATCTCCGTGGGCTCGGCCCTGGCCGCCAAGATTCGCAAGAACGGCAATGTGGCCATCAGTTTCTCCGGCGACGGCTCGGTCAACCAGGGCACCTGCTTTGAAGCCATGAACATGGCTGTGGTACTCAAGGTACCCGCCGTCTTTGTCATCGAGAACAACTACTACTCGGAGCACACCAGCATCAACTACGCGGTGGGCTGTGACGATCTGAAGGCCCGCACCGAGGCCTTTGGCTTCCCGGTGTTTGTCGCCGACGGCTCAGATTTCTTCGCTGTCTATGAAGCGGCCGGCAAGGCCATTGAACACGCCCGCGCCGGCAACGGCCCCGCCGGCGTGTTCGCCGAGCAGGGCCGTTACCACGGCCACTTTGTTGGCGACCCGCAGACCTATCGTGGCGAAGGGGAGCTGGACACACTGCGCGAAAAGCACGACTGCCTGAAGATCTTCCGCGCGAAAATGGCCGAGTCCGGTGAGCTGACCAATGACGAGCTTGACGCGATCGACGCCGAAGTCATGGCACTGATCGACCAGGCGGTGGAAGAGGCCAAGGCGGCGCCGCGGCCCACGCCGGAAGAAGTCACCCAAGACGTTTACATCAACTACGCCTGAGCAGGAGGATACGATCATGCCAGAGAAAACCATGCGCGATGCGATCAATGAAGCCCTGCACCAGGCCATGGCCGAGGACGAATCGGTCTTTGTGATCGGCGAGGATGTGGCCGGCTGTATGGGCTCCGACGGGGACCCGGGCAGCGTAGGCGGCGTGTTCGGCGTGACCGGCGGCATCTACAAGAAGTGGCCGGACCGCTGTATCGACACCCCGATTTCCGAGTCCGCCATTGTCGGTGCGGCCGCAGGTGCCGCCCTGGTGGGCATGCGCCCGGTGGCCGAGATCATGTTCGCCGATTTCATCGGCGTCTGTATGGACCAGATCGTCAATCAGATGGGCAAGTTCCGCTATATGTTTGGCGGCAAGTCCAGGTGTCCTGCAGTGATTCGCTTTGCCGCGGGCGGCGGCTTCAGCGCCGCCGGCCAGCACAGCCAGGCCATGTACCAGATGATGACCTCATTCCCGGGTCTCAAGATTGTTGTGCCCTCCAACGCCTACGATGCCAAGGGCCTGATGCTCACCGCCATCAAGGACGACGATCCGGTACTGTTCTTCGAACCCAAGGTGCTGTACCAGGAAACCGCCGAAGTACCGGATGAGATGTACACCATTCCATTCGGTGAAGCGGCCTTTGTGCGCGAGGGTGACGATGTGACCGTTGTGGCCTTCGGCCAGATGGTGCCGAAAGCGGCGGCGGCTATCGATGCGCTGGCCGAAGAGGGCATTAGCTGCGACCTGATCGATCCGCGCACCACATCACCGCTGGATACCGGCGCCATCCTCGAGTCCGTGGAAGCCACCGGTCGCCTGGTGGTGGTCGATGAGGCGCCGCCGCGCTGCGGCCTGACCGCAGACATTGCCGGCCTGGCCGCCGACAAGGCCTTCAAGAGCCTCAAGGGGCCTATCAAACAGGTCTGCGCACCCCACAGCCCGACACCGTTCTCACCGGAACTGGAAGCGGCCTATATACCCAGCGTGGACAAGATTAAAGCCGCGATCAAGGAGACCATGGCCTGATATGAGCAAGATCTACCCGATCGCAGTGCCCAAGTGGGGCATCGAGATGGTCGAAGGCACCATCAACACCTGGAACAAGTCCGAGGGTGACTCCGTTGCCAAGGGCGACGAGGTGTTCGAGATGGAGTCAGACAAGATCGTCAACGTCTGGGACTCCCCAGTGGACGGCGTGCTGCGCAAGGTGATTGCCGAGGAGGGCGACGCCCACCCGGTGGGTGCCTTGCTGGGCATAATCGCCCCCGCAGATGTCAGCGATGAAGATATCGATGCCTACATCGCCAACTATTCCAATGACGAAGGCGAGGCGACCGAGCCCGCGCCTGCGCCCGCACCGGCCCCCTCGGGCGGGGGCAGCGACGCCTACACCCGTTCTTCCCCCACGGTGCGCAAGCTGGCGGACGAGCTGGGCGTAGACCTCAGCACCGTCGAGGGCACCGGTCGCCGGGGCCGTATTACCGAAGACGACGTGCGCGCCGCCGCTGGCGGTGAAGCTGGCAGCGATGAAGATATCGAAGTCATTCCGCTCAGCGCCACCCGCAAGACCATTGCCAAACGCCTCACCGAGGCCAAACAGACCATCCCGCATTTCTACCTGACGGTGGAGTATGAGATAGACGGGCTGCTCGCCCACCGAGCCGGCCTTAACGAGGGTGGTGATACCAAAGTCTCTGTCAACGACCTGGTGGTGTGGTGCGTGGGCCAGGCGCTTATGAAAGAGCCCCGGGTTAACGTCAACCTGGTAGGGGATGACATCCACCAGTTCAAGCACGCCAATGTCTCAGTGGCCATTGCCACCGACGAAGGGCTATACCCCGCTACGGTGCGCGGCGTTGACGGTATGAGCCCCGCGGAGATTGCCGCCGCTACCGGTGTACTGGCCGAGAAAGCCAAAACCGGCAAGCTGGAAAAAGCCGATATCACTGGCGGTTCCTTTACCGTGTCCAACCTGGGCATGTTCGGCGTCAGCAACTTCACGGCCATCGTCAATCCTCCCATGGGCGCGATTCTCGCCCTGGGCAAGGGCGAGCAGAAAGTCGTTGTCAAAGACGGTGAACAGACGGTCGCCACCGTCATCAACGCCACCCTGTCCTGCGACCACCGGGTGATCGACGGCGCCGTGGGCGCGAAGTTCCTGCAGGTGCTGGGCGAGGAAATCGCCGGGCTGTCCTGACGGAGCAATGGCCCGAACCAATACTGGCCCCAACATGCTCTGACCTGAGCATACACTGACTCCCTGACCCGGCCGCTGCCGAGCGGCCTACAGCTATTTCCCCGGAAGCGGCGGCAAAGCCCGCTGTGGCGCCCGTCTCAGCCAGGCTCAAGCCCAATCTTAGCGTTCTCTTTGCCGATTCGAATTATTCGATTTGACGGATCGAGATTCTCGGTCCATATTCATACCTTAATATCTTCAAATATTCGCATATAAGAAAACTTGAGAGGCAGCGGCCTCAACTACCGGGGGGTAGCCAATTCATGCCAAGTCGCCAGCTGGTCGCCAGAGAGCTGTCAGATATCTTCAAGATCCTCGCCCATCCGGATCGGCTGCGGATCATTGAAGAGCTGGGCAACGACGAACGCGACGTCAATGGCCTCGCCGAGGCACTCGACCTGGCCGGGACCCGCGTCTCGCAGCACCTCTCGCTGATGCGCGCCCACCGCCTGGTGGAAGAACGCCGTGAAGGGCGCCGTCACGTCTACCGGTTGCTGCAACCCGAAATTGCCGAATGGATTATCGAAGGGCTGGCCTTCGTCGAAGGTCGCATGACCGGGGTCGACAAGTCCGCCATCGATAGTGCCCGCAAGCTGTGGACCGCTCAAAGCAGCTGACGGTCCGAAACACCATAACCAGACAACACAGATAGATCAGAAAACGCACAAGGAGATCACCATGCCCAAGTTCGCAGAAGGGGTTATCAAATTTCAAAACTCCGTTTTCCCCGAGAAAAAGGAGCTGTTCGAAAAACTAAGCAAGGGCCAGTCACCGGAAGCCCTTTTCATCACCTGCTCGGACTCACGTATCGAGACGGCAATGATCACCCAGACTGACCCGGGTGAACTGTTCATTTGCCGCAACGCCGGCAATATCGTACCGCCGCACACCACCCATACCGGCGGCATGACTGCTTCCATCGAGTTCGCGGTAGCGGCACTGCAAGTGCCGCATATCGTGATTTGCGGTCATACCGAGTGCGGTGCAATGAAGGGGGCAATGAACCCGGAAGGCCTCGATGGCCTGCCCCACGTCAAGGAGTGGCTCAGCTACTCCCAGGCCGCCGTGTCCATCGTCGAGCACATGGGCGGCGAACTGAACGACGAGGACAAGATGAAAATGCTGCTGGAGCAGAATGTGGTTCTGCAGCTTCAGCACCTCAAGACCCACCCGGCGGTAGCCGCTCGCCTGGCCAAGGGCGACCTGCAGTTGCACGGCTGGGTTTACGACATCAAAACCGGCGGTGTTAACGCCTTCGACGACGCCAGCAACAGCTTCGTGCCGGTGGACAGCCGCTATGCCGAAGCAATGGCCAAAATGACTCACGACAAGGGGTGCGCCGCCTAAGCGCGGGCAGTCATCCAGGAGCACACGATGAAGTACTTCGATACAAGCAACCTGCGTGGCGACATCTTCGGCGGCATCACCGCCGGCGTGGTAGCCCTGCCGCTGGCGCTGGCCTTCGGCGAGGCCTCCGGTGCCGGCCCTATCGCCGGTATGTGGGGCGCAATTTTTGTAGGTTTCTTTGCTGCCCTGTTCGGCGGCACCGGGTCCCAGGTGTCCGGCCCCACCGGCCCCATGGTGGTGGTATTCGCCGGCGTGTTTGCCTCGCTAAGCGGCGATCCTGCCCTGGTGTTCGGCGCCGTGGTGCTGGCCGGCCTGCTGCAGGTGGCACTCGGCATGTTGAAAATGGGCCAGTACATTCGGCTGGTGCCCTACCCGGTGGTATCCGGCTTCATGAGCGGCATCGGCTGCATCATCATCGCCCTGCAGGTCTCGCGCCTGTTTGGCCACGAGCCGGAGCAGGCTGGCACCATCCCCGCGCTAATGGAAATTCCCGGTGCGGTGATGGACCCGGTATGGCCCGCACTGTTGGTGGGCGCCACCACGCTGGCGGTGATCTTTACCTGGCCCAAGCGCCTGGCCACTTACCTGCCGCCACCCCTGGCAGCGTTGATTATCGGTACCCTGCTGAGCGTGGCAATACCCGGCTCGCCCATTCTGGGCACTATCCCGACCGGTTTCCCGGATTTCGTGATGCCCGCCTTTTCCGCCAGTACTTTCCCGATTGTGCTGGAAGCAGCCGTAATCCTCGCGGCACTGGGCGCGATCGACTCACTGCTGACCTCGCTGGTGGCCGACAATATGACCCGCACTCGCCATGACTCCGACAAGGAGCTGGTGGGCCAGGGAATCGGCAACACCGTGGCCGGACTGTTCGGTGCCATTCCCGGCGCCGGCGCCACCATGCGCACGGTGATCAATATTCGCACCGGCGGCCTGACGCGCATTTCCGGCATGCTGCACTCCGTGCTGCTGTTGGCGACCGTGATCATCCTGGCGCCGCTGGCAGAACTGATCCCCCACGCCGCCCTGGCCGGCATCCTGATCAAGGTGGGCTACGACATCATCGATGTAGGCTACCTGAAACGGGCACACCGTGGCCCCCGTCTGGACCTGGCACTGATGGCGCTGGTACTGCTGCTGACCGTGTTTGTCGACCTGATTACCGCCGTCGCAGCCGGCGTCGTTGTCGCGTCGCTGGCCTTCGTCAAACAGCTCGCCGATGAGCAGCTTCAGAGGTTCAGCAACGAAGACGAGAGCCTGACGGTGGTGACTCCGGAAGAACGCGACCTGCTGGATGAAGCCGGCCGCGCCGTGACCATCTTCGAGTTCGGCGGTCCGCTGAGCTTTGGTGCTGCCGCCGATGTTGGTCACCACGTGCGGGAGCGCACCAAGCGTCGGGCCTCTGCACTGATTCTCGACTTCAGTGGCGTACCCTTTATGGATGTGTCCGCCGCCCGCGCGGTGGAGACCATCATCTGCGACGCCAAGCAGGCGGGTAAAACTGTCTATATCTCTGGCCTCGACGACGACGTGGCAGCGACCCTGACGGCGCTGGACGCGACCCACTGCCTGCCGGTGGATACCAGCTTCGAGCATCGCATCGATGCCCTGCGGGCTGCCGTCAAAGAGGTCAAGGAGCAACGTTCCAGCGGCTCCGGCGGCGCCTCGACCGTCGCCAGTGCCAGCGCGGCCTGATCGCTGCACTCCCCGGGCAGGCGCCGCCTGCCCGGGTCTCACCACAGCCGATACCTAACACCCGCCCCGCAGCACTCTCGGCGGAAAACTCTTTCCGACAAAACCGCTACTGGCTACCGCTTCCGGATTTCGGAGGGAAGGAACAGGTACCGGTGGCCTGGGCAACCGGCTCGTCAACGCCCGCCGAAAAGCTCATCACGTCCCCTACCACCAGCACGCCCCCGACCTTTAACAGCCGGCACTCGGCCACCAGGTCCTGGCCTGGCGCCGCTTGCAATGTCACGGTGTGTCGCTAGCATGCGACCCTCATCACCCGGAGTTTTTGCCATGAACTCGCTCCCTGTCCCGCGGACCCTGTGTCTGGCCGGCTCGCTGCTAGCCTTGCTCACCAGCTGTTCCGACAGCAACGACAGCTTCGACCCCCAGCCCGAGGTGGCAACACTGGCCATCAACACCGCGGCCTCCCCCGAGGGGATGGCCGGCGAGATGACCAGGCTGGTGTTCCAGGCCATCATCGACAGGCCCCAGCAAAACGACGTTATTGTCAGCTACGACACTGCGCCCGGCACAGCCACTGCCGGCATCGACTACCTGGAAACCCAGGGCAGCGTCACCATTGCCGCCGGTGAGCTGGCCGCGGATATCGAAATCGAGGTGTTGGGCGACGCCGACGAGGAACCCGCAGAGACCCTCATCCTGGGCTACCGGGTCGACGGTATTTCCCAGCTCGGCAGCAGTGCCACCGGCTACATCGCCAACGACGACAGCGCCTGCGCCGCAGCCTATGACAAGGCCGACCCCAATCGCTGGCGCATCACGGAGGGCGACCCCCTGAACTATGCCCATCGCGGCGGTGTCATCGATTTCCCCGAAAACACGCTGTACGCCTACCGGGAAGTGGCGGGGCTGGACGACGCCATTGTGCTGGAAATGGACGTTTACCAGACCGCGGACAATGAGCTGGTGATCATTCACGACCTGGACGTCGATCGCACTACCGATGGCAGCGGGTTGATTGCCGACCTGACGCTGGCGGAACTCAAGCAGCTGGATGCCGCCTACTGGTTTGTGCCAGGTGTTGGCACGCCGCGGGACCGGCCGGAAGCGGACTATGTGTTTCGCGGGATTGCCACCGGCGACCGACCGCCCCCGGTGGGTTACACCGCCAATGACTTCAGGATTCCCACCCTGGAGGAGGCACTGGCGCGCTTCCCGGATCGGCTGTTGAACCTGGAGCTGAAGCCCGACCTGGACGGCGAGGGGGATTACGAGACACAAATGGCCGCCCTGCTGCGTGCTTATGGCCGCTTTGACGATGTTATTGCCGCCTCCTTTGTCGACGAAGCCGCCAACAATTTCAAGGCCATCGCGCCCTGCGTGCACACCTCAGTGCCGCTGGGCCAGGGTACCTTCCTGGTGCTTGGCTCACAGGGCGACAATCCGCTGCCGCCGGTTCCCGAGCACGTGGCTTTCCAGGTGCCACCGGATACCAGCCAGATCGGGCAGATCCCGGACGACGTCCTGATTCAGGTGGTCACCCCGGACTTTGTGGAGGACGCCCACAACGCCAACCTTGCGGTACAGGTGTGGACCATCAATAGCTGCGAGGAGATGCTGGCGATGATCGACCTGGGGGTCGACGCCATCATGACCGACCGGCCAGTGCTGTTACAGTCTCTGCTGGACCAGCCCGCGGACAGCAGACGTTGTGAATCCCAGTAGACCCGCGTCAGTAAATCCCGGCCAGCAAATCCCGGCTGGAAAACCCTAGTTAGTAAGCCCTTGATAGAAAAGCAGGTTTTCTCTCCGCAGGACAGAAAGCCCGGCGGGCGGTTTAAAAACACTGCACTCTGTTCAGGTTTTGTCGCATTTATTAATCCGATGCCAAATGCAGGCCGTACCTAGGTCGAAAATTAACCAGGTGTACTGTCATGATTGCTAAAAACCTAGGCAACCCGGAGCGCATTGTCCGGCTCCTGCTGGGAATGCTGGTCGCTGCCATTACTGCCCTGCAGCCGAGCTTTGGGGCGTTTGAAGGGCTGACCTCGCTCATCGCCCTGTTTCTGGTGCTGAACGGCCTGTTCGGCCGCTGCTACCTGTGGTTTGTGCTGGATGTATCCAGCTGCGGCTGCAACAACCTCTCCCAGGAACGCTTCTGCGGCGAGCACACCGGCTGAATTAGCTCCGGCGCCAGCCGTCTCCTGATGCCGCGCGGGGAACTCCCGCGCGGCACGACACACTAAGGCATGACTCACTCGCCGAGAAACGTCATGCCAGCTTCTTCAAGGGCTCCACACTGCCGATTCAACCCGCTATCTCGCCTGGCAGTGGCCCTGTGCCTGCTGTTGAGCCTGCCCGCGGGGGCTGGCATCATCCCCGACCGTGAGGCCTGGGAACGCTGGCGCCCGGCTGCAGCGACCCGCACCGTCGAGGTCGACCACTCACCCTGGGGCATGCTGCTGGCGACCTACCTGGTCACCGATCACCCCTCCGGCATCGATCGCTTCGACTATGCCTCGGTCACTGCCGCGGACCGCGCTACCCTGGAGCGCTATATCGAGAGTCTGGCGGCGATCACCGTCGGCGACCTTACACGGGATCAACAGCAGGCGTTCTGGGTCAATCTTTACAACGCACTGACCGTGCAACTGATTCTCGAAAATCCCGATGTGAGCAGCATCCGCAAGATCAAGAGCGGCTTGTTCAGCATCGGCCCCTGGGGGCGGGAGATTATCGAAGTACAGGGTGTGGTGCTGACCCTCGACGATATCGAGCACCGCATTCTGCGGCCGCTTTTCCAGGATCCGCGGGTGCACTTCGCGGTCAACTGCGCCAGCCTCGGCTGCCCCAACCTGCAGGCGGTGCCGTTTACTGCGGACAATCTCGACGATCTCTACACGGCCGGGGCGCACAGCTTTATCAATCACCCCCGCGGAGCCCACATCGACGGCGATTTATTGACCCTCAGCTCCATATTCAATTGGTTTAAAACTGACTTCGGCAGCAACCGCTCAGAGCGCCTGGCATGGTTGGCCGACTTTGCCGAACCGGAGCTTGCTGCCCAGTTGCGCAACTGGCAGGGGCGGGTGCGCTATGACTACGACTGGGATCTGAACGCACCTTGAACCGACGGTACCGGAGCTACCGCCCTGGCCCGGCACAATACGTTGATTTATCACACTGGGCCGCTACACTCGCATAGACTTTTAGGCGCCCGCCGCCCTCTATAACAGGAACACAACATGTTTAATCTGCTCAAGAAAATTTCCGTGCCGGTCCTGCTGGCACTATCGCTGGTCGCGCCTGGCGCGCTGGCCCAATCGAACACACCCGTGCTTGACCGGGTGGTCGATTTCAAGGTGCTCAAGGTCGGTATGTCCGGCAACCAGCCGCCCATGAATTCCAACAGCCGCAGCGGCCAGTTGATCGGCTACGAGGTCGACCTGGCCCGTGCGCTGGCGTCTTCGATGGGCGCGCGGCTGGAAATCGTGACCATGCCCTTCGGCGACCTGCTGGGTGCCCTGGGTGAGGACAAGGTCGACATGGTGATGTCCGGCATGGCCATCACCGCCGCCCGTACCCGCGATGTCAGCTTTGTCGGCCCCTATATGATGTCCGGCAAATCCATCCTCACCAAGGATTCGCTGCTGGCCCGGGCCACGCGCTCTGCGGACTTCAACCGCGCTGACCTCAAGCTGGCGGCGCTGGAAAACTCTACCAGCGAAGTATTTGTACAGTCCGCCGCCCCGGAAGCGACCCTGGTGCGGGTCAAGGACTACGACGCTGCGGTGGACATGGTGATTGCCGGTGAAGTGGACGCCCTGGTGGCGGACATGCCGATCTGCATCCTGTCAGTTCTGCGCTACCCCAACGCGGGCCTCGCTACCCTGCAGTCGCCGCTGTCTATCGAGCCCTTTGGCATTGCTGTGGGCAAGGATGACCGTCAGTTCGCCCAGCTGCTGGACAACTACCTGGATACCTTCGGCAAAATGGGCATGCTGAATCAGCTGCGCAAGAAGTGGTTCGAAGACAAGTCCTGGATTGCTGCGCTTCCCTGAGTCGACGCACAGACCCCAAAGAACCAAACAAGCCGGCGCAAGCCGGCTTTTTTTTGGCGCGTCGTACTTGAGGGTCTTCCGTAGGTCGGGTGCGAACTGGGCCTGTGCAGGGTTCTGGTTTGCACTCACACGGACGACAGACCCCACGCGGGGTCTACCTCTATTTCCACCAGCAAACTGAAATAGAGGCTCAAATTTGGAGCAACACCAACGCAGTGCGAGCGATGTCCGGGGCCCTTCTGGGACCGTCTGCGGCCATGGATGGCCGCAGCCGAGCGAGACAGGGATGTCATGCTTTTAGCGTGTCCGGGAAGGGCCTCGGGCATTGCTCGCGCGGCTTTCCAAGGACATCAATACGGATGTCCAGTACCCCTGCTTCCAACGCTGGCAGCGATCAGGCGCGCTTGCGCGTTGGTTTTTCGGGGGCGACTTCGGTGGGGCTCAGGTCGGGCAGGCGGCTGGCGAAGTGCTCCTGCACGAAATCGCGGAACACGCGCATGCGGGCGTTGCTGCGGATGTCCAGGTGGGTCAGCAGCCAGATTTCGGCGCCTCTCTCACTGGGGATGCCCGGCACCCGTTGCAGCTCGGGGTCGGCCTCGCCAATCGCTGTGGGGACCATGGCGACACCAAAGCCTTCCTTGATGGCGTCAGCCGCCACCGCCGGCGAGTCGGTCAACAGAGTGGTGCGGGCGTCGGGAAACCAGGCTTCTTCCCAGCCCACCCGCTCCTGCAGCAGATGCTCGATGGAGATAACAGAGTTGATTTTGGCGGGGTCCAGATCGTCGCCCCGGCGGCCATATACCGCCAGCTCGATGGTGGTCAGCTTATTACCTACCAGGTCCTGGGGCGGGTTGTCGGTGACTCTGAAGGCCACATCGGCCTCGCGCATGCCCAGGTCATAGGAGCGCATGCTGAGGCTCAAGTCGATGAGGATATCCGGGTAGACTGCGTTGAAATCGCGGATCGCCGGCAGCAGGAAGGTGCGCCCCATGGGCTCCGGCGCGGTCACCCGGATGCGCCCGGACAGGTCTGTGGCCTGGCCAATCACCTGCCGCTCGACACCCACTGACTGGGCCTCCATGCGCTCTGCTGCATCGAAGGCAACCTGGCCGGCGGGGGTAATCACATAGCTGTGGCCGTGGCGTTCAAACAGTCGTGTGCCAAGCCGTTCCTCGAGACTGCGAATGCGCCGAATCACGGTGGCGTGATTCACATCCAGCTCCCGTGCCGCACCGCTCATGGAGCCGCTGCGGGCCACAGCCAACAAGAATCTCAGGTCATCCCAATTCAGCATCTGTGCATAAATTCCGATTTATTGTGCGACTTATGGTAATCCCTGCGGGAATTCGCACAGTATACTCCATCGACAGGTTCGACACCTACTGTGGGTCGACCTGAATAAGGACTCTCTGAACAAGAGGCTCCTCAAGACAACGATCCAATTCCATAGTTAGGGTATACGTTATGTCTATTTCAAATGCTGTTCGTGGCCTGGGCGCCGTTGCGCTGCTGGCCACCCTTTCAACCCCCGCTCTGGCGGGTCCCAGCGAAGCACTGGCCGGCTGCAAGGCCGAAATTGCCAGTGACTCGCGTCTGAGCCAGTTCGAGAAGGTTCAGCAGAGCACCGACAAGATCCGCACTCGCGGCCGCTACACCAACTTCGAGATTGAAGTGAACGCCCAGACGGCTGACGGTGTGAAGACCGAGTACCTGGCCACCTGCAAGGCCGGTGGCAGCGGCAAGGTCAAGGAGCTGGAGCTGGTCCAGGTCGGCGGTGTCGCCGACGCCCAGGTCGCGCAAACCAAGTAATACGCGGCCATTCCCGGCGCAGGCCGCGGGCTTCTGAATGAGATGACGCGCTGCCCCCAGGGGCAGCGCAGCTTTCCCCGGGCCTGAATTACTGTCCTTCTGGTGCGGCTTTACGCCGCGCCAGAGGCCCCCTGTTTATCCTGTTCTTGCGACATCACCGGCGCTAGCCGCCATCGCTCACCAATGCCTGGAATTCTGGGCGAGCGTTGTTGGCTAGTCGGAGATATGCACCAGCTGCTTGCCGATATTGTCACCGGCGAACAGCGCCATCAGGGCGTTGGGCATCTGCTCAAAACCTTCCATTACGGTTTCCTTGCTGATGATGTTGCCCTTGGCAACGTGCCCCGCCAGGTAGGTGATGGCCTCGCCGAAGCGCGGCAAGTAGTCCAGCACAATGAAGCCTTCCATCCGTGCGCGGCGGAATACCAGGTTGAAGTAGTTCTTGGGGCCGGGGATATCACCTGCCAGGTTGTAGCGGGAAATACCGCCACAGATCACCAGCCGGGCATTGTCGGCAATGTTGGCCAGGGCGATATCGAGGATCTCTCCGCCGACATTGTCAAAGAAGATATTGATGCCGTCGGGGCACAGCTCTTTCACCCTCGCGGCCTGGTCTTCCTCGCGGTAATTGATGGCCGCATCGAAACCGAGTTCATTGACCAGGAAGTCGCATTTTTCCTGGCTGCCGGCGATGCCGACCACCTTGCTGGCACCGTTGAGCTTCGCCAGCTGGCCGACCACGGAGCCGGTGGCGCCGGCGGCGCCGGAGATCAACACGACATCGCCTTCCTTTGGCTGGCCGATTTCCATGAAACCGAAATAGGCGGTCAGGCCGGTAACGCCCAGCACTGATAGTGGCGCGGTGATGGGTACTCCCTCTGGCACCGGGTTGAGGGGAATACTCTTGCCGTCACTGACCGCGTACTCCTGCCAGCCAAAACCGCCGGAGACCAGACTGCCCTCGGGGAACTTCTCGTTGTGGGATTCGATAACCCGGCCAATGCCGTTACCGCGCATCAGGTCGCCGATTTCCAGCGGTGCAACGTAGTCAGCGCGGTTCTCCATCCAGCCTTTCATGGCGGGGTCAACGCCCAGGTACATTACCTGTACCAGTACTTCGCCCTCTCCGGGGCTGGGCTTCTCGCTGTCGACCAGTTTGAAATCCGTGTATTCCAGGTCGCGTCCCAGGGGCCGTTGATCGAGCAGAAACTGCCTGTTCATAGTTCACCTTCTTTGAGTTGTTTGCGAAGTATGTCCTTGCGCACCTTGCCACTGGGGGTGCGCGGCAGGTCCTCGACGAGGACCAGCTTCTCGGGAATTTTCTGTTTTGCCAGGCCGCAGCTATCCGTGAAGGCGGCGATGTCCGCCAGCGTCGGCGGCTGCTCGCCGCGGGGGATGACCAGTGCGCAGACACCCTCCCCGAGGCGGGGGTGGGGCATGGCCACCACGGCGGCTTCAGCGATAGGCTCGAAGCGGTGCAGTACGTCCTCGATTTCCTTGGCGGACAGGTTCTCACCGCCGCGGATAATGATGTCTTTCTTGCGGTCGGTAATCAGCACGGCGCCTTCCGGGGTGATGCGGCCGATGTCCCCGGTCAGGAAGAAGCCGTCCGCGGTATGAGCCGCGGCATTCTGCTCCGGGTTGGCGTAACCCAGCATCATGCCCGGGCCGCGGGCGGCAATTTCACCGTCCTCTCCCGCCGGCAGCGGCTTGCCGTCGTCGTCGAGGATCTGCACGTCGAAGGCATATAGCTGGCCGTCGGTGGTGGCGGCCAGCTCCGGATCATCGCGCCAACCGTAGCTCACCAGCGGCACTTCGGTACTGCCGTAAACCCGCACCGTGATGCAGTTGTCCAGTACCCGGTAGGCGCGGCGTACCAGCTCCGGCGGTACGCCGGCGCCGCCACAGCTGAACTGACGCATGCTGGGCAGGCCGTCGCCGCGGCGCTCGGCGGCATCCAGCAACTCCGCCAGGAAAGGCGTGGCGCCCACCGTCATGGTACCGCCCACCCGATGGATGTAGTCGATGGCAGCATCGGCATCCCAGCGCGCCATCAGCGCCGAGCGGGCCTCACTCATGAAGCTCATATTGATACCGCTGGAATAACCGGTGATATGGGTCACCGGCGAGGGCATCACCATCACGTCATCGGCGTTTATACCGGAGTGACGGATGGAACACTGCTGTACATAGTTCAGCGTGTTGTGACTATGCAGCACCGCCTTGGGGAAGCCGGTGGTGCCTGAGGTGTAGAGTCTGCACTTGGGCAGGTTGGGATCAATGTCCGGCAGGGATTCCAGCGCTACCGGTTCCCGGTCGACCAGGGATTCGAAGCGCGTCACGCCAGGGTAATCGGCCTCGGCGCGAACGCTGACAATGTGCTCCAGCGCGGACAGTTCCGGCGCCAGCTCCAGCAGCATGTTGACGTAGTGGCTGGAGCGGAACTGCTCCGGCACAAACATGATGCGGGTGGCGGCGTCCTCGAGAATGTAACGCAGCTCCGCACCCCGGTAGATGGGCACGATGGGGTTGACCACCAGGCCCAGGGCGGCAGCGGCGATATCCAGCGGCACCGCTTCGCGCCAGTTGGGCAATTGAAAGCTGACTACATCGCCCTGCTCAAGGCCCAGTTCACGGAAGGCAGTGATCAGCCGACGCGCCTCCAGGGCCAGTTCGCCATAGCTAGCGTCGGGCTCGTCCTCAAGGAAGATGGCGATCCGCTCGGGCTGTTCGCGAGCCTTGCGCCAGGCCTCCAGGGCAATAGTGGTATGGGCCCAGCTGGCGCCGTCCCGTTCAATCCTGGCGGGCAGGCTGGCCTGCCAGCCGCCGGCTGTGGCGTCCGCAGTGGACGCCCCCGATCGGCTCACGCGCTCAGGTATTTGTCGAGCGTCTGGTGGAAGTGGCGGATGCGCACTTCCTGGTAATTGGCCAGGGTGACCGTGCCCTTCTTGGAAGCCTTCATGCCCTTTTGCACCTGCGGCAGGTTGGAAGCGTCCTGGTCAAAGATACGCGCCAGGCCTTCGCCCATGACATCAGCGGCCTTGGAAAAAGGCTCGTCGATTTCCAGGCGCGTGGTGGGTGCATCCTCGGGCCGCTCTTCCCCGTCCGGGTAAGGCGTCAGGAAGAAGATATCCATGATGCAGCTGTTCACGTCATCGCCATTGGGGCGGTGGCGATAAGTCAGCACCGGCCCAAAGCCCGCCCAGGGAGCGAAGTTGGGGAACAGCAGGTACAGGGTGGAATCCATCAGCTCGGACTTGGTGGCATAGCCTTCCAGGTTTTCGCTGTGCATGGGCTGGAAAGCTTCGCTGTTGATGCCGGCGATGGTGTCGCGGGCGCGAGACTTCACCGCAGTCTCGGATTCGTCGTCCGTCTCGCCCACCAGCACCGAGGTGCCGAGCATCATGTTGACGCTGTCCTGCTCGTCGAACTGGTCCTCGTGGCTGGGATTGACGATGGCCGACGGGGTAATAGTGCGGCTGACATTGTCGCCCCAGACGTCATACTGGGAATTGTCGATGCCCTGGTAGGACATGATCTGCGGGTGGGTGGCGATGGCGTGGTAGGACTCGATAAACGCCTCAAGTACCGCCTTCCAGTTGGCGCCAATCACCTTCTGTACGTGCATGGAGATATGGCGTTGACCGTGGTTCCAGCGCTTGAAGTGCTCCGGCAGGATGCCCATGTATTCTTCGAGAGGCTGGGCATTCTCGTCCATATTGATCAGCACCCAGCCTTCCCAGGTGTCGACCTTGACCTCGGGCAGGTTGAACTCGCCCTTGTCGATATGCGGAAAGTCCCACTCGCAGGGAGCGCCCTTGAATTCCCCGGACAGGGCCCAGGAGAAGCCGTGGTAGGGGCAGCGCAGTTCCGGGCTGTTGCCGGCGCCGCGCTTCAGGGCGCGGCCGCGGTGCAGGCAGGAGTTGTGATAGGCCTTGAGCTCACCCGACTCGGTGCGGGTGATAAGAATCGAGAAGTTGGCAATGTCGTACACGAAGTAGTCGCCGGGCTCTGCCACCTGACTCTCGCGGCAAGCCATCTGCCAGGTTTTGGTCCACAGCTTCTGCACTTCCAGGTCAAAGAATTCCTGGGAGGTCCAGCGGTCGATGGGGAGGTCTTCACTGCCCAGGTAGGTATTGGTGTTCTCACGCAGGGCCGCCGGCACTTCGACCTCTTCCAGGTCCAGCAGGTCCTGGAACCCATAAGAAGGATTGCGGGCCTTGATCTGTTCTTCGGTCAGTTTCGCTTTCTCGTTCATGGTTCCTGCCTCCTGCTCGCTAGCGCTGCAGTATGGTGACTGCGCTGATACCCGGGGCCCCGTAGACATGGCTGTAAGCCAGCTTCGGGTCACCCGGTACCTGGCGCGCACCGCCTTCGCCGCGGAGCTGCACGACGTTTTCATGGATTTGCCGCAAACCGGACGCACCAATGGGCTCGCCGTTTGCGAGGCAGCCTCCATCGGTGTTGACCGGCAATCGACCGTCAATGTGTGTTTCGCCGTTGAGCAGCATGTGCTCCTGCTCACCGTCTTCACAGAAGCCGTTTTCCGCCATGTGCATGATCTCTGCACCGGACTCTGTATCCTGCAACTGAGCCACGTCGATGTCGGCGGGACCGACCCCCGCCATCTCGAATACGGCTTTGGACGCATCCCCGGTGGGACCGGCAATGTGTTCCAGCGCCTGGGAGGGGGCAAACACCTCGAAGGAGCCGTAGCGCCGCGACCGCAGGGCCGCACCGCGGATCAGTACCGGCGTGTCAGTGTACTGCTTTGCCTTGTCGGCGCGGCAGACAATCAGTGCCACGCCGCCTTCTGAGGGCGAACAAAACATGAACTTGGTCAGCGGATCGTTGACCATCATGGAATTGAGGATTTCCTCTTCGCCGATGGGCGTCTGGCGCCAGGCGTTGGGATTTTTCGCACCGTTGATGAACGCCTTCTCTGCCACCTTCGCCAGGGCCCGTCGGGTGATTCCGAAGTCGTGCATGTACTTGGTGATCTTCATGGCGAAGAACTGGGTAGTCAGCATCAGACCGGTCTCGCCGTACCAGGCGCCAATGCCGAGGCTCTTGGGGTCGGCATTGAAGGCGCCGCGCTCATGTTTGTCGAAGCCCACCACCAGGCCGATGTCGAATTCACCGGACTTGATGGCGTTGTAGGCCGACATCAGCGAGCTGCCGCCGGTGGCACAGCCGTTGGCGACATTGGTGAAGGGCAGGCCGGTGAGCCCCAGCTCGTTGACCAGTGAGTCGGCACTGCCGGCACTGTGACTGCCGCCGTAGGCAAACTGCATGTCCCTGAAATCGACACCGGCATCCCGCAGGGCTGCGCGGGCGGCGTAGGCGCCCTGCTGCATGCCGCTGCGTTCCGGGGTGCGGCCAAAAGGGTGAATTCCGATCCCGACAATGGCGACATCCATGGCTACTGGCCCTCGCTGCTATTGGTATTGCCGGCCTGAGGACGGAAGGCGAAGCTGATCAGCTCGGTGCCGTCTTCATCCCGCCGAAAAGGGTAGAAGACCACTTCCATATCCATGCCGATCTCCAGCTTTTCGGGGTCGCTCTCGGTCAGGCGGCCTTCGACGCGGACACCGCCGGGCAACTCCACGTAGCCAACGCCGTAGGGCTGGAAGGTTTCCTGGGTCTCGCCACTGTTGTAGGGGGTCTTGGGCATGAAGCGCTGCACGGTATAGGTCCACAGGGTGCCGGCGCGGGGCAACTCTTCCACCTGGACGTCGGTGGAGCAACAGGCGGCGCAACTGTGCTGGGCGGGGAAGGCCGCACGACCGCAATCCTGGCAGCGCGAACACAGCAGCGCGGGACTTTCAGAGGGCCAGCTAAACAGGCCATCGCCGATGGGCCGGGCATTTCCGACATCAAAACCACTGTCATAGCCAGTGGACGGGACACTTGCTTCTGGGGACATGAGCGTTTCCATGGGCGAGCCGGTATGACGGCTCTTCACCTGTTGTTGTTAAGTCTTTGGTGATCAATCATAGTAGCAGCCCGAATTGCTAAAAAACAGTATGGCTTGTTTCTTTTTTGCTACGCTGCAATCTGGACCTTGAACGTCACCCTCTCACCTGACTGGAGACAGAGCTATGTCGACACTGGATGAACTCGCCATCCGCGACCTGAACGCCCGGTACATCGATGCCGTTAACCGCTTCCACGCCGACGATTGGATCGCGACCTGGTCCGCATCGGCCACCTGGGACCTGATGGGCCACATTGTCGAAGGCCATGAAGCCATTCTCGCCACCTGGCAAGGCGCCATGTCCGGTTTCGACATGGTGCTGATGATGCTCAACTCCGGCACGGTCGACCTCCAGATCAGCCAGAACCAACCCGAGCAGGCCACCGGCCGCTGGTACCTGACCGAACACCTGGTTCCCGGCGAGGGAGACGCCAACATGACCCTGGGCGTCTACGACGATGAATACGGCCGGGAGGACGGGCGCTGGGTGTTTACCCGCCGCAGCTACAAGGTGATCTACCAGGGCCCGCCTGACCTGTCTGGCAACTACATGCCCTACCGCCCGGGCTAGCCGCAATATCTCACCGATGCGGCGCTCGATGTCTGCAGATGCTTGGGATACGGCTTCGGATGCCTGTTTGGCTTCTCGCCGGACCGACCGAAAATTCCAAATATCGGTGAGATATTGCGGCTAGGCGCGCACCAGCGCGCCGCCATCCACCGCCAGCCCGTGGCCGCTGATGAAATCAGCATCCCGTGAGGCGAGGAACAGAATGGCGCGGGCGATATCCTCGGGCTGGCCCCAGCGGCCGGCCGCGCTCTTCTCCACCCAGAAATCACGGAAGGACGCATCGCTTTGCACCAGGTCGCGGGTAATACCGGTGACGATGGCCCCGGGCAGAATATAGTTCACCGTAATACCCTGCCTGCCCACCTCAATGGCCAGGCTTTTGCTGAAGCCCGCCACCCCATGCTTTGACGCCGTGTAGGCGCCCATGCCCTCGTTGGCCATCAGCGCCGAGACCGAGGCAATATTGACGATACGCCCGGCCGGGGTGGCCGCCAGCAGCGGTAAGGCCTCGCGGCTGAGACGGAACATCGACCGCAGGTTGACGTTAAGAGCGGCATCCCACAGTTCATCCTCGGTTTCAGCCAGGCCGGCCACCGGGCAGATGCCCGCGTTGTTGACCAGCACGTTCAGACCACCGAGCGCACCCTCGGCTTCAGAAATAATCCTGGCGGGAGCCTCGTCGGCCGCCACGTCCTGCACCAGCGTCTTGATGCCGTGCTGCGCCAGGCTTACCAGGCCGTCGCCGTTGATATCGACCGCCAACACCGCCGCGCCGGCCTCGTGAAACGCCTCTGCGGTGGCGCGGCCAATGCCGTCACCGGCACCGGTCACCAGTACTCGGTAGTCGGAGTAGTCGTAATCAAGACGCATGGCTTTGCCTCCGCTTGCGTGTGTTTACTCGTCGGCGATCTTGACGATCAGCTTGCCGGTATTGCGGCCGTCGAACAGCATGTGGAAGGCATCCAGGGCATTGTCCAGCCCCTCCACCACATGCTCCTTGTACTGGAGCTTGCCCTGCTGCAGCCACTCGGCGAGGGCGGCGATACCCTCGGGGAACTGCGGTACATAGCTCTTCACCACAAAGCCTTCCATGCGGGCGCTTTTGGCCAGCAGTTGCCAGAGGTTCTTCGGACCCGGGCGCTTTTCCTCGTCGTTGTAAGTCGCAATCCAGCCACAGAACACGATGCGGGCGCGCTCGGCGAGGTTGAGCAGCACCGCGTCGAGCATATCGCCGCCGACGTTCTCCCAGTAGATATCGACACCCTCCGGGCACTTCTCCGCAATCGCTGCAGCCAGGTCGTCGGTGGCCTTGTAGTCGATGACATCGTCAAAACCGCACTCGTCCACCACCCAGCGGCACTTGTCCTCACCACCGGCGATGCCGATCACCCGGCAGCCCTTGAGCTTGCCGATCTGGCCGACAATAGAGCCCACTGCGCCAGCGGCACCGCTGACCAACAGGGTTTCCCCCGCTTTGGGTTCCCCCACCTCCAGCAGTCCGAAATAAGCGGTCAGCCCGGTGGCACCGAGAATGCTGAGGAAAGTGGTCAACGGCAGGCCCATGGGGTCGATCTTGTTGGCCGCCTCCGCCGGGCACAGGGTGTAGTCCTCCCAGGCATTCATGCCCAGGGCAATATCTCCCACCTCAAAGTCCGGGCTGTTGCTCTGCACTACCCGACCGATACCAGTGGCCCACACCGGGCTGCCCACCGGAATGGGCTCGATATAGTTCGGCTCGTCGGACATCCAGCCGCGGATGGCCGGATCCAGCGAGATATACAGGTTGCGGATGACGATTTCGCCGTCGCCCGCTGTCGGCACCGGAGATTCGACCATCGGCACTTCCTCGGGCGTGGGCAGGCCAACAGGGCGGGTCTTGAGTATGAACTGACGATTGACGGCGGGATCCATGGGTGTGCTTCCAGTAGGAGGGAGACCTTGCAGAGTAGTCGCGGCGAAAAAATCAGTCAACTTTGTTTGTTTTTCGGTGAAGCTCTGCTAGTTTTGCTGGCGACAGTCACTGGAGATAACAATGACAATACTGATCAATGGCACCGTGGATTTTGAGCCCGCCGACGCGGAAAAAGCCGTCACCGACGCCGCCGACCTGATGGCAGAGACCCGCACCCAGGCCGGCTGCCGCCACTATGTGTGGAGCCTGGACCCCGCCGTTCCAGGGCGCGTCTACGTCTATGAAAACTGGGAGAGCGAGCAGGCCCTGGCGGACCACCTCGCCGGCCGCTACTACGCCGAAATGCTGGCGCTGCTCAGCGGCTACGGTATCAAGGCCTCGGAAACCCTGAAATACCGCATCGACGCGGCCGGCCCCATCTACGATGAGACCGGAACGCCGCGGGCGGATTTCTTTGCCACTGTGGATGCCTGACGGCAGTTTACGTCGGCACTCGCCCGTCCCTGCACCGTATCTCGCACACTTCTGCCGCAGCGCCCCACAGTGCTGCGGTGGCACCCGTGGTTTCCGTATTCTCAACGACTACTGCAGTGCGCGTTACCAATAACGCAAAACCCGTCAATACCGTCGCATAGCTCCTTAACACCGCCGCATAGCCCGTCATTCCCGCGCAAGCGGGAATCCAGTAGTTCTCCGCTGCGGGCTGGATTCCCGCATACGCGGGAATGACGGGAAGAAAAACAAGCGGCCGGCTTTTCAACGAAGACTGCGATGCGCCAAAAAAAAGGCCACCCCTCGCGGGACGGCCGTTTTGATGTGAGGCTCGGTGGCGCCCAACGCAGTGGCGCCCAACGCAGTGGCGCCCAACGCAATGGCGCCCAACGCTTGCGCGCCTTTTGTTGCTTAGAAGTTGCCGGAGATCTGCACCCCGTACATCTCACCCCCGGTGATCGAAGAGAAGGCAAACAGGCCGGGCACCACCACCAGTGCACCGTAATCTACCTCATCGGTCATATTGCGGCCGAAGGCCGAGACCCTCACCGAGCGACCAGAAGTCCAGTCCCACTCGTAGGAAATGGTGGCATCGACGATGGTACGGTCGTCGACCAGGCCGCGGGGGTCGTTGCTCACCTCTACCCAGTACTCATCGGTATAGCGCATCGCGGCGAACAGTGACAGCACGCCGGGGCCGATGGGGTAGGTGTAAGTGCCAGTTATACCACCGGTCCACTCCGGAATACGGCGCAGCTCAAGATCCGAGTTGTCCGTCGCGATGCCGTCGCCGTTAAGGTCGGCCACATAGTCATCGTACTCTGCATCCAGGTAGCCAAAGTTGGCGGTGAACAGCAGATTTTCATTGGCGACCCAGGTGAACTCACTTTCCACACCGTAGATCTGTACCGTTGACGCGTTGCGCACCACGGTGAAGGTGCCACCAAAGCCGTCGGGAATGATCACCTCTTCCTGCTTGTCGTCATAGTCGGTGTAGAACACGTTGGCGTTCCAGCGCAGGGTGCGATCGAAGAACTCACCCTTCATGCCGATCTCATACTGGTCCACGTACTCGGGGTCGTAGGGACCGATAGAATCCGGCGTGAAGTTACGCCCGTTGAAGCCCCCGGAGCGGAAGCCCTGAGAGTAGCTGCCATAGAACATCACGTCATCGGAATAGCGGTAGTCGATGCCGATCTTGCCGGTGAACTCGTCCCAGGTTTCATCGGCATTGGCCGCACCGATGGGATTGAAGTTGTCGGGCGTGCCGAGCGAGAGCTGGTTGAAGGCGTCAAACTCCTTTTCTTCTTCCGTGTAGCGGCCGCCGAGAGTCAGGGTCCAGTCCTCGGCAAGATTGATATGCACTTCACCAAACACCGCCCAGGCCTCGCGGTCCTGTTCATAGGTCGGGTTCTGGTAGACAGCACCGGTGCCGTCAGGAGCGGTGCCCAGCAGTTCGAGGATGGCCGTGAACTGCTCCAGCTCATAGTTGTCTTCGAGGTAGTAGACCCCGGCGACGAAATTCCAGTTCTCGCTGATCGCATCGCTGGAGGCAAAGCGCAGCTCGAAGGAGGTCTGTTCCGAGGTCTGGTCGCGCAGGGTGTGGAAAATCGGCACCGGCGCCGCATCGAAGTCGGTGGGCACCGATTCATCGGTATCGCGGTAACCGATGATGCTCGTGAAGGTACCGGCCTCCAGCTCGTAGTCCATTTGCAGGGTGTAGGTATCCTGCTCAAATTCCAGCGGCTCCAGGAAGTCCTGGGTCAGATTTTCCTGATCGCCCGTGTCACAGAAACCGAGCACGCAGGAAAGATCCGGCAACTGCGCGCGGTTCACCAGCGCGACGCCGTTGTTGTTGTCTTCAAAGTGCACATAGGTGAACAGGGCTTCAAAGCTGTCATTGGGCGTCCACAACAGGGTGCCGGTGTACTCCTCGTCGTCGCGCTCGATGGCTTCATTGCCGTCGAAGTTTTCCAGCATGGCGCCATCCTGTTGGGTAAAGGCGCCAATCTTGCCCGCCAGTTTGCCCTCAACGATGGGGAAGTTGAGCACCGCCTTGGCATCCACACGGTCATCGGTGCCGGCGGTCACTTCATAGCGAAGACCCAGTTCGCCGGTGGGCCGGGTGCGCTGGATGTTGATCACGCCACCGGTGGTGTTTCGTCCGAACAGCGTTCCCTGGGGTCCGCGCAGTACTTCGAGGCTGCCGAAATCGAAAGTGTTGACCATCGAGCCATTGACGAAGGACAGCGGTACACCGTCAATCACCACGCCCACGGCCGGGTCGAAGCTGCGCTCCACTTCCTGGGTGCCGACGCCGCGGAAGTACAGTGAGGCGGCGCCCGGAGCAACGCTCACAGCGTCAATGACCACGTTGGGTATAAAACCCTCGAGCTGGCGGATATCCCGCATGATCAGGGCATCAATGTTCTCGCCGGAAAATGCGGTGATGGCGACCGGCACGTTCTGGGCCGATTCCAGCTGCTTGCGGGCGGTAACCACGATCTCTTCCAGCGTGGCGCTACCTTGCTGGGCCATGGACGCCGGAGCGACCAGGGCGCCGGTCGACAAGGCCAGGGCCAACGCCAGTGGATTCGGGGCAAAACGGGGGCGTTTACTGAAAACACAGTCTTTCATGGTGAGCTCCTGCCGACCGCTTTGCGGCCTATTCCGGATGCTGAGACCCGGTTCTTATAGTTAGTGGTGGAGCAGCCCGGTTGTGATATTGCGGATTTAGCTGGACTGCGACACCGGCGGAAAATACAATCAGTACTGTCTGTTTTTTTAAGTATTGATCGCTTTGCAGGCTTTTTGCAAGTTGGCGATCGACAAATTTTTCCACCCCGACCTGCTCGCGCGACGGAATACGCAAGTAGCGCCGGGCACACCCGGAAGATCAGGCCTATGACAATAACAACCCACAAGACTTTCTGCCGCTACTGCCACGCTTACTGCCCTATGGATGTCGACGTCGATGACGGCAAGGTCACCGCGGTGCGCCCCGATGTTTCCAACAGCCACTACGGCGGCTACACCTGTATCAAGGGTCGGCAGCTGGTGGAGCAAATGTACCAGCCGGAACGCCTGACCGAATGCCAGAAAAAGACGAACGGCGGCTTCAGTGCGATCAATAGCGGGCAGGCCCTCGACGAAATCGCCGACCGGCTGCGCGAGATTATCGCCGAGCACGGGCCGCGGGCGGTTGCCACCTACAACGGCACTTACGCTTTCCAGAATTCCGCCCAGCTGGCAGTCAGCCGGGCCTTTCACGATGCGCTGGGGTCACCGTCCTATTACACCAGCGTCACCATCGACCAGCCCGCCAAGGTCTTCGTCGGCACCCGCCACGGCTACTGGGGCGCGGGCGGCCATTTCTTCGAGGACTCGGATGTCACCCTGATCCTCGGCAACAACCCGATGGTGTCCCAGTATGCACCGCCGGGGGGCGTGCCCTCGGTGAGCCCCTTTGAGCGGCTGCGCGATGCCAAGAAGCGCGGTCACCAGCTGATTGCCGTGGACCCCCGCAGCACCGAACTGACCCGGCGCGCGGAAATGCACCTGCAGATTCAGCCCGGCGAAGACAGCTCCCTGCTAGCCGCCATGATCCGCTTGATCATCGACGAAGACCTGTACGACAAGGACTTTTGCGCACAGCATACCGAGGGTCTCGAGGCGCTGCGGGCCGCGGTAGAGCCCTATACCCTGGACTATGCTGCCGGGCGCACCCGGTTGCCGGCAGCGCAGATTGCCGAGGCCGCCCGGCGGTTCGCGGCGGGCCCGCGCGGGGTGGCCATCACCGGCACCGGCCCGGAAATGTCGGAACACCCCAACCTCACCCAACACCTGGTCGCCAGCCTCAACAGCCTGTGCGGCCGCTACTATCGGGAAGGCGACACCCTGCCCAACCCGGGCATGCTGGCTCCCCCCGGAGCGCGCCGGGCCCAGGCCCTCAACGTACCGCTGGCCTGGGGCAACGGCGCCCGCTCGCGAATTGACGATGAACTGGGTGAACTGACCACCATGGGCATGATGGGCCCGGTGCGAGAAATGCCCACCAACCTGTTAAGCGACGAAATTCTTACACCCGGCGAAGGCCAGGTCCGGGCACTGATCGTGGTCGGCGGGAATCCGCTGATGGCTTTCCCCCATCAGGAGAAAACCTTCGAGGCGCTCAACCAGCTCGACCTGCTGGTATCGATCGACGCCTACCTGGACTCCGGCACGGCGCAACTGTCTGATTATGTGTTCGCACCCAAACTGACCCTGGAGCGCGACGACGTCACCCTGCTGGCGGACCCCTGGTACGAAGAACCCTACAGCCAGTATGCCCAGGCGGTGGTCGCTACCTCTCAGGACCTGGTTGAAGAGTGGGAGGTGTTCTGGGAGCTCGCTCACCGCCTCGGACTGGACCTGTCAGTCAACGGCACCCACTTCCCGGGCCCGGTGCGGCCCGACAAGTTTGAGGTTCTCAGTGCCATTACCGCCGGCTCGCGGGCCGACCTGGCCTGGCTGCGGGATAATCCCGGAGGTCACAGCTTTCCGGATCAAAAAGTCACCGTGGAAGGCCCGGATGAAAACGCCGGCAAGCTGCAATTCTTCCCGGAGGGCGTGGCACAGGAGTTCGAAGCCGCGCTGGCGCCGGCGACCGACGCTGCCGATTACAACCTGCGGCTGATCTGTTCACGCAGTAAATACGTGCTCAATTCCTCCGGTCGCAACCTGAGCCTGTTGCGCAAGAAGCAGGGCGATACCAACCCGGTTTTGCTGCACCCGGAGGACATGGCAGACCTGGGCCTGGAGGAGGATTGCCTGGTGCAAGTGCATTCCGAGCACGGCTCTATCACCGGTGTGGCGCGAACCTACGACCGCATCAAGCGCGGCGTTATCACCATGCACCACAGCTGGGGCCCGGCGCCCGGCCCCGATGCCGACGACCAGGTGCGTGAGCAGGGCGTCAATACCAATCGCCTGATCGACAACCGCGCCCATACCCAACGCTACACCGGCATGACCCGGCAGAGCGCCATCCCGGTGTACATCACCCGCAAGGAGCAGGCCGCATGAAGCCGTTCCGCTTTGGGCTGCAGGCCTTCAACCCGACATCACCCCAGGCCTGGCGCGAGATGCTACGCAAGGTAGAAGACCTCGGCTACTCCACTTACCACCTGGCAGACCATTTCATGGGACCGGGGCCGGCCCAGGAGAGCACTGCCCACCCGCCGCAAATCCTGGCCGCGGTACCGGCCATGGCCATGGCGCTGGAATACACCGACCGCATCAAGGTGGGAGCCCGGGTGTTTTGTATGGACTACCGGGATCCGGTGATGCTCGCCAAGGAAGCCGCCACCATGGACTACCTGTCCGACGGCAGGCTGGAACTGGGCCTGGGTGCTGGCTGGATCCAGGCGGAATACGAGGCCGCCGGCATGCCCTTTCAGCCCATTGGAGAGCGGCTGGACAAGTTCGAGAACGTGGTCAGCGCGATCAAGGCCTTCATGACCGGTGAGCCCCTGGCGATCGACAATGAACACATTCACTGGCAGGGATTTTCCGGCCTGCCAGCACGCCCGACACCGCCGCCGCTGATGATAGGCGGTGGCAGCAAGCGCATCCTGGGCATTGCCGGGCGCGAGGCGGACATTGTCAGCCTGAATTTCAACAACCGCGCCGGCGTGCTGGGCCCGGACGGCATGATGTCGGGCCTGGCCGAACAGACAGCGAAGAAGATTGGCTGGATTCGCGATGGTGCCGGCGACCGCTTCGACGCGCTGGAACTGGAAATCGGCGCCTACCTGACCGTGGTTACCGATCACCAGCAACCCACTGCGCAGGCGATCGCCGAGCCCATGGGCCTGTCAGTGGATGACCTGCTTGCCGGGCCGCACAACCTGATCGGCAGCGTTGACTATATCTGTGACGAGCTCAATCGGCGCCGCGAAACTTACGGCATTTCCTATATCACTGTACTGGATGACGGCGAAAACAATATGGTGGAGCAGTTTGCCCCGGTTGTTGCTAAACTCGCCGGCTCCTGACAGGGGGAACAATGGCAAAAGAAGCAAAGGAAGGCAGTCGCAAGGAGCGCGATAAATCGGGCTGGCAGGCCCAGAAAAGCGCGATGATGCGCGACACCATTCTCGACGCGGCGCTGGAATGCTTCGTTACCATTGGCTACGCCAACACCACCACCGCGCGCATTGCCGAACGCGCCGGCGTGTCCCGGGGTGCGATGCTGCACCACTTTCCCTCCAAGTCGGAACTGATGCAGGCGGCGGTAGAATACCTGCACGGCAAACTGGTCGAGCTGTACTCGAGCCAGATCAGCAAGATCCCGCCGGACCTGCCGGTGGACGAGCGCAACCGGGAAGGTATCAAAGGCTACTGGAGCTACCTGCGGTCAGACCTGTACGTGGCCTACCACGAACTTTGTGTCGCCGGGCGCACCGACCCGGAGTTGCAGCATATCCTCGAGGATTCGATTGCCCGCTTTGACCAGGATATTGTCGAATCCAATCGTCGCCTGTTCCCGGAGTGGTCAGAGCGCGGCGAGCTCTATGAGCTGGCGATGGATATCACCAAGTTCCTGATGGAGGGTATGGCGGTCTCGCAGATCGTCAGCCAAAGGGAAAAGCGGGTGAACCGCATGATCGACTACCTCGGCGACCGGCTGGAGGAAATTTTCCACGCGGGCGATGAGATGGGCGCGGCCATTCACCGGCATTCTGGCAAGAAATAAACCTGCGGCGCGACGGCGCTGCCCTGTCCGGCGTTGGCGCTGCCTTCAAATTGTTGCGCGCGCCAGCATCCCATCAGGCTGCTAGATAACGCCTCAGATGGTGCTCGCCGTCACCAAACAGGGTATTCAGGAGCAACAGCCGCTTGAAGTAGTGACTGATACCCAGCTCATCGGTCATGCCAATACCGCCGTGTAGCTGCACCGCCTGTTGGGAAACAAACCGACCCGCCTCTTCCAGTTTAACCTTGAGCGCTGACGCCGCCTTGCCGGCATCCGGCCTGTTTTCATTGCGCAGGATGGCCGCGTAATAGAGCAGCGAGCGCAGTTTCTGGCACTCCAGGTACATGTCGGCCATACGGTGTTGCAGAGCCTGGAAGCGGGCAATGGGCTGGCCGAACTGTTCGCGGGTTTTGGTGTATTCCACCGTCTGCTCCAGCAACACATCCATCGCGCCGAGGGCCTCGGCCGCCATGGCCACCAGGGCCTGGTCAATCACATCCTCTACCTGCGGCAGGGCGCCGCCGGCGGCACCCAAAAGCGCCGCCGCATCGACCCGCACGTCGGTAAATTGCAGGTTGGCGCCACGGGAGCCGTCCACCAATGGATAGGGCGTGCGGTCCAGCCCCGCCGAATCGGCTGGCACCAGGAACAGTGAGATGCCGTCGCGATCGCGGCGCTCGCCGCCGGTGCGTGCCGTTACCAGGAAGTAGTCGGCGGCCTCCCCATTGAGCACGGCAATCTTGCTGCCCCGCAGGCGGTAGCCATCGCCGTCGGCCTGTGCCGTGACGCTGATATCATTGAGGCGGAAGCGACCCTCGGGTTCAGCAAAGGCAAAAGCCCATTGGCTCTCACCGGCGATCAGCCCGGGAAGGTGGGCCTGGCGCAGCGCTTCTGAGGCACTGCGCAGAAAGCCTCCGCAGATCACAACATTCACCAGGTAGGGATCGGTTACCAGGCCGCGGCCGAACTGCTCCATCAGCACCATCAGGTCGACAGCGCTGCCGCCGAAACCACCGTCCTCCTCGTCAAAGGGCAGCGCCAGCCAGCCCAGCTCCGCCAGTTGCTGCCAGCGCTGGGCATCCAGCGCCTGATCGCTGTCACGCAGCGCACGCAGCCGTTCGATGCTGTAATTTTCCTCGACAAAGCGCGCGACGCTGTCTTTCAACAGCTGCTGTTCTTCGCTCAGGGAAATGTGCATGGACGCGCTCCGACAAAACTCAGGGCGCCCAAGTTAGCAGACAGGGAAACCGGAAACAATCAGTTCATCCGGTTTTAAATAAAGGCCGTCAACGGACAGGTGAGCCCCACCGCTAGCCACGAGCTCTCACTGGTATTTGGGACTCCCTGCGAGATACCAAACAGGTGCTCCGAGGGCCGAATCGCTGAAGCTGGTAGCTAGTTGAGGTCTGCGGCGTACTGCCGCAGCAGTTCCAGGGGCACGACCTCCAGGGCGCGACGGTGGGTGCGCCGCAGGAAAACCCGCGGCGCCATGTCAGCCTGCTGCGCTTCCAGCCAGCGGCCGGCGCACAGGCACCAGCGGTCGCCGGCCTTCAGGCCCGGGAAGCCAAAGGCGGGCATGGGTGTGACCAGATCATTGCCCCGGGCTCGGGAATAGCCGAGAAAATCGTCCGTCACCTCAACGCACACGGTGTGCGAGCCGATGTCCTGTTCACTGGTATTGCAGCAGCCATCGCGGAAGAAGCCGGTCATGGGTTCTTCGCCACAGGTTTCCAGCTTCTCCCCAAACACGTTGACTGATTCATCCACGGCTGTCTCCTTCTCGCAGCAAGTCTTCAAACAGGGCTATGTCTTCCTCGAAGATCGGCGCCATGGCCTTGAGTTCCTGTAGGGTCACCCAGCGCAGGGCGGTCAGTTCATCGTTGCAGATGGCTGGCTCACCCGAGCGAATCTCCGCGCGCCAGTAGTGTAACCGGTAGCGGCCGTTGTAGGAGGGCAGTTCCTGCAGCTTTTCCAGGGCGCGCACCTCACAGCCCAGCTCTTCCCGCGCCTCGCGCGCCACCGTGTCCACCTGCGCTTCCCCCGGCTCTACCTTGCCCGACACCTGGGTCCAGTAGCCTGCGGCGGGCTTGTGCGCCGCGCGCCGCCCCACCAGAAAGCGCTGCCCGCGCTGCAGCACGATAATGACGCCGTCTAGCACCTGGCTCATCGGTAACAGCCTCTGCCCGGTCCAGTCATGCGTAGAACCGGCCCGGGGTCGGCCGGTTTCCACTGCCGCTGGCGGCTCCGGGGCGCTGGACTTGGCGACCCCTTACCTCGAATCATGACCGTGTCAGGCCGTAGTCCGCGGCCAGGGCACGCTGCCAGATTTCCACTTCGTTGCTTTGGTAACTGGCGGTATGAACAAGGTTTCCCCACACCGGCTGCGGCCAGCAGGGGTCGTCCTCCCGGCGGCCGATGATGTGCAGATGCATCTGCGGCACAACATTGCCAAGGCCCGCAAAATTGACCTTGGGGCAAGCGACGACCTCTTTGATGAAGGCGGAAATCCGGGCGCTGTCCGCCATCACTGCGGCGAGCGCCGGAGCCGGCAGGTCCAGAACGTCGGCCAGCTCCGTGTCCGGCACGAGGATGAACCAGGGTACACCGGCATTGCGGTGCAACAGCAGTGTGCCGCTGTGCATGCGCCCCAGTGTGAAACAATCTTCGAGCAGTTGCGGGTGGATCATGTTGTAGACCCTCTCGGTTTTCACTGTGTACAGCGGTTGAGCATAAGGTCACCGGGGCGTTCCTGCCAGCGCCAGCCCTGGACACGCTGGCTCCCGCCGGGAATTGCCAGTAACCTGCGATCATGCAACTCGACTGCCCTGCCCTGGACTGTTTCATACCCGACGGCGTCGGTACCGCTGACGCCAGCGGGCGCACGACTCAGCTCGGTATTGGCGCCCACCCGGACGACCTGGAAATCATCGCGATTCCCGGCATACTCAGCTGCATCGATTCGCCCAATGAGTGGTTTACCGGGGTGGTGACCTGCGACGGCGCGGGCAGCCCCCGAACCGGTCGCTATGCCGGGTTCAGCGATCGGCAACTGGCAGATACCCGGCGCCAGGAACAGCGCGACGCGGCCGCATTAGGCGGCTATTCGCTGCAGATTCAGCTCGGCTTCCCCAGTGGAAGGGCAGACTCCCCCGAACTGGTCGACTGCCTGGAGAATGTTCTCCGTGAATGCCGACCGGATACCGTGTTCCTGCACAATCCTGCCGACGCCCACGCCACACACCGGCGTGTCGCGCGCAGCAGCCTGGCCGCGCTGCAACGACTGTCGGCCGCTCAGCGCCCCACCCGGATCTATGGCGTGGAGGTCTGGCGCAGCCTGGACTGGTTGCCCGCCCAATACCGTGCGGTGCTGCCCGTGGAAGACCCGCAAGCGCTGCAAGCCCGTCTGCTGGGTTGCCACGACAGCCAGGTCAGCGGCGGCAAGCGCTATGATCAGGCAATCATCGCTCGCCAGCGGGCCAATGCGACCCTGCTCGACAGCCATGAAGTAGACCGCCATGACGCCTGCATACTGGCCATGGACCTGATGCCCTTGCTGGACGATACGGGCCTGGACCTGGACACCTACCTGACGGACGCGCTGGCGAGCCTGCGGGACAGTCTGCTGGCGTAATCCCCGCACATCTGCCAGCACTGGTCTATGCTCAGGAGGTTTTGATCACGGAGAAACACTATGGACTACCTGTTACTGGGCAGCAGCGGGCTGCGCGTTTCCCAACTGTGCCTGGGCGCCATGACCTTTGGTTCCGAGGAACCCTGGTGTGCTGACAAGGCTGAAAGCCGGGCCATGTTTGAGGCTTTTGTCGCCGCCGGCGGCAACTTCATTGATACCGCTGACATTTACACCGGCGGCGAGAGCGAGAAGCTGGTGGGCGAGTTCATTGCCGACGATCGCGAGCGATTCGTGGTGGCGACCAAATATACCAACGCCTTCCCGGGCCCCAATGACCCCAATGCCAGCGGCAACCACCGCAAGAACCTGACCCAGTCCCTGGACGCCAGCCTGAAGCGCCTGAACGTGGACTACATTGATCTGTACTGGGTCCATGTGTGGGACTACACCACGCCTGTGGACGAGGTCATCCGCGCCCTGGATGATGCCGTGCGCGCCGGCAAGATTCTCTACGTCGGCCTGTCAGATGCACCCGCCTGGGTCTGCAGCCGCGCCAACACTCTTGCGGAATTGCGCGGCTGGACGCCGTTTATCACCATGCAGCTCGAATACAGCCTGCTGGAACGGGGCATCGAGCGAGAGCACTTCTCCCTGTGCCGGGCGGCGGACATCGCCATCACGGCCTGGTCGCCGCTGGCCTCCGGGGCACTGTCCGGCAAGTACACCCGAGGCGGGGATGAGGCCAAACGGCTGGACGTGCTGCCCTTCAAGACGCTGGACGAAGACAAGCTGGCCATTGCCCGCGAAGTTGATGCCGTGGCCGATGAACTGGGCGTGAGTTCCGCCCAGGTGGCGCTGGCCTGGGTCAGGCAGCGGGGTACCATCCCGATTATCGGAGCCCGCACCGTGGCACAGCTTCAGGACAATCTCGCCAGCGTGGAATTGACCCTGGAGGACGACCAGATGGCGCGACTCAATGGCGTCAGCGCCATTGACCTGGGCCACCCCTATAACTTCACCGACAACGAGTTGGTCAGGGACCTGGTGTACGGCGGTATGCACGGCAGGGTGCACAACCACCGCCCCCTGCGCTAGCTACCCTGTCTCAACGACCCTGGGAACAGCCAGCAGTCGATTAAGGTCTGCGCAGCGACTTTCTAGCGGCTTCGTCGCCCCCGGTTCGCCGGGGCACCAGCCCAGCAGGCTGGCGACGAATGACAGGTACAGCGTTTCCCCCAGGCGCTGCGCCGGCAGGTCGTCCCGCCACTGGCCCTGGGCCTGGCCGTCAGCCGCCAACAACACAAAGGCATCCAGCAAGGCCGGAAGTCCCTGGTCACCGCTGTTGTGCCGCAACAGCAACCGGGTCAGGGCGGCGGTTTGCTCCAGAACCCTGGCGGCGTGCGCGAATAGCTCCGACAGTGCCTCCGGTGCTTGCTCGTGTTTGTCGCGGTAGTGGTGGAGCGCTTTCACCAGGCGCTGCTCCAGGCTGCCACCCAGGGCCACCAGCAACGCCGGCTTGCCGGGGTAATAGTTGAACAGGGTGGCACGGGAGACATCGGCTGCCTCGGCGATCTGGTCCATGGTGGTGTTTTCAAGGCCATGGGCCAGGAACAGCCGTCTGGCCGCCCCCTGAATTGCTCGCTCCCGAGCCAGTCGTTGCGTTGCTCTACGCGCCATAAGTAGACGCTAGTTCATTATTAGACGTTAGTCTAGTTTTGTGCGCAATCTTCACAGGTACGAATCCGCAAAACTGTCGCAGTGCCGATGCTGAGCAGGACGACGCCCGCCACCCGCAGCCAGGTCTGCTGCACGCCGAACAGCACCGAGGCGCCACCTGCCAGCAACATGCTGGTAATCGCCACGGTTTTGGCGCGCCGGGACATACAGCGATTCTGCTCCCAGTTGCGAATCATCGGGCCGGTCATTTCGTGGGCCAGCAGGCGACGGTGCCACTTTTCGGAAGACCGGGCGAAAAACCAGGCAGACAGCAGCAGGAAGGGCGTGCCGGGCAGTATCGGCAGCAGCACCCCCAGCACGGCAAGGCCCAGGAACAGGAAGCCCAGGGGCTTGTAAAAAGTCTGCTTCATTCAAGTCGCACTCTTGCACGGGAATGCTAAATTACACCTGTCTTATGAACTATCAACAAGCGCGCGACTACCTGCTGTCCCACCCCGAGGCATGGGAAGACTTTCCCTTCGGCCCGGACGTGGCGGTGATGAAAATAAAAGGCAGGATGTTTGCCACCCTGGCGCTTAGCGAGGGCTCACCGCGCGCCAACCTGAAATGTGACCCCGATGAGGCGCTGATGTTACGCGACATCTTCACCGCCGTGGTGCCCGGCTACCATATGAACAAGCGCCACTGGAACACGGTGATACTGGACGGCGATGTGCCTCGCGGGGAAATAGAGCGTATGATGGACCGCTCCTACGGACTGGTCGTTAAATCCCTGAAAAAGACGGAGAGAGAAGCACTACTGCTGGCCCATGGACAGGACGCAATATTTAAGTAAAGAAGAAGTTCGCTACTTCACCAGCAAGGACGACGCGCTGGCCTGGCAGACCCTGCTGATCAGCTGGGCGGGCATTTTCGCGATCTTCTGGGTGGTCACTACCTGGACCAATATCCTGACGGTACTGGCTGCCCTGCTGTTGCTTCCCGGACGGCAACTCGCACTGGCGGTTATTACCCATGAGTGCGGACACGGCACGTTTTTTACCCGCCGTGAGCTGAACCAGCGGGTCGGCCAGTTTTTCGCCGCCAACCCGGTGTTTACCGACCTCAATTCCTATGCCCGCGGCCATACGCGCCACCACCAGCTGGCCGGTACCCACGAGGACCCGGACCTGCCCAATTACCAGGCCTACCCAGTCAATCGAGACAGCTTCCGTCGCAAGGTGACCCGCGACCTGACCGGGCAGACCGGCTACAAGCTGATCCGTTTCATTCTCAGCCAGGCCCGACTGGCCTTCTCCGACCGGGCCGAAGAGCGCGAGCGCGCCAGGCCTTTTGTCCAGCAGCTCTGGGTCAATCTGGCGCTGGCGGTGCTGCTCGGAGTGGTGTTTGCTCCCTGGGCCTACCTGCTGTGGATCGGCGCCTACCTCACCACCTATATGCTGGTGGTGCGTATCCGCCAGGTGGCGGAGCATGCCGCGGTGCCAAACCTGTACGACCCGGACCCCCGGAACAATACCCGCACCACCATTCCGCGCTGGTGGGAGCGACTGGTGTTGGCGCCCAATTACGTCAACTACCATATGGAACACCATTTCCTGGCGGCCGTACCCTGCTACCGCCTGAAAGCCCTGCACGAACTTCTCAAGCAGCGGGGCGCGTACACGGATACACCCATTTTCCAGGGCTATGGAGACGTACTGCGCCACGCCGTCGCCTAACTGATGCCACGCCGCACCAAGATCGTCGCAACCGTCGGTCCCGCCTCCCAGTCAGAGCAGCGTATAGCTGAACTGATCGAGGCCGGGGTCAATGTCTTTCGCCTGAATTTCAGCCACGGCACCATGGAGGACCACCTTTCGGTGGCCGAACGCATCCGCCAGCAGGCAGAGCAGAAGGAAGTTTATGTCGGCATTCTGGCAGACCTGCAGGGACCAAAAATCCGCATCGGCGGCTTCGCAGAAGGCAGCGTGGAGCTGGAAGAGGGCGCGCTGTTCTCCCTGGACACCGGGCTGACCGGCGACGCCGGTACGGCGCGCAGCGTGGGACTGGAGTATGCCGCCCTGTGCGACCAGGCCCACCGGGACGATATCCTGCTGCTCGATGACGGCCGCATTCGCCTGCAGGTCACCGCGGTGGAAAACGGCGTAGTGGAAACCCAGGTGCTGGTGGGCGGTGCGCTGAGTTCCCGCAAGGGCATCAACATGCTGGGCGGCGGACTGGCGGCACCGGCGCTGACCGACAAGGACCGGGCGGATATCGCGCGCCTGCCGGAGCTGCGACCAGACTTTGTTGCCGTGTCCTTCGTATCGGCCGCCAGCGATATTTTCGAAACCCGCGACCTGCTGGCTGAGCAGGGTCTGGAGCCGGCCATTATCGCCAAGATTGAACGCGCCGAGGTGGTCGAGGACGAGATCACTCTCAAAGGCATACTGTCAGCCTCCCACGGGATCATGGTGGCCCGCGGCGACCTGGGAGTGGAAGTGGGGGATGCCTCTCTCATCGGTATCCAGAAAGACCTGATCAGTCGCGCCCGGCGCATGGACCGCATCGTGATCACCGCTACCCAGATGATGGAGTCGATGATCAACAGCCCGATACCGACCCGGGCCGAAGTGTTCGACGTGGCCAATGCGGTGCTGGACGGCACAGACGCGGTGATGCTCTCTGCCGAGACCGCCACCGGCAGCTACCCGGTGGAGGTGGTGAGAGCCATGTCCGACACCTGTCTGGGAGCAGAGGAGCACCCCAATACACGGCGCTCCCGCTACCGTATCGACCGGGAGTTCAGCAGCGCCCAGGAATCTATTGCCATGTCGGCAATCTACGCCGCGAACCACTTCTCCGCAGTACGTGGCATCGCCTGCCTGACCCAGACCGGCACGACACCGTTGCTGATGTCGCGGCTCAGCTCCGGACGGCCGATCTTTGCACTCAGCAACAACATCACCACCCTGAAACGTCTGTGCCTCTGTCGGGGCGTCATACCCCTCTATTTCGACGCCGAGTCTTTCGAGCACAGTGAGCTGGACGCCCGTGCCATTGAGTACATCAAGAGCGGTGGTTACCTGGCCAAGGACGACGCCATCATCCTCACCAAGGGCGAAATACTGGGACAACGGGGTGCGACCAACATCATGAAGATTCTGCCGGTTATTTAGAGACATACTGCGCTGCGAAGTCTCGCGCGGAAGTGCAGCATTGGCTCCGGGCCCGGGATGGCGCCTCCTTACCCCGCGTAATGCCACAGCTACCCGTCAATCCCGCGCAAGCGGCCCGCGCGCGGCAATGACGGGGCGTGCGGGAATGACGAGGACTGTCAGAACTGCCGGGCTCTTCGCAGGTGATCTAGCGCCTCGATAACGCCAGAGGCTCAAACCACCAGCGGTCCTATAAAAAACAAAAAGCCCCGCAGTGCGGGGCTCTTCGTAAGTGATCTAGCGCCTCGATAACGCCAGAGGCTCAAACCACCAGCGGTCCTGTAAAAAACAAAAAGCCCCGCAATGCGGGGCTCTTCGTAAGTGATCTAGCGCCTCGATAACGCCAGAGGCTCAAACCACCAGCGGTCCTATAAAAAGCCTACTCCCCGCTGAGATCCAGCGAAGCGACGTCCATATCCTTCTCAAGCTCTCTCTGGCGCTCGATTTCATTGTTCATGTACTTGACCCACTGGTCAGCGTATTCCTTGGAGCGCTCGTCCTTGGCCGCCTGGCGGAATGCCTCACGAGCACTGTCGTACTGGCTCAGGTTGAAATGTGCCATACCCTTGACAAGGTGGCACTGATCCGGGCGTTTCACGCCACCCCGGGCCAGACCTTTCTTGTTGGCGTCAACCGCCTTACGAAATTCTTCCTTGTCCAGGTAGACGCTACCCAGGCGACAATAGAGCTCACCAGTATCAGCAGATGCGGCCGCCTTTTCCATCACCGGAATCGACTTTTCCAGCTCCTGGGCCTGGCGCCATGCGTTGCCGAGAATCTCCAGCGTCTTGGAAGACGGCTCGACGCTCTCTTCCTTGATGCCACTGTCCAGCACCTTGGCCGCCTTGTAGGGCACCTCAGCATTCAGATAGAGGTAGGCCATGGTGACCTGTTCCCTGTCCTTGTTCAGGAAGTCCTGCACGTAGGCTGTATCCATCGCGGCCAGCTGCTTCTTCTCGTCACGCGCTTCGCCATACATGTGTGACAGCTGCACCCAGTACTGCTTTTTCGGGTAGTAGGCGATCATTTCCTCGAGGACTTCAATCGTCTTGTCGACCTGGTTCTTTTCAAAGTACAGGAAACGCAGCAGGCTGTACCACTGCTCCTTGGGCACCTTGCCCTTGTCCTTGTACATGTTGACCGCCGTCAGCGTGTTCGCCAGTGACTGGTCGTAATCCTTCAGCTGGTAATAGCCCTGGCCAAGCAGTACGTAGGCCTGTGCCGAGGGGCTGTCCGCCACCTTGAACCATTCCTTCAGGGCGTCGATACCCGACTGCCAGTCTTCCATCACGAAGTAGAGCTGCGCGACGGTGTAGCGGGTGTTGATTTCCATGGCCAGCGGGATGTCAGGCTGAGCGACTACATTCCGGTAGGCTTCCAGTGCCTTGGGATAGTTTTCCTGAGAGTAGTAAACGAAGGCAAAAAGGTTGTACAGGTTGGCCAACTCGTAGGAGTTCAACTCTCGCTTGCCGCCGGCGGATTCCATCTTGAACAGAATCTCCAGCGCCTCGTCATACTGCTTGGCCTCGATGAAGGTCTGGGCCTCTGACAGCTGCTCGTACACCTTGTTGCGCAGCGCAGGTGTGCGACGGGTCTCGCGTTCCTGCTTCTTGGCCTCATCCTGGGCAAATGCAGCACCCAGAGTCGGGCTTCCCGCATCGACGGACAGCTGGGTAATGGCCACCTGCAGCGCCAGCACCGGGGCGGCCAGCAGGGCGCCGCGACACCAACGTGAAAGTGAACGGTTGTCTGACTGTAGCTTGGAAATCATCATAGGGCCTACCTCGTTACCTGCTGGTCCGACCAGCGGCAGTCTCTATCCAGTTTGTCACCAGAGTCTAGTCTGTCACCAGACTCTGGTTTGTCACCTGAGTCGCCTGCGAGTTTACCTACTGCTCAAGCTCGTAGGTAAACTTGTTCTGTACGCCAGCCACTTCGATCGGCTCGCCGTCTACCACCCGCGGCTTGTACTTGAACTTCAAGGCCGCCTTCAGGGAAGCTCGCTCAAAGATACCGGCTGGCGAACAGTCCACTGCCTCGGGATCACGGATGGAGCCACTTTTGGTCACCACGTACTCGACAATACAGTAGCCGGTGATACCCCGGGTTTGCGCGCGACGCGGGTAGATTGGTGCCACCTTAACAATCGGCAGGTATTCGCCATCGGAGGCGCCGAGGCCACCGCCACCGGCAATCGCCACGTCAACGCCTGCGGCGGGCGCCATGTTCACGGCGTCCAGGTTCATATCCATATCGAGGTCCGGGGTATCGAGCTCCGGCGGAGGCTCCTCCGGATCGTCGGGTTTATCCGGCTTCACCTCTGCGAGATTGGTTTCAATATCGCGCTCGGGCATGAAAATGTCGGGCAGCTTGCGGATTTTCTCATCATCGATATCCGGACTCGCCGTAGCGATCAGGTACTGCATGATGAAAAACAGGCCGCCGGCCACCGGCACGGCCAATGCCGCTCCGACGGCCAGTCTGACTGCTGAATTACGTGCCATGATCGTTATTCGTCTTCAGTTGCCAGTGAAACGTCCAGTACGCCGGCCTCGCGAGAGGCGTCGAGCACCTTGACCACCGTCTCAGTGGTGGACGTATTGTCTGCCTGGATGACCACCGCCCCTTTCGGGTTTTCGGCGTGCAGGCGTTCTACGTTTGCGCGCACTGCGCGCACATCGATCCGGCGACCGTCCATCCACACTTCATCGTTACCGGTGATGGCGATCAGGATGTTTACATTGTCTTTGGGATTAGACGTCGAAGCTTCCGGTCGGTTCACTTCCACGCCCGCCTCTTTAATAAACGACGCCGTGACAATAAAAAAGATCAGCATGATGAACACCACGTCCAGCATTGGTGTCAGGTCAATTGCTGCTTCGTCATCGGCGGCCTGGGCTTTTCTGGATCGCATTCTGAGCCTCTTAGTGATCTGTAGTTAGGTTGTCGGCGAGGAACTGGCTCTCACGAGCAGCTGTCCGCGTGACATAGGTGTTGGCGAATACGCCCGAAAGCGCAGCCACCATGCCCGCCATGGTCGGGATGGTCGCTCGTGACACACCGCCAGCCATGGATTTAGCGTCACCACCGCCGGTGACCGCCATGATATTGAACACCTCGATCATACCCGTCACGGTACCCAACAGACCCAGCAGGGGACATAGGGCAACCAGCGTCTTGATGACCGGGAGGAAGCTGTTGATCTTGAGATTCGCGTCCGAGATCAGCTTGCGGCGCACCTGTTGGGCGGCCCAGGACTTTCGTTCCGGGCGGCTTTCCCAGACCGCAATTGCGTCTGCGGCGTCCTTCCTCCAGCCCGCGTAGAAATACCACACGCGCTCGAAGATCAGCGCCCACATCACAAACAGCAGGATCGCAATCAGCCAGAGAACGTTGCCGCCCATATCCATGAAGCGGGCAACGGCCTCGTAGGCATTGTCGAGCCAATACATCTTACTGCTGTCCGCCCAGGTTCGCTTCGGTGTGCTCGGCGATAATACCCGTGGACTGCTCGTTGAGGATGTGGATGATGCGCTGGGCGCGACCATTCACAATCGTGTGCAGCAGAACCGTCGGGATCGCCACCAGCAGACCGAGAACCGTGGTCACCAGGGCGCCGGAGATACCGCCGGCCATCGCCTTGGGATCACCCGCACCGAAGATGGTGATGGCCTGGAAGGTGATAATCATACCGGTCACCGTACCCAGAAGACCCATCAGCGGGGCAACCGCCGAGATGATCTTCAGCAGCGTTAGACTGCTTTCGATCGCTGGAGTTTCCTTGAGAATGGCTTCTTCCAGCTTCAGCTCCAGGGTTTCCGGATCCATTGTCGGGTTTTCTTCGTGCACCTTGAGGACACGACCCAGCGGATTATTGGTGTTCGCGGTGCTGGACTTGAGCTGTGCGCTGACCTTGGAGCTCATGGCAGACAGCACAATCAGGCGCCAGATGGCGATCAGGAAGGCAATCGCACCCACCGCGGTAATCGCGTAACCAATGTAGCCACCCTGGTGCCAACGCTCTTCCAACGTCGGGCTGTTGATAAGCGCAGACAGGAAGCCACCGCCGGACGGGCCAGTGGGGTCAACGCCAAACTTGGACATGCCAGTGGCGCCAAACAAGCCGCGGGCCCAGCCCTGGTAAGGACCTGAAGGCTGACGTGCCAGCTCTTCCAGGCTGCCCTTGCTGGGGACGAAGGTCAGGTACTTGCCGTCTTCTGAAACAACGTTCCAGGTACCGACTCGAATCACCTGCTGCTCGACTTTCTCGCCGTTCGGGCGCGAAACCGTCTTGCTGAACTGGGCAACCCGGCCTGATTCAGTCATTTCCTGCTGCAGCAGGAACCAGACGCGCTCAATTTCCTGAATGCTGGGCAGCTCATCCTGGCCTGCCATCTTGGCGATCAGTCCGTTGAGGAATTCCTCGCGGTTGGGAAACTGCACACTGATCAATGAAGATTCGAAGTTGGTGGCTGCGTCACCGGCGGTAGACGTCAGGTGGCCAAACAGCTCCGCCAGGGTACCCAGGCGTTCCTTCAACTGCTTCTGCTTCTCGGCAATACGCAGTTCATTCTCTTCGAAGGTGTTTTCCAGTCGCGTGGAAATCTGCTCCTGGCGCTCGCGCTCGGCTTCCGCCTCGCGCAGCAGGCGCTGCTGGTCAGCCTTGGCGGCCTGGAAACGCTGCTCGCGCTGGCGGTTTTCACGCGCCTCGCTGGTCTTGCCCTGGCGGACAAAGTCCAGCAGCTGGTCGAGGGAGTTGGCCTCCGGTTCGGCCGGTGCGGCCGCGGCGGCGTCATCCTGGGCGTAGCTGGTCGCCACGCTCAGGCTCAGTACGGTGCCCAGTGTGAAGGCTGCGAATTTATGCATTGTCTGTTTCATTATTCAGCAGCCTCCGGCGCGGGAACGGGAACGGTGAGGAGGTCAATGGACGCCTCCTTGCGGGCGATACGCAGCCCTTTCATGATGGCGTTGCGGTATTCCCCGCTATCCAGCGGAACCCAGCTACGGCTGGCCTGGTCCCAGGCGCCTGAACGGTTGGTATCAGTCGTCTGGTAGAGCAGGGCAACACGGCCGACCCGGAAGAAGTTGACGTCACGCTCAACGCCCTCGATTTCTACACTTCCTTTATAGGCATCGATTTTGCGGCCGTACTCATTTTCAATCTTGTAGGCTTCCAGCACCTGGCGGAATTTCTCAGCCACGGTGACATCGGAGCGGTCGAGGTTGTTGCGCAGGAAAGCAATACGCTGGCGACGCTCATCAATGTGGAAGGGCACGTCCAGCTCTACGAACTGCTCGAGACCGTCGATCATGCGAATGACCAGCGGCGTCATCTGACGCTGAATCACGGTCACTTCGTTGATAGACCGGTCGATTGAGACGAGGCGGCGCTCCTGGTTATCGATCTGCTTCTGCAGACGCGCGTTGTAAACCTTGAGGCCGTCTATCTGCTTGAGGACGGTTCTGTAATCGCCCAGCAGCGAACGGGTTTCCTCCGCGAGCTTGTCAATCTTCAACTGAGATTGCCGAGCTGCGTCCGTTTTATCCTCACTGACTTTGAGGATTGCTTGCAGCGTCTCATCAGCGCTTGCAACGGATGCCGTGCCCAGAAGGGACCCCAGCAGCACCATCGCAGCGATTTTTAGTGTTTTCAATCGATGCTTATTCATGGATGAGCGTTTCCTATAACCAACAACAGATTATGACTTGGCCACTTGAGGGCGACCCCGCTAACAACTAACTACTTATAGAAGAAAAAGCGGGGTCGGTAAAACAAGGGAGGGCAATTTAATACCATTGGAGAAAATTAAGCAAAGAATGGCCTTTTTCACACTTTTGGAAGCCCAACTTGACCTATGTCAGTGTGTAGATTCGTTACACGTGCACCACGATACCGCACAGGTGGTAACACTATGCTGCCCATGATTCAGTTTGGTGCCCGCTCATATACGGCAAAACTGTAACGATAGCTGTCAGTGCCCGGCGCCTCATGGCGCTCGCGAGAGGCTTCTCGCCATGCGGCCCGATCCCAGTCCGGAAAAAAAGTGTCGCCCTCCACCTCGGCATGCACTTCTGTCAGGTAAAGCCGATCTGCCAGGGGCAGCGCCAGCCGGTAGATCTCGGCGCCACCGATGATCATGATCTCGTCGACACCGTCGATCAGCGCGACGCTCTCAGCAAGCTCAATGCCGCCAGCCAGGTCTGGCACGACGCGGGCACCCTCGGCCAGGTAGTCGGGCTGGCGTGTAATCACGATGTTGGTGCGCCCGGGCAGGGCGCGGTTCATGGATTCCCAGGTCTTGCGCCCCATGACCACCGGCTTGCCCAGGGTCACTTGCTTGAAATAACGCAAGTCGCCGGGGATGTACCAGGGCAACTTGTTGTCGCGGCCGATCACGCCGTTGTCGGAGACCGCGGCAATCAGGGCCAGGGTCATACCGCCACCGGCGCGGCGATATGCGGCTGGGGCTCGTAGCCTTCCAGGGTGAAATCGTCGTAGCTGAAGCCAAAAATATCATCGATCGCCGGGTTCAGCCCCATGGTCGGCAACGGCCCCGGCGTGCGGCTCAACTGCAGGTCGGCCTGCTGGAAGTGGTTGCTGTAGAGGTGGGCATCACCAAACGTGTGCACAAATTCTCCCGGCCTGAGCCCACACACCTGCGCCATCATCAACGTCAGCAGCGCGTAAGAGGCAATATTGAAGGGCACCCCCAGGAACACGTCGGCGCTGCGCTGGTACAGCTGGCAGGACAGCCGGCCCTCGGCAACGTAGAACTGGAACAGGCTGTGGCAGGGCGGCAGCGCCATATTGTCGACTTCCGCCACGTTCCAGGCACTGACGATCAGGCGCCGGGAGTCCGGGTTGCTGCGGATGTGCTCCACCAGCTTGCTGATCTGGTCGATGGTGCCTCCCTCCGGCGTCGGCCAGGAGCGCCACTGGTGACCGTAGACTGGCCCCAGGTCGCCATTGTCGTCAGCCCAGTCGTCCCAAATGCTGACGCCGTTGTCTTTGAGGTACTTGATGTTCGTGTCGCCGGACAGGAACCAGAGCAGCTCGTGGATAATCGAACGCAGGTGCAGCTTCTTGGTGGTGACGCAGGGGAAGCCCTCGGCGAGATCAAAACGCATCTGGTAGCCGAAGATGCTGCGGGTGCCGGTGCCGGTGCGATCCGATTTGTCGACACCGTTGTCGAGAATATGCCGAAGAAGGTCGTGGTACTGCTGCATGGTCTATCCGTGGTCAGGCCTGGCGCGCTCGCCAAACACTTTATGGCGTGCGATATAGGCGTTATATAAAAGAAACAGTCCGAAAGCGATCATCGGCAAGCACAAAAGCTGGCCGCGGGTCATCCACCCAAACACCAACGTGGTGATGTGGGCATCCGGCTCTCGCACGAACTCCACCAGAAAGCGGAAGCAGCCATAGCCCAGCACGAAGACGCCACCGACCGCCAAACGCGGCCGCGGCTTGCGAGAAAACCAGTACAGGATCAGGAATAGCACCAGCCCCTCCAGCAAGGCCTGGTAGAGCTGGCTGGGATGGCGCGGCAGGGCCAGGGGGTCGCGAGGGAACACCATCGCCCAGGCCACATCAGTAGGCCTGCCCCACAGCTCCTGGCCGATAAAGTTGCCCAGCCTGCCCAGACCCAGGCCCACCGGCACCAGGGGGGCAACAAAATCCAGCAGGTCGGCGAAATTCACCTTCAGGTGGCGGGCATAAAAATAATTGGCGAGTATCACGCCGAGCATACCGCCGTGGAAAGACATACCGCCCTCCCAGACTCGCAGCGCGTAGAGCGGGTCTTCGAGCAGCCGCTCCAGACCATAAAACAGGATGTACCCGGTACGTCCCCCCAGCACTACCCCCAGGGCGGAATAGAAAATCAGGTCATCAACCTGGCCAGGCTTTAGAGGGGTCCAGGGTTTTTTCGCGCGGCTGTGGCCTAACCACCAGGAAAAGGCCAGGCCTGCAAGGTAGGTAAGCCCATACCAATGCACCTTGACCGGTCCGAGGGCAATGGCAACCGGGTCAATCTCTGGATAGGGGAGCATGGCAGCGGGGTCGTCTTCCGTTGAAACGAACCAGTGTATTATCAGTCAGCCCCAGTGCCTTTTACAAACAGTGCGTCGACAAACCGAACCTTGATAGCCACATGTGCCTGATTACACTTGCCTACCGGGCCCACCAAGCGCTGCCGCTGGTGGTCGCCGCCAACCGCGATGAATACTACCAGCGCCCGACCCGCGGCCTGCATTTCTGGCAGGATCACCCGCAGCTGCTGGCAGGCCGTGACCTTCAGGCCGGCGGCACCTGGATGGGTATTACCCGGGGCGGGCGCTTCGCCGCCATCACCAACTATCGCGGCCCCGACCCCGCACCGGTAGCGGCACGCTCGCGAGGCATGCTGACCCTGGACTTCCTCACCGGGTCGGCCTCACCGGCCGCTTACCTGCAGGCCATCTGTGAGTCGGGAGCGCGCTACGCCGGCTTTAACCTACTGGTGGGTGACGGGCAGAGTGTTTTCTACCTGTCCAATATCGAAGGGCGGGTGCGCGAGCTGGCACCGGGCATACACAGCATCAGCAACGGCCTGCTGGATTCCGGCTGGCCCAAGCAGCGCCGCGCAGAGACCCGACTTGCGGCCGCGCTGGCCGGCGATCTCGATCACGACACCCTGGCCAGCGCCGTCAATGACCGTAGCATGGCGCCGGACGAAGAGTTGCCCGATACCGGCGTCGATCGCGAGCTGGAGCGCGCCCTGTCCCCACAGTTCATTGCCCTGCCCGAGTATGGCACCCGGGCCACCACCACCCTGGCGGTGCACAGTAGCGGCCGTGTGGAAGTGTGCGAACGGGATTACCATGCCGGCGGCAAAGCCGGCGAGATGCGAGAACACACCTTTTCGCTATCACCAGCCTGACGGTCGCTAGCTGCGCGGCCCGACCTGCGCGGCCCGACCTGCGCGGCCCGACCTGCGCGGCCCGACCTGCGCGGCCCGACCTGCGCGGCCCGACCTGCGCTACTTAGCCCGGGGTTCCAAGCCGGGCGTGGATAAATCCCGCGAGGCCCTTTTCCACCAGGAAATTCTCAAGCTGCAACTGCACTGCTTCGGCACTCTCGAGGGTGATGATGTCACTGAGTAATTCAGCGGCATCGACCGAGGTGACATGGCGCATGGCCTGCTTCACCCGGGTCAGGTTGGTGGCGTTCATGGACAGGACGTCATAGCCCATGGCCAGCAGCAGAATAGCGGCACTGGGGTCGCCAGCGAGTTCACCGCAGATACTGACCGGGGTTTCTTCAGCGTGCGCCGCCTCGGCCACTGCGGCCAGAGCCTGCAGCACCGCCGGGTGATAGGCATGATAGAGATCGGCCACCCGCGCATTGTTACGATCGACCGCCAGCAGGTACTGGGTCAGATCATTGGTACCCACCGACAGGAAGTCGGCGCGTCGCGCCAGCGCCCGGGCCTGATAGACGGCGGAGGGCACCTCCACCATGACGCCGATAGGCGGCAGGTCGATATCGGCACCTTCCTCAAGCAACTCCCGATGGGCGCGGCGAATAAATTCCTGGGCCTCTTCCAGTTCCGCAATATTGCTGATCATGGGCAACATGATGCGCAGGTTGCCAAGCCCCTCGCTGGCCTTGAGCATGGCGCGAGTCTGCACCAGGAAAATCTCCGGGTGGTCCAGGGTCACGCGAATGCCGCGCCAGCCGAGAAAGGGGTTGTCCTCCTCGATGGGGAAATAGGGCAGTGACTTGTCGCCGCCGATGTCCAGGGTGCGCATGGTGACCGGCTTGGGTGCGAAGGCCTCCAGCTGATTGCGGTAAATCTGCCGCTGTTCCTCCTCACTGGGGAAGCGCTCCCGCAGCAGGAACGGCACTTCCGTACGGTAAAGCCCCACGCCCTCGGCACCCTGGTCGAGGGAGCGCGCCACATCTGCCATCAGGCCGGTATTGACCCACAGGGGCATGCGCTTGTGGTCGAGGGTCTCGCAGGGCACATCGCGGAGCGCCTCGAGATCCTTCGACATGGCCATATCTTCGGCGACCAGGTCTTCGAAACGGGCGCGGAATTCCTCGCTGGGGTTGAGGTGCACCTCGCCGTTGTAACCATCGATAATCAGCTCCCGGTCCTGCAGCCGGGTATAGGGAAGATCGATAGCGCCCATGACGGTGGGGACCCCCATGGCGCGGGCGAGGATGGCCACATGAGAGTTCCCGGAGCCGCGCACCGAGATGATGCCCGCCAGGTGCTCACGGGGAATTTCACCGAGCACGGAAGCCGTCAGTTCTTCCCCCACCAGAATGGTGGCCGGCGGGAATGTGCGGACTTCCTTGTCGGCCTCCTGCAGGTAGGCCAGCACCCGGGTACCCAGGTCTTTCACATCCACCGCCCGTTCTCGCAGGTAGCTCTGCTCCATGCGCTCGAAATGCTGGATGTGCTCTATCATGACCTCGCTCAGCGAGCCCTGGGCCCATTCGCCGGCCTTGATGCGCGAGGCCACTTCGGCACCTATGGTGGCGTCATCAAGAATGCGCAGGTAGACGTCGAACAGCGCGTGGTCTTCCGGGTTGAGTTCGCTGCTGAGCTGGTCAGCCACCTGTTCAATATCGGCGCGCACGGCGGTGAGTGCGGTCTTGAAGGCGCGCAGCTCCGCCTTGCGATCCTCGGCCTTGCGTTGCGGCACCGCGTACAGGTCTGCCTCCGGTGAAACGATGTGCGCGCGGCCGATGGCGATGCCCGGCGCGCCCGCCACGCCGCGAAAAACCGCCGCCTCGGCAGCGCCCTCGCCGGTGTGTACCGAGCCGGTGACCAGGGCATGGGCCACCACCCCGGCAAGCTGTGCGGACATGGTGATGAGGAAAGCTTCCTCACTCTCATCGAAGCGGCGTCGCTGGGTCTGCTGCACAACCAGCACCCCCAACACTTCCCGGTGGTGAATAATGGGCACTCCGAGAAAGGCGCTGAAGGGCTCTTCTCCGATACCGGGAATGGGCTGGAAACTGGGATGCGCTACAGCATCTTCGAGATTGACGGGCTCTTCCCGCTCGGCGACCTGGCCTACCAGGCCCTGGCCCTCCTCCAGGCTGGCCTTGCCGATACCCGACTTGTTGAGGCCTTCGGTGGCGCGCAGCACCAGGTGATCGGATTTGGAGTCGCGCATGTACACCGAGCAGACCTCAGTGCCCATGGCATCTCGCACCCGGCGCACGATGATGTTCAGGGCCGCATCCAGGTCCTCGGCCGTGTTGACCTCCTGGACGATGGCGCGAAGCATATCCAGCATCGCTTAGCGTCGCCCCCCGCTGCTGATGCGGGCACAGGGTGATGCCAGCTCCTTCAGGGCACTGCGGTAGACCTCTCGCTTGAAAGCAATCACCTGGGTCAGCGGGTACCAGTAGGACACCCAGCGCCAGTGGTCGAACTCGGGCTTGGGGTGGTGGTCGACACTGACCGCGTCATCATCGGCCAGCATGTGCAGCAGGAACCACTTCTGTTTCTGGCCGATACACAGCGGTTTCTGGCCTTTGCGGATATAGCGCTTCGGCAGGCGATAGCGCAGCCAGCCGCGCGTGCAGCCCATTACCCGAACCGCATCCTCGCCCAGGCCAACCTCCTCCATGAGCTCGCGGTAAAGGGCATCCTCGGGCGACTCGCCCTGGGCGATCCCGCCCTGGGGAAACTGCCAGGCGTCCTGCCCGACCCGGCGCGCCCATAGCAGGCGCCCCTGGTCGTTCGCCAGGATAATCCCGACGTTTGCGCGGAAACCCTCAGCATCAATCACGAAATCCCAGACCCGTTCCAATTGGGCCGAGTATTGTTCCACACTTTCCGCTGAGGCGACAATTTGCCGGGAACTGGCTATGCTCTCGGCCCCCAAGCCCGGAGCCAGACTGTGGCACTAGCGATATTCGACCTCGACAACACCCTGTTGGCCGGCGACAGCGACCACGCCTGGGGCGAATTCGCCTGCGAACTTGGCCTGGTCGACGCCGACAGTTTTGGGCAACGCAATGACGCCTTTTACCACGACTACCTGGACGGCGCGCTGGATATTGAAGCCTATCTGCGCCATGCCCTGGCGCCGATCGCCGGTCACTCGCTAGAGCAGGCAGCGGGCTGGCATCGCCAGTTCATGGCGGAGAAAGTAGAGCCGATGGTCCTGCCTGCTGGTCTGGAGTTGATCGCGCAGCACCGGGCGCGTGGCGACACCCTGATGATCATCACTGCCACCAACCGCTTCATTACCGGACCGATCGCGCAACGGCTGGGCGTTGAGCACCTGCTGGCCTGCGATGTGGAAATCCGTGACGGCCACTACACCGGCGAGCCGCAGGGCACCCCGACCTACGCCGAAGGCAAGGTGGTGGCGCTGGAAGCCTGGCTCCAGGAGAGCGGCATGGAGCTGCCGGGCAGCAGCTTCTACTCGGACTCACACAATGACATTCCGCTGCTGGAGGTGGTGGAAAAAGCCGTGGCGGTGGACCCGGATGAACGCCTGCGACAGCACGCCACTGCACGCGGCTGGGAGATTATCAGCCTGCGGGGGTAGCCGGGCCAGCGGCTGCCTCGGCAAACAGGGCTTTCAGGTAGCGGGTTTCGGGGATGGCGGGATGTACCGGATGGTCTGCACCCTGTCCCCCCTGGTAGGTCAGTCGCAGCGCACGGTCAGTGCGGACGCCAGCCTGGGAAACGGCAGACACCAGATCCGGCTCCGACAGATGCATGGAACAGGAGGCCGACACCAGCAAACCCCCGGGTGCCAGCAGCGCCAGTGCCAGCTCATTGATGCGCCGATAGGCCTTGCGCCCCTTGCCGAGGTCGCGCTTGCGCTGGATGAAGGCCGGGGGGTCCAGCACAATGGCGTCAAACAGCTCGCCGGCTTCCGCCAGTTCACGCATCACCTGGTCAGCCCTGCCGGCGTGAACGCTGACACGCTCTGCCACACCGTTGAGCGCCGCATTCTCGGTGACCAGTTCCAGGGCCGGGGCCGAGTTGTCCACGCAATGCACCTCGCTGGCGCCGGCCGCGGCGGCCTGTACGCCCCAACCGCCAATGTAGCTGTACACATCCAGCACCCTGCGGCCGCGACACTGCTGACTGAAGCGGGCACGATTTTCACGATGGTCGTAGAACCAGCCGGTTTTCTGGCCCTGTTGTACCGGTGCCAGGAACTTTACGCCGTTTTCCTCCAGCGGTAGCCGGTCCGGCACCTCACCCTGCACGACCTCAATATGACTGGAGAGTCCCTGCTCCTGCCGGCTGCGACTGTCTGCCCTGAGCAGGATGCCGGCCGGGGACAGGCTCGCGACCAGGGCCTCGACCAGGGCATCGCGATAACATTCGGCACCCGCCGTATTGAGCTGCACCACCAGATAATCGGCGTAGCGATCGACCACAATCCCCGATACGCCATCGCTGTCACCGTAGAGGAGGCGATAACAGCCGCCAGCATAGTAGCGCTCACGCAACGCGAGCGCCGAATCGATACGCTGGCTCAGGAGATCGGTGGTAAAGCGCTGATCAGGCGCACGATCAACCACCCGCGCACAGATCAGTGAATTCGGTTCCATATAGGCAGAGGCCAGGATTTGCCCGCCGGCAGCAACGACATTAACGGCATCGCCCGCGCTGAAGTCACCGAGCGGCGAATGCTGGTTGTCTATTTCGTTGCTGAAAATCCAGCAGTGGCCCTGCCTGAGCCTGCGGTCTGCGCCGGGACGCAACCGGAGCTCAGGGAAATTTTGCACTCAGGCTTCGTCGGCGCAGTGGGCGTCGTAGTCTTCAGCGGACAGCAGCTTGCCCAGCTCCGAGCTGTCATCGACCTGCAGGCGATAAAACCAGCCATCGTTGTAGGGGTCGGTGTTCACGGTTTCCGGCGCGTCTTCGAGGGCCTCGTTGATAGCCACCACCTCGCCGCCCACCGGGGCGTAGATGTCAGAGGCGGCCTTGACCGACTCCACCACGCCTGCCTCGTCGCCGGCAGCAAGGGTCGCGCCCAACTCGGGCAGCTCGACAAACACCACATCGCCCAGCGCATCCTGGGCGTGGTCAGAAATGCCGACGGTGACGGTACCGTCTTCCTCGAGCCGAGCCCATTCATGGCTGCTGGCGTACTTGAGTTCAGCGGGGGTGTGGCTCATGGAGCGCTCCTGTTCAGACGGCGTGAGATGGCGGAATTCTACCCGCTGCCCGGGTAAATACAATGCGAGAAATCAGCGAACGCCCATGGCGTGGCGCATGAGTTGCTGCTTGAGGGGGCCGGAGCGATCCACCCAGTGCATGCCGGTATTGCGTAACCAGCGCACCGGCAACTTGCGGTCACCGAACAGGCGCTTGAATCCGTCCATGGCGGCCATCATCAAAAGGTTCTCGCCCTTGCGACGCCGCTGGTAGCGCAACAACAGGTCCAGGTCTCCGGGATTGCCACCGCGCCGCGAAGCTGCGCTCAGCTCGTCTGCCAGCACGGCCACATCCTGCAGGCCAAGGTTGATACCCTGCCCCGCTAAGGGGTGAATGGTGTGGGCGGCATCGCCCACCAGTGCCAGGCCGGGTTTGACATAGTCGGTCGCGTGGCGCTGGCGCAGCGGGAAAGACAGGCGCGGCGATGAAGCCGTGACCTGGCCCAGGCGATGCTCCAGTGCGGCGCCGAGTTCGGCATTGAATGCCGCTTCGTCCAGCGCCATCAGGGCCTCGGCACGTTCGGTTTCTGCCGACCACACAATAGAGCAGCAGTGGCGGCCATCGAAGTGCGGCAACGGTAAAAATGCCAGTGGCCCGGTGGCGAGAAAGCGCTGGTAGGCGCAGGCTTGATGGGGGCGCTCGGTGCTGACGGTGGTCACCAGGGCACTGTGGCCATAGTCCCACTCCCGGGTCCGGAAGCCGCCCAGCTCGCGCAGCCGCGACAGGGCACCGTCGGCAGCCACCACCAGCGAGGCAGACAGCGCATCGCCGCCCTCAAACTCCAGCACCACCCGGCCCTCGTCGGAAAGATCCAGGTCAGCCACCCGGGCCGGGCTGATCAGGGACGTTCCGGGCTGTCGCTCCAGCCCTTCCAGCAATGCCCCGGTCAGCAGGCTATTCTCAATAATGTGCCCCAGGTGGGGGGCATCGACGTCGCTGGCCCTGAAATCCACCTGGCCGGTGCCGTCGGCATCCCAGACTGACATGAACTGGTACGGACACAGCCGGCTGGCAGCCAGGGCTTCCCAGGCGCCCAGGGATTCGAGCAGGCGCTGGGAAGCCGGGGTGATGGCGCTGACGCGGGAATCAACATCGGCGATGCCCGTCACCGGCGCCAGATTTGCAAGCCCCGCCGTGTCCAGTGGCCTGGCTTCTACCAGGGCCAGGCGCAGACCGGCATCCTTCAGTGCGCGGGCCAGGGCAGCGCCGGCGATACCGCCGCCCACCACAATCACATCATAGTCAGGGGCGGACATCGCGATACTCCGTGCTGGCGGCCACGCCTGCCGTGCGACGCACAAATTCCCGCTTCAAACCGGGCGTCATGTCCAGGGCAAACAGGCCCAGGTCCCGCAGGGCGGACACTGCGGCGTCGGGCTGCATAAACAGGTCGGGCAGGCGGTCGCTGAAGGCAGTGGTCTGGGCCTGATCGGCGGCCTGGGCGTCGCGATAGCCCTGCAATACCGCCAGGTCGCCTGGCGAAACATCGCGCGCGCAGGCCTCCGCCAGGCAACCCGCGAGACGCGCCACATCCCGCAGCGCCAGGTTGAAACCCTGACCCGCCACCGGGTGCAGTGCGTGTGCCGCATTGCCCATGATCACCACCCCGCTGCGCACCTGCTCCTCCGCTTCCACCAGCGCCAGCGGATAGCTGTGACGCTGGCCTACCTGTTCCAGGCGACCGAGTCGATAACCAAACGCCCGTTGCAGGCGGCGCAAAAATTCTTCATCGCTCGACTCGAGAAGCGCTGCCGCCTCCGCCGCCGGCTGTGTCCACACCAGGGCACTGCGAGCGCGGGTTGCCCCTGGTTCCCGGGCCAGCGGTAACATTGCCAGGGGCCCGCGCGGCGTAAATCGCTCGAAGGCACGACCGGCATGATCGATTCGATGAGCGACGTTGGCGATCACCGCCTGCTGTTCATAGCGCTGTTCACGATGGCTGATGCCCAGCGAGGCACGCAGGCCCGATTGCGCGCCGTCGGCCACCACCAGCAGATCAGCATCGAGCTGTTCGCCGTTTTCCAGGACCAGCCTGACACCGGCTTCGTCGGTCTCTGCCCGCGCTACCTTTACCGGGCTCAGGGTGGTCACCCGGCCGGCCAGCAGGGCCTGCAACAGGCTGTTGCCCAGCCAGGCATTCTCCACCACGTAACCCAGGGCCGGCCAGCCGTAGTCTTCAGACTGCATCAGGGTGCTGCCGAAGCGACCCCGCTCGGACACGTGAATGGTCTCGATGGGTTGGGCATGGACGGCGAGGGATTCCCACAGGCCCCAGCCGCTGTAGATCAGGCGACTGCCGTAGGACAGGGCCGTTGTACGCGCGTCAAAGGAGGGTGTATAGCGGGCGTCAAATCCCGCTTCCGGAGCCGACAGCGGGAAAGACTCGACCAGGGTAACCTGCAGCGCGGGTGCCCGCCGCTCCAGCGCCAGTGCCAGACTGACGCCAACCATTCCACCGCCGACGATGACAACCCGGCGGCCGCTGGCTCGCTGACCATTCACTGCACGGACTCCGGCCCGCCTTCACCGTCATCTATCACCTGGTTCATGAACAGATTCATGCAGGCAAAGCGCAGGTATTCGGTCAGCTCGAAAAAGTGGCTTTCAGCCTCTTCGCTGTCCTCGTCGCTGTCCTCCTCATCGTTGACGTCCGGGTCGGCCTGGGCGATAGCGGCGATGTCCTTGAGGACTTCGCTGCTCTCCTCGTCGAGGCCGGCGCCATCGGTTTTGGTGGCCATGAGCGCATAGCAGGCCAGGAAACCCTGACACCACTCGCCCAGGCAGCGCACCCGCTGGCTAATCTCGTGATCGTCGTCCGGCAGCAGCAGGTGGAAGTCAAACTCCTCGTCCAGCAGGGCGCGGCCGGTGACCTGCGCCAACCTGACGCTGGTTTCACCCAACTCGCCGTGCAGGCCCAGCTCCAGGGCCTGGGAGGTGGCCGCGAGGCAATCTTCGGCGTCGACGCGTCCGGCGCCGGCATAAACCCCGCATATTCCGCCGTGAACATAGGACGGCGATTGCTCGGCACCCTCCGCCACCAGCTGGTTGGCAAAGTCGTCGAAATCGAAAGGTTGGTCTTCGGCGTTGCTGAGTTCCATGCAATTACTTCTGTCAATTTCGTGAAATCGTTGGCAGGTTGTTGATATTACTATGATTTAGCGAATTGACCTGCCCCGGGTCGAACTCTATAGTAATGACACCTGATAATTCAGAACAACAGGTGTATTACACCATCATGCCGGACACGCAGTTTAAAGCGCTGGAGCAAAAGATAGACGATCTTATCAAGCTCTGCGCCGACTTGAATCGCGAGAACGTCAGCCTCAAGGCTGACGCCCGGCAATGGTCGGCGGAGCGGGACTCTCTGCTGGCCCGCAACGAGCAGGCCAGAGACCAGGTCGAAACCATGCTCGACCGATTGAAGACCATGGAGCTCGAAAAATGAGCAAAGCCCGCACCGTGTCTGTCAGCATCCTCGACAAGGAATACCAGGTCGCCTGTCCACCGGAACAGGAAGCGGAGCTGATTGTATCCGCATCCTACCTCGACAAGCAGATGCGCTCGATTCGCGAGTCCGGCAAGGTGATCGGGCTGGAGAGAATCGCCGTGATGGCTGCCCTCAATATCAGTCACGAGTTGCTCCAGGCCTCTGAACAGGAAGATGCGCCGACCGCAGACGGCGCCTCTGAGGAAGCCGTGTCGAGCCTGACCCGCAAAATTGACGAGGCTATCTTCTCACTGCGGCAAATGGAGATCGGTTAGCCGCTCCCTGGCAAGTCCGCTATACTTCCGTGGGAATCCTGGTGTACTCGCCAGAGGACGAGTTCTCTACCCGATAATACCAACCCAGGGGGTTGCTCGCTGCTGATGATGTGCAGGTCCGTTACGACGGGAAGCCTAATTCAGCACAGTGACCACCGCCTTGAACCATCGGGTTCAAGGGCAAAGTTCTCAGCGGTACTCCGGGGCTTCCTTTTTCTTTTTACAAGACCGCTCCTGGCTTAAGCCTCTATGGATATCGAGGCGCTGCCGGACTGGCATATTGATTTTCTATAAAACCGCTCCTGGCTTAAGCCTCTATGGATATCGAGGCGCTGCGGGACTGGCGTATCTCTTTTCTATAAGACCGCTTGTGGCTTAAGCCTCTATGGATATCGAGGCGCTGCGGGACTGGCGTATCTCTTTTCTATAAGACCGCTTGTGGCTTAAGCCTCTATGGATATCGAGGCGCTGCGGGACTGGCGTATTGCTTTTCTATACAACCGCTCCTGGCTAAAGCCTCTATGGATATCGAGGCGCTGCTGGACCAGTTGTTTTCTTTTCTATAAGACCGCTTGTGGCATCAGCCTCCATGGATATCGAGGTGCTGTGGGTGTGTGCTGTCGAGGGTGGGGTAGAATCTGGGCGTTGCGTCCTTACTGGAGTTGTACCTTGGATACGGCTGAGAGCAAGCGGGCGGTGCGCGCGGAGATGCGCGCTCGCCGGCGATCCCTGTCGCCGACAACCCAGCGCCGCCACGCGCTGCTGCTGGCACGGCGGCTGGCTCGTATGCCGCATTTCCGGTCGGCACGCCGCGTGGCCATGTACTGGGCCTGTGACGGCGAAATTGACCTGGGACCGCTAATGCGCATGGCCTGGCGCCGGCACAAAAAGGTTTACCTGCCGCGCCTCCAGCGCGACGGCGGCATGGGCTTTGCTGAGCTCAAGCCGGGCAAAAAGATGATTCGCAATCGGTATGGCATTCCTGAACCCGCTCTGGACGCACCGATGGCCGATGCCGCCAGGCTGGACCTGGTGGTAGCACCACTGGTCGCTTTCACACGGGCCGGGCAGCGGCTGGGTATGGGCGGGGGTTATTACGACCGTGTCCTGGGCAAGATTGGCGGGCGCGTGGTGGGTGTTGCGCACAGCTGTCAGGCCGTGGAGCGATTACCGCTGGATCCCTGGGACGTCCCAATGACCCTCGTCATAACAGAAAAGGGGGCCCTGAGGCCCCCTTTGGAGTGCACATGAATGTGCAAATACTTAGTCTGACGCGAGTTCTTCAGCCGTAAACACACCGGCATGCAGTGCAGACACCGGCTCAGCAACACTGCGACTGGAACTCATCGGCATCAGCAGCGTTACCGCAACGCCAAGGCCAAACACCGCCAGTAAAACCACTAGAAGATCAGGCTTCTTTTTCACCTTCTTCGCCCCTCAGTACTCAACCACTTGCAGATTCGGGCGGCATTACGGCAATCCGCCCATTAGTTGTGGCTATTTATTTCGCCTTAGAAGCCCGGTTAAGCAGGAGGACTTGCAACAGCGTTTTTTGGTAATTTGCCACAAACGAAAGCTGAGTTTATGTATCGGTGGCGGAAATGCAAGCCCCTATTAATCTTTGTGTCAAAAAATTGTGACACGCGTGCTGACAGCGACAGCCGGGATTTCAGCCTAAATACTGGTGATAGGCGGGATTCCCGGTCTCTTCCCAGAACCGGTAGTGAGTGCTTTCCAATGCTTTCAGCACTTCGCGACGTTCACCCGGTTCGACCTGTAGACCGACCAGCACACGGCCGTAGGCCGCACCGTGGCTGCGGTAGTGAAACAGGGTTATATTCCAGCGCTGCCCCAGACGGGTCAGGAAATTGAGCAGTGCACCGGGGCGCTCCGGGAACTCCACGCGGAACACTATCTCGTTACTGATGCTGCCGGGCCTGTGGCCGCCCACCATGTGGCGCACGTGCAGGCTGGCCAGCAGGTTATCCGTCAGGTCGATAACCGGGTAGCCCTTGGCCTCCAGGTCAGCCGCCACGTCCTCAGCGCCATCGACGCCCGCAGCGATTTTGACGCCGACGAAGATATGAGCATCACGTTCATCGGTGAAGCGGTAGTTGAACTCTGTGATCGAGCGCTTGCCCAGGTCACTGCAAAAAGCCTTGAAGCTGCCCGGCCGCTCTGGGATCGAAACGCTCAGCACGATTTCGCGTTGTTCCCCAATCTCAGTGCGCTCGGAAATATAGCGCAGCCGATCAAAATTGGTATTGGCCCCGCTGGAAATCGCCAGTAGCGTCCTCTCAGTAACACCCTCGCGCTCGATATATTTCTTCAATCCGGCCAGCGCAAGCGCGCCCGCCGGCTCAGCGATGGAGCGGGTATCCTCGAAGGTATCCTTGATCGCCGCACACATTTCATCGGTGCTGGCAGTAATCACTTCGTCCACCGTGTCGCGGATAATCCTGAACGGTTCCTTGCCGATCTGCGCAACCGCCACCCCGTCGGCAAACAGGCCCACTTCCGGCAGGGTCACCCGGCGACGCTTCTCCAGCGCCGCCGCCAGGCAGGCGGCATCCTCGGGTTCAACGCCGATCAGCTTGATCTCGGGGCGCACGTATTTCAGGTAGGCCGCCACTCCCGCCAGCAGGCCGCCACCGCCTACCGGTACAAAGACGGCTTCAATGGGGTCCGGGTGCTGGCGCACGATCTCCATGCCCACAGTACCCTGGCCTGCGATCACATCCGGGTCATCGTAGGGGTGCACATAGACCAGACCTTTATCTGCCATCAGCTGGCTGGCATGGGCAGCCGCCTCATCGAAGGTGTCGCCGTGCAACACGACCCGGGCACCGTGGGAACGCACGCCGTCGACCTTGATGCCGGGGGTAGTTCGGGGCATGACGATGGTGGCCTTCACGCCCATGCGGTTGGCAGAATAGGCCAGGCCCTGAGCATGATTGCCGGCGGACGCTGTGATGACGCCGCAGGCGCGCTCCTCTGCGCTGAGGCGCGACATCTTGTTGTAGGCCCCTCGCAGCTTGAAAGAGAACACTGGCTGCAGATCTTCGCGCTTGAGCAGAATTCGATTGCCGAGGCGCTGCGACAGCAGGCGAGCGTGATCGATAGGGGTTTCCCTGGCCACGTCATAAACGCGCGACTCGAGGATTCGTTTTACATAACTCTGTGGCATGGCGGCCGCCTGATAGAAAGCCACGCCATACTAATGGAGCCTGCCGCTATTTGCAGCCCAACACTGTTGGTCGTCTGGGCGTGGCCCTATAATGCCGCTTTGCTCAATCGGCGGCTGGCACAAGGAGCCATGCGATGCACCAGGACGAGATGAAGCAGGCCGTGGCTGCGGCGGCGCTGGAATACATCCGCCCGAAGCTGGAGCGCGACAGCGTTATCGGCATCGGCACTGGCTCTACGGCCAATTACTTTATTGATGCGCTGGGCGAAATTCGCGCGGACATAGATGCGACTGTTGCCAGTTCCGAGGCCTCTGCCGCCCGGCTGCGCGACAATGGCCTCCCGGTCTACGACCTCAACAGCGTCGACCGGATCAGCTTTTATATTGACGGCGCCGACGAAAGCAATGCCGCGCTGCAACTTATCAAGGGTGGCGGTGGCGCCCTGACCCGCGAGAAAATCGTTGCGGCGGTGGCTGAGGAATTCATCTGCATCGCCGATGAATCCAAGCTGGTTCACACGCTGGGCAATTTCCCGCTACCTGTCGAAGTGATCCCCATGGCCCGCGGTCACGTGGCACGGGCGCTGGTCAAGCTGGGCGGAGATCCGGTGTACCGAGAGGGCTTCACCACCGACAACGGCAATATCATTCTTGATGTCTTCAACTTCCCCATAGCCGCACCGCTGGAAACAGAGCGCAAGATCAACGACATCGTCGGGGTAGTGACCAATGGCCTGTTCGCCCACCGGCCCGCCGACGTGCTGCTGCTGGGCCGGCCCGGGGGCGTGGAAACCCGCCATGCCCAGTGATATGATCCGCGGCCTTCCCGGGTACTGTGTGTACCCACGGACCAGGCCAACCCGCACCCTCATGCGATCACTACTGTCGACACTTGCTGTAGCGCTATTCATCAGCGCAACACCCACCGCGACCGCCATTACTCCGGCGGTGGACCCCGTCAATAACGAAATTTCCATCGCCACCGACCAGGAACCCCAGTGGCTCACCACCATTCGCGCCACCGACCAGGTCAGCTTCACCGTTCTTGACCATATTACCGAAGGCCTTATTACCCGCGATGCCACCAACAATCTGGTGGGCGGCGTCGCGGAGCGCTGGGAGCTGACCGAGGAGAAGGCCACTTTCTGGTTGCGCGAAGACGCCCGCTGGAGCGACGGAGAGCCAGTCACCGCCCACGATTTCGTGTTTGCCTGGCAACAGGTCGCCAACCCTCAGAATGCCGCTGAATATGCTTTCCTGATGCGCCTGTTTCCAAACGGGGAACAGATCATCGCCGGTGAGATGCCGCCGGAATCGCTCGGCGTCGAAGCCATCGACGACCGCACGCTGGTGGCTCATCTGGTCTCACCTACGGCCTATTTCATCGACTTGGTGACCTTCATCAGCTTTCGCCCCGTGCGGGCAGACTTCTTTCGCGCCCAGCAGGGGCGCTATGCCGCCGACGCGGTAAACCTGCTGTCCAACGGGCCTTTCATCCTCACCGACTGGGTGCATGGTGCATCCATGCGCATGGAAAAGAACCCCTACTACTGGAACCGCGACGCGATCCGGCTGGATGCCATCAACGTTCCCTACATCACCGAAGACCCAAACGCCCGCTTCAACCTGTTCATGGATGACAAGACTGCCATGGCGACCAACCTGCAGATTTCCGCCATGAAGATGGCGATGCAGGAGCACCAGAAGCTCAAGTCCTTTCGCGACGGCACCGTTTTCTACCTCGGCTTCAACTACCGGGAAGGCCGGCCGACCGCCAACCTCAACCTGCGCCGCGCTATCCAGGCCGTCTACGACGCCGCGGAGCTCACCTACAAGGTCATCGGCGTGCCGGGCAACCTGCCTGCCTACACCCTTTTCCCGGGCTGGCTGCAGGGAGACGACGGCCAGAGCCTGCAGGCCCAGTACCCGCCTCACAAGCCCGAGCTGAGCATCGAGCGCGGCCTGCAGTACCTGGCACTGGCGAAGCAGGAACTGGGCGTTGATGAAATCCCACCGCTGACCATACTGCTAAGCGATACACCCAACGCCAATAAACAGGCCGAATACTTCCAGAATGTCATGGCACGCACGCTCGGTCTGGAAATCCGCCTGGACAAGCAGATCTTCAAGCAGCGCCTGGCCAAGATGACCGCCGGCGATTACGACATCGTGGCGGCAGGCTGGGGCCCGGATTACAACGACGCCATGACTTTCGCCGACCTGTTCACGTCCTGGAACCTCAACAACCGTGGCCGCTACTCCAATCCTGAGTACGACGCACTGATCATCGAGGCGCAGCAAACCACCGACCAGCGCCGCCGCAACGAGATCTTCGCGCGTATCCAGGACATCATCTACGAGGATGTGACCATCATTCCCCAGTATGAGCGCGGCTACATCTACGCCCAGGACAAACGCATAGATGGTGTACGCCGCTACCATATCGGCGGTGATCCCAACTTCAACTACACCTATATCATCGACCGGGAAAGCGGCACGGGAGCGACAGACTAGTGGGCACCTTTATCGCCAAGCGCCTGCTGTCAGGCGTGGTGACCATCTGGTTTATCGCCACTGCCACCTTCTTCGGCATGCACGCGGTGCCCGGCGACCCGTTGCTCAACGACAAGGCGGTGACACCGGAAATTCGCGCCAACCTGGAGCGCGCCTACGGACTGGACAAGCCGGTACCAGTGCAATACCTGCTATTTCTGAAGAACATGGTGCGGGGCGATTTCGGTATTTCCTTCACCCAGCAGAACCGTCGCGTCAATGACATCATTGCCGAACACTTCCCGGTTTCCGCCACCCTGGGTGTGCTGGCCCTGCTGTTTGCCGCCGGCGGTGGAATCACCTTCGGCGCGCTGACGGCGCTGTTCCGGGACCGCATGCCTGACTACCTGATCATGTTTCTGGTGATCATCGCGGTGTCGGTTCCCAGCTTCGTATTTGCCGGGCTCGGACAGCTGGCAATTCTCAGACTCAACAATCTGCTCGGTGTCAGCCTGTTGCCGGTCGCCGGCTGGGGCACGGTCGCCCACATGTTGGTGCCGGCCCTGGTACTGGGACTGGGCACCATGGCCTACCTCACTCGCCTGATGCGCTCATCCATGCTGGAAGTGGCTGAGACGGACTACATTCGCACCGCCCGCGCCAAGGGGCTCACGCCGCGGCGCATTTTCTTCCGCCACCAGCTTCGCAACGCGATCCTGCCGGTGGTCACCGTGCTCGGCCCGGCCATCGCTGCCATTACCACGGGCGGCTTTGTGGTTGAACTGGTGTTCGCCATCCCCGGACTGGGGCGCTATTTCGTCCAGGCAGTGCAGCAGCTCGATTACACCGTCATCATGGGAACGACCGTGTTCTACGGGGCTTTCCTGGTGCTGATGGTAATCGCCGTGGATATTCTCTACGGCTTTATCGATCCCCGCATCCAGGTCAACAAGAGTCTTTCCTGATGGGCAGCTACTCCCCTACCGCCGAAGATTTCCAGGCCCTTGACGCCGCCCGTGAAGGCGACCGCATCGACCGCCCGTCACTGTCTTACTGGCAGGATGTGTGGCGGCGCCTGCGCAGCAACCGGCGCGCGCTGAGCTCACTGTACATTGTTGTCGGGCTGCTGCTGTTCACGCTGGCAGGGCCTGTGTTGTGGCCGGTCGATCCGGCCCTGCAGGATCTGGAGCAGGTTTCCCAACCGCCAAGCCTGGGGCGCTCTGCGGTAGTCGTTGCCGACAATATGCCAGTGCCGACGGTGACCCATACCGCCATCAGCACACAGGTCGTCGATCCGGGTGCCGCGGCCCCCAACCTTCGCGTGCTCGGCACGCCACACTCAGAGGGCGTCGACCTGGCCTGGGATCCACTACCGGGGGTGGACGCCTACCAGCTCTACCGTCATGAGTACGAGCCCCGCGACGCCGATGACCTGGGCCTGCCGCTGGTCAGGCTGATGCCGCACGACATCAGCTACCGCGATCTTCTGGGCCTGGAAACACGTCAGTACTATTACTCTATCGTCGGCGTCTACGACAGCGAGGAGTCGCGTGCCTACACCACGCTGCCTGTCGAGGTTCAGCAGGCACTGCTGTTCTCGGAAGCCCAGTACCGCGGCCTGCTGGCCGAGGGCGCCACCCGGGATGAAGTCGTCGGTAGCTCTATCCGACTCGAATCCCATCCCCTGGGCACCGACTACCTGGGCCGGGACATGCTGGCGCGGTTGATGTGGGGGGCGCGCACTTCGTTGTTTATCGGTATCTGCGCGCCGCTTATCTTCGTAGTTATTGGCCTCGTCTACGGCGGTCTCGCCGGCTACAGCGGCGGGCGCCTCGACGATGTGATGATGCGCTTTGCCGACTTCGTCATCGCCCTGCCGTTCCTGCTGTTCATGATCCTGTTCAAGATTGCCTTTGGCCTGGGCCCCGGTGAAAGCGGTATCGGGCCGATGTTGCTGGCGCTGGTGTTATTGAGTTGGCCCGCGACGGCCCGGCTGGTCAGGGGCCAGGTGCTTCAGATTCGTGAGGAAGCCTATATCGCCGCCGCGCGAATGATGGGTGCCTCCGCCCCCTATCTCGTGGCGCGGCACATCCTGCCCAATGTCATGGGCGTCCTGCTGGTGTCGCTGACTTTTGCTATTCCCACGGCCATTTTTACCGAGGCCTTCCTCTCCTTTATCGGTATGGGAGTGGTGCCGCCGACACCGTCCTGGGGATCCATGTGCAATGACGGTATTCGCACCATGCTTTCACACCCCCACGAACTGCTGTTCCCGGCCCTGTTTATCAGTATCACGGTGCTCGCTTTCAATCTGCTGGGCGACGGGCTGCGCGATGCCATGGACGCGCGCATGAGGAGCGGCACATGAGTGAGCAGGACGTACCGGTGCTGAGTGTCAAGGACCTCCAGGTTGAATTCGACACCTATGGCGGCGTGGTGCGAGCCGTGCGTGGGGTGTCCTACGATGTTTATGCCGGGGAAACCCTGGCAGTGGTCGGCGAATCCGGCTGCGGTAAGTCGGTCACCGTGCAGGCGCTTATGGGGCTTATCCCCATGCCACCCGGCCGCATAACTTCCGGCTCGGCAAAGCTGCTGGGCAAGGAACTGGTGGGTCTCAACCAGACCCAGCTCAATACAGTGCGTGGCGCTGACATGGGCATGATTTTCCAGGACCCGATGACCTCCCTGAACCCCACCATGCGGATTGGCGAGCAGATCGCCGAGACCCTGGTGGTACACCGTGGCATCTCGAAAGACGCTGCACTGGCAGAAGCCGTGCGTCTGCTGGAACGCACCCGCATTCCAGAAGCCTCGCAACGAGCCAGGCAGTACCCCTTTGAATTCTCCGGTGGCATGTTGCAGCGGGTAATGATCTCCATGAGCCTGGCCTGCACCCCGAAGCTGCTGATTGCGGACGAGCCCACCACCGCCCTGGACGTCACTATCCAGGACCAGGTGCTGGAGCTGATGCGCGAAATCCAGCGCGAAGATCGGATGGCCATCGTACTGATCACCCATGACCTGGGCGTGGTCGCGCGCATGGCTGACCGGGTAGCGGTAATGTATGCAGGCGAAGTGGTGGAATACGGCTCGGTAGACGATATTTTTTACCGCGCCGCGCACCCCTATACCCAGGGCCTGAAGGAAGCCATGCCCGATATGCACCAGCGCGGCACCGAGCGACTGGAGGCGATACCTGGCAGCCCGCCCGACCTGTTCTCGCCACCGCCAGGCTGTGCCTACCATCCACGCTGCCCCCACGCCATGCGCATCTGCAATCGGCAGGGCCCGGCGAACTATCCAGTGGGAAATGCCCACCAGGCCAGCTGCTGGTTACTGCATGAAGATGCGCCGGCCACCGCCAGGGGAGATGGGCATGCTGGTTGAAGTCCGCAATCTCAAGACCCATTTCGATATCGGCCACGGCCGGATTGTACATGCCGTTGACGGCGTCTCACTGAACATTGCCGAGAATGAAATTCTCGGACTGGTGGGAGAGAGCGGCTGCGGCAAGTCCACCCTGGGCAAGACCCTGGCAGGCCTGCAGTCGAAGACCAGCGGCGATGTTCTGTTCCGCGGCAAGCCGCTGCCGGAGCGCTACGCCCGGGAGGACTTCCAGCAGCTTTCCACCAATATCCAGATGATTTTCCAGGATCCCTATACCTCGCTGAACCCACGCATGACCATTCAGGAAATCATTTCCGAGCCACTGAGGCTGCAGGCGGGTGGCGGCAAGAGTGACTACCGGGAGCTGGTGGCCCAGTGGCTGGAGCGCGTCGGTCTCAAGCGCGACCATGCCAACCGCTATCCGCACGAGTTCTCTGGCGGCCAGCGTCAGCGCATCGGCATCGCGCGGGCGCTGATCGTCAAGCCGCGGTTTGTGGTGTGCGACGAGCCCATATCCGCCCTCGATGTGTCGGTGCAGGCCCAGGTCATCAACCTGCTACAGGAGCTCAAGGAGAGCCTAGGGCTGACGCTGCTGTTTATCGCCCACGACCTGTCCATGGTGCGCTATCTCTGTGATCGCATGGCGGTCATGTACCTCGGTTCGGTGGTGGAGGAGGGCCCGTCCGAAGAAGTGTATTTTGAGCCCAAGCACCCCTACACCCGCATGCTGATCGCCTCCAATCCGGTAGCGGACCCAAACCGGGAAAAGGCTCGTGCCCACCAGCCGCCCCAGGGCGAGATTCCCTCTCCCATCAACCCCAAGCCGGGCTGTCGATTTGCCGATCGCTGTCCGGAAGTCAGCAATCGCTGCCGCGAGGAAACGCCGGTGCCAAAGTTCATCGACGAACAGCGCATGATTGCCTGCCACCTCTACTAGCGTTGCGGGCGCCGGTATGGAAGACGAGAAAGATCGCTTCCTGCGTGAGCTGGCCGAACGCTATGGGCCCTCGCTGGAGCGCTTTCTTACCCGCAAGCTGGACAACCCGGCAGATGCCGCCGAGGTCGCCCAGGAAACGTTCATTCGCCTTTATAGACTCGAGCACCCCGACCAGCTCGACAACGCCCGCGCCTTCCTGTTCCAGGTGGCCTCCAATCTGGCCGTGGACCAGCTGCGACGACGCAGCCTGCATTACCGCTACCTGAAGGCCGAAATTCGCGACGGCGGTGAAGCAGAGTTCAGCGAAGGATCAGCGGACAGCGCCTCTCCGGAGAAAATCCTCAGCAGCCGGGAGAAACTTGCCCGCATCTACCAGGCCCTGGATCGCCTGCCGGAGAAATGTCGGCAGGCGTTCCTGCTGCATCGCAGCTCGGGCCTGTCCTACGGCGATATCGCCCGAGAGTTGGGCGTGTCGGTATCCAGCGTTGAAAAATACATCCTGCAGGCCTTGAAGGCCTGCCGCCAGGAACTCAGCGATTACTATGCTGAAGGTGAAGAAGACATTACGGGACCGGGGTCTCAAAATCGCCAGGATTGATTGAGGGATTGTGCTGCTACTACGTTTAAGTGTCATACGGCACAGCACAAAATAGTGCCAACAGCTTGTTGATTGCCGCCTGATGAGTGTTTCTGGTTAGTTTGAACGGCAATTTCGGTGACATTCGGCAGGCAAATAGCGAGATACTAGAGAGAGCGGGATACTAGTACCAGCGGGATACCAAAGGCCGCGAGATACTAACGATCGCACAATGTTAAAGAGGCGCAATAGTGCGCCTGCAGCCGCTGCCAGGCCTGCATAGCCTGGAATCGCAAGGAACAGAGCAGATAAACATGCCCGGCGTCACCGACAACACACCAAATCGCGACTTTCAGGCTGCCATGGAAGAAAAGGCCTGCCAGTGGATTGCCCGCCTGCAGGCCGACGATGCCAGCGATGCGGACCGCGAACAGTTTGCGCTCTGGCTGGCGGCCAGCCCGGCCCATGCCAGAGCCATGGATGCGATGCTCGCCATGTGGGAGGACCTCGACGTAGTCAGGTACCGCCGGGAGCCTGAAAAGCAGCCTTCCCGCCGGCGTTGGCTCGCTACCGGCCTGGCGCTGGCCGCCTCGCTGGTAGTGGCGGTATTGCTGGCGCCGGAGCTGAGCCTGGACCCCACCCGCCAGGAATACCAGACCCGCCTGGGGGAGCAGCTGGCAGTCAAGCTGTCTGATGGCTCCTCGGCCAAGCTCAACACCAATAGCCGACTTTCAGTAGACTTCAGTCGTGGTAAGCGCCAACTAACATTGATGCGCGGCGAAGCTTTCTTCCAGGTGGCCCACGACGCTGACCGGCCCTTTCTGGTTACTGCCGGAAATACCGAGGTGCGTGCCCTAGGCACCGCTTTCAATATCCTGTTGACCGGCGACCGCAGTGAGGTCACCGTCACCGAGGGTGTCGTCCGGGTCACCGAGCTCAATGCGCCCGACAGCCGCCCCGCCCAGACCGAACTGCTGTACAGCGATCAACGACTGACCGGCAGCCGCAGCGGCCTGTCCGATGCGGCGAGTGTCGATGCCGGCGACCTGCTGGCCTGGCGCGACGGCAGATTGGTAGCCCATGACATGCCCCTGGGTGCACTGGTCATCGAGCTTTCACGCTACCATCCCAACCGGATTTTCATCGCCGAGCCAGACCTTACCCAGACCTCGGTGTCCGGCGTTTTCCAGCTTGAGGATCTCGACAGCATCCTGCTGGCGCTGGAACACACCGTCGGGGTGCGCAGCGTCACCCTGGACGACGGCAGCATTCAGTTGATCAGGGCGCCCCTATAGGCTAAGTTTTCGCCTGTGAACGCACGGGCGTATTTTCATGCAGCGCGGCTCGCTTGCATTTTCCTTGTCCTGTGGTGTCTCCCGGGCGCCGTCTTTGCCCAGGCCCGCTACAACTTTGATCTGGCGGGCCAGGCGCTGTCCGAATCCCTTATCCAGTTCAGCCACCAAAGCGGGCTGGCTATCGTCTTCTCTGATCCTGAAATTCGTGGCATCAATACATCCCGAGTACAGGGCAGGCTGACGCCTGACGAAGCGCTGGACCGCCTGCTGGCGGATACTGATTTCACCTGGCGCCTGATCGATGGCCGCATTGTCGCCATCTACGACGGCAGCTGCCGGGGTGACAACAGCTGCCCCGAGAACGAGCAGCTGCTGGTCATGAACCCACTCTATGTTCCCGGTATCGAGGAACTCTACGTTTATGGCAACCGGGTAACAGGGTCGCGCATCAAGCGCAGCACGCTGCAGGGCTCCGCGCCGGTGGAGGTCATCTCCTCTCCGGACATCGAGTTGACCGGAGCCCAGACTCTCGGCGAGATCCTGCGCTACCTGCCGTCGGTATCAGGCAACGCCACGAGTACTGCCATCAGCAATGGCGGCGATGGCACCGCTACTGTCACCCTGCGAGGCCTGCCCGCCTCCAGTACCCTGGTGCTGATCAACGGCAGGCGTGTGGCCAACGACGGCCTGGCGGGGGAATCGGTAGACCTGAACACCATCCCGCCGGCAGCGGTGCAACGCATAGAAGTGTTGAAGGATGGCGCTTCGGCCATCTACGGCTCCGACGCGATCGCCGGTGTGGTCAATATCATCATGAAGGAAGACTTCTACGGCCTGCTGCTGGAGCAGTACCTGGGCGCCGCCCAACAGGGCGACGGCAATACCACCACAACGACGCTGCAATACGGCACCGGATTCCGGCACGGGTCTTTGTTCTTCTCGGCCAGCTATTTTGACCAGGACGAAATCGCAGCGCGCGATCGCAGCGTGTCGCAATCAGCCGACGGCCGCTCTCGCGGTGGCGCCGATCTGCGTTCCAGCGCCACCCCCAGCGCCCGCGTCACACTGCCCAGCGGCCAGACTGTGATTCGCGATGCCAACAGCGGCGAGTATCGCCCGGTCAACGATGAGGACCTGTTCAATTTTCCTGAGTTCACGTCCTCGCTGGTGCCCTCCGATCGCCTGTCCGCCTACCTGTCTACCAGCTATGACTTCAGCGAACTGCTAACCGGCAAGCTGGAGTTGAGCTACACCCGCACCAATGCCAGGGCCCAGCTGGCACCCACACCCCTGTTTACCGCTTTCGAGCAGCACCCCATTACAGTGGCGGCGGACAATCTCTACAACCCCTTCGGCGTCGAGCTGGATGACGTCAGGCGGCGGCTGGTCGAGCTGTCGCCCCGGCAACAGCAGAACAAATCTGACGTTTTCCGCATCAGCGCTCTGCTGGAGGGCATTGTCGGGAGCTGGGACTGGGAATGGAGCCTGGACTGGAGTCGTAGCAAGGCCAATGAAACCACCACCGGCGTGGTCGACAGCGGACGTCTGCGACGTGGCCTGGGGCCGGCCGCAAACTGCCAGGGTCTGGAAGTAGACGGTTGCGTGCCCATCAACCTGTTTGGCCGCCAGGGCACCATCAATGCAGCACAACAGGATTATCTGCGCCTCCCGGGAAAGGTGCGCGGAGAGAGCAAGCTTGCCGGCACCAGCTTTACCGCTTTCACGCGCCTGCTGGAGCTGACCCACGGGCCAGTGGAATTCGCCATCGGGGCGGAGTACCGCGATGCCTCCACCGAGAAGAAACCTGACCGCCTGCTGGCCAACGTCGGTATCATCGGCGGCAACAATTTCGAACGCACCCGCGGTGACCGGCGGGTGGGTGAGGTGTATTTCGAGAGTATCTCCCCGCTGTACCGCAACGAAGACCGGGGCCAGCTGTTCGACCTTGAGCTGGCCTTGCGCTACTCCTACTACAACGATTTTGGCGCTACCACCAACCCCAAGGTCGGACTGCGAATGCAGCTCAATCCGTCCTGGCTGTTCCGGGCCACCTACGCCCAGGGCTTCCGGGCACCGACACTCAATGAGCTCTACCAGGGCGCCACCGAAACACAGGCGTTTATCTCCGACCCCTGCACCATTGCCGAAAACATAGGCCGGTTGCCAGGCTGTAACGGGCTCGCCGACGGCAGTCGCAACCAGTTCCTGACGGTCACCGGTGGCAATGAGGACCTGGAGGAGGAAAAGTCCGTAAGCTATGGGGTAGGCATGGTGTGGACACCGGATTTCCTGCCCGGCTTCTACAGCGCCATTGACTACTTCGATATCGATACCGAGAACGTGGTGGGATCCAGCACGCAGTTTATCGTCGATCAGAATGCCGCTAGCGGTGCCTTCGAAGACCAGGTGGTGCGCGACGCCCAGGGCAACTTGCGGCATGTATCCGCCGTCAATCTCAACGTCGGCGAGCGGCGGATTCAGGGCATCGATCTCAGCTTCAACTACCGTCTTCCCACCCGCGACTGGGGTCAGTGGTCCACCGCCCTGGATGTGGCCTACATGAAGGAGTACTCCATCCAGCTGGACCGCTCCTCTTCGACCGCTGGCCTGACGGGCATATTTGTTGATCCCGCCTCAGAGGGGCTGGGCGGCCTGCCGGAATGGAAGGGCACGCTGGGTCTTCAATGGGCCAGGCAACGCTGGCGGGGCAGCTATGACCTGCATTTCATCAGCGACATGCGCGAGACCGTGCCCGGCACCACCGTGCAGCGCAATATCGACTCATGGGTGGTCCAGGACCTGCAGTTCAGCTACGTGCTGAACATACTGCGTGGACTGCGGGTATCGCTGGGCATCGACAACGTGCTCGACGAGGATCCGCCTTTCGCCGCCTCCGCATTCAATGACAATTTTGACGGTCGCAGCCACGAACTGCGGGGGCGCTTCTGGTACGCCAAGCTTAGCCAGCGAATCTAGCCGCTCTCCGCGTCCAGGTAGGCCGAAATTCGGGCCAGCATCTGCTCCCGTACGGCGGCGGCTTCGTTGGCCAGGTGATGCCTGCCGGTGGGGAGCAGTTCGACCTGGGCATGTGGGAAGTGGCGACGCAGTTCCGGCAGGTTGCGGCGCCAATCCACGGTGCCGTCATTGTCGCCCTGTATTACCAGCAGCGGCACCTCGCAGGGCGGGCGAGCCTGGAAGACCCGCAGCCAGTCGTTGAGTGCGCCTATCCAGCAGGCCGGAATCTGGTCGTGCTGCAAGGGATCCTCTCGCAGGAACTTGAGAAATTCGGGATCCTGGGAGTTCTCCGCAAAGCCACGGGGCACCGCGTCAACAAAGCGGTGCAACAACTGGTAGCTGAGCCGAATGCCGCGCCAGCCGTGAGGCCAGATCAGGGGCGCCAGCAACACCACCGCATCTAAGCCCGCTGCGGACTCGCACTGCAGGAAGTCCATGACCGCGGCACCCCCGGTGCTCTGGGCAATAACCTGCCGCGGGCCCGGCAGCGACGCCGTCGTTGCCAGCACATCGGCAATGGCCTGGCGGTACTCGGCGAAGTCAGAGATTTCTGCCCGTGGGCCGGTCGACAGGCCATGACCGGGGAGGTCGAAGGCCACCACGTTGCTACCCCGCTCCAGGCCAAAGCGCACCAGGTGTGCGTACAGGCCGACGTGGTCGAAGTAGCCGTGCACCAGGTACACCGTGGCGCTTGCGCCAGGCTGTTCCCAGGTCTGCAGGGCCAGGCGGTGATCGCCCGAGGGGATCGTGCCGAGGCGATGCCTTGCCGCCGGAAAATCGGCGCCGAAATCCAGACCGTAGTAGCTCAGGTAGGCCTGTACGCCAGGCAACTCCCCGGCCTCGTCATAGGCCGGCAAGCGCAGCGCCAGGGCCTCGAAAGCCTGCCCGGGGTCAGTCACGTGCTGGCCAGGAAGCGATCAATTCCGTCGAAAAACATCTGCACGGAAATAATGACCAGCAGCATGCCCATCAGGCGCTCGGTGGCAATCAGCCCGCGTTTGCCCAGCACCCGGAACAGCAGCGGTGAAGCCACCAGGATCAGCGACGACACCAGCCAGGCGGCGAACAGGGCAAAACCGAACTGCAGGGTCTGGTCCGGATTCTTGTGCACAAACAACATCACCACCGCCAGCGTGGACGGCCCGGCGACGCAGGGCGTGGCCAAAGGCACCAGGAAGGGCTCCCCATCGGGCAGGTCGTCCATATTCATGCCGCCCATGGGGAAGATCATGCGCAGGCCGATGAGGAACAGGATGATGCCGCCGGCAATGCTGATTGACTCCTGCTTGAGCTGCAGCAAGTCCAGGAACCAGGCACCGCCGAACAGGAACAGAATCAGTATCAGCAGCGCAAAAAACAGCTCGCGCACAATGACGGGCATGCGCCGTTCATCGGGGACATCCTTGAGGACACTCAGGAAAATCGGCACGTTGCCGAGCGGATCCATCACGAACAGGATCGTCAGGAACGCGGTTACGAGGTCCATTTCAGGCGGCTTTGACGACCTGCTTGAGCTCGCCAGCGTCGTAGCGCACCACCATATCTGACAGCGCTATCGCCTTGATCTTGTGGGCATTGCCGGCGGTGCCAAAGGACTCGTAGCGGGCAATGCAGATGTTTTTCATGGCGGTGATAGTTTCCTTCAGATACTTGCGCGGATCGAACTCCGCCGGGTTCTCGGCCAGGAAGCGGCGAATCGCACCGGTGGACGCCAGCCGCAGATCAGTATCGATATTGACCTTACGCACGCCGTGGCGAATGCCCTCCTGAATCTGCTCGACTGGCACGCCATAGGTTTCCGGAATCTCACCGCCGAATTCATTGATGATGGCCAGCCAGTCCTGGGGTACCGAAGAAGATCCATGCATGACCAGGTGCGTGTTGGGAATCCGCGCATTGATTTCCCTGATGCGGTCAATGGCGAGAATGTCACCGGTGGGCGGCCGGCTGAATTTGTAGGCGCCGTGGCTGGTGCCACAGGCAATCGCCAGCGCATCGACATCGGTGGCCGCCACGAACTGCGCGGCCTCTTCCGGGTCAGTCAGCATCTGGTCATGGGTCAGGGTGCCCTCGGCGCCGATTCCGTCTTCCTCTCCGGCTTCGCCGGTTTCCAGCGACCCCAGGCAACCCAGCTCACCTTCCACCGATACGCCGCAGGCGTGAGCCATTTCCACCACAGTGCGGGTGACGCCGGCGTTGTAGTCATAGTCCATGGGCGTCTTGCCGTCCTCACCCAGGGAACCGTCCATCATCACCGAGGTAAAACCGAGCTGGATGGAGCGCTGGCAGACAGCCGGGCTCACGCCATGATCCTGGTGCATGACCACCGGGATGTGCGGGAACTCTTCCACCGCGGCCTGGATCATATGACGCAGGAACGGCGCACCGGCATACTTGCGAGCGCCGGCGCTGGCCTGCATGATCACCGGGCTGTTGGTTTCAGCGGCCGCCTCCATGATGGCGCGGGTCTGCTCGAGGTTGTTGACGTTGAAAGCCGGTACGCCGTAGCCGTGTTCGGCGGCGTGGTCCAGCATTTGGCGCATACTGATCAGTGCCATGAAACTCTCTCCGTGGGTAGGACTCTGCGAGCGCTAGCGGGTGCTGGCGGCGCGCTCCTGCAAAATGGCCACCGCCGGCAGCGCCTTTCCTTCAACATACTCAAGAAAGGCACCACCGCCAGTGGAAATGTAAGACACCTGGTCGGCAATAGCGTACTTGTCTATCGCGGCGAGGGTATCGCCACCGCCGGCCAGTGAAAACGCACCGCTGGCGGCAATATCGCGGCTCAGGACTTCCGTACCGCCCGCGAACTGTTCAAACTCGAAAACGCCCACAGGGCCGTTCCAGATGATGGTGCCGGCCTGGCGCACGAGTTCGCCAATGCGGGCCCGGGTGTCAGGGCCGATATCAAAAATCATGTCGTCGTCGGCCACCTCGGCAGCCGGCTTGATCACCGCCTCGGCAGATTCTGAAAACTCCTTGCCGGTGACCACATCGCTGGGCAGCGGTATCTCAGTCTTTTCCATCAGCGCCTGGGCTGCAGGAATCAACTCGTTCTCACACAGGGACTTGCCAATCGGCAGGCCGCTGGCCGCCAGGAACGTGTTGGCAATGCCACCTCCAACCACCAGTTGATCGACCTTGTCGGACAGGGTTTCCAGCACCGTCAGCTTGGTGGACACCTTGGAGCCGCCGACGATAGCCAGCAGTGGGCGGGCCGGGTCGGACAGGGCCTGCTCCAGGGCGTCGAGTTCCGCCGACAGTAGCGGCCCCGCGCAGGCCACCGGTGCAAAACGCGCCACCCCGTGCGTAGAAGCCTGGGCCCGGTGCGCTGTACCGAAAGCATCCATGACAAACACATCGCACAACGCAGCGTAGCGCCTCGCCAGAGCTTCGTCATTGGCCTTCTCGCCGGCATTGAAGCGCACATTTTCCAGCACCACCATCTCGCCAGGCGCGACCTCGACGTCGTCGAGACTGGCACAGAGCCGGACCGATGCATCGAGGGCCCCGTCCAGATAATCCACCACCGGGCGCAGGGAATACTCTTCGCTCGGTTCACCCTCTACCGGGCGGCCAAGGTGCGACATAACGATCAGCCGCGCGCCGCTCGCCAGCGCCTGCCGCAGGGTCGGTAGCGCTGCTCGCAGGCGCGCGTCGCTGCTGATTTCGCCGTCTTTCAACGGCACGTTGAGATCTTCACGCACCAGTACGCGCTTGCCGCTGAGATCCAGGTCGCTCATTTTCAGGATTGGCGTGTTCATCAAAGCTCCGAAGTCGAAGTGCCGTACCAGTGCTGCACCACGTCCAGCATGCGATTGGCATAACCCCATTCATTATCAAACCAGACTAGCACCTTTACCAGCCGGCGCCCGCTGACGCGGGTCTGGCCGGCGTCGACCACGCAGGAATGGGTGTCCTGGTTGAAGTCGCTGGAAGCCAGCGGCTCGGTGGTAAATCCCAGTACGCCGCAGAAGGCCGACTCAGCCGCGCTCTCCAGCGCTTTGTTGACCTCGTCCACTGAGGTATCGCGCTGCACGGAGACCACCAGGTCCATAGCCGACACGTTCTGGACCGGGACCCGCAGCGCCTGGGCGGTGAAGCGCCCGGCCATCTCCGGCAGTATCCGTTCCACGCCGCGCGCCAGGCCGGTATCAATAGGAATGATATTTGAACCCGCGGCCCGCGTCTTGCGCAGGTCGGTATTGTGGTAGGCATCCAGTACCGGCTGGTCGTTCATGGCGGAATGGATGGTGGTAATGGTGCCACTGTCGATGCCGAAGGCCTCGTCCAGCGCACTGATTACCGGCACAATGCCGTTGGTTGTGCAGGACGCGGCGCTGACAATTTGCTGGCTATCGTCCAGCAGCCCATGGTTGACGCCATAGACAATGGTGGCGTCCACATCCGCCTGGGCGGGCTGGGAAAACAACACTCGGCCGGCGCCGCGCTGTAGATGCCGGTCGGCGGTTTCCCGCTCCGTAAAACTGCCCGTGCACTCCAGCACCACATCTACCCCCAGTTCCGCCCAGGGCAAGTGGTCCATATCCGGCTCTCTCAGCAGGCGCACAGGCTGGCCGTTGACGTGCAGCAGATCACCGTGCAGCGACAGCTCGCCGCGGAAGCGACCATGGGTGGAGTCGTATCGGGTCAGGTGCACTACGGTGGCGGTATCGGCGATCTCGTTGATCGCCACCACCTGCATGCTGTGCCGGTGCGGACTCTGGACCAGAGCGCGCAACACGCAGCGGCCGATACGGCCGTAGCCGTTGATGGCGAGGTTGATCAGAGCAGAATGTCCTCGACCGTCTCGGCTACCACCTCGGGTGTGAAACCGAAGTGCTTCATGAGGTCACCGGCAGGTGCCGATTCGCCAAAGCTGGTCATGCCCACCACGCGACCGTCGAGACCGACAAACTTGTACCAGTAATCGGCATGGCCGGCTTCCACCGCCACCCGGGCCAGCACATCGGAAGGCAGCACCGCTTCGCGGTAGCCAGCGTCCTGTGCCATGAACAGCTCGGGGCTGGGCATGGACACGACCCGCAGCTTGCGACCTTTTTCCTGCAACAAATCTGCGGCATCCATGGCCAGCTGCACCTCGGAGCCGGTGGCGATCAGAATGCCGTCCAAATCGCCCTCTGGCTCACGCAGGATGTAGGCACCGCGGGCAATCGCCGCCAGCTGCTCCTCGCTGCGCGCCTGGTGGGGCAGACCCTGGCGCGAGAATACCAGCGCACTGGGACCGTCCCGATGCTCGATCGCCGCTTTCCAGGCAACCGCGGATTCCACCGCGTCACAGGGTCGCCAGGTCACCATGTTGGGCGTGGTACGCAGGTTGGTCAGCTGCTCCACCGGCTGGTGGGTCGGCCCATCTTCGCCGAGGCCGATGGAGTCGTGCGTGTAGACAAAAATGGACTGCTGCTTCATCAGTGCCGCCATACGCACGGCGTTACGGGCGTACTCCATGAAAATCAGGAAGGTGGCACCGTAGTTGATGAAGCCGCCATGCAGGGCGATTCCGTTCATGATGGCCGACATGCCAAATTCGCGCACGCCGTAATAGATGTAGTTGCCAGATGCATCGCTCGCCGTAATGGGCTTGCTGCCGCTCCACACCGTCAGGTTTGAGCCTGCCAGGTCGGCAGAGCCGCCCAGCAGTTCCGGTAACAGGGCACCATAGGTGTTGAGGCAGTTCTGGGAGGCCTTGCGGCTGGCTATGCTCTCACCGTCGGCCTGGCACTGGCGGATATAGGCCTCGGCCGCATCACCAAAGTCTTCCGGCAGCTCGCCGGACAGCCTGCGCTTGAGTTCTGTCGCCAGTTCCGGAAATTCAGCGCTGTAGGCATTCATGACCTGCTGCCACTCTTCCTCGGCGGCGGACCCGGCGGGACGGCCATCCCAGGCGCGGTAGATTTCTTCCGGCACTTCAAAGGGTGGGTGGGACCAGCCGATGTTTTCGCGGGTGGCGGCCACTTCGTCTTCGCCAAGGGCGGCGCCGTGGCAGGACTCACTGCCTTCCTTGTTGGGAGAGCCCTTGCCGATGACCGTCTTGCAGCAGATCAAAGTGGGTCGTGAAGTATCGGCCCGCGCGTGGTCAATGGCTGTCTTGATGGCATCCGGGTCGTGACCGTCGACGGCGGGTATGACTTGCCAGCCGTAAGCATCGAAGCGCGCCGGCGTATCGTCGGTAAACCAGCCGGCTACTTCGCCGTCAATGGAGATGCCGTTGTCGTCGTAGAAAACAATGAGCTTGCCCAGCCCCAGCGTGCCCGCCAGCGAACAAACCTCGTGGGAAATTCCCTCCATCAGGCAGCCGTCACCAGCAAAGGCATAGGTGAAGTGCTCTACCACGCGGTACTCCTGGCGGTTGTACTGGGCCGCCAGCACTTTTTCGGCTATCGCCATGCCGACAGCGTTACTAATGCCCTGGCCCAGCGGGCCGGTAGTGGTCTCGACGCCCGGCGCGTAGCCGTATTCCGGGTGCCCTGGCGTTTTACTGTGTAGCTGGCGGAAATTCTTCAGCTCTTCCAGCGGCAGGTCGTAGCCGCTCAGGTGCAGCAGCGAATAGACCAACATGGAGCCGTGGCCGTTGGACATGACGAAGCGATCGCGATTGGGCCACTGCGGATTGGCCGGGTTGTGCACCAGGTAGTGGCGCCACAGCACCTCTGCAATATCCGCCATGCCCATGGGCGCACCCGGGTGGCCGCTGTTGGCTTTCTGCACGGCATCCATGCTCAGCGCACGGATGGCATTGGCGAGATCGTTCTGGGACGTCATCAGGGAACTCCTGGGGCACAAAAAAGGGGCGCTATTCTCTCGTAACCGCTGCCCCGGGGCAATGTAGGCGGGCGCCACGGAGAAGGCCACAAGCGCCAACGGCAAAGGCCGAGGCTGCGCCTCTGGAGCTATATCGAAATAATTTGATATAGATGGCGCTTCTGCTAGACTTGCGCGCCATGCCTGCACTGAGAGAAAACCGCGAGGACAGCGGAAGCCCGGCCGCCGCGGCCCGCGACGCTATCAACGCCATCGAGTTGCTCGCTGGCCTGTGCAAGGCCAGTGGTGACGCCCTGCGGCTGCGTATCCTGCAGCTTCTGCGGCAGGATTCCCTCGCGGTACAGGAACTGTGCAGCCTGCTGGAAATGCGCCAACCGGCGCTCAGCCACCACCTTAAGGTGATGACGGGGGCGGGGCTGGTCACCAGCCGGCGCGAGGGCAATACCATTTACTATCGCCGCGCCGTGCCGGGCTTCAGTTCTGCCCAGGGCCAGCTGCAGTCAGCACTGCTGGCCAGTGTCGACGCGCTGCCGCTGGAAGCCCTGCTGCAGGAGCGCCTGGCGCGACTGCGAGATGAGCGCGAGCAGTCCTCGCGCGACTTCTTCCAGCAGAACGCCGACAAGTTCCGAGCCCAACAGGACCTGATCGCCAGCTACGAGCAATACGCTGAAACCGTTGCCGAGGCGCTGGCTGAAGCGCCGCCAGTGGGCCGCGGTACGGCTTTGGAAGTCGGCCCCGGCGACGGCGCCTTCCTGGCTTCATTGAGCGAGCAGTTCGAGCAAGTCGTGGCGCTGGATAGCGCTGAGGAAATGCTGTCCCGCTCCCGGGAACGCGCCCACAACGCGGGCCTTGAGAACATTGAATTCGTACACGGCGACACGCGCCATCCCCGCCTCGGGCAGCTGGCCGCCGACTGCATTGTTGTCAACATGGTGCTGCACCACAACCCATCGCCCGCCAACATCTTGCGCGACCTGGCAGGCTGCCTGGCACCGGGCGGCGTGCTGCTGGTCACGGACCTGTGCCGACACGACCAGGACTGGGCGCGGGAAGCCTGTGGCGACCTGTGGCTGGGTTTTGAACCGGAAGAGTTGGCCTCCTGGGCTAGCAGTGCCGGCCTGACCGAGACCGCGGGTATCTACCTGGCGCAGCGCAACGGATTCCAAATACAGGTGCGCCTGTTTGGCCACCAAACTCCACATTAAGGACTAAGCAATGAGCGAGTATTCCCTCTTTACCTCTGAATCCGTGTCGGAAGGACACCCGGACAAAATGGCTGACCAGATTTCCGATGCCATTCTCGACGCGATTCTGGCCGACGACCCGGACGCCCGGGTAGCGGTGGAAACCATGGTCAAGACCGGCATGGCGATCGTCGCCGGCGAAGTGACCACCTCCACTTATGTGGAGCTTGAGGACGTGGTGCGCCAGGTGATCCTCGATATCGGCTACGACAGCTCCACGGTCGGTTTTGACGGTGCCTCCTGTGCGGTGCTCAATGCCATTGGCAAGCAGTCGCCGGATATCGCAATGGGTGTCGACGAAGGCGAGCAAAAAGAGCAGGGTGCTGGTGACCAGGGCCTGATGTTCGGCTATGCCACCAACGAAACCGACGTTTTGATGCCCGCTCCGATCTACTACTCACATCGCCTGGTCGAACGCCAGGCCCATCTCCGCAAGGACGGCGTGTTGCCGTGGCTGCGCCCGGACGCCAAGAGCCAGGTAACGCTGCGCTATAAAGATGGCAAGCCGGTGGCCGTAGACGCCGTGGTCCTGTCGACTCAGCACGACGAAGGCGTCAGCCAGGCGGATATCCATGAGGCGATCATGGAAAACGTGATCCGCCACGTACTGCCCGCCGAGTGGCTCCACAACGATACCCGCATACACATCAATCCGACCGGCCAGTTCATCATTGGCGGCCCGCTGGGCGACTGCGGGCTGACCGGGCGGAAAATCATTGTCGACACCTATGGCGGCATGGCCCGCCATGGCGGCGGCGCGTTCTCCGGCAAGGATCCGTCAAAAGTCGACCGCAGTGCTGCCTACGCCGGGCGCTACGTGGCCAAGAATATCGTCGCTGCCGGCCTGGCAGATCGCTGCGAAATTCAGGTGTCCTATGCCATCGGCGTCGCCGAGCCTACTTCGATTTCGGTCAACACTTTCGGCACCGCCAGCGTGGCGGAAGACCGCATCGTTGACCTGGTGCGCGAGCACTTCGACCTGCGCCCCAAGGGCCTCGTCGAGATGCTCGACCTGAAGCGTCCTATTTATCGCAAAACCGCTGCCTACGGCCACTTCGGCCGCGAGGAGCCAGAATTCACCTGGGAAAACACTGACAAGGCCGACGCCCTGCGCGCGTCCGTCTAAGGAGACTTGCACATGAGTACTGCAGAAAAACTCGACACCGTGACCGACTACAAGGTCGCCGATATCAGCCTCGCCGACTGGGGCCGCCGTGAAATCTCCATTGCCGAGGGCGAAATGCCCGCGCTGATGGCCCTGCGCGAGAAATACAGCGCCAGCCAACCGCTAGCGGGTGCAAAAATTCTCGGCTGCATTCACATGACCATCCAGACCGCAGTGTTGATTGAGACCCTTCAGGAGCTGGGTGCTGAAGTTCGCTGGTCCTCCTGCAACATCTTTTCCACCCAGGACCACGCCGCTGCCGCCATCGCCGCCGCCGGCACCCCGGTGTTCGCCTGGAAGGGCGAGACTGAGGAGGAGTACGAGTGGTGCATCGAGCAGACCATTCTCAAGGACGGCGCAGCTTGGCCGGTCAATATGGTGCTGGATGACGGTGGTGACCTGACCGCCATGTTGCACGACAAGTATCCGCAGCTGCTGGACAAGGTGCACGGCATCACCGAGGAAACCACCACCGGCGTCCACCGCCTGATCGAGATGATGAAGGCGGGCACACTGAAGGTGCCGGCGATCAACGTCAACGACTCCATTACCAAGAGCAAGAACGACAACAAGTACGGTTGCCGCCATTCTCTCAATGACGCCATCAAGCGCGGCACCGATCACCTGCTGTCCGGCAAGAAAGCGCTGGTTATCGGCTATGGTGACGTGGGCAAGGGCTCTGCCCAGTCCCTGCGCCAGGAAGGCATGATCGTCCGCGTCGCTGAAGTCGACCCGATCTGTGCCATGCAGGCCTGCATGGACGGCTACGAACTGGTGTCCGCGTACGTCGACGGTGACCGCAGCAAGGGCATCAATGCCGACCTGCTGGGCAAGACCGACCTGCTGTGCACCGCCACCGGTAACTACAACGTCTGCGACAGCGAAGTGCTGAAGGCACTGAAGCCCGGCGCCGTGGTCTGCAACATCGGCCACTTCGACAACGAGATCGATACCGCCTATATGCGTGAGACCTGGGAGTGGGAAGAAGTGAAGCCCCAGGTCCACCTGGTGCACCGCGACCGTGCGGCCAACGATCACCTGCTGTTGCTGGCCGAAGGTCGCCTGGTTAACCTGGGCAATGCTACAGGTCACCCTTCTCGTATCATGGATGGTTCATTTGCCAACCAGGTGCTGGCGCAGATCTACCTTTTCGAGCGCCGCTTCGCCGACCTCGAAGACAATATGAAAGCCAGCAGCATCACCGTTGAAGTACTGCCCAAGAAGCTCGACGAAGAAGTCGCTGCCCACATGGTCGGCGGATTCGGTGGCGTACTGACCAGGCTTACCACCGAGCAGGCCGGCTACATCGGCGTCAGCGTTGACGGCCCCTTCAAGCCCGACAGCTACAAGTACTGAAGCAAAGAGGACGTTCAAGATGTCAGCCGCCAATATCAGCTTCGAGTTCTTTCCGCCAAAAACGGAAGAGGGTAGGCGCAAGCTGTTGGATATTACCGCGCCTGCCCTGCAGGCGCTGGGCCCGGAGTTCTTCTCCTGCACCTACGGCGCCGGCGGCTCGACTCGAGACAACACCTTCGACATTGTCGAGCAGATACATGGAGGCGGGGCGACCATTGCCCCGCACCTGAGTTTCGGCGGCGACAACCAGCAGGAGATTGGCGAACTACTGGACCGCTACGTGGCACTGGGTGTGAACCATCTGGTGGCGCTGCGCGGCGATATGCCCTCCGGTATGGGCGGGCGAACCCAGCTGGTGTATGCCAACGAACTGGTGAGTTTTATTCGAGAGCGCACCGGTGATCACTTTCGCATCGCGGTCGGCGCCTATCCCGAGATTCACCCGGAGAGCACCAGCTACGATAGCGACGTGCACTACCTGAAGGGCAAGTTCGACGCTGGCGCGGACATCGCCATTACCCAGTACTTCTACAATGTCGACGCCTACTTCTATTACCTCGACCGCTGCCTCGATGCCGGCATCGAAAAGCCGGTTTTTGCAGGTGTAATGCCGATAACCAACTTCGAGAACCTGGCGCGCTTCTCGCGCAACTGCGGTGCGGAAATTCCCCGCTGGATCAGCCAGCGCATGGAAGGTTTCAAGGGCGACCCGGACAGCACCCGGTCCTTTGGTATCGATGTCGTCACCCAGCTCAGCCAGACGTTGATGGACAATGGCTGCCCTGGCATTCACTTTTACACCATGAATCAACTTGAGCCGGTGCAGACGATTTTTCACAACCTGCAGCTGGCACCCACCGCCGAGGCCAACCGCGCTACGGCATGACCGGGGCGCCGAGGTTCTTTACCGAGCAGGCCCTGGCAGCGGGTAGCGTGCTCACCCTTGAGCCCGGCCCCAGTCGACATATCGCCGGTGCCTTGCGGCTGCGCGAGGGCGCCGAGCTGACACTCTTCAATGGGCGCGGTGGCGAATATCTCGCGCAGATTACCGCTGTGGCCAAACAGGCGGTGACGGTCGCCGTGAAGTCATTTTCCGATGCCGAATGCGAGGCGAGGCTGCCCATCACCCTGTGTGTAGGCATTAGCCGCGGAGAGCGCATGGACCTGGTCGTCCAGAAGAGCACCGAACTGGGGGTCGCCGCGATACAGCCGCTGGTGACAGAACGCACCGAGGTACGACTCAAGGGCGAGCGCCAGCGCAAGAAGTGGCAGCACTGGCAGCAAGTCGCCATCAGCGCCTGTGAGCAATGCGGTCGCAACCGGCTGCCCGTGATTGCCGAGCCCCTGACGCTGGACCATTGGCTTCCCGCTGCCGGTGGAAGCCTCAAACTGGTACTGCATCATCGCAGCCCTGAGGGGCTGGGCGAACGGCCGGCGCCAGCGTCGGTGGACCTGCTGGTCGGCCCGGAAGGCGGACTCTCGCCGGCGGAAATAGCGCTCGCAGGCAAGGCGGGCTTTCAGCCCCTGGCGCTCGGCCCGCGTGTGCTACGCACCGAAACTGCGCCGCTGGCGGCGCTGGCCATACTTCAATTCCACTGGGGAGATATGCAGTGACAGACATCGCGGACAGCAGTAAAACCGAGCTGATAGCCACCCTCAACAACCACCGCCCGGCCATCATCCGCACCCTCGGCGGTGTCGTCGTCGATGTCGATGAGGGGCTGTGCGTGATGGAATACGACATCGGTGAGGAGCTGTGCCACTCCACCAATGTGGTTCAGGGAGGCATCATCACTGCCATGCTGGACGCCACCATGTCCCACGCCGTGTTCGCCAGCCAGCGGGACGTGAGCGGCCTGGCCAGCCTGGAAATCAAGGTCAGCTTTCTCGAACCCTCCCTGGCGGGGCGGTTCCGTTGCCGCGGTACCGTGCGCCGGGCCGGCTACAAGATCAGCTTCCTGGAAGGCGAGCTTTACAACGCCGACGGCGTGCTGACCGCCACCTCCAGCCACACCGCCAAACTGACCCGGGGCTGACGCTCCGTCAGATCTGCACACTTGTAGTCCGCGGGCACAGCCGAAATAATCGAGCCTGTCACCCGCGCCGGAGCACAATATGGCCAAAGGCATTTACGTCGCACCCTGGGAAAAATCCTTCGACCGCGTACTGACTCCACTGGAGGAGTTCGTCCACCGTCAGACCACCAGCGGTGTGCTGTTGATGATGTGTGCCGTGGTGGCCCTGGTGCTGGCCAACAGCCCGTTGCACGAAGCCTACGAGAAACTGCTGCACAAGCCGATCAGTATCGGTTTCTCAACGGCGGTATTCTCCCTGTCGATCCATCACTGGATCAATGAACTGCTGATGGCCATGTTCTTCATGATCATCGGACTGGAACTGAAGCGCGAACTGCTGGTGGGCGAGCTGTCCTCTCCCAAGCAGGCGTTGCTGCCAATCATGGCCGCCATCGGCGGCATGGTGGTGCCGGCAGCCGCTTACTATGCATTCAACCCCAGCGGCCATGCCGCCAACGGCTGGGGTATTCCCATGGCCACGGATATTGCCTTTGCCATCGGCGCGCTGAGCCTGATGGGAAACCGCATACCCAAATCGCTCATTACTTTCCTGATCGCCCTGGCGATTGTCGATGACCTGGGTGCGGTGGCGGTGATCGCTCTGTTTTACACCGACTCGCTGAATGTCACGGCGCTGGCATTCGTCGGCCTGTTTACCGCCGTGCTGGCCAGTTTCAATCTCGGCGGCATTCGCCACGGGCTGCCCTATGCCATGATTGGCCTGCTGCTGTGGGCCGCCATGTTGGCCAGTGGGATTCACGCCACCATTGCGGGCATCATTATCGCCTTCTCGATCCCCATCCGGCCCAAGTTTGATCCGGCCCTGTTTATCGACAAGGTGCGTGATCTGACCGAGAAAATGCAACACTCCGTAGCCGACAACCCGGATATCATTCACAACAACCGGTTTCGTAGCCTGGTCAACAGCCTTGGAGACGGAGTTAGCCTGGTGCAGGCGCCTGCCCAGCGCGCAGAACACGCCTTTCACATGCCGGTGGCCTACCTGGTGATCCCGATCTTTGCCCTTGCCAACGCGGGCATTCCCATCGACTTCAGCGACTTCACTGTCTACCTGGCTCACCCAATCAGCCTGGGCGTGCTGGCCGGCCTGCTGGTGGGCAAGCCGCTGGGCATTGCGGGTTTCACCTGGGTAACCGTAAAGCTGGGTTGGGCGGACCTGCCCGCGGGCCTCACCATGCGCCACATCCTCGGCGTGGGATTGCTGGGGGGAATTGGTTTCACCATGTCTATTTTTATCGCCGACCTGGGCTTCGCGGGCTACCCGCAGGACCTGCTACTGGCCAAGACCGGGATCATCGCTGCCTCACTACTGGCGGGCCTGGGTGGCTGTGCCATCCTGCTGACGGCCGGTGGAGAGAACTCCCGTGACTGAGGTGACGGTCTGGTACCTGCAACAGACGAGCCGGGACCAGGCGCAAGCCGTGGCCAAGCCTGACGGCATTCGCGTCGAGGAAGCGCGGGTCAAGCAATTTCGTTTCAACCGCTTCTTCTATGAACTGGTGGGCGCGCCCTGGCAGTGGGTGGACAAGCTGTCCTGGTCAGACGCCCAGTGGCAGGCCTATGCGGAGCGGGAAGATTTGCGGACCTGGGCTGGCTGGGTAGAGGGCAGCCCCGCCGGCTATTTCGAGTTGGAAAAGCGCGCCGATGACAGCGTCGAGATCTGTTATTTCGGGCTCGCCCCGGCGTTCATCGGTCGCGGACTGGGCCGTTATTTCCTGTCCCGGGCAGTGGCAGAGGCCTGGAACTGGGAGGCCGCACGGGTGACCGTCAATACCTGCAGCCTCGACCACCCCTCAGCGCTGCAAAACTACCAGTCCCGCGGCTTCGAGGTCTATCGAACCGAGACCGAGGAGCGCACCTAGGTATTGCGCTCCGCCAGCCAGCGCGCGTGACACCACTCAAGGAATCCGCTCACTGCTTCCAGCGTCTGGTCGGTACGCACCGAATGAAACACTTCGAAAGCGTGCTGAGCACCGGGCAATTCGCCGTAGGCAACCACCTGGTCTGACACCGCCCGCAGCCGGTTGGCAAAATGCCGGGCCTCTTCCACCCAGACCAATGAGTCATGAGTGCCCTGCAACAGAAAGGTCGGGGGCGCATCCGGTCGCACCTGCTGTACCGGCGAGGCCTGCTGCCACGCCTCTCGTTCATCCGCAGAGCTGTTCTGCATGACGTAGCGCGCCAGGATATCCTCCATCGACAGGGCGCCGCGGATGCCCTCGCTATCCAGGAAGTCATAAACGCCGTAAATCGGCACCGCCGCCTGTACACGGGTATCGGCGCCCTCGAAGCCGGGCTGCCAGTCCGGGTGGTTGGGAGTCAACGCCGCCAGTGCCGCCAGGTGGCCGCCAGCGGAGCCGCCGGTAATGGCGACAAATGCCGGATCACCACCGTAATTGGCAGCGTTCTCCCGTATCCACGCGAGGCTGCGCTTCACATCCACAATATGATGCGGAAAGGCAGAGCGCGGACTGAGTCGATAGTTGCAGGCCACACAGAGCCAGCCGCGGCTTGCCAGGTGGTACATGAGCGGCAGGCCCTGCTGGTGCTTGGCACCCACCATCCAGCCACCCCCATGAACCTGCAATAGCACCGGGTATCCGCCTGCTCGTGGTTCCTCCGGCTGATAGATATCCAGCATGTTGCGCACGCCGTGCTCGCCGTAGCTGATATTGCGATGCACCCTCACGCCGGGGCGGCGCATGCGGAAGGGGCGCATCCAGGCGCGGCTATCGAGCGCAGCGTCCAGGGTATGTTGGCGCGACAGCGGTATATCGCCGCGGTAATTCTTGCCCAGGGCATCGCGCAGGGCGCTCTCCAGCACGGCCCCCGTGTTCATGGCCTGAATGTGTAGCCAGGCCAGGCCCAACCAGCAAAACACGAACAGGGTGAGCCCCCAGCTTCCGGCGCTGCTGTCCAGGCCCCCGCCCAGCAGCACCAGCAGGCTCAGCACCAGCGACCAGGCCAGGTGGAACCAGGCCAGTTCTCCGGTCAACCAGCCGGCGAAGAACCAGGGTATGGCGCCATAGTGCAGGCGGCGCGCCTTGACCAGCGCGGTGGTGGTGAACAGCGCCAGCATGATTGCCAGCACGAGATAGAGGCTCATGGCCTTGCTCCAGCGGGATTTATCGCCATTCTAGGTGCACCGGAGGCGGCTTGCACCCGCAATAACAAGTGCGTAAGTTAGCCGCACTTTGTGTGCGAGGTACTGGCTATGGGCGTCAAACTCGGCGTGGTCATGGATCCTATCGAAAGGGTCAACTATAAGAAAGACAGCACCATGGCGATGCTGTGGGCCGCTGCAGATCGGGGTTGGGAAATCAGCTACATGACCCCGCAGGATATATTCCTGGACCAGGGTGAGGCATTGGCGAGCATGGCGCCACTGTCGGTCTTCAGGGACCCCGACCACTTTTTCGACAAGGGGCCGGCAGCCACTCGGCCGCTCAGCGACCTCGATGTCATTCTGATGCGCAAAGACCCACCCTTCGACAACGAGTACATCTACACCACGTACCTGCTGGAAGTCGCAGAGCGCCAGGGCACCCTGATCGTCAACCGCTGCGCAAGCCTCAGGGACTGCAACGAAAAGGTTTTTGCCACCCAGTTCCCGCAGTGTTGCCCACCGGTGCTGGTGAGCTCTGACAACGAGCGGCTCAAGGCCTTTCATGCCGAGCACGGCGATGTGATTTTCAAGCCTCTGGACGGTATGGGAGGTTCCGCCATTTTCCGGGTCAAGCCGGGAGATCCCAACCTCAACGTGATCCTGGAAACACTTACCGGGTTTGGCAAGACCACCATCATGGCCCAGCGCTTTATTCCAGAGATTTCCGAAGGCGACAAGCGCATTCTTGTTGTCAACGGCGAAGCGGTACCCTATTGCCTGGCGCGGGTACCCCTGGCCGGTGAGACTCGCGGTAACCTGGCGGCCGGGGGCAGCGGCGTTGCCCGGGAACTGACTGATCGCGACCGCTGGATCGTTGAACAGGTGGCTCCCGCACTGGTTGAGAAAGACCTGATCTTCGTTGGGCTCGACGTTATCGGTGACTATCTCACCGAAATCAATGTCACCAGTCCCACCTGCATCCGCGAGATCGACGCCGCCTGTAACACCGACATTGGCGGCCAGTTGATGGACTGTATAATGGAGCGACTGGCCTGAGAGGTAGACTAGAGTCGTAATGGAGTTTGCAGAACGCCTCAACCCGCAGCACGATCACCTCGGGTTTTTCGTCTTCGTCGCATTCGCCCTGCACCTGATGCTCATCCTGGGTATCAGTTTTGCCAACGACGCATCGGATTACAGTGCACCACAGCTGGAAGTCACCCTGGCTCAATACCAGAGCAGTGAGGCTCCAGAAGATGCGCGCTTTGTGGCGCAGGCCAACCAGGCCGGCAGCGGCACGCTCGCCGAGCGCGCCGAGCTCACCACCCGCCGCCAGGCCGAATTCCGTGACAACCGCATCCGCGAACTGGGCGGCGCTCCACTGGTGACAGAAATACAGCCCCGGGCCCGGGAAGACGCCATTGTCACCACTATCAACGACGCCCTCCGGCAGGTAGTGCAGGAGCCGATGGAGGAGGAGCCGGAGCCGGTATTTTCTGCCGCGGTGGACCCCGAGATTCGCAAGCTGTCCGAGAGTATCGCCAGCCTGGAAGCGCGACTGGACGAACAGCAGCAGGCCTACGCCGAGCGCCCACGGGTGAAGCGGCTGACGGCGCTGTCGGCGCGGGCGGCCGCCGACGCCGCCTACCTGCACAACTGGCGCACACGCGTGGAAGCCGTGGGCAACCAGCACTATCCGTCGGCCTCGCGGCAGTATGGCATCTACGGTGACCTGCGACTGCTGGTGGCGATCCGCCATGATGGCAGCATCGACAATATCGAGGTTTTGTCGTCATCCGGGCACGCGGTACTGGATGAAGCCGCCATCCGCATCGTTCGCATGGCTGCGCCCTTCGAGCCATTTCCCCCGGAATTACGGGAGACGACCGATATGCTCGAAATTATCCGTACATGGAAATTCAGGAAAAACCGGCTAAGCTCAGTGAGAGGCTAGGGGCAAGGCTGCCTGCCGCCCACCGCCGCACCGGTACCTACCCATGAACGATGCTGTAGCGCACAGCTCCACAGGCGACAGCCTGCGTGATCACTTCCTGCTGGCAATGCCCAGCCTGACCGACGCCATTTTTGCCAATAGCGTGACCTACCTCTGTGAACACAACGAGCACGGCGCCATGGGCATTGTGATCAACCAGCCTCTGGACCTGTCCGTGGAAGAGGTGCTCGAGCACCTCAACCTGTCCGCCGCAGGGCGCATGCTGGAGACCCCGGTCATGGCGGGCGGCCCCGTACATATGGATCGGGGGTTCGTGTTGCACCGGCCTGCAGCCCGGGACTGGGAAGCCACACTGGCGGTGACCGATGATATCTGGTTGACGACCTCGCGCGACATTCTGGAGTCGATTGCCAACGAGGAAGGCCCTGAAGACTGCCTGGTGGCGCTGGGTTACGCCGGCTGGTCCGCCGGGCAGCTTGAAGCCGAACTATCCGACAACAGCTGGCTGACGCTACCCGCCGATAGCGGCGTCATTTTCGATACGCCATTTCACCTGCGCATGAGCGCCGCTGCCGCCCGACTCGGGGTGGACATGAACCTGCTGTCAGGAGAGGCGGGGCACGCCTGAGCTCCACCAGAAACGATTTCCTGCCTGTGAACAGCTCCGCTACGATTCTCGCCTTTGACTATGGATTGCGCCAGATTGGCGTGGCGGTGGGCAATCGCAAAACCCGGACCTGCCAGGCGCTCACCGTCTTGCGCGCCCGCGACGGCATCCCCGACTGGAGTGCACTGGAAGCACTGGTGGCAGAGTGGCAGCCCGGCCTGCTGCTGGTGGGTAGCCCCCTCAATATGGACGACACAGAAAGCGAGCTTTCGCGACTGGCGCAGAAATTCGGCCGCCGCATCGCCGAGCGCTGCAAGCTGCCGGTAGACTACATGGACGAACGACTGTCGAGCTTCGAGGCAAAACAAATACTGCAGGAGTCCGGTCACCGTGGTGACTATCGCAAGGACCCGGCCGACAGCCTGGCGGCGAAGTTGATTCTGGAAAGCTGGTTGGCACAGGCTGACCTGAGCTGACCACATCTTGCGCCACTGGCCGTGCGCCACTGGCCGTGCGCCACTAGCCGTGCGCCACTAGCGCATAAAGTTCTGCCGATCGCTCTCTTCTTCGGCAATGCTCAAATCCGGTGCGGCGGCCATGCCGTCGGCGCCGTCGGCATCGAGCTTGATCATCAGGCGCAGATCGTTGCGCGAATCGGCGTGGGCCAGGGCTTTTTCCTCGTCGATAGCGCCTTCCTTGTACAGGCGAAAAAGGGCCTGATCGAAAGTCTGCATGCCCTGCTCGTTGGAGCTGGCCATCAGGGTCTTGAGCTGGTGCACCTCGCCCTTGCGGATCAGGTCCGAGACCAGCGGCGTATTCAACATGACTTCGATTACCGCACGGCGGCCCTTGCCATCCTTCGTTGGCACCAGCTGCTGCGCAACCATTCCCTTCAGGTTCAGCGACAGGTCCATCCAGATCTGGTCGTGCCGCTCAACCGGGAAGAAATGCTGGATACGGTCCAGGGCCTGGTTGGCATTGTTGGCGTGCAAGGTGCACAGGCACAGGTGGCCGGTCTCGGCAAAGGTAATAGCCTGCTCCATGGTTTCCTTGGTCCGCACCTCACCGATCATGATGACGTCGGGCGCCTGGCGCAGGGTATTCTTCAGAGCCACTTCAAAGCTTTCGGTATCGATACCTACCTCGCGCTGGGTGACAATGCAGCCCGCGTGATCGTGGATGAATTCAATCGGGTCCTCGATGCTGATGATATGGCCGGTGGAATTCTTGTTGCGGTAGCCAATCATGGATGCCAGAGAGGTGGACTTACCGGTACCGGTGGCGCCGACGAAGATGATCAGACCACGCTTGGTCATTGCCAGGTCGCGAATGACCGCGGGCAGCTTGAGGTCCTCGATGGTAGGGATAGTGGTTTCAATACGGCGCAACACCATGCCTGGCTGGTTGCGCTGGTAGAACGCGCTGGCACGAAAACGACCAGAGTCGTCGCGAGCAACCGCGAAGTTGCACTCGTGGTGCTCATGGAACTCGGCGCGCTGGTCATCGCTCATCACGCCGGTGACCACCTTGAACACCTGCTCTGGCGTGAGCACGTGATCTGAGACCGGCATGACCTTGCCATTGATCTTGAGGCTGGGTGCCACGCCAGCGGTGATAAAGGCGTCTGAAGCGCCCTTTTCCACCATGAACTTTAATAGCTTGTCGATATCCACTGGCTTACTCCCGCCTTATTCCACAGCGACCCCACTGGTCGCCTAGAAATTCTCCGGCATCTTGGCTTTTTCGCGTGCCGCTTCGCGGCTGATCACACGCTTCTCCACCAGGCCTTCCAGGCACTGGTCCAGGGTCTGCATGCCAATGGAGGCACCCGTCTGGATCGCCGAATACATCTGCGCGACCTTGTCTTCACGAATCAGGTTACGTATCGCCGGGGTGCCACGCATGATTTCGTGGGCGGCCACCCGGCCACCGCCGTTTTTCTTCAGCAGGGTCTGTGAAATCACCGCTTGCAACGATTCTGACAGCATCGAGCGCACCATGGCCTTTTCTGCCGCCGGGAATACGTCGATGATGCGGTCGATGGTCTTGGCCGCCGACTGGGTGTGCAGGGTGCCGAACACCAGGTGACCGGTTTCCGCGGCCTCCAGCGCTAGTTTGATGGTTTCCAGATCGCGCAGCTCGCCTACCAGAATAATGTCAGGGTCTTCCCGCAGGGCCGAGCGCAACGCTTCGTTGAAGCCCAGCGTATCCTTGTGAACCTCACGCTGATTGATCAGGCATTTCTTACTCTCGTGCACAAATTCGATGGGATCTTCGATGGTCAGCACGTGTTCGTACTTATTGTCATTAATGAAGTCCATCATCGCCGCCAGCGTGGTGGACTTACCGGAGCCCGTCGGGCCAGTCACCAACACCAGGCCGCGGGGCACTTCCGCGACATCCCTGAAGACCTGCCCCATGCCCAGATCGTCCATGGTCAGTACCTTGGAGGGAATGGTCCGAAAGACGCCACCGGCGCCGCGGTTCTGGTTGAAGGCATTGACACGGAAGCGAGACACACCTGGCACTTCGAAGGAGAAGTCTGTCTCAAGGAACTCTTCATAGTCCTTGCGCTGCTTGTCATTCATGATGTCGTAGATCAGTTCGTGCACCTGCTCGTGATCCATCGGTGGCAGGTTGATACGGCGGACATCGCCGTCGACACGAATCATGGGCGGTAACCCCGCAGACAGGTGCAGGTCAGATGCGCCCTGCTTGGCACTGAACGCAAGAAGTTCCGTGATATCCATAGACTTCGGCTCCCCTGTTTAAGCCGTACTGTTAGCCGGACCCTGGCGTCCTCCGAAGAACACCCGAGGCCCTGTTCTTGTTGTAAGACCCGGCACCGCGCGCTCTCGCGGCTACAAGCACGCTCCGGGCGGACGCGGAACGGGTCTGTCGGTTCCGAATTCGCGCCCCGGCGGCCCCGGGTCTACTCGAAAATCGTTCTCAAGTCCCGCATGATGGCTCCGTGGGCAGCATTCACCCATCCAGGCACTCTATAATGACAGCAATCGAGGCCCGGCAACCTGCCTCCAGTGCCGTTCTGACACTGACCCACCCTTCGATAAATCCGCCAGGAGATGAGTGCTAGCTACCGCACCAGCCCGCGCCATGACTGAACTTGCAATAGCCAAGAATATAGCAAAGCTCAAAAATAGAATACGAATCGCGTCACAAAATTGCGGTCGCGACCCTGGCGGCATTACCTTGCTGGCGGTAGCCAAGACCCGGCCGGCAGCGGCTGTGCGGGAGGCCGCCGCGGCGGGGGTGAGTCATATAGGCGAGAACTACCTGCAGGAAGCGCTGGACAAGATGGCCCAGCTACAGGACCTGCCGCTGACCTGGCATTTCATCGGGCCACTGCAGTCCAATAAGACACGGGCCGTCGCCGAGCAGTTCGACTGGGTGCACAGCGTTGACCGGCTGAAGATCGCACGGCGGCTGTCCGAGCAACGGCCCGCCGCCCTGCCGCCCCTGAACCTGTGCCTGCAGGTCAATATCAGCGGCGAAGACAGCAAATCCGGCGCCAGCGTCGAGGCACTGCCAGGGCTGGCCGCAGAGGTCGCCGGGCTGCCCCGACTACGGCTGCGCGGATTGATGGCCATTCCAGCGCCCTGCGACGATCCCGAGCAGCAGAGGCGACCCTTTGCCGCCCTGCGCGAGGCACTGGCGGCAATACAGGCTGACATTGACACAATGGACACGCTGTCCATGGGGATGTCCGCTGACCTGGAGGCGGCCATCACCGAGGGCGCCACGATGCTACGCATTGGCACCGATGTCTTCGGACCGCGCTAAGCCGCGTGTATACTCTGCTGCCTCATACGGGAATCCCGGCCCCCAGGCCGGATGAACACCAACAGTTGCCAGTAAAAGAGCCCAGGGCGTGAAACATCTAAAGGTTGGATTCATTGGCGCCGGCAATATGGCGTCCAGCATCATAGGCGGCCTCCTGGAACAGGGCCTGCCGGCGGAAAACATCTGCGCCAGCGACCCCTCCCGTGAGGCGCTGGACAGTCTGCGCCTGCTGGCTGCGGTGGCCACGACTCACGACAACGCCGAAGCAGTGGCCGGTGCCGACGTGGTGGTACTGTCCGTCAAACCCCAGGCGATGGCAGAGGCTGCCGCCAGTATCAGGGAGCCATTGAGCGCTAGTCGGGCAATGGCCGTGTCAATCGCCGCCGGCATCACCCTGGCCAGTCTCGAAGCCGCACTCGGCGAGGGCGCACCCATTGTGCGCTGCATGCCCAATACCCCGGCATTGTTGCGGGAGGGGGCGACGGCCCTCTACGCCAACGCCGCCTGCGGACCCGCCCAGCGGGAACTCGCCGAAGCCATACTCGGTGCCGTCGGCAGCGTAAACTGGGTGCCCGAAGAGGGTCAGATAGACGCGGTGACCGCCCTGTCCGGCAGCGGCCCCGCGTATTTTTTCCTGTTTCTGGAAGCCATGGTCGATGCCGCCGAAGCGCTTGGCCTGGATCGCCAAACCAGCACCCAGCTGGCGGTGCAGACAGCGCTGGGTTCAGCGCGGATGGCCGCGACGGGCGATGTGGACCTTGCCGAATTACGCCGTCGGGTCACCAGCCCCGGGGGCACCACCCAGAGCGCCATAGAAAGCTTTGAGGCCGCGGGGCTCAGGGATATAGTCAAATCAGCCATGCAGGCTGCCGCCAAACGCTCCCGGGAACTGGCCGGGGAACTGGGATAAACGCTTATGGGTCCGATTGCCGATTCTTTCACCCTGCTGGTGAACGTCTTCTTCAACCTGGTCATGCTGCTGGTGTTGCTGCGCTTCCTGCTGCAACTGGTGCGTGCCGACTTCTACAATCCCGTCAGCCAGGCTGTAGCGCGCATCACCAACCCACTGCTGTTCCCGCTGCGGCGCCTGATCCCGGGCTACGGCGGTTTCGACGTGGCGTCGCTGGTGCTGCTGCTGCTGGCAGAGATCATCGCCACTTTCGCCCTGGGCCTGGTGCATGGAGTCGGGCTGGTACCGCCCCTGCTGGTGCTGCTGTGGGCACCGCTGGGCATCGTCAGCCTGTTTCTCAACTTCTATTTCTTTGCCATTCTGGCCATGATCATTCTGAGCTGGGTCGCTCCGGGCAGCCCCAGCCCCGTGATCCACCTCCTGCACCAGCTCACTGAGCCGGTGATGGCTCCGTTCCGCAAGCTGCTGCCCGCAATGGGAGGCCTCGACCTTTCCCCGATCTTCGTATTTATTGCCATTCAGATAGCGCAGATTTTCGTCAGCTACGCGGCGCGCGGCGTCAACCTGCAGCCGGCGCTGGTGGTAGGCTTCTAGCGGCCAGATGTTCTCAGCGGATGCCACTGACAGCGTCGGGCTGGTCACCCCCCGGCGCGCGGACTTCCCCGATGGCATGACGCTGGCCTGCGGGCGCGTGCTGCCGCATTTTGAGCTGGTCTACGAGACTTACGGCGAACTCAACGCCGACGCCAGCAATGCCGTATTGGTCTGCCACGCCCTCAGCGGCGACCACCACGCGGCGGGCTATCACAGCGACACCGACCCCAAGCCCGGCTGGTGGGATAACTGCATTGGCCCCGGCAAGCCCATCGATACCAATCACTTCTTTGTGGTCAGCCTCAATAACCTGGGGGGCTGTCACGGCTCGACCGGCCCCTTGAGCATTGACCCGGAAACCGGCGAGGAATACGGTCCGGACTTTCCCTCGATGCGCGCTCGCGACTGGGTACACAGCCAGGCCCTGCTGGCCGATCGGCTGGGCATTCACTGCTGGGCCGCCGTCATCGGCGGCAGCCTGGGCGGCATGCAAGCCATGCGCTGGTCGCTGGAATATCCTGACCGCGTGCGCCATTGTGTGGTGATCGCAGCAGCGCTGAAACTGAGCGCCCAGAACATCGCCTTTAATGAAATTGCCCGTCAGGCCATCATCTCCGACCCCGCTTTTCACGACGGCCGCTATCGAAAACACCAGGCGGTGCCGCGGGGCGGGCTGGGGATCGCCCGCATGGTGGGCCACATTACCTACCTCTCAGATGACGCGATGGCTGACCGCTTCGGTCGCGACCTGCGCTCCGGCAACTTCGAGCTGGGCAATGATGAGGGTGTGGAATTCCAGGTGCAAAGCTACTTGCGCCACCAGGGCAGTACATTCAGCGAGAACTTTGACGCCAACACCTACATTCTGATGACCCGGGCACTGGACTACTTTGACCTGGCCCGGGAATACGGTGACGACCCGGTGGTGGCCTTCAGCCGGGCAAAGGCCTCCTTCCTGGTCATGTCCTTCAGCACCGATTGGCGGTTTTCGCCGGAGCGGTCAAGGGAAATCGTCGATGCCCTGCTGACGGCCGGCAGATCGGTGTCCTATGCCGAAATCGAAGCCGATCAGGGCCACGATGCGTTCCTGTTGCCGATACCACGCTACCTGGACGTTTTTTCAGCCTACATGCAGCGGGTGGCTCGCGCATGAGACAGGACCTGACCCATATCCAGCAGTGGATAAAGCCCGGATCCCGGGTGCTGGACCTGGCCTGTGGAGACGGCGAGTTCCTGGCCAGGCTGCAGGCAGAGCGGGATGTGAAGGGTATTGGCCTGGAGATCGACGCCGCCAGCATAACCGCCGGGGTAGCGCGCGGCCTTGATATCATCGAGCAGAACCTGGACCAGGGCCTCGCCAATTTCCGTGACGAAAGTTTCGACACCGTGGTCATGGCGCACGCCCTGCAGGCGGTGCGCTACCCTCACCTGGTGCTGGACGAAATGCTGCGTATCGGTCGCGAATGCATCGTCACCTTCCCCAACTTCGGCCAGTGGCGCTGCCGGCTATACCTTGGCACCCGCGGCCGTATGCCGGTGTCGGAGTTCATGCCCCACACCTGGTACGACACACCCAATATTCACTTCTGTACCGTGCGGGATTTTGAAAGCCTGTGCGAAGAGCGCAATATCCGCATCCTGCAACGCGACATGGTGGGCCCGGCCAACAATGCCGGGATACTGGCCAGGGCCTGGCCCAACCTGTTTGCCACCACCGCCATCTACCATATTTCGCGCTGAGGCCGGAGCAATTCTATGGCAACTGACATAAAGCCCCACCGGGTCGTGATCGCCTCCGGCAACCGCGGCAAGCTGGCGGAGTTTGCCGATCTGCTGGCCCAGTGGGACTGCGAAGCGGTGCCCCAGGCCGCCTTTGACATCGCAGCGGTAGACGAAACCGGAGACAGCTTTGTCGAGAATGCCCTGCTGAAAGCCAACGCCGCGTCCCATCACAGCGGCTTACCGGCCATTGCCGACGATTCCGGGTTGATTGTTGATGCACTGGATGGCGCCCCCGGCATTTATTCCGCGCGCTACGCGGGCGAAGACGCCAGCGATGAGGACAACAACAGCAAACTCCTGTCGGCCCTCGCCGATGTGCCGGAAGCCGAGCGCACCGCCCGTTTCCACTGTGCCCTGGTCTACCTGCGCCACTGGCAGGACCCGAACCCGGTGATCTGCCAGGCGGACTGGGAAGGGCGCATAGCCTTTGCGCCCGCTGGTGAAGGCGGCTTCGGCTACGACCCGCTGTTTTTCTTGCCGGCTGAGGGCACCACTGCAGCCCAGCTGGAGGCGGCCACCAAAAACCGCGTCAGCCACCGCGGCCAGGCGATGGCCCTGCTGCTGGCGGCGCTGGAACAGGAGCTCGGGTGAGCAAGCTGGCGCTGCCGCCCCTGAGCCTCTACATCCACATCCCCTGGTGCGAGCGCAAGTGTCCCTACTGCGATTTCAACTCCCACCAGCAGTCGGGCTCTCTTCCTGAAGACGCCTACGTAGACGCTTTGCTGCGCGACCTGGACGCCGACCTGGCGCTGGCCCAGGGGCGACCGCTGGAATCCATCTTCATTGGCGGTGGTACCCCCAGTCTTCTGTCCATCCAGGCCATGCAGCGGCTACTGGACGGTGTTCGAGCTCGGCTGACACTGGCAGACCGTTGCGAGATCACCCTTGAGGCCAACCCCGGCAGTGCCGAAGCGGAAAAATTTGCGGGCTTCGTTGCCGCAGGTGTCAACCGGATCTCCCTGGGTGTGCAGAGCTTCGATGACGAATGCCTGACGGCCCTGGGTCGAGTGCACGACGCTGAGCAGGCGCGTCGCGCGGTGGGCATGGCACAGGCCTCCGGAATCGTCAGTCTCAATATCGACCTGATGCATGGCTTGCCGGGACAGACCCTGGCGCAGGCCGCTGCAGACCTGCGGCAGGCGCTGGATTTTGGCCCGACACATCTGTCCTGGTACCAGCTCACCATTGAACGCAATACGGCCTTTTACAAGCAACCGCCGGTGCTGCCGGTAGAGGATGACCTGGCCGATATCCAGGCCGCCGGTGAAGCCATGCTGGCGTCGTCCGGCTATGAAAACTACGAGGTGTCAGCCTATGCGCGGCCGGATTACCGCTGCCGCCACAACCTCAACTACTGGGAATTCGGTGACTACCTGGGTATCGGTGCCGGCGCCCACGGCAAGCTGACAGCCATCGGTAGCGGCGAGATTCGCCGCACGGCGAAGCGTCGCCAGCCCGACGAGTACCTGGGCGCCCGGTCTGTCCACGCCACAGGCAAGATCCTGGGCCAGCAGGATCTACCGGGGGATTTCATGCTCAATGCGCTGCGGCTCACCGATGGCTTTGCCCCGACGCTGTTCGAAGCGCGTACCGGGCTGGCGCTCAAGACCCTGCAGCCAATGCTGGCTCAGTTGGCCGCGCGGGAGCTGCTGGAGGTCAGCAGTGAAAGAATTTGTCCCACGCCGCTGGGCAGGCGTTACCTGGACAGCGTGGTCAGCGAGTTTCTGTAGGAGCGCAGTCAGCGCCTTTCGAACAAAAGGTCCCAGACACCGTGCCCCAGCAGCTGGCCGCGTTGTTCAAACTTGGTTAGCGGCCGCTGCTCTGGACGCGGCGCATAGCTGCCCTCGCACGCCTGGTTCTTCAGCGCCGTCTCGGCGGAGAGTACATCGAGCATATGCTCGGCATAGTTTTCCCAGTCAGTGGCCAGGTGCAGAACCCCCCCGGGCTTGAGCCGATCACACAGCAGACTGATGAACGCCGGCTGGATCAGGCGCCGCTTGTGGTGGCGCTTCTTGTGCCAGGGGTCGGGGAAGAAAATCTGCACGCCGTCGAGGCTGGCCGGTGGGATGCACTCTTCCAGGACCAGTACCGCGTCATCACAGTACACCCGGATATTTTCTACGCCCTGCTCAAGCACGCTGTGCAGCAGCCGACCCACGCCCGGGCGGTGCACCTCTATGCCGATAAAGCGTGTCGCCGGAGCGGCGGCGGCCATCTCGACCAGTGACTGCCCCATGCCGAAACCGATTTCCAGCACCAGCGGACCCTCACCACCGAAGGCAGCGGCGGGATCCAGTGTCCCGTCTTCCCGCTGCAGGCCAAACCGCGGCAGCCCGGCTTGCAGCGCCCGGCGCTGGCCTGTGGTCATGCGCCCGGGGCGCATGACGAAGCTGCGAATGCGTCCGCGCCCGTCGGTGCTCATGTATTGTTGCGACCCGGGCCGAGAGTCCAGGCTAATAGCAACGACCAGCCGGCGATGAAGGCGAGCCCTCCGAATGGAGTGATCACACCGAGCCAGCGAATGCCGGTCACGCTCAACAGGTAAAGGCTACCACTGAACAACACCAGCCCCAGGCTGAAGGCAATAGCCGCAAACCCCAGCAAGCGCGGTGAAACAGCGCTGCGGTGCAGCAGCGCCACGGCCAACAGAGCCAGGGAGTGGGCGAAGTGGTATTCAACGGCGGTTTCAAAAATGCCCATCGCGCGGGCATCGAGCTGTGTGCGCAGGGCGTGGGCGCCGAAGGCACCGAGAACCACCGCCAGCATTCCACTGCCGGCGGCGATACTCAGGTAGGGAGAATGGTTGACCTCGGGTCGCACGGTCGCCGATCAGGCTTCCATGCAGGCTCGAAGCTTCTTCATCGCATTCTGCTCAAGCTGGCGAATACGCTCGGCAGACACACCGTACTCGGATGCCAGTTCCTGCAGGGTGGCTTTGTCTTCGACCAGCCAGCGACGGGCCAGAATATCCTGGCTGCGCTCGTCGAGCTCATGCAGGGCCAGGTGCAGTTTCGTTTCGCTGCTGTGCTGCCAGTCGGCGTCCTCTACCAGGCTGGCCGGATCCTCACGGTGATCTTCGAGGTAGTTGGCCGGCGCCTGCCAGGCATCGTCGTCGTCGCTATCTGTCGGTGACTCGAAGGCCATGTCATAGGCACTCAGGCGACCTTCCATGCTCTGCACGTCCTTAACGTCGACGTTCAGGTCGGCGGCGATGGCTTCGGCTTCGGCCTTGCTCAACCAGCCCAGGCGCTTCTTTTGCCCGCGCAGGTTGAAGAACAGTTTGCGCTGGGCCTTGGTGGTGGCCACTTTGACAATGCGCCAATTGCGCAGAACATATTCGTGAATCTCGGCTTTGATCCAGTGGACCGCAAAGGACACCAGGCGTACGCCGCGATCAGGATCAAAGCGTTTGACCGCTTTCATCAGGCCGACGTTGCCTTCCTGGATCAGGTCAGCCTCGGGCAGGCCATACCCGGAGTAGCTGCGGGCGATGTGCACCACAAATCGCAGGTGCGACATGACCAGCTGCCGGGCGGCATCGAGGTTGTTGTTGTGGACCAGATCCTCTGCCAGTTCCTGCTCGCGCTCCTGGCTGAGCATGGGAATGCTGCCCACGGCCTGAACGTAGGCCGCCAGGTTGGCGCCGGGTACAAGCTGATCTAAAGGTGCGAGACTGGTACTCATTCTGATAAGGACTTCCTTTTAAGGGGTGGCGATTTTAGCACTCATTCTATTTGAGTGCTAATACCGGGAAAGTTCCGTTCCGGATCACTTCAGGTAGGTAAAGTTAATATAGATCAAAGGCTTAACGTGGCTGTACGGCACTCAGGTGGCGAGCTACAGCAAGCCACGCCCCCAGCAATCCCAGCGCTGAACCCGCCGCCAGCAGACCCAGGCTGTCAAGCACACCGAGACCCTCAAGCTGGAAGTCGCTCTGGTATAGAAAGGCCAGCGTAGCCAGCGGGCCGCGCAACCACCAGAGGGCAACAGCGACGACCAGCCAGGCCAGCAAGGCCCCGCCCAGGCCATACCAGAAGCCTGTATAGAGGAAGGGCCGCCGCACAAAAGCGTCACTGCCACCCACCAGTTTGATGACCAGAATTTCCTGGCGCCGGTTTTCGATGGCCAGGCGAATGGTGTTGCCGATCACCAGCAGCACCCCCAGACAAAGAATGGCCCCCAGCGCCGCGACTGCGCGCCGGGACAGTTCCACCAGGGCATTGAGTCGCTGCACCCATTCCATATCCAGGACCGCGCGCTCAACGCCGGGTTCTTCCTGCAGGGCGGCCTGCAGGCTGGCTGCCCGGGTTGCCTGGCCATCGCCGCCTAACGGCGTCACCAGCACCAGGTTGGGCAATGGGTTATCGTCGAGGTTGCGCAGGATATCGCCAAATCCCGAAAGTTGCCGGAACTCCTCGAGCGCCTGGTCACGGCTGACAAGGCGCGCGCTGGCGACATCGGGCCGCTCCAGCATCCGCTGGCGCAACAGGCCGGCCGCTTCCATGGAGACTTCCGCCCGCAGGAACAGGGAGATTTGCGCCGGGCTGTCCCAGCCGACACTGACGCTGCGGGCGTTATCAAGCGCCACACTCAAACCCACCGGCAGGGCCAGGGCAATGCCAATCACCAGCCACGTCATCAGGCTGGACATGGGCGAGCGCAGCAGCCGCGACAGTGAATCCCGGGCCGACAGGCTGTGATGTACCTGCCAGGAACGCAGGCGATCGCCGATCCCGGTCTTGCTCTGGCTGGCGCCACCGGCCATCAGTCGCCACCCTGTGCAATTAGCCTGCCCTGCCGCAGAGTGAGTATGCGGTGATGCAGGCGAGAAATCAGCGCCAGGTCGTGACTGGCGATCAACACGGTGACCCCCACCTGATTGAACTGCTCGAACAACTGCATGATCTCCGCCGACAGGGCCGGATCAAGGTTGCCGGTGGGCTCATCCGCCAGCAGCACCGTCGGTTTGTTAACCACCGCGCGGGCGATTCCAACGCGCTGCTGCTCACCCCCCGACAGGGTGATAGGCATGGACTTTTCTCTGGCCAGCAGGCCCACCTTGTCGAGGGCTGCCCGCACCCTTCGACCGGTGTCACGCGGCGAATAGCCGGCGATCAGCAATGGCAGTGCCACATTGTCGAATACGCTGCGATCGAACAACAGTTGGTGGTTCTGAAAGACCACGCCCACACCGCGACGCAGCAGCGGGATACGGGAGGGCTTCAAGGCCTTGAGATTCTGGCCGTTGACCACGACCTGCCCGCGGCTGGGCCGCTCCATCAGCATGATCAGCTTTAGCAGGGTGCTTTTACCTGCGCCGCTGTGGCCGGTAAGGAATACCATCTCCTCACGATTGATGGTGAAGCTGACTTCCGACAGCGCTTCGTGCCCTTCCGGGTAGCGCTTGGAGACGCGGTCAAAAGCAATCATGCTTCAGGCGCGATCCGAAAACAGGGCATCGATAAACTCCTGCGCCTGAAATGGACGCAGGTCTTCGGCAGCCTCGCCCACACCGACGAAGCGAATGGGCAGGCCAAGCTTGCGCGCAACCGCGAATATAATGCCTCCCTTCGCCGTGCCGTCGAGCTTGGTCAGGGCAATACCGGAAACGCCCACCGCCTGCTGGAAATGTTCCGCCTGCGCCAGCGCGTTCTGGCCCATGCCCGCATCCAGCACCAGCATCACTTCATGGGGCGCGGCAGGATCGAGCTTACCCATCACGCGCACCACTTTCTTGAGCTCCTCCATCAGGTTGTCCTTGTTGTGGAGGCGCCCGGCAGTGTCGGCGATCAGCACGTCTACGCCCCGCGCTCTGGCCGCCTGCAATGCATCGAAGATGACCGAAGCGGAGTCGGCGCCGGTGTGCTGCGCCACCACCGGCACCTGGTGGCGATCGCCCCAGGCCTGAAGCTGCTCAACCGCCGCGGCGCGAAAGGTATCACCCGCGGCCAGCATTACGCTCTTGCCTTCCAACTGGAAGCGGCGCGCCAGTTTGCCAATGGTCGTGGTCTTGCCAGCGCCATTGACGCCGACCATAAGAATGACGAAAGGGCCTTCCGCTGCCGGCTGCAGTGGCTGTTCGCAGGGTGCGAGGAGGTCCAGCAATTCCTGTTGCAGCGCGGCATACAGCGCGTCACCGTCCTGGAGGTCCCGGCGTGCTACCCGGTCCGTGAGCCGACCGACGATCTCCATGGTCGCCTCGACGCCGACATCGGCCTGCAACAGGGCGGTCTCCAGCTCTTCCAGCAGCGCCGCATCGATTTCCTTGGCCCCGAGAAATAGCCGGCCGACGCCCTCCGCCAACTGGTTGCCGGTGCGACTCAGGCCCTGTTTGAGACGGCTGAAAAACCCTTCAGCAGCGGGCTCCGACGCCCTGCCCGGGACTGCTGCAGGCGGCACAGCTTGCGGCGCTTCCTGTGGTACGTCCGTTGGCACTGCGCCCGACCCTTCCAGGCCGGACCCATCCAGGCCGGACCCTTCCAGGCCGGACCCTTCCAGGCCGGACCCATCCAGGCCGGACCCATCCAGGCCGGACCCATCCAGGCCGGACCCATCCAGGCCGGACCCATCCAGGCCGGACCCATCCAGGCCGGACCTATCCAGGCCGGACCCTTCCTGCGGCCCAGTGGCAGCGGCCTCTTGCGCGCTGTCGGTGCCGGAGTCAGTGTTGCCAGCGGAATCCTTCGGCGGTTTGTTGCGACCGAATAATTTCATCGTTACTGCGTGGGGAAAAGGCGTATCCTAACACCTATGGATAGTGCACGTTAATGGCCCCCGGGCGTTCCCGAGACCGGACTACAAGCCCGGGCGACAGGCGCTCCGGTCGCAATCAGGACCGGGGGCAGTCCGGCGTGCTGCGCATCATTGGCGGCGAGTGGGGTGGCCGCAAACTGCGCTTCCGGGCGGCACGGGGCCTGCGGCCTACTCCCGACCGGGTGCGCGAGACGCTTTTCAACTGGCTCGCTCCACGGCTCCACGGCGCTCGCTGCCTGGACCTGTTTGCTGGTAGCGGCGCGCTGGGCCTTGAAGCATTGTCCCGTGGCGCTGGCTTTGTGCAATTCGTGGACAGCAATGCCAGCAGTCTGGCGCGAATTGACGAGCACCTCCAGGCGCTGGGAAGCACATCCGCCAACTGCCGGGCGGCTGACGCCCTGCGTTTTCTCGGCGCACCAGGCAGCGCCTTCGACATCGTTTTCCTCGACCCACCCTTTGAACTGGACCTGCTGGAGCCGGTATCCCGGGCTCTGGAAGAGGGCGGCTGGCTGGCGGCGGAGGCCATGATCTACATGGAAGCGGGCAGCCGGGAAGCCAGCCCGGCACTGCCCGCCAACTGGCAGCCACACCGGGAAAAAGTCATGGGGGATGTGCGCTTCAGCCTGTTTGTGCGCACCGAGCAATTTGTTTAGCATGCGCAGCGAGCTGTTGGAGTCCCCATGAAACGAGTCATCTACCCGGGTACCTTTGATCCGATCACCGTAGGCCACGTCGATCTGGTGGAACGCGCCGGCCGCCTGTTCGACAACGTGGTGCTGTCGATAGCCGACAGTCCGAAGAAGAAGCCGCTGTTCACCCTGGATGAACGGGTAGAACAGTGCCGTGAAGCGGTCGCCCACGTGGACAATGTGGAGGTGTGCGGCTTCAGCAACCTGCTCACGGAGTTCGCCCGCAGCAAAGGCGCCAACGCCGTGCTGCGCGGACTGCGGGCCGTCTCTGATTTCGAATACGAATTCCAGCTCGCCAATATGAATCGCGCCCTGTACCCGGAATTCGAGTCCATCTTCCTGACACCATCAGAGCACTTTTCGTTTATCTCTTCGTCCCTGGTGCGGGAGATCGCCTCCCTCAACGGCGATATTACGCCGTTCGTACCCGCCAACGTAAAGGCAGCGCTGGCGGCCAAGTTCGGCAGCTAAAGGACCCCACAGCTGGCACCGGCGTTCAAGACTGACAGTGCCGACAGTACACGGTGCTGCGCTGTCCCAGCCGAGTCTCCGTCAGCATTTCACCACAGCGAGGACAGGGCTCACCCCCGTGGTCGTAGACATTGAGCTGCTGTCGGAAGTAGCCGGGTTTGCCATCACCGCCGACAAAATCCCGCAGCGTTGTCCCGCCCTGCTCAATGGCCGCCTCAAGTACCTGGCGAATCGCTGTGACCAGTGCCTCATAGCGGGGCAGTGACACCCGGCCGGCGCCGCGCCCCGGACGCAGCCCCGCCAGGAACAAGGCCTCATTGGCGTAGATATTGCCAACACCTACCACCACTTTGCTGTCCATGATGAAAGCCTTGAGTGGCACCTTGCGGCCCCGGGAACGGCGGTAAAGGTATTCGGCAGTAAACGCCGAACCCAGGGGCTCGGGACCCAGCCCGGCCAGCAGCACGTGATCAAGCGGGTCTGCCAGGCTCCACAGCAGGCAGCCAAAGCGCCGCGGGTCGTTGTAGCGCAGCACCTTGCCAGAGCTCAGCACAATATCCACATGGTCGTGTTTCTGCGGCGCCTCGGCTGCTGTCAGCACCCTCAGCGACCCGGACATACCGAGATGAGAAATGAGTGTTCCCGCATCCGTGCGGAACAGTAAGTACTTACCTCGGCGATCGATATCACGAATCGTTGCTCCCGGTAGAAAGCGGGTCAGCTCCTCGGGAATCGGCCAGCGCAGGCGGCGGTCACGAACCTCGACTGCGGTGACCAACTCGCCCCGGGCATGGGGCAGGATTCCCCGCCGGGTGGTCTCAACTTCGGGTAATTCGGGCATATCGTCTTCAATCCTGCTGCTATCTTCCCAGCTGTATCCGTAACATACGAACTACGCAAGCATCTGGCGTAACCGATGCCGCCTTGCCAGGTATCTTGTCACTATCTTCCTCGATCCTGTCGACATCTTGTCTGATTAACGCGCTGCCTGAGGTGTACCTTTCCGGCATTTTTCCTGAAATATCGCCGATTGAGGAGCTAAAGGTGGCCATCATGGTCTCAAAAAGCGTCCTGGGCGGTTTTGCGCGGTCAGCCATGGCGCCGGGATCTGCGCGATTGCTGCAATCATGCCGCGCATCCACGGATAACAGTGCACGGCCTGAATACGCGAAGCCTGCCGGGTTACTCCGGACCAATGTTGCCACATTTTTGAGCCATCGAATGGAACCGGCGCAACCATCATCGCCCTTTGGCGAACGCGCGGGTCCGCCAAAGCCGACGCCAGGCGCGCAGGAACAGGTCGGTAGCGGTCTTGCAAAGGCGCTCTGATGCCGCGCCCCCAACAAGCTTCCACCACAATCAAGCAGGCACAAAAAAGCCCGCCGTAGCGGGCTTCAGGATGCAAGTAAGTACTTACTTGATCTTGGATTCCTTGTACATGACGTGCTTGCGGACTACCGGATCGTACTTCTTCATTTCCATCTTGTCCGGGGTGCTGCGCTTGTTCTTGTCCGTCGTGTAGTAGTGCCCGGTGCCAGCGGAGGATACCAGTTTGATCTTTTCTCTCATCGCTCTATTCCTTCTCTATCCGTCAGTCGCCAGGCAGGTCTCAGACCTTTTCGCCACGGGCGCGGATATCGGTCAGGACCTGCTCGATACCCTTCTTGTCAATGATACGCATGCCCTTGCTGGAGACGCGCAGGCGTACAAAACGCTTTTCAGACTCCACCCAGAAACGGTGCTGGTGAAGATTCGGCAGGAACCGGCGCCTGGTGCGGTTCTTGGCGTGGGATACGTTGTTTCCGGTTATCGGACGCTTGCCGGTAACCTGACAGACTTTGGCCATGATGACTCACTCTCAATGGCGGCGGTTCTACCGCGTTGAATTCGGGAAATACCGGGGTTTTCCGACCGCTGCCGGGTACCCCGTGAAACGAGCGCGACTTTATACCAGAAGGCCTCCGGCAAGGCAAGCAGTCCCGCTTCAAATTCAAGGGCTTGCACCAGGCCACAGCCGCAGTCAGGGCCGCTGTTACAACAGCCCGTCTTCGGCAAAGGAAAACGCGCAGCCACGACCGACGATGATGTGGTCGAGCACACGGATATCCACCAGCGCCAGTGCCGCCTGCAGCCGTTCGGTGATCCGCCGGTCCGCCGCGCTGGGCTCGGCAATGCCCGAGGGGTGGTTATGGGCGAATATCACCGCGGCCGCCTCCAGCCGCAAAGCGCGCTGCAACACCACCCGGGGATAGACCGCGGCCCCATCCAGGGTGCCCAAGAACAGGTCCTCGCAGGTGATCAGGGCGTGCTGGGCATTGAGGAACAGGCAGCAGAATACCTCCCTCGAAGGGTCTCGCAAGTGGCTCTGCAGGAAGCGCCGGGTCTGCCCAGGGCTCGACAAGACTGCGCCCTGGCGCATTTCCTCCAACGCCAGACGCCGCGCCAGCTCTACTGCCGCCTGTAGCTGCGTAAACTTGGCGACACCCATGCCGGGCTCTGCCGCCAGCTCTTTGAGCCCGGCATTCAGCAGTCCGTGCCAGCCCCCAAATCGCACCAGCAGGGCTCGCGACAACTCCATGACGCTGCGGCCGGCACCGCCGGTGCCGAGCAGAATGGCCAGCAGTTCGGAATCCGTGAGTGCGGGGCAGCCCCGCTCGAGTAGCTTCTCCCGCGGCCGGTCGGCTGCGGGCAGGTTGGGTAAGCGCATGGTCTCCTCCTTGAGATCCTGGGCTGTATGTCAAATCCATTGACCGGATGTTATCTTTATTGGCCAGAAATCACGCTTGGTCAAGGCCATGGGCCGTCTTTATAACCGCAACGTGCTGTTGGGCGTTACCGGTGGCATCGCCGCCTACAAATCCGCCCAACTGATTCGCGATCTGCAGGAGGCAGGGGCCACCGTGCGCGTGGTCATGACCCGCGGCGCAACCGAGTTCATCACTCCGCTCACCCTGCAAGCCCTGTCGGGACATCCGGTCCACCTGGAATTGCTGGACGCCGATGCTGAAGCGGGTATGGGACACATCGAGCTGGCGCGCTGGGCCGACCTGGTACTGGTGGCTCCCGCCACGGCGGACTGCCTGAGCCGGCTGGCCCTGGGCCGCGCGGACGACCTGCTGACCACACTGTGTCTCGCGACGCCGGCTCCGCTGATGGTAGCGCCGGCCATGAACCAGGGTATGTGGAAAGACCCGGCCACCACTGCCAACCTCGAAACACTGGCTTCCCGCGGCATTCATATTGCCGGTCCCGCCGAAGGCTCCCAGGCCTGCGGCGACGTAGGCCCTGGCCGCATGCTGGAGCCGGCCGGGATTGTCACTGCCGCCCAGAGCCTGTTCGCGGCGGGCCAGCTAGACGGCCTGCGCCTGACGGTCACTGCAGGCCCCACCCGGGAGGCTCTGGACCCGGTGCGCTACATCAGCAACCACAGCTCGGGGAAAATGGGCTTTGCCATTGCCCGCGCCGCCGCCGAAGCGGGCGCGCAAACGACACTGATCAGCGGTCCGGTGGCACTGGAAACTCCGGAGTCTGTGAACCGAATCGAAGTTTGTAGCGCCAGCGAGATGTACGATGCTGCATTGGCCGGGATGGGCCAGTGCGATATCTTCGTCGGCTGTGCCGCCGTGGCGGACTATCGTCCGGCTGAACGGCAGCCGCAAAAAATAAAGAAGGGGCAGGAGACCATGCAATTGGAGCTCGTTCGCAACCCGGACATCATCGCCGCCGTTGCCGCCCACGGCCAGCGACCCTTCACCGTGGGTTTCGCCGCAGAAACACAGGATGTGCTCGACTACGCCCGCAGCAAGATGCTCAAGAAAGGCCTGGACATGATTGTTGCCAATGATGTCGCCAGGGAAGATGCCGGCTTCAACAGCGACCGCAATGCCGCGACCATACTGTGGCCGGACGGCAGTTTCGAGGTGCCGCTGACCACCAAGGGCGAATTGGCGCGCCGCCTGATCGAGATCATCGCCGGCCAGCGACAACAGCGGGACGGTAAGGTCGCTTGACGGGGTAGCAGGACACCAGAGGATAGCGGCAGCGGAAGTGTGTCCGTGATGCCGCGGTAAGGGCGTAGCCTGAATAAACGTTGTCTGCCGGTAGCACGCGGACCAGGGGAAATTGCAGGACCATGGCGAAAAAGAACAAGGACGAAGAGCTCAGTGCCGAAGTCGCACAAGGCGTGCTGGCGGGCAGCAACTATCTACAGCGCATCTGGCTGTATGCCCTGCTGGGCATACTGTTGCCGCTGCTGGCCGGTTTTGGATACCTGCTGGCCCTGCGCGATGCCGCCCTGCAGGAACAGCAGGTCATCCGCGGTGCTCGCAGCCTCGCCGTGCAGCAGGCCGCACAGATTGAACAGCAGCTGATCAAATTCCAGTCTCGGCTGGACGCCGCCGCCAATGCACCGCTGGCGCTGTCGGCCATCGCATCAGGCCGGGCAGAAGACCTGGCGCTGGTCGAAAAAGCCATGCTCGACTATTTTCCCGATGTCGCCAGTCTGCGCCTGATCGCGCTGGGAGAGCTCGGCACGGCGGCACTTGAGGCGGGTGACGTGGGGCTGCGCAACCATATCGAGCTCGATCTGGTGCGTCGCACCTCCGAGGGTGAGTCCGTAACGCCGGAATCCTACCAGTTCGAAGGCCGTTGGCTTACTTCGCTGGCGCGCAGCGTGCAACATCCGCGCCTGGCCGATCGCAACGCCGTCATCCTCGCCACCCTGGACAACAGCGTATTCGACAACAGCCTTGCCGCCATTGGCGCAGAGCTGGGCCGCAGCAGCCTCACACAAACCTATACCACCGGTAATTTCACCAACACCACCGAGATTGCGGTCACCGGTAACGGTGCCGCCGCGGATTTTGCCGCCGAGGCCTCATTAAACAACGGCACCTGGTCTATCCGCTTCACACCGTCGGCCCAGATGCTAAGCCTCTACCACATCGACGGCATTGGTCTGCTGGTGGTGATGGGCGTGCTGATACTGACGGTATTGGTCGCCATGCTGCTGCTGCTGGTGAAGCTGCAACGCTCGCTGGCCGCCGAGGTGGACAAAATCATCGCCGGGGCGGAACGCAAGGCTTCCTATCAGGTCGGTCTGCCCGCGCTGCTGCCGCTGGCCCGGCAGCTGCGGCGCGTCACCCTGCAACGGGCCAATCAACTGGGGCCTCGCAGTGCTGCCCGCCAGCCCAGGCCGGCGGCGGGCGCGGCGACCGAGCTCGAAGCCGACGACCGCCCTGAACCGCCTGCTGCCACCAGCCCGCCAACGCCGGCCAGTCCCGCTCCGACCTTGCCCGAGCACATTTTCCGCGCCTATGATATTCGCGGCATTGTCGAACAGGAGCTGACAGACTCGGTGGTGGCGAGCGTCGGCAAAGCGCTGGGCACGCTGGCCGCCGAGCAGGACCAGCAGGCAATTATCGTTGCCAGCGACGGCCGCAGCTCCAGCCCGGCGATCAAGAACACCCTGGTCAAGGCCCTGCTGGGCACCGGCCGTGACGTCGTGGATATCGGTCTGGTACCGACACCCGTGCTCTACTATGCCACTCACACTCTGGATGTCCGCTCCGGTGTGATGGTCACCGCCAGTCACAACCCGGCTGATTACAATGGCTTCAAAATCACTCTTGGGGGCAAACCGCTGGCGGGCAACGACCTGCAACTCCTCAGGGAGCGCATGCTGGCGGGCAAGTTTGCCAGCGGCTCCGGCCGGCTCGCCAAACAGGACATCAAGGGCGACTATATCGACGCCATCGTCGCAGACATCGCCATCTCGAACCCCTTGAAGATCGTGGTGGACGCCGGCAACGGTGCCGCCGGCGAGCTCGCCCCGGATGTACTCGAGGCTCTCGGTTGCGAAGTCGTCCGGCTGCACTGCGACATCGACGGCAGCTTTCCAAACCATCATCCTGACCCGTCTGTGGACGAAAACCTGTCGGAGTTGCAGGCCGCCGTCACTCACACCGGCTCGGACTTTGGTGTGGCCTATGACGGTGACGGTGACCGGCTGTGCGTGGTAACGGCGGAGGGGGTAATTGTCCGCAACGACAGGCTGCTGATGCTGTTTGCACAGGACGTTGTGTCGAGAAACCCCGGAGCCGACGTGGTATTTGATGTGAAATGCTCGCGCCACCTGACGCAGCTGGTATCCAAGCACGGTGGCCGCCCGGTGCTCTGGAAAACCGGGCACGCCTTCATGCGCGAGAAGGTCGCTGAAAGCGGCGCACTGCTGGGCGGCGAATTTTCAGGGCACATCTATTTTGGCGAGCGCTGGTATGGGTTCGACGATGCTATCTACACGACAGCACGGCTGGCAGAGCTGATGAGCGGCACTGGGCTGGACCTCACCAGCCTGTTGTCGGAGTACCCCGAGACGGCCAATACACCGGAAATCCGTATCCCCAGCAGCGAGGCGGATAAGTTCGAGGTGGCGCGCAAGCTGGCAGAAGACGGTGATTTCAGTCCCGGCAAGGTCACGACCATTGATGGTGTTCGGGTCGACTTCAACGACGGCTGGGGCCTGCTGCGCGCCTCCAACACCACCCCGGCACTGATCGCCCGTTTCGAGGCCAACGATGTCGACTCACTGGAGCGCATCAAGCAGCAATTCCGCGATCAACTCAAGAAGGTGGCGCCCTACCTGGATCCAGGCTTTTGATGTTCAAGCGTGAAGTTCGGCGGCAACGCCATGGTGGACCAGGAGCTACACGACAGCTTCGCCCGCGACGTCGTACTGATGAAACTGGTCGGGATGAACCCCGTCGTGGTGCACGGTGGCGGCCCGCAGATCGGCTCGCTGCTGGAAAAGCTGGGGATAGCCTCCGAGTTCGTAGACGGTATGCGGGTCACCGACAGCGCCACCATGGATGTGGTGGAAATGGTGCTAGGGGCATCCGTTAACAAGGAGATCGTCTCCTCCATCAATCGCAACGGCGGCAAAGCCATCGGTGTGACGGGAAAAGATGGGCAGTTGATCAGGGCGCGCAAGCTGGAGGTGTCGCGCCAGTCACCAGACATAAAGGCTACCGAGATTATCGATATTGGCCACGTCGGCGAGGTAGAGCAGATCGACACTGAGGTGCTCAAGATGATCCAGGACAGCAATTTCATCCCGGTGATCGCCCCCATCGGTGTCGGTGCCGATGGCAGCTCCTACAACATCAACGCCGACATCGTCGCCGGCAAGCTCGCCGAAGTGCTACAGGCGGAGAAGCTGATGCTGCTGACCAATGTCGACGGCCTGTTGGACAAAGAAGGGATGTTGCTCACAGGCTTGACCCCGGCTGAGCTGGAAGCCCTGATCGAGGACGGCACGGTACAGGGCGGCATGCTACCCAAAGTACGCTGCGCCCTGGATGCGGTCCGCAACGGCGTCAACAGCTCCCACATCGTCGACGGCCGCGTGCCACACGCGGTGCTGCTGGAGGTATTTACCGACGAGGGCGTCGGCACCAAGATCTCAAACCGTGCCTGATTCTCACTCTGGGTAAAAACAGGTGATAGTGCCTGCTAATTTCTTGCAGCACCACCGGGTTGGGTCTAGCATTATCCAGTGTACCCAATCCCGCCTGGCCTGACCCTGACACATGTCTCCGCGTAAAACCCAACGGCGTCAACAGATTCTCGAAGCACTGGCGCAAATGCTGGAGGCGAATCCTGGCGAGCGAATCACCACCGCCAAACTGGCGCGTCAGGTGGGCGTTTCCGAAGCGGCTCTCTATCGACACTTTCCCAGCAAATCCAAAATGTTCGAGGGTTTGATCGAATTTATCGAGGAAACCCTGTTCAGCCGCATCAACATCATCCTCGCCGAAGAAAGCGCGGCAGCAAGTCGCTGCGAAAAGATGCTGACACTGCTGCTGGCGTTCACCGAGCGAAATCCAGGGATCACCCGTATTCTCACCGGTGACGCGCTGGCGGGAGAAACCGAGCGCCTGCATGCGCGCGTGGCGCAGCTGTTTGATCGTTTTGAAACCCAACTTAAACAGGTACTGCGCGAGGCCGAGATGCGCGAGGGCGTGCGCCCCGTGCTGACCATCAATGCTGCCGCCAACCTGATGCTGGCGGCGGCTGAAGGGCGCATTTCCCAGTACGTGCGCAGCGGCTTCCAGCGCTCACCGACGGAATTCTGGCCAGAGCAATGGCAGCTGCTGATGGCGGACTTCTTCCGTCCCGCGATGCCCGCTACCGCCCAGGTTACCCAGGCCTGACGCCACCCACAGCCGCGCAGTGACACTTCGCCGGGGCCTTTGGCCCTAAGTCCAAACTGCGTAGGTCGAACCGCGGCCTACCCATAAACGCCCTGACCGGTTCCCAGGTGCCAGGCTCAGGAGAAGCCGCCGGCGCAGCGGGCGTGGCTTTAATAGAAAATGTGAAAGCTCTATCCCCATCCGGCCAAACCTCCAGGTGCGCCTCCATGAGGAAGGCTTCCCGGAATGTCACAGCTTTACGCTAGTTTCTGGGGCGAGAGTACTGCCGCCGGAGTTCAACCTTGTCCAGCAGCAGGGCGAAACGGTCGATATCGCGCTGGTATCCCTGGCGCACCACTTCCATCTCGCGCGTCCGCTCAGTGATGGCGCGTTCGGTCTCAGTGATCTCACTACGCAGCCCGTCGATCGCGGCAACCAGCTCTACCGGCACGGTAGCCCCACGGCGCTCAGCGTCAGCCGCACGCTCCTGGTTGCTTTCCACCTGGGACTTCAGGCTGCGCACGTTGGAGCGCAGGATGCTGATTCGAATACGCAGCTCACTCAATGCCCGGTCCCGGGCCGCTTCAATATCTTCGATGCTGGAGTAGCGCAGCAGCAGCGATTCATCCCACTTTTGCAGCCGCTCTGCTTCCTCGGCGGCGACCCGGGCCTGGTAGGCCTCACCCGACTGGTCGGCCAGCTCTTCCTCGGTGAGCGAGCGGGGCACGACCTGGTGCACGCTGCCGTCAGAATTGAGAATTTCGTAGCCCTTGTGCACAAACTCGGGGGGGATGCTGTAGTTGATGACGGTCACGCCATCATTATTGACGTAGCGGTACAGAAAGTCGGCGCCACGGGCGGCGGAAACGCTGAAAGCAAGGGCAAACCCCGCCATCAGCGCTATAACGCTTGTCGCTGCACGTATCACCATATGAACTTATAATAATATATTATTGACCCAATATAGGCGTTGGCCGGAGGCCGCACAAGTCAAGCCACACCGTACTGTGATCTATATTCCAGCATAGCGTCCAATGCAGGCAAGTCGCCGCCTGCGCCGGACTCCAGGTATTCGATCAGGTTGACGAGTGTCACAATACTGACCACTTCCAGCCTATACTCGGATTCGATCTCCTGAATCGCGGAAAGTTCGCCCTGGCCACGCTCCATGCGGTCCAGGCCAATCGCCACCCCCGCGCAGCTCCCGCCCTCGGCCTGGATCAGGGCCAGCGCCTCGCGCACCGCGGTGCCCGCCGTAATTACATCATCCACCACCAGCACCCTGCCCGCCAGCGGCGCGCCCACCAGTATCCCGCCTTCGCCGTGATCCTTGGCCTCTTTGCGGTTGTAAGCCCAGGGCACATCTCGACCGTGTTCATCAGCCAGCGCAATCGCCACGCTGGCCGCCAGGGGAATGCCCTTGTAGGCGGGACCGAACAACATATCGAATCCTACACCGGAGGCCACTATGGCATTGGCGTAGCAGCGGCCCAGTTGCGCCAGTGCAGCACCGGAGTCGAAGGCGCCGGCATTGAAGAAATAGGGGCTTTTGCGGCCGGACTTTAAAGTGAACTCACCAAACCTCAGCGCTTCACGCTCGCGCGCCAGTTCGATGAAGTCAGCCTGGTAGTCTTGCATCCGTCGAGAATCCCTGTGTTTGAAGGTTTATTGCGCTCCGATAATGGGGTATAAATGCTCACCCGCCGTCGGAATGAACAATCATAATAGCGCGTCCCGGCAGGGCACAGAAATCTGGGCATCACACTATTTATCGCACGCAAACCGCATGTAACGCGCGCAGTTTACTTGCGCATGGTCCATAGGGACAGAAGCAGCGGCCAGCATCTGTCCGCCTGAGGAGCGAACGAATGAGGGTTATCAGTTTTTCCGCCGACGGCGTGAAAAATGCGGCTGATAATGGATTCTATGACTGGGTCCTTGAGCAGGACGCAGACTTCATCTGTATCCAGGATCTCGGCTGCAGCGAATATGACCTGCAGGAAGACCGTTTCTTTCCCAGCGATTACAACGCCTACTTCTTTGACGCCGTCGACGGCAAGGCCAATGGCGTAGCCCTGTACTGCAAGAGTCTGCCCAAGGCCATCATGACTGGCCTTGGTTTCAGCGACTTCGACATGGAGGGCCGCTACATCCAGGCTGATTACGCCAACGTCAGCGTCGGCTGTCTGCTGGTGCCCCCCGGCGGAGACGCCGGCAGCGATCAGCAGGCCCGCAAGGCGGAGTTTCTGACCCTACTGCAGTCCCATCTCAGCAAGATCCGCAACAAGCGGCGCGAGTTTGTCATTTGCGGCGGCTGGAACCTTGCCCATAGCGCCCAGGATGTGCAGGACACCGAGCGCTACAGCACCCGCAGCGGCTTCCTGGCCGAGGAGCGCCAGTGGATGGACGAAGTGCTGAACCTGGGCTATGTCGACGCCTTCCGGGAGATCAATTCAGACGCCGATGAGTTCAGCTGGTGGCCCGAAGGCGACCGCGACAGCAACGGCATGCGTACAGATTTCCAGCTGGTGTCCGCAGGCTTGAAGTACGCCATCGAATACGGCGCAATCTACAAGGCCAAGACTTTCTCCAGCCACGCGCCGATCATCATGGACTACGACCTGGAGCCTGCTACCTAGCGGGACTCTCCCCCGCAGGAACTGCGCAAGCAGCCCGATCACCAACTCGGTAAGACAGGGTGGCTAGTCTTCTGCCAGCGCCTGTTGCTGTCTGGCAAGGATCTCGTTGATGCCACTGGCCGCGAGATCGAGCATGCTATCGAGGTCGGCCCGTCGGAAGGGCGCGCCCTCTGCGGTACCCTGTACCTCTATAAACTCACCGTTGTCGGCCATGATGACGTTCATGTCGGTATCGGCACCGGAATCCTCGATGTAGTCGAGGTCCAGCACCGGCTCTCCGTCGACCACGCCCACGGACACCGAGGCAATCATCTGCCGCAGTGGCTCACCGTCAATGCGGCGCTCTCGCTGCAGGAAACGCAGTGCATCCACCAGCGCCACACAGCTTCCCGAGATGGCAGCGGTGCGGGTGCCGCCATCCGCCTGTATCACGTCACAGTCAATGTTGATGGTGTATTCCCCGAGTTGCTCAAGGTCTACCGCCGCGCGCAGGGAGCGGCCAATCAGGCGCTGGATTTCTACCGTGCGACCACCCTGCTTGCCGCGAGCGGCCTCCCGGCCCATGCGCTCGCCGGTGGAGCGCGGCAGCATGCCGTACTCGGCGGTCAGCCAGCCCTGCCCCTGGCCGCGCAGGAATCGCGGCACCCCCGCGGACACACTGGCAGTGCAGATCACCCGGGTATCGCCAAAGGCGACCAGCACCGAGCCTTCGGCGTGACGGGTAAAGTGGCGGGTAAAACTGATGTCGCGCAGCTGGTTGGGTGCGCGGCCGCTGGATCTGGGCATAGGGACAACTTCACTGGTATCGGGCGCGGCATTATACGGTATAGAACGCGACCTACGTCACTGGCGAATCCGCCGAGTGCTGTTAAAATCGTGTCCTTTTCGGGGGGCCGCATGAACATCAATAGCATGACCGCCTTCGCCAGGGAAAGCGATGATAGCGTCCCCGGCAGCCTGGCCGTGGAAATACGCTCGGTCAACCACCGCTACCTGGATTGCCACTTCAAGCTGCCGGAGGCTCTGCGCAGCCTCGAGACACCCCTGCGTGACAGGCTGGCGAAGCGCCTGTCCCGCGGCAAGGTCGAAGTGCAATTCCGCTGGCAGGCCCAGGCCGGCGGCGAAGACGCCCTGGAAATCAATCACGACCGGCTGGCGGCCCTGGCCGCTGCCATGGCAAAGGTGGAGGCAGCGGTCAGCCAGACGCAGGCGCCCAGTAGCCTCGATATTCTGCAATGGCCCGGGTTGGTCGAAGGTGCACCTGAAGATGCAGACGCCCTGGCAAAACGTTCACTGGCGCTGTTCGACAAGGCCCTGGATTCCCTGGCAGAAACCCGCAGCCGTGAAGGACAGAAACTGGCCAGCTTCATTGGCGAGCGCCTGAGCGGCGTAGACGTGGAAGTGGAGGCGGCCCGGGCACGCATGCCGGAACTGCTGGCTCAACAACTCGAGCGTATGCGCGCGCGGGTAAAGGACCTCGGCGTAGACGCCGACCCGGAGCGACTGGAACAGGAACTCGCCGTACTGGCGCAGAAGGCAGACGTGGACGAAGAGCTCGACCGGCTGGTCGCGCATGTAGAGGAAGTGCAGCGCGTATTGCACAAGGGCGGGCCCTGCGGCCGGCGCCTGGACTTCCTCATGCAGGAGCTCAACCGCGAGGCCAACACCCTGTCGTCCAAATCACTGGCCACCAGCACTACCCAGAACGCCGTCGAGCTGAAAGTGCTGATCGAGCAAATGCGCGAGCAGATCCAGAATATAGAGTAAGCCCCTGGCAGTAAGTATGGAGACTCCCACCCAATGAAAACCCCCGGCAGCCTGTACACAGTGTCAGCACCCTCCGGCGCGGGTAAGACCAGCCTGGTCAAGGCGCTGGTGGAGCGCTGCCCCGATATTGGCGTCTCGGTCTCCCACACCACGCGTGAGGTTCGACCAGGGGAGCGCGATGGCGTCAGCTACCACTTCGTGACGGAGACGGTGTTCCTGGACATGCTTTCGCGCAGCGAGTTTCTGGAGCACGCCCAGGTCTTCAACCACTACTACGGCACCTCCCAGTCCTGGGTAGAACAGCAGCTGGCCTCAGGCCAGGACGTGATCCTGGAAATTGACTGGCAGGGCGCCGCCCAGATCAAGCGCCAGCGTGAAGACGCGATTTCGGTGTTCATTCTTCCTCCCTCGCGGCAAGCCCTGCTGCAGCGCCTGACAAGCCGCGGCCGCGACCAGGAGGACATTATCCAACAGCGTATGAACCTGGCGCGGGACGAGATGTCCCATTACCCGGAGGCGGATTTCATCGTCATCAACGATGATTTCGACACGGCTCTGGCGCAACTCCAGCACCTGGTGGAGGCCCAGCGTTTGCGCGGCGCTGCCCAGGTCATTCGGCACGCCGACCTGTTGGCGGATTTGCTGTCGTAAGCCAATGTTTTTGCTATACTTCTGCGCTTTCGCAAATCTGGAAGCAAACGCGCTAGCACGGCCCCGGCCAGTCTGGGCGTCTGCCTCCCTCAATTATTCAGCAACACTTAGCCTTCACCCGCGGCCACAGGCCCCGGTGACGGCCGTACAGGAATGAATCATGGCACGTGTTACCGTAGAAGATTGTCTGGAAAACGTCGCAAACCGCTTTGAGCTGGTGATGGTAGCCAGCAAGCGCTCCCGTCAGATCGCGACCGGCGGCAAGGACCCGATGGTGGATGAAGAATCAGACAAGCCCACGGTCATCGCCCTGCGCGAAATTGCCGAGGGCTTCGTCACGGCCGACATCCTGGTGCGCGAAGAAGTGGTCGACGCAGAAGAAGAGCTGGTAGAGGCCATGGAGTCCGGCCAAGAGGACCTCTAGCCCGCCACCACTGGCGAGGCTCTGAGGCTGGCTGCGTAACCGTGACTGTGTTGACTCTGTGTTGAACAGTCCGGGCCAGCCTGAATTCGCCGAGAGCATCCGTCAGTGAACAGCATCAGCGCCCTCGACAGTATCCTCCAGACCTACCTCACCCCCGAGGAAAGTAACCAGGTAAAACGCGCCTACTTCTTCGCTGAGCAGGCGCACCACGGCCAGTATCGCCGCAGCGGCGAAGCCTACGTGACCCACCCGCTGGCCGTCGCCGGCATTCTCGCCGACATGCACATGGACCACCAAAGCCTGATGGCCGCCATGCTGCACGATGTGATCGAGGACACCGGCATCAAGAAGGAAGCCATCGGGGCCCAGTTCGGGCCGACGGTGGCGGAACTGGTCGACGGCGTCAGCAAGCTGACCCAGATTGAGTTCAGTTCCCAGGCGGAGAAACAGGCGGAGAACTTCCAGAAAATGGCCCTGGCCATGGCCAGCGATATCCGCGTGGTGCTGGTGAAACTGGCCGACCGGCTGCACAACATGCGCACCCTCGGTGTGCTCAGTGCCGATAAGGTCAGTCGCATCGCCCGCGAAACCCTCGATATTTATGCGCCCATTGCCATGCGCCTGGGTATGAACACCGTGCGTATGGAGTTTGAAGACCTCGGCTTCAGCGCCCTCCACCCGATGCGCGCCGAGCGCATCTCTGCAGCGGTGCGCCGCGCCCGAGGCAATCGCAAGGAGCTGGTGGAAAAAATCCGCCACCAGCTGCAAAACTGCCTGGAGCAGGAGGGCCACAGCGCCGAGGTGATCGGACGCGAGAAACACCTGTACAGCATCTACTCGAAGATGAAAACGAAGGGCAAGAACTTCTCGGAGATCATGGATATCTTCGCCTTCCGCATCATCGTCGACTCGGTAGATACCTGCTATCGGGTACTGGGCTGCGTGCACAACCTGTATGCGCCAGTACCGGGCGAGTTCAAGGATTACATCGCCATTCCCAAGGCCAACGGCTACCAGTCATTGCACACGGTACTGATGGGCATGCACGGCGTGCCCATCGAGATTCAAATACGCACCCGCGATATGGAAGAAATGGCCAACAATGGCATCGCCGCCCATTGGCTCTATAAATCCAGCGAATCGGGTGCCGCCAGCGGCAGCCATGCCCGCGCCCGGGAATGGGTGCAGGGGCTTCTGGAAATGCAGCAGCGCGCCGGCAATTCGCTGGAATTTATCGAAAGTGTAAAAATCGACCTGTTCCCGGACGAGGTCTATGTATTTACGCCCAAGGGCGACATCATGGAACTGCCCCGGGGCGCGACGGCGGTGGATTTCGCCTATGCGGTACACACCGATGTCGGCAACAGCTGTGTTGCCTGTCGTATCAATCGTCGGCTGGCGCCCCTGTCGGAGCCCCTGCAGAGTGGCCAGACAGTGGAAATTATCACCGCACCCGGTGCTCGCCCCAACCCCTCATGGTTCAACTACGCGGTCACTGCCAAGGCCCGAACCAATATCCGCCACTTCCTCAAGGCACAGCGTCGCGAGGACTCCATCGACCTGGGCAAGCGGCTGCTGGACAAGGCCCTGATGGCACTGGACACCCACTACGATGCTCTCGAGCCCACCAAGGTCGACGCCTACCTGGAACGGGCAGGCTACAAGCACATAAACCAGCTGCTGGAAGATATCGCCAAGGGCAATCGCGTGGCCGCCATCAGCGCGCAGCACCTGCTCGGGGAAGCGCCGGACTCCACCCAGGAAAACGGCGGCTTCCAACCACAGCCGGTGGCCATCCGTGGCACCGAGGGCTTCATGGTCAGCTACGGCAAGTGCTGCCATCCGATCCCCGGCGACGCCGTGGCCGGCTACATCAGCTCCGAACGGGGCATAGTGGTGCACCGGGAGCACTGCCACAACCTGGCGGAGCTGCGTGATAACGCCGACCGTCTGGTACCCCTGCGCTGGGACGATCAGGTCCAGGGTGAATTTGTCGCCGCGCTGCGCATCGAAGTGGAAAACCGCCGCGGCATGCTGGCGGTGCTCGCCACGCGCATCAACAGCCTCGACGCCAACATCGAGAAAATCAGTACCGAAGACAAGGACTACCAGTTCAGCTACGTGAATCTGGAAATGTCAGTGAAGAATCGCGTGCACCTGGCGCAGATTCTCAAACGCATCCGCGGCCTCAAAGAAGTCCACAAGGTTACCCGCATCAAGCATTGAAGGAATTGCCATGACCAACCGCGCCGTTATCTCCAGCCCCCATGCCCCCGAAGCCATCGGCCCTTACTCGCAGGCCGTCAAGGTCGGCAATACCGTCTGGCTTTCGGGCCAGATCCCGCTGGACCCCGACACCATGAGCCTGGTGGAGGGCGACATCACGGCTCAGGCCCAGCAGGTATTCAAAAACCTTTCGGCGGTCGCCGAGGCCGCCGGCGGCGCTCTCAATGACGCGGTAAAGGTCAATATCAGTCTCACTGACCTGGAAGACTTTGGGGCGGTCAATACAGTCATGGCTGAATTTTTTGCCGAGCCCTATCCGGCGCGAGCCTGTGTGCAGGTGGCCGCTTTGCCCAAGGGGGCAGACATAGAGGTGGAAGTCATCATGGCGCTTTAGCGTCACCGCGGGAGCCGCCCGCCGTACCCTCGGGTGCGGCCAGCATCGCGCCATACCCTGCCCGATAATCCGGGTACAGCAAAGCGTAACCAGTATCGCGCATCCGTCCGTTGCGGCAGCGCCGGCTGGCCGTCGGCGGTGCCACCGTCTCCCGCGGCGCCTGCACTCCCAACCGCGCCGCCAACCAGCTCTCCACCTCGTAACTCAAGGCCGGCAGGTCGTCATTGGCCAGGTAGATACGCTCGCGCTCCGGCATTTCCAGCAGGTGCAGCAGAAATCCGACACAGTCCTCACGGTGGATTCGATTGCTGAAATGAGGGGGCTCGGGGCTGACGATGTCACCGCCCTGGATGCGCTCCAGCAGGCGGCTGGGGCTACGCCCGTAGATCCCGGAGAAGCGCACCACGGTGACCCGGTGGTGGCTTTCCAGCAGACGCTGTTCAGCGGCCACCAGCACCTCCCCTTGGCCGTCCGTCGGCAACAGCGCAGAGTTTTCATCAACCCAGTCCCCGCCAGCGTCCCCATAGACGCGGGTGCTGGAGACATATATCAACTGTTGTGGCGGCAGGTCCTGCCACAGGGCCAACAGGTTCTCCACCGGCCGCAGGAAGCCCATGCGGTAACCCTCGACATCGCGCGATGGGGGTGTCGGCGTGAGCACCGAAATATCTGCCGGGTGTTGCGCCAGCTGGGACAGTGACTCCGGGTCACTGTAGTCCAGGGCCAGCGCCGGCAACGCCGCCGGCAGCGCCTCAACGTTGCGGCGCAGGGCCAGCGGGCGCGCGCCGCGGGCGGCCAGTTGCAGGGCAACAGCGGTGCCAAGATCACCACAGGCGATCAAGTTGACGCGATCGGGGTTTTTTTCAACGGGACTCACTGGTACAACTATACGCCGCCCAGTGAGCCTCGACACCATCCACTATGTTTCCTCAATCCTTACTGCATGCCTGATATCGTCAACCAACCGGTGACCCGCCTGCATGGGGTAGGGCCGCGCATGGCCGAAAAACTCGTCGAGGCGGGCATCGAGCAGGTGGAGGACCTGCTGTTCCACCTGCCGCTGCGCTACCAGGATCGCACGCGTATCACGCCGCTGGGGGCGGTGCAGCCAGGCGCCGATGTGGTCGTGGAGGGAGAAATCCGCGTCGCCGATGTCACTTTCGGCCGACGCCGCAGCCTGCTCTGCCGCATCCAGGACACCACTGGCAGCCTCAGCCTGCGGTTCTTCCACTTTTCCGCGGCCCAGAAAAACAATCTGGCTGCGGGCAGGCGCCTGCGCTGTTTTGGGGAGGTTCGCCGCGGCGCCAGCGGCCTGGAGATGTACCACCCCGAATACCGCCTGGTCGACGAGCAACAGTCGACACCGGTAGAGGAATCCCTGACGCCGATTTACCCGGGCAGTGCCGGCGTCTCACAGGCCACCTGGCGCAAACTCTGCCGGCAGGCGGTGGAGCTACTGGCGCGGGCAGCCCCGGCGGACCTGCTACCGGGCCAGAATAACTTTGGACTGAGCCTGGTGGATGCCTTGACCTACCTGCACGCGCCGCCTCCGGATGCCCCCCAGGCGCTGATTCGTGAAGGCCGCCATCCCGCCCAACTCAGGCTGGCCCTGGAAGAACTGGTGGCCCACAACCTGTCGCTGGAAAAGCTGCGCCGGCAGCAGCAGGCCCGAGGCGCGCCACAGCTGATCGCCGGACAGGCGGCGATTGATGGATTCATCGCGTCGCTGCCCTTTGCCCTGACCGCAGCCCAACAGCGGGTGGTGGAAGAGATCGATAGCGATCTGGCCCGGCCGATTCCCATGCTGCGCCTGCTGCAGGGTGATGTCGGCTCGGGAAAGACGGTGGTCGCCGCCTGTGCCGCCCAGCGCGCCATGGTCAGCGGTTTCCAGGTGGCGATCATGGCGCCCACCGAGATTCTCGCGGAGCAGCACCGTGCCAACTTTGCCGCCTGGTTTGCCGACGCAGGGAATCAGTCCCTGCCTGTTGACCGGCAGGGTCAAGGGCAAGGCCCGCAAATCCACGCTGGAGGCCATTGCCGCTGGCGAGGCACCGCTCATCATTGGCACTCACGCCCTGTTTCAGGACGACGTGATGTTCTCGCGGCTGGGCCTGGTGGTGGTCGATGAACAGCACCGGTTCGGGGTGCACCAGCGCCTGCGTTTGACGGAAAAGGGCGAGCAGCCGCACCAGCTGGTCATGACGGCCACACCCATACCAAGAACACTGTCCATGGTCGCCTACGCTGACCTCGATTGTTCGGTCATCGATCAACTGCCGCCCGGGCGCCAGCCGGTACAGACGGTACTGATCAGCGACAGCCGGCGCGACAAGGTTATCGAGCGGGTTCGCGCCGCCTGCGAAGGAGGGCGCCAGGCCTACTGGGTCTGTACCCTGATAGAGGAATCGGACGCACTGGAAGCCCAGGCCGCCGAGGCCACCTGCCAGGACCTGGAGACAAGATTGCCGGAGCTGAGGGTTGGACTGGTTCACGGGCGCCTGAAGCCGGCGGACAAGGAAGCCGTGATGCAGCGCTTCAAGGCAGGAGACATCGACCTGTTGGTGGCGACCACCGTCATCGAGGTCGGCGTCGATGTCGCCAATGCCAGCCTGATGATTATCGAAAATCCGGAACGTCTGGGATTGGCACAGTTACACCAGCTGCGTGGCCGGGTCGGGCGCGGCTCGGATGCCAGTCACTGTGTGCTGTTGTTCAAGTCGCCCCTGAGCCAGCAGAGCCAGGCCCGTCTCGCATCCATGCGCGAGAGCAATGACGGCTTCTACATCGCCGAACGCGACCTGGAGCTGCGCGGGCCCGGCGAGGTGCTGGGCACTCGCCAGACCGGGCTCATGGACTTCCGGGTGGCCGATATTCTGCTGCACGCAGACCTGCTGGACCGGGTGCGACAACTGGCCCGGGAAGTGGCCGACCAGCGGCCCGAGCACGTGGAGCCGCTGATCAGGCGCTGGCTCGGCAACGCCGAGCGCTTCGCCAGCGTCTAGCCGCCGGCTAGGGGAGTATCGCCGGCAGTTGCTTTTGCAGGCTCAGTTTCTCTTTGGTGGCATCTCCGGTCAGCGCAAAGCCCAGCAACTGCCCCGCGCTGTCGCGGAACTCCGCCTTGACGTTGTTGCCGTCTTCACTGACCTGCCACTCACCCGCCGCATCCGGTGCTACCGGGCTGACCACCACCGGGCAGGCGGGGGTCTTGATAGTAACCGGCATGGCCGGGTAGGCCACTTCCGTGGCGTCGCCGGCGAGGGTCTTGCCCAATGCGCGCGCGGCCGCCATCAATGGCGCAATCTGCACAGCCTTGCCAGCAGCTTCAGGCAACAGTGTGGGCAGGCAGTAGGCCAGCGGATCAACCGCTTCCACCTCGAAACCGCCATTGAGTAAGTCGTTGGTGAATTCGCAGCCAATCAGGCCGCCGCCAATGATGCAGACTTTCTTGACGTTGTTTTTAGCAATCGCCTGGCGGAAATCATCGTAATCCAGCAGGTCATTGACCGAGTAGACGTACGCCAGCGCGTCGCCGGCCAGCGGCGGCTTGATAACATCCGCGCCCACGGCGAGCACCAGCTTTGAGTAGTGCAGCGCGGTTTCGGAATCGGCCACATGCACCAGCTGCTTCTCGGTGTCGATACCGGCCACCCGGGTACGGGTCCAGACCGAGGCATTGAGCGTCTGGCCCATGCTGCCGGCATCGGCAGTCGCCAGGTCATCTGCGCTGGTGTCCTTGGTGTAGCCGGTGGACAGCATGGGCTTGGAATAAGCCCGGCCGTCGTCCGCAGTAATCAGGATCAGCGGAGTCGAGTCATCGTGCTTGCGGAATTCCTTGGCCAGCCCGTAGCCGGCCAGGCCTGTGCCGATGATCACCACCGGCGCATGCTCGGTGTCAGCCTCTGCCTCCTGGTGATGGGGCACCTGCTCGACCTCCGACTCCTCGATCAACTCGAAGTCTTCCTTGCCGACCCCGCAATCGGGGCACAGCCAATCCTCGGGAACATCTTCCCACTTGGTTCCAGGTGCGATGCCGTCGTCCGGCCAGCCCTTGGCCTCGTCGTAGACCAGGCCGCAGACTATGCATTCCCATTTGCTCATAGGCTGGGGTCTCCATAAATGGTGCGATATTTTGAGGATGGACAACTATAGTGCCGGCTGAAAAATGTGCAAGTCGCGCGGGCTGTGGCACACTGCCGCCGTGTTCACGCCACCCATCACCCCCGCCCATCCTACCTGGTACAGCCCCTCGCAGATGCAGCTGCGCGGGCTGTCCGACCAGGTGCGGCCCTGGCTACTGGATGAAACCTCTCTCACCGAGCGGCTGCTGCGCAAAACCGGTGGCGAGTTCCAGGTGCAGCGACTGAGCCAGGGCTGGTCGCGGCCCCAGCTCTCCGAATCCCGCCTGCTGGGGCTGCCGCCGAGCCAGTGGGCGCTGGTGCGCGAGGTCGTGTTACGGTGTTTCGATCAGCCCTGGGTCTACGCCCGCAGCATCATTCCCGCCGCCACCCTCAGCGGCGAGCTGCGGCGTCTGCGACAGCTACAGAACGATTCCCTGGGGGCCCTGCTGTTCCGACACCCGGAGCTCACCCGCAAGGCCTTTCAGGTGACCCGGCTGGCAGCGGGTAGCCGCTATATTCACCGCGACTTCCGGCAGGAACAGCCGGCCTGGGCGCGGCGCTCCCGCTTCGTGCTGCGTGGCCGCAGTGTGTTGGTCAGCGAAGTCTTCCTTGAGCGGTTTGAAGCCTGACACAGACCCGTCATAATAGACGGCTATCGTTCGTTCGCTGGTTCCCATGTCCACCGCCACATCCCGATTCACGGCTTATCTGCAGCTGGTCCGCCTGGACCGGCCCATCGGCACCCTGTTGCTGTTGTGGCCGACCCTGTGGGCCCTGTGGCTGGCCGCCGGGGGCGTACCGCCCCTCAAGCTGCTGCTGATCTTCTCCCTCGGAACGCTACTGATGCGCAGCGCCGGTTGCGCCGTGAATGATCTTGCCGACCGTAATTTCGACGGCGCCGTGGAGCGCACCCGGGAGCGCCCACTGGTGACCGGCGTCATAGCCCCCAAAGAAGCACTGGTATTGGCTGCCAGCCTGTCTTTGGCGGCCTTCATCCTGGTACTGTTCACCAACACCCTGACCATTCTGCTGTCCTTCGCCGGGGTCGCCCTCGCCGCCTGTTACCCGTTCATGAAGCGCCACACCCACCTGCCGCAGCTGGTGCTGGGGGCGGCTTTTTCCTGGGGCATCCCGATGGCGTTTGCCGCCGTATCAAATGCACTGCCGCCAGCCCTGTGGCTGGTGTTTGTCGCCAACCTGTTCTGGACGGTGGCCTATGATACGGAGTACGCCATGGTGGACCGCGAAGACGACCTCAAGGTTGGCATCAAATCGACAGCTATCCTGTTCGGCGAGATGGACCGCCACGTCATCGCCGCCTTGCAGGCGCTCACCATCATCGCCCTGGTGTTGGTGGGGCAGCGCTTTGAGCTGGGCTGGATCTATTTCCTGTCGCTGCTGGCGGCCAGCGGCCTGTTCGTTTATCAGCAGAGGCTGATCCGCGACCGGCACACGGCCGGCTGCTTCCGCGCCTTTCTAAACAACAACTGGGTGGGTGCGGTGGTGTTTGCCGGCGTGGTGCTGGACGCCTGGAGCCGCGGCGCGGCCCAGTGAGCCTCGCCAACCTGGAAGCACGCTTCCTGCCCTCACTGACAGCGATGGATGCGGAGGCCTGGAACGCCGTCGCGGGCACCGACTACCCGTTCCTGCGCCACGAGTTTCTTTCCGCCCTGGAGTCCAGCGGTTGTACCGATGCCGACAGCGGCTGGCAGCCCTACCATGCGGTACTTTACCGGGGCGACAAGCTGATTGCGTTGATGCCCCTGTACCTCAAGTCCCACTCCTACGGCGAGTACGTTTTCGACTGGAGCTGGGCGGACGCCTACCAGCGCCACGGTCGCCACTACTATCCCAAGCTGTTGACGGCGGTGCCATTTACCCCGGCCACTGGCCCGCGATTGTGCGTGGCAGCCGGCGAAGACCCGACCCCGTGTCGGGCCGCCCTGCTGGCTGCCGCACAGCAGTTGGCCAACCAGCAAGAGATGTCCTCCTGGCACGTGCTGTTCCCCGGCGATGAGGAGGCTGCACAGCTGGAGTCCCAGGGCATGAGCCTGCGCCGCGGCAGCCAGTTCCACTGGTTCAACCAGGGTTATGGCTCTTTTGACGACTTTCTCGCCACCTTCAACAGCCGCAAACGCAAGTCACTCAAGCGGGAGCGCCGCCGGGTCGAGGAGCAGGGCATCCGGCTGGACACCCTGCAGGGCAATGAGATCAGCGAACGTGACTGGGACGAGTTCTACCGCTTCTACCAGATGACCTACGCCAAGCGCAGCGGTCATGGCGGCTACCTGAACCGGGCGTTCTTTACCCAGCTGGGTGAGACCCTGCCGGAGCATTGTGTGATGGTGCGGGCCAGTCTCGACGGCGAAGCGGTGGCCGGCTCGCTGTGCCTGCGATCCAGTGACACATTGTACGGTCGCTACTGGGGCTCAGTGCGGGAACTGGACTGCCTGCACTTTGAAGCCTGCTACTACCAGGGTATCGAGTACTGCATCCGGGAGGGACTCAGCCGCTTTGATCCCGGCGCCCAGGGTGAACACAAGATCCAGCGCGGCTTCACCCCCATTGCCACGGTCTCCGCACACTGGATAGCCGACCCGGCCTTCGCCCAGGCCATCGACGATTTCACGCGTCGTGAGGAAGATCATATCGACGCCTACATCCGCGATGCATCCACTTACCTGCCGTTCAAGCAGGAAACCCCTCAGCCGGACAAGTCAGGCAACTGATTTCTGCCACACCAGCAGGCGGTTGTTGGCGGGCATGGCCACATCTTCCAGCAGCCGGTACCCGGCCTCAGCGGCACAGCGGTCAACCGTTTCAAAATCGCGGATTCCCCCACCCGGGTACTGCTCTGCCAGCCACTGGTCAAAGCGGGCATTGCTGTCGCTGGTGTAGCACCCGCCATAGTTGAAAGGTCCGTAAACCAGCAAGCGGTTAGACGCTGGCGCGTGGGCACCCAGGTGTTGGAACAGGGCCTCTGCCGCCGACCAGGGCATGATATGCAGGCTGTTGGCGGTGAACAGGGCGGCGGGTATCGCTATCCCCCAGTCTTTCCAGGTCACGTCCAGAGCGTGCGGCGGCAATAGATTGTCGCCCCGGTAGTCTTCCCGCCAGCTCTCGATGCCCGCCAGGTGATCGGGCAGGTCGCTGGGCTGCCAGCTTATATGCGGCAACTGCTCAGCAAAAAAGCGCGCGTGTTGTCCGGTGCCGCTGGCGAGCTCCAGCAACGCGTCGACGTCAGCGAGATGTCGCCGCAGCACCTCCAGAATCGGCAGCTTGTTGTTTTCACAGGCCTGTGAGAATGGACGCATGTCGGGCCGTCAGGCACTCATGTCATATTCGGAGAAGTCCGGGCGCTGCATGCTGAAGTGAAAACGCAGGGAGCTGTGGGGCCAGTTATTGGTGATCTTGCCGCTGTCGTTCTTGTACCAGCTGCCGCACTCGCCGCCCCATACCGTGTTGGCCAGGTCTTCCTGAAGCTGTTCGTTATAGCGCGCCGCGACATCCCGGTTGGCATCCAGCAGGCGGATGTCATGGGCCAGCATTTTGTCGATACAGCGCACCACATACTGCACCTGGGCCTCCACCATATAGATGATCGAGTTGTGTCCCAGGTTGGTGTTGGGCCCGTACAGCATGAACAGGTTGGGAAAGCCCGGCACCGCCACGCCGCGGTGCGCCCAGGCGCCATCCTGCCAGCAATCCGCCAGCCGCTGGCTGTCACGCCCGCGAATCTGCAGGGGAGCCAGGAACTCGGTGGCCTTGAAGCCGGTGCCATAGATAATCACATCCACCGGGCGTTCTACGCCATCCTCGGTGATCACGCCCTCCGGGCCGATACCCTGGATGGCGGAGGTGACAATATCAACGTCGCCCGCTGCCAGTGCCTGGTAGTAATCGTCAGAGACCAGGATACGCTTGCAGCCCAGCGGATAGTCCGGGGTCAGCACCTGGCGTAGGGTCGGGTCGCTGATCTCCTGTTCGAGGTAGCGCCGAGCAATCCAGTTCACCAGTCGGTGCCGCAGGGAGACCGGCAACATTGCCCCGAAGAAAATCAGCTCCTGGCGCAGGTACCAGGCCAGCCTTGAGAGTTTCTGCAGTCCGGGAAAACGTCGGTAGCGCTCAATTTCCTGCTCGCCATAGGCGCGGTCGTTGCGCGGCACGATGTAGTTGGCGCTGCGTTGGTAAACGAAAAGCTGTGCAGCTTCCCGCGCCACCGGCGGGATAAACTGGATGGCGCTGGCTGCATTGCCTATAACCGCCACCCGCTTGCCGGCCAAATCCACCGAATGGTCCCAGCGCGCCGAATGGAAGCTGGCCCCCTGGAAACTGTCACGCCCGGGAAACTCCGGCGTATTGGGGCGATTGAGCTGACCCAGGCCGCTGACCAGGAAGCGGCAGGCCAGTCGCTCACCACTGGCCAGCTGCAGCTGCCACTCGCCCCGGGCCTCATCGAGTTCCGCGCTCACCACCTGCACCTGGTAGCGAATGGCGTCCCGCAACTGGTATTTGTCGATACAGTGTTCGAAATAGGCCTGTATTTCCGGCTGCGGCGCATAGGCCCGGGACCAGTCGGGTTTCGGTTCAAAGGAGAAGCTGTAGAGGTGCGAGGCGACGTCGCAGCAGGCGCCGGGATAGGTATTGTCGTGCCAGGTGCCGCCGGCGGCTTCGCGCTTTTCGAGAATCAGGAAATCGGTAATTCCGGCATCGCGCAGCTTGATGCCCATGCAGATGCCGGACATCCCGGCACCGAGGATAATGACCGAAAAATGCTCCATCAGGCCTCTTCGCGAGTAAACACCCATTCGCGCGCGGTGGATTCACTCGCATTATAGCGGTAACCATCGCCCCGGAATTTCTTCAGGTCGCCGGCTTTTTCCAGCCGCTTGTCGATGGCGTAGCGGGCCATCTGGCCGCGGGCCTTCTTGGCAAAGAAGCTGATGACCTTGTACTTGCCGTTCTTCCTGTCCTTGAAGACCGGGGTAATAACGTCGGCGTTCAATTCACCGGGGCGCACGGACTTGAAGTACTCGTTGGAGGCGAGGTTGACCAGCACGTCGCTGTTCAGGGACTTCAGCTGGCGGTTGAGCAAAACGGTGATGTCGTCGCCCCAGAACTCATACAGGTTGCGACCCCCGCGATTTTCAAACTTCAGCCCCATCTCCAGCCGATAGGGCTGCATCAGGTCCAGCGGTCGCAGGATGCCGTAAAGACCTGAGAGAATGCGCAGGTGCTTCTGGGCATAATCCAGGTCCGCGACCTTCATGGTGTCCGCATCGAGACCGGTATAGACGTCACCCTTGAAGGCCAGTACCGACTGCTTGGCATTGTCCAGGGTGAAAGGCCCGCCCCAGTTCATGAAGCGCTCATGATTCAGCGCGGCGAGCTTGTCACTGACACCCATCAAGTCGCCGATCGCGTCCGGCGACAGCTTGCGGGCATCTTCCACCAGCTCGGCGGATCGCTCCAGCAGGGCAGGCTGGGTCGCCTTGCGGGTTTGCGGTGGGGTTTCATAGTCCAGCGTTTTCGCCGGTGACAATACAATCAGCATGTTCTCCGTTCCTGTAAGCTTTCCTGTGGCAGGCGCAGCGCTCACGCGGCCCGCAGCCTAGCCGCCGCATCTCCGGCGCGGCTATACTGCGCCGAATCATACGCCGGACAGCTATAAAAACCAGCCGGGGCTGACTACCTGATGCAGACGCTGCAACGTTTTATACGCACTGTGGATCATTTTACCGAGCTGTCCGGGCGTTGGCTCGCCTGGCTGTGCCTGGCGCTGGCCCTGTCGGTCTGCCTGGTGGTGATACTGCGCTACGGTCTCGGCAGCGGTTCTATCGCCCTGCAGGAGTCCAGCACCTACCTGCACGGGCTGGTGTTCATGCTCGGGGTGGCCTACACACTCAAGCGCGATGCCCATGTGCGTGTGGATATTTTCTATCGCCGCTTCAGTCGGCGCGGCCAGGCCTGGGTCAACAGCGTTGGTACGATCCTGTTCCTGCTGCCCTTCAGTGTGTTTGTGGGCGCTATGAGCTGGCCGTTCGTCACCGAGGCCTGGCGCGTTCTTGAGGGCTCCCAGGATCCCGGCGGCATCCACGGTGTGTTCCTGCTCAAGTCGCTGATACCGCTGATGGCGCTGAGCCTGCTATTGCAGGGGCTGGCAGAGCTGGCCCGCAATGCACTGGTGCTGGTGGGCGAGGAGTGACCGCGGCCGCCGACACCACCTCCCTGTGGCTGTTCGCCTGTGTCTGCCTGGCGTTGATGCTCGGCTATCCAGTGGCTTTTACCCTGGCCGGCACCGCACTGCTGTTCGCCGCCGGCGGCATTCTTGTCGGCAATTTTGATCCCAGCTTCCTCACCGCCCTGCCAGGCCGGCTGTTCGGCACCATCGGCAATATCACCCTGATCGCCGTACCGCTGTTCATCATGATGGGCGTGACCCTGGAAAAGTCCCGGGTGGCAGAGGAACTGCTGGACAACATGGCACGGCTGTTTGCGCGGGTGCGCGGTGGGCTCGGCATTTCTGTGGTGCTGGTGGGTGCGCTGCTGGCCGCCAGCACCGGCATTGTCGGCGCCACCGTGGTAACCATGGGTTTGTTGTCGCTCCCGAGCATGCTCAAGCGCGGCTACCACCCGGCGCTGGCCACCGGCACTATCTGCGCCACGGGAACGCTGGGCCAGATTATCCCTCCCTCCATTGCCCTGGTACTGCTGGGCGATATTCTCTCCAGCGCCTACCAGCAGGCCCAGCTGCGCATGAACGTATTGAACCCGCAGCCGGTGTCGGTGGGAGACCTGTTTATCGGTGCACTGTTGCCCGGGCTGTTGCTGGTGGCGCTCTACATGCTCTACCTGATCGTGTATACCGGCTTCAAGCCGGAGCACGCACCGGCCGCAAAAGATGTCGAGCCAGTGTCCGCCGCTGCCCTGCTCAAGGGCCTGGCGCCACCGTTGCTGCTGATTACCACAGTGCTGGGCTCCATACTGGGCGGCGCTGCCACCCCCACGGAGGCCGCCGGGGTCGGCAGCTTTGGTGCCCTGATGCTGGCCTTTGCCAAGCGGGAGATGAATCTTGCACGGCTGCAGGAAGTGGCGCGCAGTACGCTGGAAGTCACCTGCATGGTGTTCATGATCCTGATTGGGGCCGCCCTGTTCTCGCTGGTATTTCGCGGCTTTGGCGGCGAAGAGCTGATCCGCCACTATTTCGAGGGCATTCCGGGTGGCGTCATGGGCGCCACCCTGGTGGTGATGCTGGTGATTTTCCTGCTCGGGTTTATTCTCGATTTCATCGAGATCACGTTTGTTGTCGTGCCGGTGGTGGGGCCAGTGCTACTGGCCATGGGTCTGGACCCGGTATGGCTGGGTATCATGATCGCCATCAACCTGCAGACCTCGTTTCTCACGCCACCGTTCGGGTTTGCCCTGTTCTACCTGCGAGGAGTGGCGCCGGACAGTGTCTCCACCGGTGCTATCTACCGCGGAGTGATTCCTTTTATACTTATCCAGCTCGCCGTGCTCGGCCTGCTCGTGGCCTGGCCCGGCCTGGCGACCTGGCTGCCGGGCGTTTTCAGGCACTGACGCTAGAGCGCCCAACAACAGACGAACAAGGCTATCGGGACTGGCATGAACGATATAGACAGCACTCCGCTCCCCCAGGGTGAACTGGCACTGCAGACGGTCGCCATGCCCCGGGATACCAACGCCAACGGTGATATTTTTGGCGGCTGGCTGCTCTCGCAAATGGACCTTGCCGGCGGAATAGCCGCCGGAGACGTGGCCGAGGGGCGGGTTGCCACGGTCGCTATTGACGGCATGGCCTTCCTCACGCCTGTGCACGTCGGAGCTGTGGTGCGCTGCTATACAGATATACTGGAGATCGGCCGCAGCTCCATCCGCATCATGGTGGAAGTGTGGATCGATTCCAAACATGACGGCGAGCCCATCAAGGTCACCGAAGGCGAATTTGTCTTCGTCTCCATTGATGAGAACGGCCGCACCCGCGCCGTGCCGGAAAACGGCAGCTAGCAGACCTTACGCACGGGCAGTCGTGTTGAGCGTCGCCCGGCCTCTACAGCATCCCAATCATTCCCTTTAAGGCTTTAACAGGAGATTCAATGAATATTGCCCAGTCCCCTTTTGGCAGGAGCGCACTTGCCGCCCTGGCCACCACTCTGTCGCTGGTGCTGCCCGCCCAGGCCGATGACGATGCGCTCGCCCAGGCCATCGCCGGCAAGCATCGCACCGCGGACTACGTGGAGCGAGACCCCTATCGCAATCCGATGCAGACCCTGAGCCTGTTCGATGTGCAGCCAGACCACACGGTGGTCGAGATCTGGCCCGGCGGTGGTTGGTATACCGAAATTCTCGCGCCCTACCTGCGCGACGACGGCAAGCTGATTGCCGCCCACTACGACAGCAGTGACACCCAGGCCAGCTACCGGCCGCGCTCCCGCGCCGGCTTCGAGAAAAAGCTAGCCGCCAACAAGCGCGTCTACGGCAAAGTCGAAGTCAGCTCGTTGATGATCGACGAGCAGGCCAAAACTGTGGTGATCGGCGCCGCCGATCCCAACAGCGTGGACCGGGTAGTGACCTTCCGCAATGCACACGGGTGGCGCAGTCGCGGCATCGATGACGCGGCGTTTGCGCACTTTTACGAGATTCTCAAGCCTGGCGGCAAGCTCGGTATCGTGCAACATATGGCGGACCCGGAGCAGGACTGGATGTCACGGAACATTGGCTACCTGGGCCGGGACTACATCATCGCCAAGGCCACCGGCGCCGGCTTCGTGCTGGAGGCAGAGGGCTTCTTCAACCGCAATCCGCTGGACAGCAAGCGCCATGCCGGCGGTGTCTGGCAGTTGCCGCCCAACCTGCGGGGCCTGGAGACCGATGAAGAGAAAGCGGCATCACGGGCGATCGGCGAGTCCGAGCGCATGACGCTGGTGTTCGTTAAACCGTGAACACCCGAGCTAGCGCCCGGGGTCTGACTCCAGGTCCCGGGCGTTGATATAGGCCTGTTCCGAAATGCGATGGTAGGCCTTCACACCCTCGTAGAACTCGGAAAAAGACGCATAGGCCTCGGCGGCCATGGGATCACTGGCCGCCAATTCCTCCACGGCTTCCCGGGCCGCCTGCTTCAGCGCGATAATTACATCGTCCGGTAGCCGCCTCAGCTTTACCCCGTGCACATTGACCAGCTCCTGAAGCGCACGATTGTTGCGCGCTGTGTACTCATCCAGCATGTCCTGGTTGATGATCCGGGCAGCACCTTCGACAATCGCCTGCAGGTCCGCTGGCAATGAAGCAAAGGCATCGGCGTTGACGATGAACTCCAGCACCGGGCCCGGCTCCTGCCAGCCCGGGTAATAGTAGTACTCGGCCACTTCGTGCAGCCCCATGGCCAGGTCGTTGTAGGGCCCTACCCATTCCGTGGCGTCAATCACCCCCGTCTGCAGCGAAGTGTAAAGTTCGCCCCCTGGCATGGTGACAGCCACCCCGCCGGCGCGGGTAAATACCTCACCGCCCAGCCCGGGGATACGCATCTTCAGGCCCTGCAGGTCTTCAATGGAATTGATTTCCTTGTTGAACCAGCCGGCCATCTGCGTACCCGAGTTGCCGCCAGCCAGGGGGATCAGGTTGAACGGCGCGTAGGCCTTGCGCCACAGCTCCAGGCCGCCACCGTAATGCATCCAGGCGCTGGCTTCATCGGCTGTGAACCCGAAAGGAACGGCGGTAAAGAAGACCGCTGACGGTACTTTCCCGGTCCAGTAGTAGCCCGCCCCGTGGCCCATCTGGGCCACGCCCTGGGATACCGCATCAAACACGCCGAAGGGCGGTACGATTTCACCGCCGCCGTAGACCTGGATTTGCAGACGCCCACCGCTCATGTCCTTGACCCGGCGAGCAAAGTTCTCGGGGCCCAGTCCCAGCCCGGGAAAGTTTTTGGGCCAGGTGGTGACCATCTTCCAGCGAATCACCTCGTCGGGCGCCAGCACCTGGCCCGGGCCGGCGGCCTCGTCGTTGACACGGTCGAGCACCCAGCCGGCCAGGGTCAGCACCAGCAGGGCCAGCAACAGCAGGATAATCAGGGGGGTGAGGCGTTGCTCGTTAACGGTCATGGCGCTTGTCCTTGTTATTGTTCTGTCGGTCGCGAACAGTCAATCGGCCAGCCTGCACTAGAGGGATTGCAGGTTCGCGTACTGCACCACCAGCCACTTGCTGCCCTCGGCGTCGAAGTTCACCTCAACCCGGGCGTTGCTGCCGCGGCCCTCAAAATTGAGTACCACACCTTCGCCGAAAACCTGGTGAAACACCCGCTGCCCCAGGGTGAGGCCGGTGTCTTCCACGTCGGCGGCAAAACCGATACTGGCGGGGCGAGTGATCGTTGTGTGCAGGCGCACCTCCTCCAGCAGCTCGGTGGGAATCTCGCGAATGAAGCGTGACGGTGCATTGAAGTTCTCATTACCGTACATGCGCCGGGTTTCCGCGTAGGTGATCACCAGCCGCTGCATGGCGCGAGTGATACCCACATAGCAAAGCCTCCGCTCCTCTTCGAGGCGGCCCGGCTCTTCCAGCGACATACGGTGGGGAAACAGGTTTTCCTCCATGCCAGCCAGGAACACCAGGGGAAACTCGAGGCCCTTTGCGGAGTGCAGTGTCATTAGCTGGACGCTGTCCTCATGGGCTTCCGCCTGAGCGTCACCAGCGTCGAGCGCCGCATTGTCCAGAAACTCCTGTAGCGGTGAGAGGTCATCGTTCTCAGGCTCGAACTGGCGCGCCGCGCTCACCAGTTCCTGCAGGTTCTCCACCCGCGCCTGGCCGCGCTCGCCCTTTTCCTTACCGTGGTACTCCACCAGTTCGCTGGCTTCGATCACGTGCTCGGTGAGTTCCGCCAGCCCCAGTTCAGAGGTGTCCGAATCCATTTCATTAACCAGCACACAGAAGGCCTCGAGGGCGTTCAGTGCCCGGCCCGGCAGCAGCTTTTCCTCCACCAGGATCGCAATCGCCTGCCACAGTGATACCTGGCGTTCCCGGGCCAGCTCGCGCAGTGCGTCGACGGTTTTGCCGCCAATGCCCCGGGGCGGTGTGTTCAGGACCCGCTCCAGTGCTGCGTCATCGGCGCGGCTGACAATCAGCCGCATGTAGGCCAGGGCGTTCTTGATTTCCAGGCGCTCGTAGAAACGCTGGCCACCGTAAATGCGGTAGGGCACAGCAGCGCGGATCAGCGCCTCTTCCAGCACCCGCGACTGGGCGTTCGAGCGATAGAGGATGGCGGAGTCGGCGCGGGCCTGGCCTTCGCCGATCCAGTCTTCGATGCGCTCGACAATAAAACGCGCCTCGTCCTGTTCATTGAAGCTGGCGTACAGGGTAATAGCCTCACCTTCATCTCCCGCCGTCCACAGCTCCTTGCCAAGTCGGTTCATGTTGTGGGAGATCACCGCGTTGGCGGCCTTCAGGATATTCGAGGTCGAGCGGTAATTCTGTTCCAGGCGCACTGTGCGCACCGGATCAAAGTCCTGGGAAAAGCGCTGGATGTTTTCGATCTTCGCACCGCGCCAGCCGTAGATGGACTGGTCGTCATCGCCCACCGCCACGATAGGAATGATGTCGCCCGCCAGCACCCGCAACCAGGCGTACTGGATGGCATTGGTATCCTGGAACTCGTCTACCAGCACGTGCCGGAAGCGGCCCTGGTAATGGGCCAGCAGCTCGGGGTTCTTTAGCCACAGCTCGTGGGCTCTCAGCAGCAACTCGGCAAAGTCCACCAGCCCGCCGCGTTCACAGGCTTCTTCGTAGGCGCGGTAGACCCGCAGCATGGTGTAACCGTAGGGGTCGCTTTCCGGTGCCTCAATGTGGGCGGCGCGCAAGCCCTCGTCCTTCTGCCCGTTGATATACCACTGGGCCTGCCGGGGGGGCCAGCGGGACTCATCCAGATCCAGCTCCCGGCAGATCCGCTTCACCAGCCGCAGCTGGTCGTCAGAGTCGAGAATCTGGAAGTTCTGCGGCAGCCCGGCCTCCTGCCAATGGGCCTTGAGCAGCCGGTGGGCGAGGCCGTGGAAAGTGCCCACCCACATGCCGTGGGTGCCGATCGCCAGCATATCTTCAATACGCGAGCGCATTTCCCGCGCTGCCTTGTTGGTAAAGGTGACCGCGAGAATGGACCAGGGCGATAGGCCTTCAGCCTGGATCAGCCAGGCAATGCGATGCACCAGCACGCGGGTTTTGCCACTGCCCGCGCCGGCGAGGACCAGCATGTTCTGACTTTCGCAAGCTACCGCGTCGCGCTGGGCGTCATTCAGCGGGTCGAGAATTCGGGTGACGTCCATGGCGAGCATTCTAGCGAAATCGCCCGCGCGCTGCCCCGCTTTTCCGGGCCAATTCCGTCCAACCGTGTTGCTGCGTTACTATAAATCCCACGCTCCGTAAGCAGGACGGCAATAATGATAAGAACGCTGCTGATGTGCGCCGGCCTGGCTATCCTGTTGGGCTGTAGCGAATCACTGGAAGATCGGCAATCCAATGAATCCGTTGGGCTTGCCGGTGAGGCTCGCGGCAACCAGGTGCTGGCGCCGGTGCCGGGCCTGCTGGACCGTCGGCCCGCCCCGCCAAACCCCGATCGAAACGCCTATTTTGGCGACCTGCATGTCCACACAGCGAATTCCTTTGACGCCTATTCCTTCGGGACCACGGCCACACCGGCAGACGCCTACCGCTATGCTCAGGGTCAGGCCCTGCGCCACCCAGTGGGCTTTGAGGTCAGGCTACAGCAGCCCCTGGACTTTTACGCCGTCACAGACCACGCCATGTTCATGGGCCTGGTGAAGGCGGCGGACAAGGATCCCCGCTTCTCCAGCTACCCGCTGACCGAGCCCCTGCACGGTATCAACCACCCCGACAACATGACGGAATTGAGCCTGCTCGGCCGCGGTGCCGCCTTCAGCGATTTCGTTCCCGCACTGATTAGCGGCGTGCTGGACGGCAGTATCGACAAGAACCTGGTACACGCCATTACCCGGGCCACCTGGCGCGAAGCGGTGTCCGCCGCGGACGCGGCCTACCAGCCCGGCCGATTTACCACCTTCGCCGCCTACGAGTACACGTCTTCCAGCGACGATCGGGGCAACCTGCATCGCAACGTCATTTTCAAGGGCACCGGCCGGCTCCCGGCCATGCCATTCTCCCGTCTCAACTCCCAGAATCCGGAGGGACTGTGGGACTGGATGGATGCACTGCGGGAGCAGGGTATCGAGAGCCTGGCCATTCCCCACAATTCCAACGGCTCCAACGGCCAGATGTTCAAGCTGGTCGACTGGGCCGGTGACCCGCTGGATGACGCCTACGCCGACCAGCGCATGCGCAATGAACCGCTGGTGGAGATCAGCCAGGTAAAAGGCACCTCGGAAACCCACCCGCTGCTGTCAAAAAATGACGAGTGGGCCGACTTTGAAATCGCTCCCTACCGGGTGGCCACCAAGCTGCCCAGCGCACCGGCCGGCAGCTACGTGCGGGATGCCTACCTGCGGGGCCTGTCACTGGCCGCCGCCGGTGTCAGGAACCCCTACCGGTTTGGCGTGGTAGCCGCCAGCGATACCCATACCGGGGCCGCCTACCTGGAGGAAGACAACTACCACTCCAAGACCGGCATGCTGGATGGGACGCCTGAGCGCCGGGGCAGTGTGCCGGCGCGGTTCCTGCACGGGACGCTGGCAAAGTGGTACGACCCCGGCCTGGTGACCACGGTGGAAGGCCGCGACTACTTCGAGATCTCTTCCTTCGAATACTGGTCCGCCTCCGGCACCGCCGCGGTGTGGGCGGAAGAGAATACCCGGGAGGCCATCTACGAGGCCTTCCGCCGCAAGGAAACGTTTGCCACCAGCGGCCCGCGTATCAAGCTGCGCTTTTTTGCCGGCGATCTTGACCCAGCCCTGGTCGACCGCCCGGAGCTGGTCAGCACCGCCTACCGCGACGGGGTCAGCATGGGAGGGGAGTTGCCGGCCAGCGAGACCGCGCCGCTGTTTATTGGCTGGGCGCTGGCTGACCCCAACGGCGCGCCCTTGCAGCGCCTGCAGGTCATCAAGGGCTGGATAGACAACGGTGAACCCCGCGAACAGGTGTATGACATCGCCTGCTCGGACGGTATGCCCGTTGACCCGAAGACCTACCGCTGTGCCGACAATGGTGCCAGCGTCGATCTCTCAGACTGCTCGATCAGCGCCGGTGTGGGCGCCGGGGAGTTGAAAACCGCCTGGCGAGACCCCGACTACCGGCCCGGCCAGTCGGCGTTCTACTACCTGCGGGTGCTGGAAAACCCGAGCTGCCGCTGGTCAACCTGGGATGCCCTGCGCGCTGGCGTGGCGCCGCGCCCGGATCTGCCCGCCACCCTGCAGGAACGGGCCTGGTCGTCACCCATCTGGCTCAATATGCAGCCCGAAGCCTGAGCGCACCCCGGCGGGTGCGGTAGTAACAGGGTCGAACCGTGGGATACACGCGGGTTCAGAAGCGAACCGTGATCTCCTGGCTGCCGCCGTCGAACAGCGCACTCTTGAGTGTCTGGCCGCGTTCAACGTTGACCAGATTCACTTGCTCGGGCCACAGGTCTCGCAGCGCCTCATGGGACAGCGTTAGTGCGCTGAGGCCTTCCGGGATAGGTGACTCCGCGTAGACCCAGAGGAAGCGATTCTCGATTTCATTGCCCACCGGCGCCAGCGGGATGACCCTGCCAGCCTGGTCCTGCATGACAAAGCGCTGGTGCACGTAGCGCTCGAAGCGATCGCGGTCAGCCTGGCTGCCCAGCAGGTCAGAGGCTTCACCAAACAACTCGCGGCTGGCGTGTTCGGCATCATGCAGCAGGAATCGGTGCATGACCTCGATATTGCCAGTACGCGGGTTGAACAGCACCCGCGTAATGGACTCTTTCTGCTGGTGGCCCGCGGCCGGCAGAGCCAGCAGCAGTGCCAGCAGCAGCGCGGTCGAGCGCAACGCGCCGATCATTCCTCGTCCTCGTCCTCGCTATCCAGCTCGGCTTTTATGTCCTGCATGATGTCGCGGTATTCCATGGCCTTGCGGTCCGGCGCCTTGTAGGCCTCGATACGCGAGGGAATGATACGGCGCGGATAGTGATTGTTCTCGACGTCGGTATCGGCAGTTTCCCAGTGGGGATCGATCACCACCTGGATCAGCTCCCGGTCGGTGACAATCAGCTTTTTGACCGAGCGGGCATTGCGGCGCCAGATCTCGGCGGGGATATCCAGCCGCTCAGTAGCGCCATCGGCGTAGGTGAGCTGCAACAGTATGGGCATCACCAGGCCACCGTGATTGCTGAAGTCCAACACGTAGTAATGCTTGTCTTCCTCGACTGCGCGCGCCAGCGCCGCGCGCTCCCAGTCTTCCAGCTCGTCGAGGAACTCCTGGTAGTCGTTGCGCTCTTCATTGGTAACGGTAAAGCGATCATTCTCATCATAGAAGTCACGGATACCGGGGTTCTGTTCTACCCAGGTGCGACCGTCGGCGCGATTGCGCTCGACGATCACCGATGTCGGCTTGTCCGCCTCTTCCTGGCGCCGGCGATCGAAGTCGATATCCGGGTTCCGGGTATCCAGGCGCAGCTTCCACACCCGGTCGATACTGATGTCCACGTGGTCGGTGGTATAGAACCAGCCGCGCCAGAACCAGTCGAGATCCACGCCTGAGGCCTCTTCCATGGTGCGGAAGAAATCTGCCGGGGCGGGGCGTTTGAACATCCAGCGTCGGGCATACTCACGAAACGCGAAATCGAACAGCTCACGACCCAGAATGGTCTCGCGCAATATCATCAGCGCCGCTGCGGGCTTGCCGTAGGCATTTGGCCCCAGCTGCAACACCGAATCCGACTGGGTCATGATCGGCACCTGAAACTCAGACTTCATGTAATCGACCATGTCCCGGGGCTGGTTGTTCCAGGGAATGTCCGGGTCCCACTCCCAGCCGGCCATGGCATCCAGGAAACTGTTCAGGCCCTCATCCATCCAGGTCCACTGGCGCTCGTCTGAGTTCACCACCATGGGGAAGTAGATGTGGCCGATCTCATGGATAACCACGCCCACAAGAAAGCGCTTTTCTGCCAGCGAGTAGGTGCGGTCACCGTCATCCTGCAGATCTGTGCGCGGCCCGTTGAAGGTGATCATCGGGTACTCCATGCCGCCCACCGGGCCATTCACCGACTGTGCTACCGGGTAGGGGTAGTCAAAGGAGTAACGCGAATACACCTTCATGGTGTGTATCACCGACGCCGTCGAATACTTCGACCACAGCGGCTCGCCTTCCTTGGGGTAGAAGGACATGGCCATTATCTCTGGCTGCACCTCCCCACCCTGCTGATAGCCCTGGGCGTCCCAGATGAATTTGCGGGATGATGCCCAGGCGAAGTCGCGCACCTTGTCTGCCTTGAAACGCCAGGTCTTGTTACCGGACGCGCCCTCGCGTTCATTCTCCAGCGCCTCTTCGGCTGTCACGATAAATACCGGTTCATCTGCCTGCCGGGCTGACTCCAGACGCTGGCGCTGGGTACGTGTGAGCACATCCCTGGGGTTCTGTAGCTCTCCGGTAGAGGACACTATGTGATCGTCCGGCACGGTGATATCGACCGTGTAGTCGCCAAACTCCAGCGTAAACTCCCCGCGACCCAGGAATTCCTTGTTGGTCCAGCCCTCGTAGTCGGTGTAGGCGTGCAGTCGTGGAAACCACTGGGCCAGCAGGAAAATATCATTGCCACCCTCGCGCTCATCGTCCGGGAAATGCTCGAAGCCCGAGCGAGCGGAAACGGCGTTTTCCTCTACGATATTGAAGGCAAACTCGATCTCGAACTCAACGGTATCACCTGGCGCCAGGGGCTTTCGCAGGTCGACCCGCAGATTGGTGCCCACCACCGTATGCGCCAGGTCGCCGCGGCCGTCGCGGACGGCGGGCAATTCGTAGCCCAGCTCGTTGTCGGCCATGAACTGCTGGCGACGCAGCTCACCCAGGCTGATCTGTGCCGGCTTGTCGCCATTGGCCGCCTTCGAGCCCGGGCCTCGCCGACTGCTGTCGGCAAAGGCACTGCTACGCTCGGCGATGGAATCGCTGCGCCACCGGTTCTGGTCCAGCTGCAGCCACAGGAATCGCAGCGTATCCGGACTGTTGTTGGTGTAGCGAATACGCTGGCTGCCCTCGATGCGACGGCGATCCTCGATCAGCCGCACGTCGATATCGTAATCGACCTTCTGCTGCCAGTAGCTGTGCCCCGGCTCTCCGCCGGCGGTGCGGTAGCTGTTGGCGGTGGGAAGCACCTCGTCCAGCTGCCGAAACTTGTCCTGAAAGTCGCCCTTGGTCTGTTGAATGGCAGCCAGAGCGGGCGTTGCAAAAAGCAGGGCCGCCACCGGCAGCCAGCTGGAGAAGCGCATCATGAAGAACCTGGTCTAAATGGATAAACGCGCAAGAATACCCCAGCTGACAGCGAGAGGGTATCGGCAAACTCGGGTGGCCCGTGGATGATTCTCGGGCGGCTGGGAGCCAGGCGCCTGGCACGGGTGGCGCTGCTACTCCACAGTGACTGACTTGGCCAGGTTGCGGGGCTTGTCTACATCAGTGCCTTTCATCACCGCCACGTGATAGGACAGCAGCTGCAGGGCCACGGTGTGGATGAACGGCATGATCAGCTCGGGCCCGTGGGGTACTGGCACGACGGTGATCTGGTCCTCGTTACTGAAGCCGGCCGCCTCATCGGCAAAGACATAGAGTTCGCCACCCCTGGCGCGCACTTCCTCAAGATTGGACTTGAGCTTCTCCAGCAGTTCATTGCTCGGGGCGACAGCCACCACCGGCATATCGCGGTCCACCAGCGCCAGCGGCCCGTGTTTGAGCTCACCTGCTGGATAGGATTCCGCGTGTATATAGGAAATTTCCTTCAGCTTCAGCGCTCCCTCCATGGCGATCGCCGAATGAATGCCACGCCCCAGAAACAGCGCATTGAAACGACCGACGAATTCCTCTGACACCTGTTTGATCGTCGCGTCGCTAGCCAGGGTCGCTGTCACCAGGCCCGGCACCTGCTGCAGGGTCGCCAGAAAAGCCTGGCCCGCCTCCATCGACAATCGCTGGTGACGTCCCAGTGCCAGGGTCAGCAGCAGAAACGCCATGAGCTGGGTAGTGAATGCCTTGGTAGAAGCCACACCGACTTCGATACCCGCGCGGGTGTGAAATACCAGCTCCGACTCTCGGGCCAGGGCACTGTTGGGGGTGTTGACTATAGCCAGGCTGGCCGCGAACTCGCCCGCTGCCACGTTGCGCAATGCGGCCAGCGTATCGGCGGTTTCCCCCGACTGGGATACGGTAACCAGCAGGGTATCCTCGTGCTGTACCCGGCGGCGATAGCGGAACTCACTGGCGATCTCCACCTGGCAGGGCAGGCCCGCCCACTCTTCCAGCCAGTAGCGCGCCACCAGGCCGGCGTGATAGCTGGTGCCACAGGCGACGATCTGGACACCGCGGATGGTGGGGAATACCTCTGCAGCCCGCGCACCGAAAGCCGCATCCAATGTCGCGTAATCCAGCTCCCCGGAAGCGGGCAGGGCGCTGGCCAGAGTGTCGGCAATCACCTGCGGCTGTTCAAAAATCTCCTTGTACATGTAGTGGGAGTGCCCGCCCCGGTCCATCACTTCCACGGTATCCGACAGGCTTTCGACCGGGCGCTCCACCGCCAGACCCTGCTCATCGACAATATCGCGGGTCGTGGGTGTCAGCAGGGCGACATCACCGTCTTCCAGATAGATAAAGCTGTCGGTCACCTGGCGCAGGGCCAGCTGGTCCGAGGCCAGGAAGTTCTCCCCGATGCCCACACCTATCACCAGCGGACTGCCGCGGCGAGCGGCCACCACCTGGTCCGGGAACCGGGCGTCGATGGCGGCCAGGGCAAACGCCCCTTCCAGCTCCGGCACCACCGCCAGCATGGCTGCCTTGAGGTCCGCGCCCGCATCGAGCTGCTCCGCCAGCAACAGCACCACCAGCTCTGAATCTGTGGCCGACAGGGGTTCATGGCCTGCCCCCAGCAGGCGGGCTCGCAGCGTCGCGTGATTTTCGATAATGCCGTTGTGCACCAGGGCCACCCGGTTACCGGCCGTGTGCGGGTGGGCGTTGACCTGGTTGGGCTCGCCATGGGTGGCCCAGCGGGTGTGAGCGATGCCAGTGCAGCCGAGAATCGGCTGCTGCTTTTGAATCTGCTCCAGCGCGGCGACCTTGCCCTGCTGCTTGTGCAACAACAGGCCGGTGTCATTGTCGATCAGCGCCAGGCCGGCGGAATCGTAACCCCGGTACTCCAGGCGCCGGAGTCCTTCGAGCAGAATACCCGACACCTCGCGGCGTGCGACCGCGCCAACAATGCCGCACATGTTATGCGTCGCTCTCGGAGGGGTCCCCTGGAAGAGGGGCCGAATCCGGGGAGTCCGAGCCCGGCGTGGGGTCCTTGTGCGGGCGCTTCCAGCCATCCAGATTGCGCTGTCGAGCCCGGGAGATGGCAAGCTGGCCATCCGCCACGGTTTTAGTAATTGTGGAGCCGGCGCCGACAAAGCCGCGTTCCTCGATGTCCAGCGGCGCCACCAGGGTGGAGTTGGAGCCAACAAACACACCGTGGCCAATGCGTGTCCGGTGCTTGTTGGCGCCATCGTAGTTGCAGGTAATGGTACCGGCGCCGATATTCACCTGGTCGCCCATGTCGGTGTCGCCGATATAGCTCAGGTGATTAACCTTGCTGCCTGCACCCAGGCGAGATTTTTTGACCTCCACGAAGTTACCGATGCGCACCGCCTCGGCCAGGCGGGTTTCGGGTCGCAGCCGGGCAAAAGGCCCGATCGAACAGTTGGCTGCGGTGGCGACGCCCTCCATATGTGTGAAGGGCTTGATTTCAGTCCCGGGGCCAACGCTGCAGTCGATCAGCACACAGTTGGCACCCACCGTTACACCATCGGCGAGCGAATTGGAGCCTTCAAAAACACAGTTCACATCAATAGAAACGTCCCGGCCACACTCCAGGCTACCCCGAATATCCAGCCGCGTGGCGTCCGCAATGCCTACCCCGGCCTGCAACAGCTCGGCCGCCATGCGGCGTTGATACTCCCGCTCTACCCGGTTCAACTGCACACGGTCATTGACGCCCAACACCTCGATTTCCGTGGGCGCCGTCGCCGAAGACAAGGGGATGCCCTCACGCTGGGCGAGCTCGATAATATCCGGCAGGTAGTATTCACCCTGGGTATTGTCGTTGCCGACCTGCGGCAGAAGCTGTTTGAGGTGGTGTGCAGGTGCCGCCAGTATGCCGGTATTGATCTCGTTGATCAGTCGCTCCTTGGGTGTAGCATCGCGCTCTTCCACGACACCCTGCAGCTTGCCTTTGCGGGTCCGCAGGATACGGCCGTAACCCTGCGGATCATTGACCCGCGCCGTCAGCAGCGCCGGGCCCGTCATCGCGCGGGCCAGCAGGTCCTTGAGCGTTGCCGGGCTGATCAGCGGCACGTCGCCGTACAGCACCAGCACCGTGGCGTCGTCATCAATCGCCGGTAGCGCTTGCAGCACGGCATGACCGGTACCCAACTGCTGGTCCTGCAACACCCAGTTGAGTCGGCGCTGGGCCAGGCTTTCGCGTACCTGTTCGGAGCCGTGGCCCACCACCACATGACAGGCCACCGGCGCCAGGGCATCGGCACTGTCGAGCACATGCTGCAGCAGGGGAATACCGCCCACCCGGTGCAATACCTTGGGCAGGGAAGAATGCATGCGTTTTCCCTCACCGGCGGCAAGGATGACGATGTCGAGTTTCATGTGGTTGATGAGCCCTCCGGTGCGCCCGGTTCCCGGGTCGCGTTAATCAGCTGTGTCATTTGATTTTTGACATTAATCATCGAGCTACGCATTATCATTGTTGGATTTCAGCAATTCAACGGGCTTTGTCACTGGAAAATTGACAACAGTGTCAGCCTGGCGGCAGCGGGGGAACCATGCAACTCGACAGCCTGCAGGCACTGGACCTCAGCGAACGGCAGGTGCGCATCTATCATGCGCTGCTGCGGCTGGGCCCGGCGTCCATTCGCGATGTGGCCGCAGAAAGCGGCATTAATCGCGGCACCACCTACGAGACGCTCAAGGAGCTGGCCACCCGCGGCATTGTCAGCTACTTCCCGCGCGGCAAGCGCCGCGTATTCCAGGCGGAGGATCCCGAGCGACTCCTATCACTGGGGGAGAGCAAGCAACAGGCCCTCAACCAGGCCCTGGAGACCTTGCGCCGGGAGGTCATACCGGCGCTGAAAAGCGAGCAGCCAGAAGCCCTCCCCGACAACGTCCGCTTCTACGAGGGCGATGATGGTGTGGAACTGGTACTGCGCGACCTGCTGGATTCTACCGAGAAGCAGCCCCAACGCGCCTACGCTGTGATTTCAACCAAGACCCTGCGGGAACACCTGTACCGGCCGTTTCCCAATTTCACCCGCCAGCGGGTCCAGCGAGGTATCCAGGTACGGGTGATTGCCATCGGCGAGGGCGGGGATGAAGCGGAGCTGGCCGAGCGCAAATGGTTGCCGGCGGGTGCCGGCAGTGATGCCTCCTATATCGCCATTTATCCGCCCAAGGTGGCCATTATTACGCTGGCCCAGAAGAACTACCCGGTGGTTATCGTCATCGAGTCACCGGCTATTGCCAGCACCCAGCAGCTCATGTTCGACACGCTCTGGGCACTGTTGTGAGCGCCCGGGTGGGATCTCAATTTACCTGGGGCGCTGACTCTACCGGTTTCCCCAACAGCCGGTGGCTGCCGATGAGCGTGCCCACCGCCAGCAACAACACCAGCCACCAGGGCGCACCGTAACCCACCGGTACCAGACAAATCACGATTGCCACCGCCCCAACCAGCAGGGCATAGGGCATCTGGGTGCGCACGTGCTCAACGTGGTCACAGCCCGAGGCCAGGGAGGACAGCACAGTGGTATCCGAAATCGGCGAGCAGTGGTCTCCCCATACCGCACCGCACAGAACGCTGGCCACGGTGGCAAACACCAGCGGCATGGATTCCGCAGGCGGCCCCCCGCCGGCCAGTATTGCTGCCCAGACCACCGGAATCACCAGCGGCAGCAGGATCGCCATAACGCCCCAGCTTGAACCGGTGGCAAATGCAGTCACCGCCGCCAGCAGAAAAGTCCCCGCCGGCACCAGCGGCAATATCAGGTTGTCGCCGGTGGCAGTAACCAGGAAATCCGCTGTGCCCAGCGCCGAGGTAGTATCGGACAGGGCCCAGGCCAACACCAGGATGATCAGCGGCTCCACCATGACACTGACACCACGCACCCAGGACTTGATCAGCGATTCCAGCGGCATGATGCGCTGGCCAAGGGTCAGCGCACCGGCCATTGACGCGCCGAGAAACGAACCCCACAGCAACGCGCGATAGACATTGGCTGAACCGAGCCGGGCCCGCAGGGTGTCACCTTCACCGGTGATATAGAGACTGATGAAACAGCTCAGAATCAAGGTCAGAATGGGTAACAGGGCATTGACGGCGCGGCGCGGAATCGCTTCGTCCAGGGTCGTATCCATGGTGCCCTCGAGGGCCTCACCGCTGGAAACCGGTGCCACCTGGCCCGTCACGCGGCTGCGCAGCTCGGCCTTGCGCATGGGCCCGAAGTCGCGGCAGGTCCAGCCCACCAGGAACACAAAGAAGATCGCCAGTATGGGGTAGAAGCTATAGGCAATCGAGTTCAGGAACACGCCGGTAGCATTCATCTCGAAACCTTCCAGCCCGGAGATGGCCTTGTTGATCAGTCCCAGCTCGTAGCCGATCCAGGTCGTCAGCACGGCAATACAGGCCACCGGGGCCGCGGTGGAGTCCACCAGGTAAGCAAGCTTCTCACGGGAGATTTTTAAACGATCGGTGACCGGGCGCACCGTGTTACCCACGACGAGAGTATTGGTGTAGTCGTCGAAGAAAATGCACAGGCCCAGGAACCAGACCGACAGCTGGCCGCGGCGCACCGTGTGCGCCCAGGCCATCACCAGGTTGACGATGCCGTGCATACCGCCGTTGCGGGAGATAATCCCCACCATCCCGCCGATCATGCCGGTAAACAGCAACACCGACACGTTGTCGGCATCCAGCATCACCTGGAAGATACGCACCTCGAAGGTTTCCAGCAGCGCGGGGAAAACCCCATTCAGGCCGTCACCGGCCTCCAGCACCATCCCCACCCAGATGCCCAGGAAGATCGAGGGAATCACCGCGCGCAGCCAAAGTGCGAGGCCGATAGCGAGCAGGGGGGGTATCAAAGATGTCCAGTCAGCAACCTGGTCGGGTGACATCGAGTGTCCTCGTTTTTTGTGCAGCATATCGGCAAGCAGCGCCAGGCGCTAGGGAGGAAGTCTTCCCCTGCGCTGAGTCGCAGTGGGGCTTTGTATAAATTGGCGTAAGCAGGTGGGTGGCTGTCAGTCTGGATTGTTGCTCCGTGGGTCGGTCGCGACCTTTTGCAGGAGCAAGCTTCAAGTAAGCCAGATTCGAAGATTGAGGGTGGAGACTCCACGAGCGGAGCGCGCGTCGTGCCCGGGTATCGTGCGCGCGGTTGCAGCGCATCAATACGTCAATTTCCGGTGTTCAAGTCAGCTTTTGCTGGAGCAAAAAAAACCCCGGCAGTGCCGGGGCTTCGATAGGTGGGTCGAGAGGCTTAGCCGCGGCCGGCGCGGTTGCGCATCTTCTGGAGGGTACGAAGCTGGGCGGCCGCTTCGGCTAGCTGCGATGCGGCGCGACCGTAGTCGAACTCGCCGGTTTGCTCGGACAGCGCTTTTTCGGCGGCCTGGCGAGCTTCCTCGGCGGCAGCCTCATCCACGTCGTCGGCGCGAATCGCGGTATCGGCGAGTACCGAGACCACGCCCGGCTGCACTTCCAGGAAACCGCCGGATACGTAGTAGACCTCTTCCTCACCGTTCTGCTTGATGATGCGAATGGGGCCCGGCACCAGGTCCGTCAGCAACGGGGCGTGACCGTAGTTCACACCCAGCTCACCCTGCGAGCCGGTGGCGACCAGACTCTCCACCAGACCGGAAAAGATTTCCTGCTCGGCGGAGACGATGTCGCAGTGGATTGTCATGGACATAATGTTATGACCTCGCTTCGAACCTTACAGGTTCTTCGCTTTCTCGATGGCTTCCTCAATAGTACCCACCATGTAGAACGCCTGCTCTGGCAGGTGGTCATACTCGCCGGCCAACAGTCCCTGGAAGCTGGCAATCGTTTCCTTGAGAGATACGTACTTACCGGGGGAACCGGTAAAAATTTCTGCCACATGGAAAGGCTGGGACAAAAATCGCTCGATCTTACGCGCGCGGTTTACCGTCTGCTTGTCTTCCTCGGACAGTTCGTCCATGCCCAGGATGGCGATAATATCCTTCAGCTCTTTGTAGCGCTGCAATACAGACTGCACGCCGCGGGCCACTTCGTAGTGCTCCGCACCGATAATCAGCGGATCGAGCTGACGCGAAGTCGAATCAAGCGGATCTACCGCCGGGTATATACCTTTGGCAGCAATATCACGGCTCAGTACCACGGTGGAATCAAGGTGGGCAAAGGTGGTTGCAGGCGACGGATCGGTGAGGTCATCCGCGGGAACGTAAACAGCCTGGATCGAGGTAATAGAGCCGGTCTTGGTGGAGGTAATACGCTCCTGCAGCTCACCCATCTCCAGGGCCAGGGTCGGCTGGTAGCCTACCGCTGAAGGCATACGGCCCAACAGTGCAGACACCTCGGTACCGGCCAGTGTGTAACGGTAGATGTTGTCGACGAACAACAGTACGTCACGACCTTCGTCACGGAATTTCTCGGCCATGGTCAGACCGGTCAGTGCCACGCGCAGGCGGTTGCCCGGCGGCTCATTCATCTGGCCGTAAACCATCGCTACTTTAGATTCGCTGGGGGTCTCGACGTTGACAACGCCCGACTCCTGCATTTCGTAGTAGAAGTCGTTACCTTCGCGGGTCCGCTCGCCGACACCGGCGAATACCGACAGGCCGGAGTGCTCGGTGGCGATGTTGTTGATGAGCTCCATCATGTTCACTGTCTTGCCAACACCGGCACCACCGAACAAACCAACTTTACCACCCTTGGCGAACGGGCAGATCAGGTCGATTACCTTGATGCCGGTTTCCAGCAGCTCTTCGGAAGCCGCCAGTTCATCATAAGCCGGAGCCTTGCGGTGAATAGAGGAACGCTCCTGCTCACCGATCGGGCCGCGCTCGTCGATGGGGTTACCCAGCACGTCCATGATACGGCCGAGGGTCTCGATGCCCACAGGCACCTGGATCGGTGCCCTGGTGTTCTCCACGGCCAGGCCGCGTGAGATACCTTCGGAAGAGCCCATGGCAATGGCGCGTACTACGCCGTCACCCAGCTGCTGCTGTACTTCCAGGGTCAGGTCTTTGTCGCTGACCTTGAGGGCGTCGTAAACCTGCGGGACAGCGTCGCGTGGAAATTCCACGTCGATCACCGCACCAATAATTTGTACTACGCGTCCGCTACTCATGTTCGAATCCTCTGTATTAAATGCTAATTCTTGCTGGGTCATGCCGGCCTGCTCAAACGCTGTGTCAGCGCCTAGCTGATGGCTGCGGCACCACCCACGATTTCTGAAAGTTCCTGGGTAATCGCCGCCTGACGGGCCTTGTTGTAAACCAGCTGCAGGTCATCGATCAGTTCACCCGCATTATCGGTGGCGTTCTTCATTGCCAGCATGCGGGCGGCCTGTTCGCAGGCACCGTTTTCAACCACGGCCTGGTATACCTGCGACTCAATGTAGCGAGCCAGCAGGCCATCGAGCAGGTCGCGCGCTTCCGGCTCATAGATGTAGTCCCAGTGATGAGCCATCTCGTCGGACTCTTCCGCCACCAGCGGCAGCACCTGTCCGACGGTGGGGTTCTGGGTCATGGTGTTCACGAACTCGTTACTGACCAGGTACAGCTTGTCGATATTGCCGTCAGCGAAGGCGTCCAACATGGTCTTCACAGATCCGATCAGATCAGACAGTAAAGGCTCTTCGCCCAGGTCACGCGTGGCCGCGACAATATTGCCGCCGAAGCTGCCAAAAAAGCCGGAGGCCTTGGCGCCGACCAGGCACAGGTCCACCGGAACGCCCTGGTCGTCCCATTCCTTCATGGAGCGAATGGCCGCCTTGAACAGGTTGATGTTCAGGCCACCGCACAGGCCGCGGTCAGTGGATACCACGATGTAGCCAACCCGCTTGACCTCGCGCTCCTGCATGAACAGGTGCTGGTACTCCGGGTTGGCGTTGGCGAGGTGTCCGACCACGCTGCGAATGCGGTTGGCGTAAGGCTTGCCGACTTCCATACGTTCCTGGGCGCGACGCATCTTGCTGGCTGCGACCATTTCCATTGCACTGGTGATCTTCTGAGTACTCTGGATACTCGTGATCTTGGTGCGGATTTCTTTTCCAACTGCCATAGTGGAGCCTGCTTTGCTTTACCAGGTCTGGGTGGACTTGAAGGTTTCCAGGGCCGACTTGAACTGACCTTCCAGCTCGTCGTTCCAGTCGCCGGTGGCCACGATGCCGTCCATCAGTTCTGCGTGCTCGGCCTTCATGTAAGCCAGCAGTGCCGCTTCAAAGTCGCCAACTTTCTCGACTTCCACGTCCTGCAGGTGCTCGTTGTCCGCCGCGTAAATCAGCAGGCCCATTTCAGCGATACTGAGCGGGGCGTACTGCTTCTGCTTCATCAGCTCGGTAACGCGCTCACCGTGGTCCAGCTGGGCCTTGGTAGCGTCGTCAAGGTCGGAAGCAAACTGGGAGAAGGCCGCCAGTTCGCGGTACTGCGCCAGCGCCGTACGGATACCGCCAGACAGCTTCTTCATGATCTTGATCTGTGCGGCACCGCCGACACGCGACACCGAGATGCCGACGTTAATCGCGGGGCGGACGCCGGCGAAGAACAGGTCGGGCTCGAGGTAGATCTGGCCGTCGGTAATGGAGATGACGTTGGTCGGGATACACCCGGGGCCACTTTCTCAAGTGCGTCGGTTTCGGTGGCGTTAACCGGTCCCTTGCCGTCAATGGGGCTGCCCAGTGCGTCTACAACGCGGCCCTGAAGTTCGGGGCCTACCGGAACTTCCAGGATTCGCCCGGTACAGCGACAGCTCTGGCCTTCCGCCAGGCTCTTGTAATCACCGAGGATTACAGCACCGACAGAGTCTCGCTCCAGGTTGAGAGCCATACCGTAGATGCCACCTTCGAATTCAATCATCTCACCGTACATCACGTCCGTCAGGCCGTGAATACGGATGATGCCGTCGCTTACTGAAACTACCGTGCCCTCATTGCGGGCCTCAGAGCTGACATCGAGCTGGTCGATGCGCTGCTTGATAATTTCACTGATCTCCGATGGATTCAGTTGCTGCATGCTCATTTCCTCAAATCCTCTGTCCTAACTCGTTAGGAATTCATCGCCTCGGACAGCTTGTTCAGCCGGCCGCGCACGGAGCCGTCGATGACCAGGTCGCCGGCGCGGATAACAACACCGCCCAGCAGGGACTCGTCTACCTGCGTCTCGACCTTTACTTCGCGTTCCAGTTTCTTGCTCAACACCTGTGCCAGGGTTTGTTCGGTAGAACCTTCCAGGCTATAGGCCGACACTACCGTGACGTCGACAGTGCGTTCCTGCTCGGCTTTCAGCGCCTCAAACATCTCGCTGATTTCCGGCAATAGCGGCAGGCGCTTGTTGCTGGCCAGAACGTGAAGAAAGTTCTGTTGATCCACAGCCAGCGTATCGCCGCACAGTTCAACCAGGGTTGTCGCCAGCTGCTCAGCCGTGTGCGCCGGGCTGGTGAGCAGCGTCGCGACGCGCTCTTCAGCCGTCACCGCTGCCGCTGTCGCCAGGGCATCAGACCAGACGCTCAGTTCACCTTTGCCGTGGGCGTATTCAAAGGCGGCTCGCGCGTAGGGACGTGCCAGTGTACTCAGCTCTGCCATGTCAGAGCTCGGCCGCGAGCTTGTCTACCAGCTCGCTGTGGCGCTGCATATCGATTTCCGCGCCCAGTACTTTTTCAGCACCGGCCAGCGCCAGGTTTGCTACCTGACCGCGCAGCTGCTCCCGTGCCCGGTTCAGTTCCTGGTCGATCTCTGCATTGGCAGCTTCCTTAAGCCGGTCGCCTTCTTCGCGAGCCTGGCTCTTGGCTTCCTCGACGATCTGGCTGGCGCGGCGGTTGGCCGCGTCCAGGATACCGGCCGCTTCTTGTTTCGCCTCTTTGAGGCGTTCAACGGCTTTCTCCTGGGCAAGCTCCAGGTCGTGATTGGCGCGATCCGCAGCGGCCAGGCCGTCTGCGATCTTGTCTGCACGCTCCTGCATGGCTGCCAGAATCGGCGGCCATACGTACTTCATGCAGAACAGAACAAAACCGGCAAAGGCCAGCATCTGTCCTATCAGCGTAAGATTAAGATTCACGCTTCGCTCCTCACAGTAAGTCTGTGTTTACGGGCCGCCTCAAACGGCCCCGGGTACCTGTATTCGATGTTGTTGACCGGCAGCCGCCAGACGGCTTCCGTTATCCGGCTTCTTTAGCCGGCAACTACAAAGATCAGGTACATCGCAATACCAACACCAATAATGGGGATAGCGTCTACCAGGCCGGCGCCGAGAAAGAAGGTAACCTGCAGCTTCGGAGCCAGCTCCGGCTGACGGGCTGAACCTTCAATCAACTTGCCGCCAAGCAGGCCAACGCCGATAGCGGCACCGAGTCCGCCAAGGCCCATCATGATGGCGGCAGCAACGTAAATAAGTTCCATGGTTGTCTCCTAATTAATAGATAGCGTTTAGGTGTAACTCAGTGATCTTCGTGGGCCATGCTGAGGTAAACCACAGTCAGGACCATAAAGATGAATGCTTGCAGGGTGATCACCAGAATATGGAAGATCGCCCATCCGATCTGCAGCAGACCCGCCGGGGCCATCCACATGACGCCCGCACTGAAGAGTGCTGCGATCAGGATAAAAATCATCTCGCCCGCGTACATGTTGCCAAACAGTCGCAGGCCCAGTGAGAAAGGCTTTGCCAGGAAGCCTACGACTTCCATGAACAGGTTGATCGGAATGAATACGGGGTGCTCAAACGGATGCAGCGTCAGTTCCTTGACGAAGCCCATGCCCTTGATCTTGATCGAGTAGAACAGCATCAGGAAAAATACCCCGATGGCCATTCCCATAGTGATATTGGGGTCGGTGGACGGCACGATCTTCTGATACTCGACGCCGGCCAGCAGCAACAGCTCCGGCACCAGGTCTACAGGAATCAGGTCCATCAGGTTCATCAGGAACACCCAAACGAAAATCGTCAGCGCGAGGGGTGGGACCAGTGGATTGCGACCGTGGAAGGTGTCTTTCACCGTATTGTCCACGAACTCGATAATCATCTCGGCGAAATTCGTGAAGCCAGAGGGGACACCAGCGGACGCCTTGGTAGCCACGCGGCGGAAAAACCAGCAGAACAGGATGCCAAGGCCAATCGACCAGATCATGCTGTCGACGTGGATGGCCATAAAGCCCATAGCGGACGCCTCGGCGCCACCGTGCGCCATGGTCCACAGACCACCGTCAGGCACTACGCTTCCGTCGTAACGGACCGTACCTGCCGGCAACTTGCCGTAGGTCAAGTTGGTCAGGTGGTGAACTATGTACTCGGAGACTGTTGGTCCGCCTTCGCCAGCTGCTGCCATCTGTCTATCTCTTTTCCTGTCTTATTCCGTGCAGGTGCACTCGAGCCTGCTATTCAGTAGAGCTTCGGTAGAGCTAGTGTTCCGGTCGCCGCCTCAACAGCCACCAGCTACCGCCAATCTGTAGCGCCAGCATCGCACTGTAACCAGCAAATACTGCCCAGCCTTCGATGGGTCGCACCTGGGCAAACACCAGCATGAACCCAGCGACTGCCAGCATGAACTTGCCCATCTCCGCCGCGTATCCGGCGCGCACCGCCCGCTGTGCGTTGCGGGCTCCGCGCCAGCGGAATACGCCCAGTGCAAACCAGGCATTCGGGACCACTGAAATCAGGCCACCCAGTCCTAGCGACCGGGCGGTCACAGCATTCCAACCTGTAAGGCTTGCCCAGAGTGCGAGCAGTACGACAAGTTGCACTACAGTGATGCGGTAGACCGGCGGCCTGGAGATCGCGGCGCCTGCCTGTTGGTTCCTGGCGGGTTCGCTCATCCGGCGCTCCTGTGACAGAGCCTGTCGATAGCCGTCGACACCTGCTCAAGGGCCCCTCCCGAAAGCGCGCGCATTATAGGGTTTCTACTACGTTGGTTCAACCGAAAAGCCGTCTCAGAGCTGCGTTCCTGCGAGGTTGTGCGCCAGTTCCGGGAAGATCGCCACACGATACCGGCACGCTATCGACGCAGGCACCCCATATAGTGTTAATAGACTGATCCGACAACTACATGCTGTGTTGTGGTTACGACCGCGCAGCTTTACTTGATATGCTTGAGGATACCGTCCAATTCATCAAGTGAACTGTAGCTGAGTACCAGCTGGCCCTTGCCGGAGGCGGAATGTTTGATCTGTACCGGGGCGCCCAGCTTCTGGGCCAGGTCATCCTGTAGCTGCCGAACATTGGGATCGAGCCTCGCGGTGGTTTTCGGCGGGCGATCACGATCGGCAATCAGCTTGCGCACCAGCGCTTCTGTCTGGCGCACCGACATGCCCTTGGCCACCACTGCGCGGGCCGCCGCCGACTGTTCCTCTCCTGGCAGTCCCAGCAGCGCCTTACCGTGTCCCATTTCGAGATCACCGTGTTCCAGCAGGGTGCGCACATCATCGCGCAGGGACATGAGCCGCAGCAGGTTAGTTACCGTGCTCCGGCTTTTGCCCACTGCTTCGGCCACCTGTTGCTGGGTAAGCTCAAATTCCTGCTGCAGACGCTGCAGGGCTATAGCCTCTTCGATGGGATTGAGGTCTTCCCGTTGAATATTCTCGATCAGCGCCATGGCGATGGCCGCCTCATCAGGAACCTCGCGGATCAGGGCAGGAATGGAATCGAGTCCCGCCAGCTGGGTCGCACGCCAGCGCCGCTCGCCGGCCACAATCTCGTACTGGCCCTCACCGATCGACCGCAACACAATAGGTTGCATAACGCCCTGAGCCTTAATGCTGTTGGCCAGTTCCTGCAGAGCCTCCTGATCCATATCGCGACGCGGCTGGTACTTGCCGCGACGGATCAGGTCAACCGGGATCTCCTTGAGTTCCCCATTTTCATGAGACTCACTGGCTTCACTGCCCTGCTCACCCGCCGCCGATGCCTGGGACCCGAGCAGGGCATCCAGACCGCGACCCAGCCCTCGCTTTTTTGCTGCCATTTAATCCTGCTCCGAATAGGTGTCTGCCAACATCGCGCCGAGGGTGGCTACTTCTGCGGGCAGCTCCCCGGTCTGGCGTCGAATGACCTCCCCGGCCAGCGCCAGGTAGGCCTGCGCTCCACGCGAGCGGGGATCATACTGTATGGCCGGTACACCAAAGCTCGGTGCTTCGGCAAGGCGCACATTGCGCGGGATAACCGTGCGATAGAGACGATCTGCAAAGTGTTGCTGGAGCTGTGCTGACACGTCATTGGTGAGGCTGTTGCGCGGGTCGTACATGGTGCGCAGCAAACCTTCGACGTGCAGTCCCGGGTTCACCGAGGCCGCTACCCGCTGGATGGTGTCCATCAGTGCGGACAGGCCTTCCAGAGCGAAATATTCGCACTGCATCGGGATCAACACGCTGTCCGCAGCTACCAGTCCGTTCAGGGTCAACATGTTCAGTGACGGAGGGCAGTCAATCAGCACATAGTCGTAATCTGCCCGCACTGGCTCCAATGCTTCTTTCAGCCGCGTTTCCTTGTGCGCCGTATCGATCAGTTCGACTTCGGCAGCCGTCAGGTCGCTGTTGGCGGGCAATACATCATAGGCACCGGGTTCAGAAACACATTTGACGTCAGACACAGGCCTGCGATGCACCAGCACATCATAAACCGACGATGACACTTCATATTTGTCGATACCGCTGCCCATGGTGGCATTGCCCTGGGGATCCAGGTCCACCATCAGTACCCGCTTGCGGGTCGCTGCCAGGGACGCGGCAAGATTCACGCAGGTGGTGGTTTTGCCCACCCCGCCTTTCTGATTGGCAACTGCCAGGATCTTAGCCAAGCCCCTTCCCCATAATTAATATTTCGTCCTGATCAGCAGGACGCGACTGTTGCGGGCCGTTCAGACCAATGCCAGCTCTACCAGATGGCGTTCTTCTTCAAGCCCGGGCACCTGCAGCGGCGTGACAGCCACGAGCTTCACCTGGGCAGGTAACGCCTGGATTTCTTCTTTCGGCACGCGTCCCTTCATGGCTAGGATGCGGGTACCACCGTCACACAGGTGCGCACAGTTGTTCACCATATCGGACAATGAAGCAAAGGCACGTGACAGCACTACGTCGTACGGCGCCTCCGCTATCCACTGTTCGGCCCGGGCGTGGCGGACAGCCATATTATCCAAGCCCAGTGCAGTTTTCACCTGAAACAGAAAACGCGTCTTCTTGCCATTGCTGTCCAGCAGGTCAGCATTGATATCGCTACGCATGATGGCTATCGGCACACCGGGCAGGCCGCCACCGGTGCCAACATCAATCGCCCGGTGGCCGACCTCTGGCAGGTGAGGCAATACTGCCAGCGAATCGAGCAGGTGACGCGTCACCATCTCCAGTGGGTCACGAACCGCCGTCAAATTGTAGCTGGCATTCCAGCGAGCCAGCAGATCCAGGTAATCCAGCAGCGCCTCCCGCTGCACGGGGGACGTAACAATTTCGAGCGCGGCGATACCAGCATCCAGGCGATCGCCGGCGGCGGCCAGGGACATTGACTCAGGCGATCTGGCGGTTGAGATCACCGCGCTTCTTCAGGTGAATCAACAACAGTGACACCGCCGCATGAGTCACCCCAGGGGTTCTCGAAGCCTGGGCCAGCGTGGCCGGACGCGCCTCTGCCAGTTTCTGTTTGACCTCGTTGGACAGCCCGTCGATGGCCAGGTAGTCCAGGTTATCCGGCAGATGCAAATTTTCATGGCGGCGCAGGCGTTCAACTTCGTCCTGCTGGCGATCAATGTAACCGGCGTACTTGGCCTGGATTTCAACCTGTTGCGATACATCTGCCGGCACGGGAGCGCCGGGGAGTGCCTGCGACAACGCCGCGTAACCCAGCTCCGGGCGGCGCAACAAATCCATGGCCGAGTATTCCCTCGACAGGGGTTGCTTGAGATGCGGTTCCAGCTGTTCCGCGGCATCGGTACCTGGATGTACAACGATCCCGGACAGACGCGTTTGCTCGCTTTCAATGGCTTCCCGCTTGGCCGCAAATCTTGCCCAACGCTGATCGTCCACCAAACCGAGTTCGCGACCTCGCTCGGTCAGGCGTAGATCGGCATTGTCTTCCCGCAACAGCAGACGATATTCAGCGCGGGAAGTGAACATACGATAGGGTTCCTGGGTACCCAGGGTGATCAGGTCGTCGACCAGGACGCCGATATAGGCTTCGTCGCGACGTGGGCACCAGGGCTCCTGCTCGCGGCAGTGCAGGGCCGCGTTCATTCCCGCCAATAAACCTTGCGCGGCAGCCTCTTCGTACCCGGTCGTACCGTTGATCTGGCCGGCGAAATAAAGGCCGGGGACGGACCGCGTCTCCAGCGAATATTGCAGGTCCCGGGGGTCGAAGAAATCATACTCGATGGCGTAGCCGGGACGCGTGATATGCGCATTCTCGAAGCCAGCGATAGAACGCACCATAGCCTGCTGTACATCGAAGGGCAGGCTGGTAGATATACCGTTGGGGTAGAGCTCGCGGGTCGTCAGGCCTTCAGGCTCGATAAACACCTGGTGTGAATTCTTGTCGGCGAATCGGTGAATCTTGTCTTCGATGGATGGGCAGTAGCGGGGTCCGGTCCCTTCAATCACACCAGTAAACATGGGCGAGCGATCGAGTGCACTGCGGACGATGTCGTGACTGCGCTCGTTGGTATAGGTAATCCAGCAGCAACGCTGGTCAGGATGTTCATCGGCTCTGCCCATGAACGACATGACCGGGGAGGGATCATCTCCCCACTGCTCTTCAAGATCAGAAAAGTCGACGCTACCGGCGTCAATGCGTGGCGGCGTTCCTGTCTTCAGACGCTCTACGCGGAAGGGCAACTCCCGAAGCCGCTGGGCCAGGGCAGTGGATGGCGGATCGCCGGCCCGACCGCCGGCGTGATTATCCAGCCCTATGTGAATCTTGCCGCCGAGGAAAGTACCCGTGGTTAACACAATACAACGGGCCCGGAATTCCAGCCCCATCTGGGTAACAGCGCCTACTGCCCGGCCATTCTCGATAATCAGGTCATCGACCGCCTGTTGAAAAATCGAAAGCCCCGGCTCGCTCTCGAGAATTTCTCGTATGGCGTTGCGGTACAGGACCCGATCGGCCTGTGCTCGGGTGGCTCTTACCGCTGGCCCCTTACGCGCGTTCAGCGTTCGGAACTGAATGCCTGCCCGGTCGGTGGCTCGAGCCATGGCGCCGCCCAGTGCGTCTACTTCCTTGACCAGATGACTCTTGCCAATACCACCGATGGCCGGGTTGCAGGACATTTGACCAAGGGTATCGATACTGTGGGTCAACAACAGCGTGCGACAGCCCATACGGGCAGACGCAAGGCAGGCTTCTGTACCCGCGTGCCCACCGCCAATAACGATGACGTCGTATGTGTTGTTAATTGCCATGAGGTCAGTCTGCTGCTGCCGGCGTTGTCGCCGGCGGATATCAAAAGGGTGCGAGATTATAAAGTGATCAGTGCGGGTGATCAAAAGATGATCACGTTTCGCGATTTATAATTTATAGATAATTAGATAAATAAATATATAGGTATATGTAGAAGGAATATTACTGTTACTAATAGGCTCTCAAAATCTGTGGAGAACTGGATAATACTTATTAAAAACAATAGCTTAAGACAATAACAACTCGGTAGTATCCCCTGCTCCCAGCGGTGAATTGAGCTGCATGGAGCGGGGATAACCGGGGGTCGCTAGTGAAGCCACCGCTCCCTCTTTTGCAGTCCTGGCGGTTATCCCGGGCTTGATACAGCATCCACCCACAGCTTTTTGTTGGAGTTCGTCGCATCCCAAACCGATCAAGTGCATAAGCTGATAACTATGCTGGAATCGTCTGGGTAGCCTGTGGATGAAACGTCCAGGGCCTGTGGGTTACTTGCCAATACAGAAACTGGAAAAGATTTCTCCCAGCAGGGCATCGGCACTCATGACGCCGGTGATTTCTCCCAGCGCGCGGTGGCAGCGTTTGAGATCCTCGGCCAGCAGTTCGCCGGACCCGTTTTCAACCTGGGTATGAGCGTCGTCGAGGCAGGAAGCTGCCCTTTGCAGTGCATCGATATGACGCCGGCGGGCGATGAAGCCGTGCGCTTCATCGGCATCAAAGCCCATGCTCTTCTTCAGGTGGTCCCGAAGCAGGTGCATGCCCGCGCCGGTTTTCGCAGAAAGATTGATCACGGTGGTATCTTTGCTGTCGGAACTGGCTGGCGCAGTGTTGGTCAGGTCACACTTGTTTTGAACAATAGTGACGGGTACGTCATCCGCGAGCTTGCCATGGAGTTCCGGCCATAGCGTGTCGGTATCGGCGGTAGCGGCTTCGGGATCGCTGCCATCAACAACCAGCAGTACTTGGTCCGCGCTGGACATTTCCTGCCAGGCGCGTTTGATCCCCTCTTTCTCCACCAGGTTGTCGCTGCTTCTCAGGCCTGCAGTATCGACCACGTGCAATGGCATGCCATCGATCTGGATATGTTCTCTGAGCACGTCCCGGGTTGTGCCTTCTATCGGGGTGACGATCGCGGACTCTTCCCCGCTCAGAGCGTTTAAAAGGCTGGACTTGCCGGCATTGGGTCGCCCGGCAATCACCAGCTTCATGCCGTCGCGTAGCAGTCTTCCCTGGCGGGCGCTGTCCGTCACTGATTGAAGCTGGGTATGGATGTCCGTCAGGCGTTCGGCCACCTGACCTTCCGCAAGGAAGTCGATCTCTTCTTCAGGAAAATCGATGGCGGCTTCAACGTAGACACGCAGTGCCACCACCAGCTCCATCAGTGTATTAATGCGGCGGGAAAATTCACCCGCTAGCGAACGATTGGCGCTGCGAACACCTGCCTCGGTGGTGGCATTGATCAGGTCTGCCACGGCTTCAGCCTGGGCGAGATCCATCTTGTCGTTCAGAAATGCTCGTTGACTGAATTCACCCGGCATCGCAAGCCGGGCTCCCAGCTCGCAACAGCGAGCCAGTAGCAGATCCATGACCGCGGTGCCGCCATGGCCCTGGAACTCCATGACCTCTTCACCGGTGAATGAATGGGGGGCGGGAAAGTAAAGAGCGATACCACTGTCCAGGGTGTTGCCGCCGGCATCCATAAATCGGCAATAGTGAGCGTTACGCGGTTCAAAGCTGCATTGGCAAAGCGCGCTGCCAATGGCAAGGGCGTTGCTGCCGGACAGGCGCACAATGCCAATGCCACCCTGGCCCGGCGCGGTCGCCACAGCGGCGATGGTGTCCTGTTCGAGGGCGGAATTCATTGCCCTGTCCACCGCTTCAGGCGTTACTGCCGGCTCGTTCGATCTGCCGGGTGATATACCACTGCTGGGCAATGGATAGCAGGTTATTGGTAACCCAATACAGCACCAGACCGGCCGGGAACCACAGGAAGAAGAATGTGAAAACGATAGGCATCCACTGCATGATCTTGGCCTGCATCGGGTCAGGCGGCGGTGGCGCCAGCTTCTGCTGGAACCACATGCTGGCGCCCATTATCAACGGCAGAATGAAGTATGGATCCATCACCGAGAGATCCTGTATCCAGCCGATAAACGGGGCCTGCCGCAATTCAACACTCTCCATCAGTACCCAGTAAAGGGCGATGAATACCGGCATTTGCACAAGGATTGGCAAGCAGCCGGCAAGCGGGTTGATCTTCTCCTTGCGGTACAGGTTCATCATCTCCTGTGACTGTTTCTGTTTGTCTTCCGAGTAGCGTTCCCGGATTGACTGCAACTGCGGTTGAACGCGGCGCATGTTGGCCATGGACCGATAGCTGATAGCAGAGAATTTGAAGAAAGCAGCCTTGATCAAGACGGTGAGCAGGATAATGGCGACGCCCCAATTGTTGACGACGTCGAAGATCTGGATCAGCAACCAGAAAAGTGGTTGCGCGATCCACCACAGCCAACCGTAGTCAACGCTGAGGTCGAGATACTCGGATATTTCTGCAAGCCGGTACTGATCCTTTGGACCGGCGTAGAATTCTGCGGCAACGCGGCCCTGTTGTCCGGGGTCAACCGTTATCGCCGGGGATACAAAGCCGGCGATATTGAAACCGCTGGTGGTGGCGCGCGTGCTGTAGTTATGAGTCTGGTTGGCGTCTGGTATCCAGGCACTGAGGAAATAGTGCTGGATCATCGCAATCCAGCCGCCGGCCACTTTTTCCTTGAGCGGCTTTTCCTGCATATCTTCAAAGTCGTACTTGGCAAAACGCTCATCGGGCAGCGTGGTCGCTGCGCCGAGAAACGGCACCATGCCCATACCACTGGAGAGTTCTTCTGATGGGTCCCCGCTGCTGTCGCGCTTTATCTGACCGAAAAGGTTCGCCTGCCATCGCTCAGTGGAATTGTTGCTGATGAGGTATTCGACCCGTACGAGATAATCACCCCGCGTGAAGGTAAAGCGCTTGGTGATATCAATATCGTCATCAGTGATGGCGCGCAGGTCCACGACCAGCTCGTCAGCGCCTTCTGCCAGCACGAACTTGGGGGCTTCCGCCTGGAACCGGGCCCGGCCACCGGAGTCTATGCCCTGTTCGCCGATCAAACCACTCTGGGCGATGTAACTGCGGCGCTGGTTGTCTTCCAACAGTAGAAAAGGTACATCCGGGTTTTCGATACGGGCGGGGAAGTCAAACAGGGCGACTTCCGTAATATCGCCGCCGGCCAGGTCGATTTGCAGCTGCAAGATGTCGGTACTGACGGTAATGGTTTGTTTGGCAACCAGCTCAGGGGTCACGGCGGGGGCGGGGGAATTCACAACCGGTATGTCTTCTGCGGCGGTGTTATCCGGTGTTGCCGGCAGCTCCATGTCGGCAATTGGCTGGTTTGAAACGCTGGGCGGGGGAGCCGCGGGAACCCGCGCTTCCTTGAAGCTGACCCATTCGGTCAGCAGCATGAAAGACAGCACGGCGATAACGCCAATCAACAGTGATCGAATGACATCCATAATTGATTCTTCAGGAAGGTGTGTTGGAAGGGGGCACCGGATCGCAGCCGCCTTCATGCCAGGGATGACATCTAATCAGTCGTCGCAGTGTCATCCAGGCGCCTCGCAGGGCACCGTGTGTTGTTATGGCCTGCTCCGCATAGTGAGAGCAGCTTGGGTAAAAGCGGCATTGATTGCCGATCCACGGACTCAGGATGAGGCGATAGAGTTTGATCAGGGCAATCAGCAGGCGGGCGGGTAGCATGTGCCAATTGCCCGCGGAGGCCCGGGTTGTTGCATGACTCGACTTGCTCATCCTGCTGTCGTGTTCTCCGTTCTATCCCGGTTGTCGATCAGCTTCTGCCACTGCTCGCGCACTATAGTTGAAAGCGTGTTGTTGTCCAGCGTCTCTACACCCCTGCGCGCCATGACAACGACATCGAGGCCTTTTGGGTCCGCTGGCCGCGTGCGAAACATTTCCCTGACAATGCGTTTGAAACGATTGCGCTGTGCAGCAAGTTTGACGTTTTTCTTGGCGACGATTACGCCGAGGCGGTGGTGGTCTAGCGAATTGCCGGTGGCGAGGAAGACCAGATATTTACTTGAAGCGCGAATATCGGCCGCGTCAAAAACGCGGCCGTACGCGGCAGCATCAAGCAAACGGTCCTTGCGGGGGAAGGAGTGATCGTGCGCTGCTGCCAAAACCAGGCATCAGGCGGCGAGGCGCTTGCGACCCTTGGCGCGGCGACGATTCAATACGTGACGGCCGCCCTTGGTGGCCATGCGCGAGCGGAAGCCGTGTGTGCGCTTGCGTTTCAATACGCTGGGCTGAAATGTTCTTTTCATGACGAGTGTCCTGCTTGATAACGGTGTTAGCGGTTCGAAGGAAGACTTGGTCTCCGGACGGCCGCGCAAAAGGGCGTGTATTCTAGTGAAAGCACGCCGCAGATTCAATCAGAAAATCAATGATATAGCATCGATCAGGCGCTACCTGCGGGGAAGGTGTCCTAAGCCAGCACTGAACGCTATGGAGCGGTTGGGTGGTGGTCCTGACAGGTGGATCGTGTGCACTGCGGCAACCGGCGCAGAGTAGAGGTTTGCGTCGTTTGCTATTGCGCAAGCGTCTGAATTGCTTGCACTTTATGATGGGATAAACAAGTTTTGGACGGCCTCGCAACAAGTTATCCACAACTTAACAACAGGAAAAAAATATTTTTCCTGCACCGTATTGACAGCGTTAAGTGAATTTTAAGTAATTGATATATAAAGATAAAATAGTGTTTTAGGCGTTTTTTTAAGGTGTGGATAACTATTCAAGACGCGGCTAGAATGCACCCACTCGGCGGGCAAAACCAATAACACCGGTCGCAGTGGGTAGCCAGGGTACTGCCAGTTCCACCGGAATTGCCAGATGCGATGGTTGCACCGAGGGTTTCATAGAACTCGAAGGCTGCGCTGCAGACTGGCCCGGGAATCATCACATAGATTGATGATCCCGGTTGTCCCGCGATGCCGTCGCTTTGACGATAACAGGAAAAAGAACAAGCGCCTCCAGACGCGTGTCCCAGGGCTACGGGGCTTTCAAGGCGTTGTTGCAAACACACCGGGCCGAAATAGGCCCGGCATATAACTAAAAAAGGGGTTCACATTGCCAAGTCCGGTATGGGAGAAATGCGTCAGTTGCCTACAGGAGGAGCTGCCATCCCAACAGTTCAATACGTGGATCAGACCATTGAAGGCCGAGGACCTGCACACACGAGATGCCGGGGACCTGTGCCTTTACGCTCCGAACCGGTTCGTCAAGGAATGGGTAATGGACAAGTTCCTGGAGCGGATCAATGAGCTGGTATCCCAGCTCTCAAGGGATGAAGATTGTCGGGTAGTGCTGGAGATCGGCGCACCACAGCGACGTAATGGCGCAGTGCAGGAAAGTGCCACTGCCGTTAGTCCCGGGCGGACTGCATTGCAGGCAGGGCAGGCTCGAGGGCGATCCTTAGCAGCGGATGTCGCCAGTCGGCAGGAAACTGCGGAGCAGGGCGCCGGCAAGGCCGCTGCGCAAATTTCCGCTGTTCGCGCCGCCGTTAGCACCGGTCGACAGGTGGAAGTCGAAGGCGCCATCCGACATCAGAACTACCTGGTCGATCACTACACGTTTGACAACTTTGTAGAGGGTAAATCCAATCAGCTGGCGCTGGCGGCTGCCGGGCAGGTAGCGGAAAACCCGGGCGGATCCTACAACCCACTGTTTCTCTACGGCGGAGTCGGTCTTGGTAAAACCCACCTGATGCACGCGGTGGGTAATGCCCTGCTACGTCGCAATCCAGAGGCGAAGGTGGTTTATCTACACTCGGAGCGGTTTGTTGCTGACATGGTCAAAGCACTGCAGCTGAATGCGATAAACGATTTCAAGCGTTACTACCGCTCGGTTGATGCGTTGTTGATTGACGACATCCAGTTCTTTGCCGGCAAGGAGCGCTCCCAGGAAGAGTTTTTCCACACATTCAATGCGCTGCTGGAGGGTGGTCAACAGATGATTCTTACCTGTGACCGCTACCCCAAGGAGATTGATGGGCTGGAGGAGCGTCTTAAATCCCGTTTTGGCTGGGGTCTTACTGTTGCTGTAGAGCCTCCGGAGCTTGAGACGCGCGTGGCCATTCTTATGAAAAAGGCCACACAGGCGCGTATAGAATTGCCACCGGAAGCGGCCTTTTTTATCGCCCAGCGAATACGGTCCAACGTTCGAGAACTTGAAGGCGCCCTCAAGCGCGTGATAGCGAGCGCTCACTTCACTTCACGTACAATCGACGTGGAGCTGATCAAGGACAGCCTCAAGGATCTGCTGGCGTTGCAGGATAAACAGGTGAGCCTTGATAATATACAGCGCACAGTGGCCGAGTATTACAAGATCAAGGTGTCCGATCTGATGTCCAAGCGACGAAGCCGTTCCGTCGCCAGGCCACGGCAGGTGGCCATGGCCCTTGCCAAGGAGCTGACGAATCACAGTTTGCCAGAAATTGGCGACAGCTTCGGCGGTCGGGACCATACTACGGTGCTGCACGCCTGCCGAAAGATTCGCGAGTTGCGAGAGACGGATTCTGATATCCGCGAAGACTATAAGAACCTGCTGCGCTCATTGACCACTTGAGCCACGCCCACCAAAGTATCATCCAGATAGGAAGCCGTTAGATGAAGTTCTCCATTTCAAGGGACGCCTTGTTGAAGCCCCTCAACCTGGTCGCTGGCGTTGTTGAGCGCCGCCAGACCTTACCTATTCTGGCCAACGTGCTGTTGGTACTCGATGGGGAGTGGTTGTCATTGACCGGGACCGACCTTGAAGTTGAGCTGGTCGGGCGTGTCAAGCTGGCGCAGGCCAGCAGTGATAAGGGAGAAATCACGGTCCCCGCCCGGAAGTTGGTTGATATCTGCAAGTCCTTGCCAGAAGGGTGCGAGATCGAGTTTGCCGTGGAAGATGGGAAGGTGACGGTGCGATCCGGACGCAGTCGTTTTACGCTGTCTACGCTCCCAGCCAGGGATTTTCCGAATGTGGAAGACAGCATAGGAACGCACAAGGTGTCACTGTTGCAAGGCCAACTCAGGCGGCTGATCGACCGAACGGCATTCGCAATGGCGCAGCAGGACGTTCGCTATTACCTGAACGGTATGTTGTGGGAGCTCCATGGCAAGGGGCTGCGCGTGGTCGCAACCGATGGACACCGGTTGGCAATGTGTGCGCTGGAGGCAGAATTGCCAGTAGAAGAGAGCAAGCAGGTGATCTTGCCGCGCAAAGGGGTACTGGAGCTGGCCCGGCTGTTACAGGATGATGGCGCCGAAGTCGCGGTGGTCATTGGTAACAACCACATCAGGGCGACCACGGACGACTTTACTTTCACTTCCAAGTTGGTGGACGGCAAGTTCCCGGACTACGAGCGGGTGCTGCCACGCAATGCCGATAAAATCGTCATTGGGGACCGGGAAGAATTGCGCCAGGCCTTCACACGCACCGCAATTCTTTCCAACGAGAAATATCGTGGTGTCAGACTAACCCTGGGGGCCGGGGCCATGGAGATCGTCGCCAACAACCCCGAACAGGAAGAAGCGGAGGAGACTGTCACGGTCGACTATAGTGGCGAGGGCCTGGAGATTGGCTTTAATGTCAGTTACCTGCTCGATGTCCTCGGCGTGCTGAACACCGACAAGGTTAAGTTGTCACTGGCGGATCCCAATAGTAGCGCCCTGTTGGAGGAACCAGAGGATGGTGACTCACTTTATGTCGTCATGCCCATGAGGCTATAGGCCGGCCGAGCAGTGTCCCTCACTCGCCTGGATGTCCAGGGGGTTCGTAATCTTGCCCAGCAGAGTATTAAAGAACTCGGCAGGGTGAATGTCTTTTATGGCGTCAATGGAAGCGGCAAAACGAGCCTGCTGGAGGCCGTCTATCTGTTGGGTCTGGCGAAATCGTTCCGAAGCGCGCAGATAAAGTCTGTAATTTCTCACGGTCAGGCGAGTTGCACGGTGTACGGTGAAGCAGAAACCGCGGCAGGCAACTCGGTTTCCCTCGGCGTCCAGCGGCAGCGCAGTGGCCAATTCGAGGCCAGGATTGGCGGTGCTTCGGTCAAATCCAGGGCTGAATTGGCGCAGCTTCTTCCAATGCAGTTAATTCACTCAGACAGCTTTGGTGTTCTCACAGGCGGGCCGCTACACCGGCGGCAGTTTCTGGACTGGGGTGTGTTCCACGTGGAACATCAATTCCTGCAGACCTGGCAGCACTTTCAGAAGGCAATCAAACAGCGCAATAGTCTGCTGCGCCGTGGTAAAATCTCCCGTGTTTTGTTGCAACCCTGGGATGAGCAGCTGGCGCTGGCCGGCGAGCGGATCGACTCTGGGCGTTCCGATTACCTGAGGCGACTGGAACCGATATTTCGGGATTGCTTGCAGAAGTTGTCCCCACGTTTGTCCACGGTGCAACTACGTTATCGCCGAGGCTGGAACAAAGACAGTGGGCTATTAGAGGCGCTGTTACGGTCAGAGTCTGCGGATATTGATCAGGGCTATACCCATGTGGGTCCACAGCGAGCCGATATCCGCATTCTCTTTGAAGACAAACCGGCAGCGGACAACCTGTCCCGAGGTCAGTTAAAGCTGGTGGTTTGTGCGCTGAAACTGGCCCAGGGAGAAGTGCTTAGGGCTGCGGGCCACGCGCCTTGCTTGTATTTGGTTGACGATTTGACGGCTGAACTCGATATTGAACACTGCCGGCAGGTGGCCGGGATGCTGGGCGAAATGCAAGTACAGCAGTTTGTTACCTGTATTCAGCGCAAAGACGTGGAGTCTATCTGGGGTTCGGCTAATGGTGGCAGTAGTCAGGCTATGTTCCACGTGGAACACGGCGTCCTCCAGCGAGAGGCTGGCTGACGCTCAAGGCATAGTGGCAGGCGCCGGCATTGCAGTAGCTTTCCATGACGGAAACTCTGCGATCGCCAGAGCAGTGAGATTATTTATGAATCGGCAATCCCAAGGTTGTCGCTTCGATATTTGTTAGGACAAGAGCAAACTATGAGCGAAGAGCAGCTATACGATTCCTCCAGTATCAAGGTCCTTAAGGGTCTGGATGCTGTCCGCAAGCGCCCTGGAATGTACATCGGCGATACAGACGATGGCACCGGCCTGCATCACATGGTTTTCGAGCTGGTGGACAACTCCATTGATGAGGCTCTGGCCGGGCACTGCAGTAAGGTGATGGTCGTTATCCATCCAGATGAGTCGGTGTCTGTCAGTGACGACGGCCGCGGTATTCCGACCGAAGAACACGAAGAAGGCGTATCCGCTGCTGAGGTCATTATGACCGTGCTGCACGCCGGCGGAAAATTTGACGATAACTCATACAAAGTTTCAGGTGGTTTGCACGGGGTAGGTGTTTCAGTGGTAAACGCCTTGTCTGAAAAGCTGATTCTCACGATCCGCCGGGACGGCAAGATGTACGAACAGATCTACACTCACGGCGTCCCTGATGCACCGTTGGCGATGGTGGGTGAGACTGATGCATCAGGCACTGAAGTGCGCTTCAAGCCCAGCGCCGAGACATTCACCAACATCGAATTTCACTTTGATTACCTCGCAAAGCGTTTGCGAGAGCTGGCGTTCCTCAATTCCGGGGTGTTTATCCAGCTGGTGGATGAGCGCAGCGGTCAAAAGGAAGACTACTGTTACGACGGCGGGCTAAGAGCATTCGTTGACTTTCTTAACCAGAACAAGACCTCTATCGCCAAGGCGTTCCACTTTGATGTAACCCAGGAAGACGGTATTGGTGTTGAGGTTGCACTGCAGTGGAACGATACCTTCCAGGAAAACATCTTTTGCTACACCAACAATATCCCCCAACGCGACGGCGGGACGCACCTGGCCGGCTTCCGGGCCGCATTGACCCGCAACCTCAACAACTACATCGAGAAGGAAAGCCTGGCCCGCAATGCCAAGGTGTCGACCACCGGTGATGACGCGCGGGAAGGGCTGACGGCGATCATTTCGGTCAAAGTCCCGGATCCCAAGTTTTCATCCCAGACCAAGGACAAACTCGTCTCCTCTGAAGTGAAAACTGCCGTCGAGCAGGCCATGAATAAACACTTCGCTGACTACCTGCTCGAAAACCCCCAGGAAGCCAAGGCTGTCGTGGGCAAGATGCTGGACGCTGCGCGGGCGCGGGAAGCGGCGCGCAAGGCCCGGGAAATGACCCGACGTAAAGGTGCCCTCGATATAGCCGGCCTGCCAGGAAAGCTCGCCGATTGCCAGGAGAAGGACCCGGCGTTGTCGGAGATTTACCTGGTGGAGGGTGATTCCGCCGGTGGCTCAGCGAAACAGGGGCGCGACCGCCGGACCCAGGCGATCCTGCCGCTTAAGGGCAAGATTCTCAATGTTGAAAAAGCGCGCTTTGACAAAATGCTGTCCTCCGCTGAAGTGGGCACCATTGTCACGGCATTGGGCTGTGGCATCGGCAAGGACGAGTTTGATCCGGACAAGCTCCGCTATCACAGCATCATTATCATGACAGACGCTGATGTTGACGGCTCACACATACGGACGCTGTTGCTGACCTTCTTCTTCAGACAGATGCCCGAGCTGGTTGAGCGGGGCCACATATTTATCGCTCAGCCGCCGCTGTACAAGATTGCCAAGGGCAAGCAGCATCAGTACCTGAAGGACGACGTCGCACTGAACGACTACCTGACACAGTCCGCTCTGGAGGATGCAGCTCTGTATACCAGCATCGACGTACCGCCGGTAACCGGAGAGGCCCTGGAAACACTGGTGAACGACTACCGTGCTGTCTGTAAGACGGTGGATCGATTGAGCCGCCTTTACTCGGCCGACGTGCTGTGGGCCATGCTCAAGCTGCCGCGCCTGGCCCAGGAGCAGCTCGAAAACGAAAGCCAGGTCAGCGAATGGGCCAACGCCCTGCAGGGCCAGCTGGATGACTCGGTCATGGATGGCAAGGTGTACACCTGCTTTGTGCGGCAGGACACCGAACGCAAAATTTACTATCCGGTGGTCAAGCTGTTGTCCCACGGCGTGGAATCAGAAACCGAATATCATCACGAGTTCTTTGGTTCGGGTGAATACCGACGGCTCTGCGACCTGGGCGAAAAGCTTGATGGCTTGATTGAGGAAGACGGCTATATTCAACGCGGAGAAAAGCGTTTTGAAACCCAGAGTTTCTATGCCGTGTTTGACTGGCTGATGGCTGAAGCTGCAAAAGGCTACAACATTCAGCGCTACAAGGGTCTGGGTGAAATGAACCCCGACCAACTGTGGGAAACCACTATGGACCCGGAAAGCCGGCGCATGTTGAAAGTGACCATCGAAGACGCTATTGCCGCCGACCAGATCTTCACCACGTTAATGGGTGACCAGGTTGAGCCGCGCCGCGACTTTATCGAGAACAACGCGCTGTCGGTGGCCAACCTGGATGTCTAGGCCCGGCAGCATAGCGTGCGTGAATTAGCGCGAGCTGGCCAGCTGGGAAATATCTGCCACCTGCATGAATTGAGACCGCAAGGTGCTCAACAGGCCCAGTCGGTTATTGCGGACCGCTTCATCGTCGGCCATGACCATCACGTCATCAAAAAACCTGTCCACCGGTGTCTGCAGGCTGGCCAGCGCCGCCAGCGCTTCAGCATAGGCGCCGGCGGCCATATGCTCGTCGAAGCCTGGTTGGCAGTCGGCGAGGGCGGTTGCAAGAGCCTGTTCAGCGGGCTCGGTAAGTAAGTCTTTGCTTACCTCGAGCGCTTGGCCATCCGCGCCCTGCTTACTGAGAATGTTGGAGACTCGCTTGTTGGCGGCAGCCAGGGCGGCGGCTTCCGGGAGGCGCCTGAAGGCATCAACTGCCCGCACCCGGTGATCGAAATCCAGCGGTGACGAAACGCCACGGGCATCAACCGCCTTGAATACCTCAACCGGGATGCCAGCATCCTCATACCAGGCGCGCAGCCGCTCCAGCATATACCGGGTCACTTCCGCGACACAGCCTTCCTGCAGGGTGCCTGCCGGGAAGTTACCGGCGGCCCAGCCCAGCGCATCACGCAGATCGATGGGCAGTTCTTTCTCCACCAGTATCCGCAGTACACCCAGGGCTGCCCGGCGCAGGGCAAAGGGATCCTTGGAGCCGGTAGGCGCCTGGCCGATGCCGAAAATGCCCACCAGCGTGTCGAGCCGGTCCGCCAGCGCCAGGCAGGTAGCTACCGGGGCCACCGGCAGCTGGTCGCCGGAATAGGCGGGCCAGTACTGCTGTTGCAGGGCATCGGCAATTTCCGTGGGCTCTCCATCCTGCTGGGCGTAGTAGCGGCCAGCAATGCCCTGCAGGTCCGAAAATTCACCGACCAGTTGGGTGAGCAAATCGGCCTTGCTGAGCAGCGCGGCACGGGCGGCGTGCTCCGGGTCGGCCCCGACCGGCACGGCCAGGACTCGCGCCAGGGACTGCAGCCGCTCGGTTTTGTCGTGCAGGGTGCCCAGCTTTTGCTGGAAAACGATACTCTTCAGGGCCTCTACCCGCGACGCCAGGCTTTGCTTCCGGTCGCTACTGTAGAAGAATTCGGCGTCCGCCAATCGGGGCCGAATGACCCGCTCGTTGCCGTCGATGACCTGGGCCGGGTCCCGGCTTTCAATATTACTGACAAAAATAAAGTGGGGCAGCAATGTGCCCTCACCATCGACCACCGGGAAGTACTTCTGGTGCTCCTGCATGGAGGACACCAGGGCTTCCTGGGGCACCGACAAATAGCGCTGTTCAAAGCTGCCAGACAGTGCCACGGGCCACTCTACCAGCGCCGTCACTTCTTCGAGCAGGGACTCTTCAACCTGAGCGTGGGCGCCCAGCTCATTGGCAACGTTGCTGACCTGTGTTTCGATCAGTGCGCGCCGTGCGTCGAGATCTGCCACAACGCAGGCGGCCTTGAGCTTTTCCTCGTAGTCGGAGGCATGATCGAGAACGATGGCATCCGGGGCGTGGAAGCGGTGCCCGTAAGTGGTCCGGCCGGCGTTTTGATCGAGCAGCTCGCAGTTCACTACCGAATCGCCGAGCATTACCACAAGCCAATGCGCCGGGCGCACAAACTCGCTGCGCGAGGCACCCCAGCGCATGCGCTTGGGAATAGGCAGTTCGCGGACCGCCGTTGCCAGAATGTCCGGTAGTGCATTGGCTGCTGTCTCGCCAACAGCAACCCGACGGGCGCACAGCCGCGGCCCCTTGTCGGTGTCGACGATTTCCAGCTGTTCTGGCGCGAGGCCCTGCTTGCGCGCGAAACCCGCCGCCGCCGGTGACCAGCTGCCGTCAGCCTGCTTCGCCTTGTCAGCGGGGGGACCGAGGGCCTCGACCTGCTCGTCTTCGGCCTTAAGCGCAACGTCTTCTATCAGTACCGCCAGCCGGCGCGGGCTGGCAAAGCTTCTGTGGCTTCCATGGGCCAGCCGGTGATGGCCCAGCCCGGCGAGAATACTCTCGGAAAATGCCTCAGACAGTGCCCGCAGGGCGCGGGGTGGCAGCTCTTCTGTGCCCAGTTCGATCAGCAGGGTTTCACGACTCACGACGCGGCCTCCGCCAGCGCGCTGGCCCGCAGCTCCTCTGGCGCCAGTGGAAAGCCAAGCGCCCGGCGCGCGTCCAGATAGGCCTGGGCGACGCCTCGCGCCAGGCTGCGCACTCGCAGGATGAAGCGCTGCCGCTCGGTAACAGAGATGGCCTTGCGGGCATCCAGAAGGTTAAAGGTGTGTGAGGCTTTCATGACCATCTCGTAGGCTGGCAGTGGCAGCGATTGTTCGATTAGTTTCTGGCTCTGCTGCTCGTAGAAATCGAACTGGTGCAACAACTCACTGACATCTGCTTCCTCGAAGTTGAAGCGCGACATCTCCACCTCGTTCTGGTGGAAGACGTCGCCGTAGGTGACAGGGCCCTCGGGGCCTACCGTCCACACCAGGTCATAGATACTGTCCACGCCCTGCAGGTACATGGCGATGCGCTCCAGGCCGTAGGTGATCTCACCGCTAACCGGGAAACACTCCAGCCCGCCCACCTGCTGGAAATAGGTAAATTGCGTGACCTCCATGCCATTGAGCCACACCTCCCAACCCAGGCCCCAGGCTCCTAGCGTCGGAGACTCCCAGTTGTCTTCGACAAAGCGGATGTCGTGAACTGAAGTGTCCACCCCCAGGAAACGCAGAGAGTCCACATACAGGTCCATGATGTCCGGCGGTGAAGGCTTCAACAGCACCTGGAACTGATAGTAGTGCTGGAGCCGGTTGGGGTTTTCCCCATAGCGGCCATCGCCGGGCCGCCGGCACGGCTGAACATAAGCGCCATTCCAGGTTTCCGGGCCAATCGCCCGCAGGAAAGTCGCAGGGTGGAAGGTGCCCGCGCCAACTTCGAGGTCGAGTGGCTGGAGAATGACGCAACCTTTTGAGGACCAGAATTGCTGCAGGGCAAGTATAAGGTCCTGAAAAGTCTCTGGATGGGAGTTTGAGGTGCTCACCGCTGGGCCTGTTCGTGAAAAAGCGGCATATTATACATAGTCTGCAGGCGCGACGAACGCGCCGCTTCTGGCTTTTCTGGATTTGCTCACGATGATTGGAAAACTTCTTGGCGGCCTTATGGGCATGTTGGTTGGCGGCCTCCCGGGGCTGGCTCTCGGTGTGTTGGCGGGCCATGTATTTGACCGCGGCCTGGCCCGCACCCTCGGTCTCGGTAGTCCAGAAGCACTGGCCCGGGCCCGGCAGAGCTTTTTCGATTGCAGCTTCCAGTTGATGGGTGCCATCGCCAAGGCCGACGGGCGTGTCAGTGAAGAGGAAATCGCCCAGGCGGAGACCCTCATGCAGCAACTGGGTATTACCGGCGACCAGCGCGAGGCCGCCATTGTTCGCTTCAAGGAGGGCACCGCAGCGGACTTTGCAATTGCAGCTACGGTTTCCCGGTTCAGGCAGGACTGCCCCGGACCACGCCAGGTCGCCCAAACCCTGTTGGTCTTCCTGGTGGCCATGGCCATGGCAGACGGAACAATCGCTGATTCCGAGCGGCAAAAACTGGCCGAAATTGCGACCGGCCTGGGCTACAGCGCAACAGAATTCGAACAACTATTGGGAAGAGTGGAAGCGCAGAGCCATTTTCACGACTATGCAGCGGCTGGTGGTCCGGCCCCGGCCGACGCATTGGCCGACGCCTACCGGGCGTTGGGTGTGTCGCCGGACTGCAGCGATGCAGAACTCAAACGCGCCTATCGCAAGCTGATGAGCGAACACCATCCCGACAAGCTGGCAGCGCGGGGCGTGCCTGATTCAATGATGAAGGTGGCTACCGAGAAAGCCCAAGAAATCCAGGCGGCCTACGAACTGGCCCGGCGTAGTCGCCGGTAGCCACCAACTCTCACCGATTCGGCGCTGGGCGCGCAAAAAAGCCTTAACTAGCGTTCAAAATGGTTATGGGCCTGGTCGGGAAATTCCACTGAGCACACAAGCTATTGCCAGGAATTCCTCGTTTCACCGAGAGGTGGCGGCTAGTCGATCGCGTAGCGAACCAGCACAGTCGCGCTGATGCGCTGTTTGCCGAACTGGACCTCGGGCGCAGCGGAGGAGTCCATGGCCATGGCCATCGCGCGTGGTGGGGGCATTGCCCCCCCGGATGCCGACTGCTCCAGGGCGCTGATCACCTTGCCGAGTTTGACATCGAGCGTGCCGGCCATTCTCTCTGCCTTGGCTTCCGCGTCGGCCAGGGCGGCATCGATGGCATCCAGCCGCAGCGCTGCCAGCCGGCTATGGCGCGGCTGTGGTTGTCCCAGCGAATAAATATCCAGCCGCGAAAGCGCCTGCAGCAAGGCGCCGTAGCGGTCCAGCTCGCGGAGGGTCAGGCTGATGTCCCGCTGTACGGTCTGGCCCCGATAAATCCTTTTGCCGTCATTCCACTCGTATTGCGGGCGAACGCTGGCCCGAGAGCTGTCTATGTCACCTTCCGCGATACCCTGTTCGAGCGCTGCGGCCGTGACCTGTTGGGCGGTTTTCTCCACCGTCATTTGTAACTTCTCGACATCCTGGCCATTGGCCTGCAGGGTCAGCGTTACGGTCAGAATGTCAGGTACCGCGGTGACCCAGCCGTCACCGCTGACCTGAATATGGCGGTTCTCACTATCAGCCTGTGCGTAGAAGGCAGTGGACAGTAGCAGTAGCAGAGCCAGGGTTCGCATAGGGGTGTCCTCTTAGCAGGTGCAGGGCATTGAGCGGGTGTAGCGTTAAATCAGCGCCGCCAGAAGGCCGGCGTAAACAGCACCAGCACTGTGAAGACTTCCAGCCGTCCCAACAACATCGCGCCACACAGCAGCCACTTTGCCACGTCGTTGATGTCACCGTAATGATAGGCCACGGCTCCGAGCCCGGGTCCAAGATTATTGAGCGATGCGGCCACGGCAGAAAATGCGGTTTCAAAGTCCAGCCCGGTGGCCACCAGCGCAATCATCAATATTACAAAGGCGACCAGGTAGACCGCCAGGAAACTCCACACGGCGCTGACGACCTTGGCTTCGACCCGGCGGCGGCCGACCTTTAGCGGAATGACCGCGTTGGGGTGGACCAGTTGCTTCAACTCACGCACCCCCTGCTTGCTGATCAGCATCAGGCGCATGGCCTTGATGCCGCCGCCCGTGGAGCCAGCGCAGCCGCCCATGAAAGCAAACACCAGCAGCATCAGCGGCAGAAAACTGGGCCACTGGGCGTAGTCCGAGGTGTTGAAGCCGGTTGTTGTGGTAATCGAGACGGCCTGGAACAGGCCGTGCAAAATTCCCTGCCCGGGCTCGAAGGTTCCGGTCACCAGTAGCACCAGGCAGGTGATGACAATGCAGATCATCAGCACGCTGCTGAAGAAAACGGTCTCCGAGTCGTTCAAGTACGGACCCAGGCCACGTCGCCGCCAGGCGGTGAAGTGCAAGCCGAAGTTGATGGCTGACACATACATGAACAGGCAGCACACCAGGGTAATGGCCGGATTGTCGTAGAAACCCATGCTGGCGTCATGGGTTGAGAACCCGCCGATGGCGACGGTGCTGAACGCGTGACAGATGGCATCGAAGCTGCTCATGCCGGCAAATCGATAGGCCAGGCCGCACAGCAGTGTCAGTAACACGTACACGGAAAACAGGGCTTTCGCTGTCTCAGTGATGCGCGGCGTGAGCTTGCTGTCCTTGGAGGGACCGGGAGTTTCGGCCTGGTACAGCTGCATACCGCCGACGCCCAGCATCGGCAGTACGGCAACGGCGACGACGATAATGCCGATACCACCCAGCCACTGCAGCTGCTGGCGGTAAAACAACAGAGATCGCGGTAAGTCGTCAATACCGGTAATGACGGTGGCACCGGTGGTGGTCAAGCCGGAGATCGATTCGAAGATGGCGTCGGTGGCGCCGAGGTCCACTGCCTCGTGCAGCGCGAAAGGCAGTGAGCCGAACAAACCCAATACCGTCCAGAACAGGGTGGTCACGAGAAAGCCGTCGCGGGTTCGCAGTTCCTGGCGCGAGCGGCGCGTGGGCAACCACAGTGCCATGCCACTGATGAACGTGATGCCAAGGGCGCTGGAAAAACCGGCGACGGTGTCGTCCTGGAGATAGAGCGCCAGGAACAGGGGCACCAGTAGCGTCAGGCTGAACAGCATCAGCAAGATGCCCAGAATGCGCAGAGATATGGAAAAGTGCATCGTCTAGAAGAAGTTCAGGCCAACCTGGAACATCTTTTCCACCGCGCTCACCTTGCTCTTGTCTACCAGGAACAGGATCACGTGGTCGTCCGTTTCCACCACGATGTGGCGATGGGCAATCAATACCTCCTTGCCGCGCACAATGGCGCCGATAGTAACGCCGTCGGGCAGGTCAATCTCGTCCAGCCGATGCCCCACGACCTTGGAGGAACGGGCGTCGCCGTGGGCAATCATCTCGATAGCCTCCGCCGCGCCGCGTCTGAGTGAATGCACGTTATAGATATCACCGCGGCGAACGTGGGTGAGCAGACTGCCAATGGTGATTTGCTGCGGTGACAGGGCGATATCAATTTCATCTCCCTGTAGCAGGTCGATGTAGGCAGGATTGGTGATGAGGGTGATCACCTTGCGCGCGCCCATGCGCTTGGCCAGCATCGCGGTCATGATGTTCACTTCGTCATTGTTGGTCAGCGCGCAGAACACATCCGTGCTTTCAATATTCTCCGAGGCCAGCAGCTCGGTGTCGGAGGCGTTGCCGTTTAGAACCATCACATGCTTGAGCTTCTCCGACAGCTCGCGGCAGCGCTTGTAGGACTGTTCGATAAGTTTGACCTGGTACTCACCGTCGATCGCCTCCGCCAGTCGTGAGCCGATATTGCCACCACCGGCAATCATGATGCGCTTGTAGGGTTTGTCCAGGCGGCGCAGCTCTGAGGTGACGGCGCGTATGTGCTCCTTCGCTGCGATAAAGAACACCTCGTCATCCGCCTCGACCACGGTGTCCCCTTCGGGAATGATGGACTGGTCGCGGCGGAAAATGGCCGCGACCCGGGTATCCACCTTTGGCATGTGTTTGCGAATTTCCTTGAGCTGCTGGCCCACCAGCGGCCCCCCGTAAAAAGCCTTGACCGCCACCAGCTGAACAAGCCCGTCGGCGAAGTCCAGCACCTGCAGGGCTCCCGGATTGGCGATCAGCTCCTTCATACTCTTGGTCACCAGCTGCTCGGGACCGATCAGTACATCCACGGGGACGTGATCATTGCTGAACAGGTCTTCATGAGCGAGATAATTGGGCGACCGCACCCGGGAAATCTTGGTGGGTGTCTTGAACAGGGTATAGGCGACCTGGCAGGCCATCATGTTGATCTCATCACTATTGGTGACGGCAATCAGCATGTCGGCATCCTCGGCACCGGCGCGATACAGGGTGTTGGGATGAGAAGCGTGTCCGGTCACGGTCTGGAGGTCGAGCCGGTCCTGCAAAGCGCGAAGTTTCTCTGCGTTGGAGTCGACTACCGTAACATCGTTCTGCTCGATGGCCAGGTGCTCGGCTAGCGTACCCCCAACCTGTCCTGCGCCGAGAATGATGATCTTCATAGTGACGCGGCGTCCCCGCGAGTTGACTGGGCCAACAATAAAGAATTAGGCCGCTGAATGTAAGGGTACCAACTGCAATACCCTAGTGGGTTTTCTCGAGCAGAGCGTAAAAAAGACCGTCCCAGCTGTCCGCCTGGCTCAGCAGCTGCCGACCGACACCGGCGGGCTCTCCCCACGTGTTGCCCAGATCCACCACGGCGACGTCGCTGTGTCGGTCAATAAAGTGCGCAACCACTTCGGCGTTCTCCGCTGGTAATACCGAGCAAGTGACATACAGCAGCGAGCCTCCCGGCTTAAGCAGCGGCCACAGGCCGCCGAGGATGCGCGCTTGCTGGGCCGCCAGTGCAGGAATGTCCTCCGCGCGTCGCAACAGCTTGATGTCAGGATGGCGGCGGATAACCCCGCTGCCCGAGCAGGGCGCATCCACCAGGATACGATCAAAACTGTCGGCTTCCAATTCCGGTGGCGGCGCCGCCGCATCGCCGCTTATGAGCGCGGCGGCAAGCTGCAATCGGGCCAGGTTGTCTTCTACCCTGGCCAGGCGCGCCGGGTCACTGTCCATAGCCACCAGCTCGGCCAGCGCCGGCTGTGCCTCGAGCACGTGGCAGGCCTTGCCGCCGGGCGCGGCGCAGGCGTCCAGCACTCGCTCTCCGGGTTGGGCGTTGAGCAAACCGGCGGCCAGCTGGGCGGCCTCGTCCTGGACGCTGACATCCCCGTCTTCAAAGCCGGGCAAAGCACTGACGTCGAAAGGCCTGGCCAGGCGAACCCCGGTGGCGGGAAGCTCACAGGCGCTGGCCTCAATGCCCGCATCCTGCAGTCGCTGAAGATAGTCCGCGCGTTCACCGTGGCGACTATTGACCCGCAGGCACAGAGGCGGATGCTCGTTGTTGGCTGCGACCAGTTGTTGCCAGTGCTGCGGCCAGCTCTGCTGAAGCGCCTGCAGCAACCACTCTGGGTGGCTGTAGCGCTGGGCCTCACTGAGACCTGACTCCAGGCTCTCACGTTCGCGCAGGCAGCGACGCAGCACGCCGTTGACCAGCCGCGTTGCCCAGGGTTTACCGAGGCTGCGGCAGGCCTCGACGCAGGTGGACAGAGCGGCGTGATCGGGAATGCGCAGGTCGAGCAGCTGGTGCAGCCCTATCAGCAGGAGGGCGTGCACATCGGTATCGCGGCGCTTGAGTGGTTTGTCGAGAAAACCTGCAATAATGCCGTCGAGGCGATGATAGTGTCGCAGGGTCCCATAGCAGAGCTGTTGTAGCAGGCCCTGGTCGCGGGCCTCTACCTGGCCGAGGGCTTCTGTCAGCGGCGCATCCAGCGACTCACCAGCGTCGATTACCCGCGCCAAAACGCCCGCCGCGGCCGCCCGCGTGTCGGGCTTGCGCTTAGGGCCCACTGGCTGCACCAAAGCACTGTCCCGGTGCCAGCAGTTCCCGCCGGGCGCGAAGCAATTCCGCGACCTCGAGGGCCCGCCCCCCTGGCAACTGCAACCGAGTCAGGCGTAGCGCGCCGTCGCCGCACGCTACCAGCAGACCATTATCTTCCGCAGCAAGTATGGTGCCCGGCTTCGCAGCCTCGGGGCTGTTGACAGGCGCCGCCTCCCAGACTTTGATGCGCTGGTCGGCAATATGTGTCCAGCATACCGGGAAAGGATTGAAGGCGCGGATGCGGCGATCCAGCAGGCTGGCCGACAGCTGCCAATCAATTTCTGCCTCGGCCTTTTCTACTTTGTTGGCGTAGGTCGCCAGCGCATCGTCCTGTACCTCGGCACCGGCCAGATATTCCCCGAGACTGTCGAGCACCCTCACCAGCAGCGGGGTGCCAGCGGCGGCGAGTGCATCGTGGAGTTCGGCGGCGGTCGTGGCCGCGTCAATTTCGACTTCGGCGGTGGCGAGCATGGGACCGGTATCGAGCCCTGCCTCCATTTGCATGATGGTGGTTCCGGTGCGTCTGTCACCCGCCTCAATGGCGCGCTGGATGGGTGCTGCGCCGCGCCAACGAGGCAGCAGCGAAGCGTGCACGTTGATACAGCCGTGCACCGGCATGTCCAGTATCGCGGGTGGCAGGATCAACCCGTAGGCCACCACGATCAACAGATCCGGGGACAATTCCGCCATCTCAGCCTGGGCTTCCGGAGCGCGCAGGCTTGGTGGTTGCAGAACCGGGATGCCCTGCGACTGGGCCAGCGCCTTGACCGGGCTGGCCGACAGCTTCTTGCCGCGACCGGCGGGCCGATCTGGCTGGGTATATACGGCCACCGGTGTGCGGCCTGCATCAAGCAGCCCGCGCAGGTGAATCGCGGCGAATTCGGGTGTGCCCGCGAAAACGATCCGTTCTGCGGTCATGGGTTTGTCCCGTTTGTCATCAGGCGCGCAGGCGGTGTTGCTTTTCCAGCTTCTTGCGAATCCGGGTGCGCTTTAGTGAAGAGAGATAATCTACAAAAAGTTTGCCATCGAGGTGGTCAATTTCATGCTGGATGCACACCGCCAACAGGCCTTCCGGCTCCATGGTGAACGACTCACCCTTGCGATCCTGGGCAGTCACGCGCACATGCTGGGGCCGCCGCACGGTTTCATAGAAACCCGGGACCGACAGGCAGCCCTCGTCGTATTCACCCAGGTCCTGATCCAGTACCTCGACCTCTGGGTTGATAAAAACCAGTGGCTGATCACGGCCTTCCGAGACATCGATAACGATGATCCGCTTGTGCACGTCGACCTGGGTAGCGGCCAGGCCAATGCCGGGTGCCTCGTACATGGTCTCGAACATGTCGTCGATCAACTGTGACAGTGCATCGTCAAACACACTGACAGGGTCGGCGACCGTACGCAGCCGGGAATCGGGAAACTCGAGAATATTCAAAAGCGCCATGTATAAGGAAGGAGTAGTAGCCGTGACAGGGGTCGAATTAACGGATTATAGACTTGCGCTGTCGTTTGAGCGCCAGCACACTGCCCTATATTATACAGCGAGTGCAGGACATGCCCAATGTACCTGCGCCAGGACGTGAAATAATAATGCGTGCGCCGACACGCGAAGGAATGCAGGTAGAACCGATGAAAACGATACTGATAACAGGGTATCTGCTGCTGGCGAGTATGCTTCCCATCGCGGCTCACGCAGATGCAATCCGGCTTGCCGAGAACGCTCCCGAGGTCTACCTCGTCAAGGAAGGCGATACGCTCTGGGGTATTGCCAGCATGTTTCTGGAGGACCCCTGGCTCTGGACTGAGGTTTGGGATATCAACACCCAGATCGACAATCCGCACCTGATCTTCCCCGGCGACGAGATATACCTGGTGTGGGTGAATGGGCAACCGCGCCTGCGGGTGCGCCGCGGCCTCGCCTCCAAGACCGTCAAGCTAACGCCACAAATGCGCATTGATCCACTGGATCGTGCCATCCCTGTCATATCTCTGGAAGACATCGGCCCCTGGCTCAGCGGACACCGTATCGTGGCCCCAGAGGACTTGGAGGGCGCGCCCTACGTGATCGCCGGTTCCAACCGCCACCTGCTGAGCAGTGCGGGCGACCGTCTGTATGCCCGCGGCATGCTGCCCGAAGGTGAAACCGGCTTTGGCATCTATCGAGCCGGCAACCTGTTCCTGGATCCGGAGACGGGTGAGACCCTGGGTCTGGAGGCCAAGGATATCGGTAGCGCCCGACTGCGCGAGGACCACGAGGAAGATATCAACCAGTTCGAGGTCACCCGTATCACCGAAGAGGTGCGCAATGGTGACCGCATGCTGGCCACGGAGATTCGCGAGATTGCCGCCACCTTCCAGCCACGTCCGCCGGCCAGCGATATCGAGGGCGTTATGCTGGCTGTAGACTCCGGCATCACCCAGATTGGCAAACTCGATGTGGTGGCGGTCAATCGCGGTGCACGCGAGGGTATGGAAGAAGGCTATGTGATGGCGATCTATCAGCGGGGAGAGGTAGTACGCGACGAAATTTCGAACGAAAATGTTCAAATTCCGGATGTACGCGCCGGCCTGCTGATGGTATTCCGTGTCTTTGACAAGATGAGCTATGGCATTGTGCTCAAGAGCGACCGGCCGCTGAAAGTTTTCGACAGGGTTACGTCGCCTTAGCGCAGGTCCCGCTCTGCAATAACCAGCCGCCGGCTCAGCCCGGCGCGGATCAAGGACGATCCATGAATAACGACGAACTGCGTCACTGGTTGACGCTGGCCCACCTGCCCGACCTGCCGGCAGCATCACTGCGGCGGGTGATGACCCTTTCCACCAATCCGGGAGACATTCTGGGTGCGAGTGACCGCGACTGGCTGCGCGCCGGAACAGGCCGCGCTGCCTGTTCCGCGCGGCGTAGCTGGGCGTCCGGTGCGGCGCGACATCCGGTCCGTGCGGCGGTTGACCGCGCGCTGGTCTCACTTGATCGGGAATCGGCGTGGCTGGTGCCGCTGGGCCACCGCGACTATCCGCCACTGCTTGCCCAGATTCACGACCCCCCGCCCCTGCTCTATGTGGCAGGCCAGTCCTCCGTCCTGTCACGCATCCAGTACGCCGTGGTGGGTAGCCGCCGCTGCAGTGCCGCCAGCGCCCGTGCCGCCGGATTGTTTGCCGCGGGACTGGCCGAGGCGGGCTTCTCGGTCTGCAGCGGAATGGCGCTGGGAATTGATGCCGCAGCCCATCGCGCTGCGCTCGCTGTGGGTGGCCCAACCCTGGCCGTGCTGGGAACCGGTATCGATATCTGCTATCCGCGCGGGCACACCGAACTGCGCACGGCCATTGCAGAAGCGGGCGCCCTGGTCACCGAATTCAATCCTGGCACTGCGCCCCGCCGACAACAGTTTCCGCAGCGCAACCGCATCATCAGCGGCCTTAGCGTGGGCGTGCTGGTAGCGGAAGCCAACCTGCGCAGCGGCTCCCTGATTACCGCGCGGTTGGCCCTGGAACAGAACCGGGAGGTGTTTGCGCTGCCCCACTCCATCTTTGACCCCGGTGGCCGCGGCTGCCACAAGCTGTTGAGGGAAGGGGCGGGTCTCGCCGAGACAGTTGCCGACATTGTCACGGAAACCGCTTCCCTGAGCGCAGCGCATCGCGAGTTGCTCGCGGCGCGCAACCTGCACCCCCGGGCCGCGCTGACGAAACTGGGATATGACCCGGTGAGTGTTGATGAGCTGGTAGCTGCCGGGTCGGGTACCGCTGACGAGGTTCTGGTCGCACTCCAGCAGCTCGAGTTAGCGGGCCATATCGAGCAGCGCGGCGGCTTGTACAGCCGCAAGGTATGCTAGACTCTCGCGCTTTTCGAGGCCGTCGAGCCTCACTGGAACCGCCGGCTACTGTGCCGGCCAACGACCAACAGCACCGGTTCATTTCCATGGCATCACTGAGGATTTCACAGGCAGTGCGCGTTCTTGCCGCAGGCGGCGTGGTGGCCTGCCCGACAGAAGCGGTCTGGGGCTTGAGCTGTGATCCGGCCAACGAGGGTGCGGTAATGCACCTGCTGGCCATGAAGCGGCGCCCGGTTGAGAAAGGCCTGATTCTGGTGGGGGCTGACATGGCCCAGTTCGGCTGGCTGCTGGCCGACCTGGACGGCACAGCGAAGTCAAAGCTGGAGCTGTCGTGGCCGGGCGCCACGACCTGGCTGGTGCCACACCATGAGCGGGTACCGCCCTGGGTGTGCGGCGAGTTCGACACGGTTGCCGTGCGGGTGTCTTCGCATCCCACCGTGCAGGCCCTGTGCCTGGCGTTTGGCGGACCTCTGGTGTCCACCTCCGCCAATGTGGGGGGCGCACAACCGGCTCGCGAACAGTTTCAGCTATGGCGCTATTTCGGCGCGCAGCTCGACGACGTGGTACCGGGCCGCCTGGGTGGCAACGCCCGCCCCTCGACGATCCGCGACCTTGCCACTGACGCCGTCATCCGGTCTGGTTGAATGTTATCTTTGAGCGCTGGAAAGCCGTTATTTATTGAAGGGAGAATACCATGTCGGAAGTGTCCACCGAGGCGGTAAAGCAGTACCTGCTGGGGCTGCAGGACAGCATTTGTAAGGGCCTTGAGACGGAGGACGGCGGCGCCAGCTTCCTCGAGGACGGCTGGGAACGAGAGGAAGGTGGCGGTGGTCGTAGTCGCGTACTGGTAGACGGCGACGTATTCGAAAAGGCCGGCGTCAATTTCTCTCACGTGGCGGGAGCCTCTCTGCCACCTTCAGCAAGTGCCCAGCGGCCGGAGCTGGCGGGGCGCAGCTTCCAGGCCATGGGCGTCTCCCTGGTCATCCACCCACGGAACCCCCACGTGCCCACTTCCCATGCCAATGTGCGGTTGTTCGTTGCTGAAAAGCCGGGCGAAGATCCAGTCTGGTGGTTCGGCGGCGGTTTCGACCTGACCCCCTACTACGGCTATGAGGAAGACTGCCGGCACTGGCACCAGGTGGCGGCCGACGCCTGCGCACCTTTTGGTGAGGACGTGTACCCGCGCTTCAAGGCGTGGTGCGACGACTACTTTTTTCTGAAGCACCGCCAGGAGCCGCGAGGTATCGGCGGCCTGTTCTTTGACGATCTCAACCAGTGGGACTTCGCTACCTGCTTTGGCTTCATGCAGGCGGTGGGTGACGCCTACCTCAAAGCCTATGTGCCTATTGTGCAGCGCCGGCGTGAGACGGCGTTTACAGAGCCGGAGCGTCAATTCCAGCTCTACCGGCGCGGCCGCTATGTGGAATTCAACCTGGTCTACGACCGCGGCACCCTGTTTGGGCTGCAGTCGGACGGGCGTACCGAAGCCATTCTTATGTCACTGCCCCCCCTGGTACGCTGGGAGTATGACTACCATCCGGAGCCCGGTACTCCCGAAGCGCGTCTCACTGAGGAATTTCTCAAGCCGAGGGACTGGCTCAGCACATGAGCGAAACCGACCGCTATGCGGTATTCGGCAACCCCATCCGTCAAAGCAGGTCGCCCTGGATACACGCAGCCTTTGCCGCCCAAACTGACCAGCACCTGCAGTATCGGGCGGCGCTGGTAAAAGAAGGTGAATTTGCCGCCGCCGCTGATGCCTTTTTCAGCACCGGGGGTTGTGGCCTGAACGTTACGGTGCCGTTCAAGATCGACGCCTTTGACTACGCCACGGAGCTCAGCCAGCGCGCGCAGATCGCGGGAGCCGTCAACACCCTTGCGCGCCGCGCTGATAACAGTCTTTTTGGTGATAACACCGACGGCATTGGTCTGGTACGGGATATGGTCGCAAACCTGGGCTGGCAGATTCGTGGCCGGCAGGTGGCGATACTGGGCGCCGGGGGTGCCGTACGCGGTGTGTTGGGCCCGCTGCTGAATGAACACCCGGCGGAACTATTGGTGGTAAACCGCACTCCCGAGAAGGCGCTGTCGCTGGTCGACGCTTTTGCCGACCTGGGCAAGCTGGAGGCCGGTGATTATCGCCGCCTCGAGGGGCGTCGCTTCGACCTGGTTATCAACGGAACCAGCGCTAGCCTGGCGGGCGAGCTGCCGGCGTTGCCGGATACCCTGCTGAACGAAAAGAGCTGCTGTTATGACATGATGTACGCGTCGCAGCCGACGCCGTTCATGCGCTGGGCGGCCCAGCATACGGCCTGGGCGGTCAGCGATGGTCTGGGCATGCTGGTGGAACAGGCGGCAGAATCATTCTATCTGTGGCGCGGCCTGCGCCCGCAGACTGGTCCCGTGCTGGCGGAGCTGCGTACTGCTATCACTGGAGGTCAATAATGAGCAGACGCTTTATCGCCGGCGCCGTATGCCCGCGCTGTGGTGAAATGGACAAGCTGGTGGTGGACTCTGAAACCCGACAGCGGGAGTGCGTGAGCTGCGGATTTTCTGACCTGCGCCCCGCCGAGGCACCGCGCGAATTGCGCACCCGGGTCAATCAGCCGGCAAGGCGAATCGACGCGGAAGCCGAGGCGGTCACCCTGGTAGTTCCACCCTCACCGGCGGATTCCGAGTCCTGACCACTGCCGCGAGTGCTGCTACAGCTTGCTACAGGAACAGCCGGCCAGGACCGGTGCGATCGTGCTGGGTCGTTCAATGCTTATGAACCAGAGACAGCCCGTGTCTGGGGGTCAAGCCAGCCCGCCTTGTCGTCCAGCCGCCGGTAGTACAGGTACAGGCTGGCACCCCGGGCGCCGTTAAAAGCGAGAAATGCCAGCCACAGGCCGTGGTTGCCGAGCCCCTGGAATAGCCACCACAACGGCAAATAGACCAGGCCGAGCGAAATAATCATGCCGTACATCATGTAACGTGTTCGGGCGGCGCCGATGAATACCCCGTCGAGCAGGTATGAAGGCGCTGCCACCAGCGGCATGGCGACCAGCCACAGGTGGTGGCCGGCGAGCAGGCTGTGCACCTCGGCATGGCTGGTGAACACTGGATAGAGAGCGGGTGCAGCCAGCAGGAACACCAGGCTCATCACGCTCGCCGTGACCAGCGACCAGCGCCAGCAGGCCCCAACGGCACGGCGGAAACGGTCCAGGTCGCCACCGCCGGCTGCATTGCCTGCCAGGCCCTCGGCCGCGTAGGCAAAACCGTCCAGACCGTAGGCAGCCAATAGCAGCAGGTTCAGCATGATGGTGTTGGCAGCCAGGGTGGCCTCCCCCAGGCGCGTGCTCATGGCAGTAAAGAACGCAAAGCTGAATAGTAGGCACACGGTGCGGATGAACAGGAAGCGATTGCTGTCCAGCAACTCCCGGTAGGCGGACAGGCGTGTCAACTCAGCGCGCAGGGCCCGCAGGGGTGGTCCCTGGAAGCGCCGGCTGACCAGCCACAACGCCAGTGCGCAGCCGGCATACTCGGAAACCAGGGTCGCACGTGCGGCGCCGGCACTGTTCCAGTCCAGCACCACAATGAACAGGACATCCAGCAGGATATTCAGGGCGTTCGTGAACACCAGAATAAGCAACGGCCAGCGGGTATTCTGGTGGCCGATAAACCAGCCCAGGACAGCGTACGTCAGCAACACCGCTGGCGCACTGAATACGCGGATGCGCAGGTATTCCTCGGCCAACGGCGCCAACTCGGCACCCGGCGCCATGAAGCGCAGGCCGGCGCCCACCCAGGCGTGCTGACTGGCCAATACCAGCATCGCCAGGCCCACAGCCAGTACCATGGACTGCAGCAGCACCAGCGCTTCCCGTCGACTGTCTCCGGCGCCGACCGCACGGGCAACCAGCCCGGTGGTCCCCATGCGCAGGAAGCCGAAGCCCCAGTAGATGAAAGAGAGGATACTGGCGCCAATAGCGACGGCACCCAGGTAGATCGTGCTGTCCAGGTGGCCCAGGATGGCGGTGTCGACGATGCCCAGTAGAGGAGTGGAAATGTTGGACAGAATTGCCGGCCAGGCTATCTGCCATATCTTGTGGTTCAAATGTTTGTCATACGCCATATATTGGTACAACCACGGCCGCCAGAGGGTTTAACAGGGGTTGGCCCGACGCCGTGTATGGCGCGGAATTGCGGGCCCCAGGCTAGTGCTCTCGTATGTCAAATCGAGTATACTGCGCCGCGATTTACACCACCTGGAACAGTCCCGTGGTCATCCCTGCAAGCGCGCCTGCATCCGCCTAGACGGCATTGCCAGCCAGCCCTGTTTGGGGAGCTACACGACCAGGTGGAGGGGGCAGTGCGAGTTGATCACACATCTCGCACTCATAACAATCAAAACTGAGGAGACGCACAATGTTGCGTAAGGCGAGAAGCTTTTTTTGGCTCGCAATGTTTCCTGTGATCCTGCTATTGAGCGGCACAGTCAGTCCGGCCTGGGCTGACGAAAAGGCCGACCGCAGATTCCAGGTGAACATGGATCAGGGTGTCACTGAGATTGGCGCTGAAATTTTTAGCCTTCACATGCTGATTTTCTGGATCTCTGTGGTGATCGGTGTTCTGGTGTTCGGCGTGATGTTTTATTCCATCTTTGCGCACCGCAAATCCCGCGGTGTCACGCCCGCCACCTTCCATGAGAGCACCAAGGTCGAGATTGCCTGGACCGTTGTGCCCTTCCTTATCCTGCTTGGCATGGCGGTGCCCGCAACGTCGACGCTGCTTGATGTTTACGACACTGAGGATGCTGAAATCGACATCCTGGTGACCGGCTACCAGTGGAAGTGGAAGTACGAATACCTGCTGGACGATGGCGAGAACGTCAGCTTCTTCAGCAACCTAAAGACGGCCCAGGAAGAAATCTACAACGAAGATGACAAGGGCCAATTCTACCTGCTGGACGTCGACGAGCCCATGGTGATCCCGGTGGGCGCCAAGGTTCGCTTCCTGGTGACGGCGTATGACGTCATCCACTCCATGTGGGTGCCGGAGCTCGCGGTCAAGAAAGACGCCATCCCCGGCTTCATCAACGAGACCTGGACACGAGCCGAGAAAACCGGCACCTACCGGGGCCAGTGCGCCGAGCTGTGCGGCAAGGATCACGGCTTCATGCCGTTGGTGGTAAATGTTGTCGAGCGCGATGAGTACAATCAGTGGCTGACCGAGAAGCAGGCGCAGGCAGAAGCAATTTCGGCGCTAATGGAGCAGACTTTTACCATGGACGAGCTGGTCGCCCGCGGTCAGGGCGTTTACGACCGCGCCTGCCTGGCCTGCCACGGCGCCAACGGTGAAGGCGGCGTTGGTAAAGCCATTGCCGGCAGTGCCATCGCCATGGGTCCACTTGGCGGACACCTGGATATCGTGATCAATGGTTCGCGTAATAACGCTGCCATGCAGGCCTTTGGTGGTCAGCTCAATGATGTCGATATAGCAGCTGTCCTGACTTTCCAGCGCAACGCGTTCGGCAACAATATGGGTGACATGATTCAGCCCATCGACGTCTACAACTTCAAGCAAGGCCAGTAGGGAGAATTTGATAATGGGAGATCATCATCACGGTCCTGCCACAACTGGATGATACCGTTAATGATCGGTGCGCCAGACATGGCATTACCGCGCATGAATAACTGGAGCTTCTGGATACTGCCGCCGACTTTCCTGCTGCTGCTGTCGACCATGTTTATGGAGGGCGGCGGTCCGGCCTTTGGCTGGACGTTCTACGCACCGCTGTCGACGACCTATGCGCCGCCGTCTGTCACCTTCTTCATTTTCGGCGGCGACCCGGTGTTGTTCCAGCACTTCTTCTGGTTCTACTCTACTTCGTGGTCGCACACTTCCACTACGTGATGGTAGCTGGCGCGGTGTTCTCCATGACGGCGGCCGTCTATTACTGGCTGCCCAAATGGTGTGGCAAGATGTACAACGAAGCCATGGGCAAAATCCACTTCTGGATTTCCTTTGTTGGCTTCAACGTCACCTTCTTCCCGCAGCACTTTGTCGGACTTGCCGGCATGCCGCGACGAATTCCCGATTACGCGCTGCAGTTCGCCGACTTCAACATGATCAGCTCTATAGGTGCCTTCATTTATGGCGCCTCCCAGCTGCTGTTCCTGTACAACGTGATCGCCACGATTGTCGGTGGTAAGCCGGTCAGCGATGAAAAAGTCTGGGAAGGCGCGGAAGGTCTGGAGTGGACGGTACCAACGCCGGCACCTTAATGTTCGCTTTTGTCTTCGTGGTGATGGTGCCTTTGTACAATGTTCTGTGCGATGCGCTTGGCATCAACGGCAAGACCAGTGGCCTGCGCTACGAGGCCGCCGCCATTCAGGTTGATGAGAGCCGTGAGGTCACTATCCAGTTCATTGCCACCAACAGCGACGGCATGCCCTGGGAGTTCCGGCCCTCACAGACCATGATGAAGGTGAATCCGGGCGCCGTGAATGACACGGTATTCCTGGCTCGCAACCCGTTGCCGAAGGATATGGTGGCACAGGCCATTCCCAGCGTGTCACCGGCGCGTGCAGCAGAGTACTTCCATAAAACGGAGTGCTTTTGTTTCAACAACCAGCCGCTGGGCGGCAGGGAAAGCACCGAGATGCCGTTGCAGTTCATCGTCGATCAGGACCTGCCGCGGGACATCAGGACAATCACCCTGTCCTATACGATTTTTGATATAACAGAAATGGCGTCTGACGCGGTCGCGTCGCGCTAACGGGGAGATTTTAATGGCAACGCAAGATACTGCCGCACACGAAGAATATTATGTGCCAGAAAAAAGCGGCATGGCGATCAGTGCCACGATCGGCCTGATCACCAGCATATTTGGTGCCGCCAATGTACTGAATGACATGACGTTCGGAGAGCCAGGCGCCGAGTCCAGTTCCTGGGGCATCCTGATCGCCGGTCTTTTCTGGTTTGTCGCCACGCTGTTCGTCTGGTTCCGTTCTACCGTTCGCGAAAATCTCGCGGGCATGAATTCCGGGCAGCTCAAGAAGTCCTACGTGCTGGGCATGTTCTGGTTCATCTTCTCTGAAGTGATGTTCTTTTTCGCCTTTTTCGGTGCGCTGTTCTACGTGCGCGTTCTGGTCGGCCCCTGGTTGGCCGGCGAAGGCGAGGCCGGTGCCATGAACCACTTGCTGTGGGGCGGTTTTGAGTTCAACTGGCCGATGATGCAGACGCCGCAGGAAGCGGTGGGCGGCGTTGCCGGTCAGCCGATCGCCAATAACGGCGAGTTTTTCTCTCCCGGCACCAGTATGGCGTTTTCAGAAGTGGCGGCGTGGTACAAGTGGTTGCCGCTCTGGAACACCATCATTCTGCTGAGCTCCAGCGTCACGGTGCACATTGCACACCTGGGCCTGCTGAAAGGCGATCGGAGCCAGTTCAATCTCTGGCTTGGCATCACCGTCGCGCTGGCCATGATTTTCCTGTACGTGCAGTATGTTGAGTACTATGAGGCCTATGCACACTTCGGGCTGACGCTGAATTCAGGGATCTACGGATCCACGTTCTTTATGCTGACAGGCTTTCACGGCTTCCACGTGGCGATGGGCATGACCATGCTGCTGATCCAGTTGATCCGTTCCCTGCGTCACGGACATTTCACGGCGGATGATCATTTTGGCTTTGAGGCGTCCAGCTGGTACTGGCACTTTGTAGACGTGGTTTGGGTAATGTTGTTCCTGTTTGTCTATATCTTGTAACAGTTCAGCGATCCCCGGCGCTGGCATCCGCCGCCGGGGATTGCTCTGATTCTTCTGCTACTGCATGCCGCTCCCAGGGTGCCTGGGACTTCAACCTGCCCGAGCTGACGCCGTAGATGATGACGACCATCAGGGTGACGGCCAGCGACAGACGAACCCCGAGTGAATTGACCAGACGGCGCTTGCGGATGTCGCCCTGATCGACCATCAGGAAATAGAAACCTGTACCGAGACTGCCAATCAGGGCCAGCAACAGCACAACGATAAGGAACTTGAGGAACATATTCGCCTCTCAGTGGGGCGTATCAGTATAGCGAAACCCTATGCCCGGCACAGCAACACAAGCCCCGCGCCTGCGCTGGGATATCGAATGGCGAACCGCGGTTTTTGCACTGCTGCTGGTACCGCTGTTCTGTTGGCTGGGCAACTGGCAGTTGAGCCGGGCGGCTGAAAAGCGCGCTATTGGCGAACGCTGGGAGCAGCATCGACAGCTGCCCGCCGTGGCTGTTGAAGACTTGCCCGCTGATCCGGAATTACGTGCTTTCCGGCCGGTGCTGCTGGAGGGCGAGTTTCTGCCCGGGCGGGATTTTCTGCTGGACAATCGTATTCGGGAGGGCCGCTACGGTGTTGAGGTAATTAGCCCTCTACGCCTGGCCGGCGGCAAACTGGTGCTGGTGAATCGCGGTTGGCTGGCTGCGGATCCCTTGCGGCAAGAGCTACCGGAAGTGGAGTCAGTGCCGGGGTCCCAGCGATTGCGCGGTTATGTGTACATAGCGCCCGGGGAAAGTTTCACGCTGGGCGACATCGCCGCTGACAGCCAGTGGCCGCGCCTGCTGCAGGCGCTGGACCCCGTTGCAATGGCGGCGATGCTTGAACTGCCGGTCTGGCCCGATAGCGTCAGGCTTGAGGCGGATAGTCCCGCCGCCCTGCTGGCCGACTGGCCCCTGGTCAACGTGCAGCCCGAAAAGCATGAGGCCTATGCCTTTCAGTGGTTTGCCATGGCGGCTGTGCTGGCCGCATTTGCACTGTGGCGAAGCACCAACTTGTCGGAAATAAGGGCGGCGCGCAGGGCGCGGCGTGGGCAATAACAGCAGTAAAGGATGGAACAGCGAATGACGGACCCGACCCACAAGAACCGCATGGCACTGCTACTGATTGCCGGCATACCCGTCATCATTATCCTGGCCTCCACCTGGTTGTGGTACTACGTCGCCAGCGGGCGGATTGACCTGGTGGGTGCGCTGGGTACCGGCAACAAGGGCATGCTGCTGGACCCGCCGGTATCCATGGGTGACCTGGGGGCCCTGGACCAGGCAGGGCAGCCCTTCCAGGCCCGGGGCGAGCGGCCCCTGTGGCGCATTATGATCCTCGGAGATGAGACCTGCGACCAGGCCTGTGCCGAGCTGGTCTACTACACACGTCAGATCCATACGGCGATGGGCAAGTACACCAACCGCATCGAACGGGTGTTCCTGGCAGAGGGCGCAACGCCGGGCAGCAACCCCCTGGGGGACCTGGCCGAGGACTACCCGAAGTTGAATCTCCTGTATACTTCCGCTCCCGCCGGGCAAAGCCTGCGCGGAGCGGTCGCGGCATCAGCCGACGCGGCGACCGGCACGCCGGAGCCAGCTTACTTCGTGGTGGACCCGGCGGGATGGATCATCCTTGCCTATACGGCAGAAGCGGATGGCAAAGACATCATGGCCGATCTCAAATTCCTGCTGAAGAACAGCAACGGTTAACGGCGGCGCCCAGATCACGGCCAGTAAACGATTGCGGTAACTACGATAGAGCTATGTTCAATACCCCCGATCAACGCAAACCCACGTTCCGGCTGGCACTGTTCGGCGTTTGCTTTGCCCTTTCAGTCATCATTCTGGGGGCTTTCACCCGCCTGGTGGACGCGGGTCTGGGTTGTCCCGACTGGCCCGGCTGCTACGGCCACGTGCTGTGGCCCAATGACGCCGCGGAAATCGCCACCGCCAATCAAGCCTTTCCGGGCGCGCCGGTGGAGCTGGACAAGACCTGGCCGGAAATGGTTCACCGCTACCTGGCCACGGCCCTCGGGGCGATCGTGCTCACCATTGCCGGCCTGGCCTGGCGTCACCGCGGGCCGGGGCAACCCCTCAAGCTGCCGCTGTTCCTGCTGGCGTTTGTCATCCTGCAGGGGATGTTCGGTATGTGGACCGTTACCCTGAAGCTATGGCCCCAGGTGGTTACGGCGCATCTGTTGGGCGGTTTTACGACCATTAGTCTGCTGTGGCTGTTAACCCTGCGACTCAACAACCATCGCTGGGAGCTGGGACAGCAAGGCAGCGCAAGGTTAGCTCGGCTCAAGCCGCTGGCGGTGGTAGCACTGCTGGTGGTCATTGCGCAGATCACCCTGGGTGGCTGGACCACATCGAACTACGCCGCCGTCGCCTGCCCCGACCTCCCGACCTGCCAGGCGGAGTGGTGGCCGCGCATGGACTTTGCTGCCGGCTTTGACGTATTTCAGCAGGTGGGCCCCAACTACCTGGGTGGCACAATGACCAATGAGGCGCGGGTAGCCATTCATATGAGCCACCGTATCGGTGCCATCATTACCTTGTTGGTAGTGGGCGCATTAAGCCTGCGGCTGCTGGACGATCCGCTGTCCAGCCTGCGTCGACTGGGGCGCGGCGTTGGCGCCATCCTGTGTCTGCAGCTTTTGCTGGGCCTTGGCAATATTGTCTTTCAGTTCCCGGTCTGGGTGGCTACCGCCCACAACGCGGTGGGCGCACTGCTGTTGATGAGCGTGGTGACGGTCAATTATTTCCTGGTGACTGCCCGCAGTAAGGCCACTGCCAATATCGCAGTGCCTCGCAGCGGCGCTCTGTCTGCCGGGCCGGCACTGGGGGGTCGTTAAGTGGAGCAGGTTCTGCAACAGGCCAGCTGGCATGACTACCTGGAGCTGACCAAGCCCAAGGTTGTGGCGCTGATGCTACTGACCGCCGTGATCGGTATGTTCATGGCCGTGCCAGGCATGGTGCCCTGGCAGGTATTGGTGTTCGGCAACCTGGGCATTGGCCTGTGCGCCGGCTCGGCAGCCGCCATCAATCACCTGGTGGATCAGCGCATCGACCAGGTCATGGCCCGCACCCGCAACCGACCCCTTGCCAAGGGCCGGGTTGGCGTTCCCCAGGCTGTGGCCTTTGCCCTGGGTCTCGGTCTTGTCGGAATGTACCTGCTGCTGGTTTACGTCAATGCATTGACTGCCTGGCTAACCCTCGCTTCCCTGCTCGGCTATGCCCTGGTGTATACCGTGTTCCTTAAGCGAGCGACCCCCCAGAATATTGTGATTGGTGGGCTGGCCGGTGCGGCCCCTCCCCTGCTTGGCTGGGTCGCCGTGACCGGCGAGATTCACGGCCACGCGCTGTTGCTGGTGCTAATAATTTTTGCCTGGACGCCACCTCACTTCTGGGCCCTGGCTATCCATCGCCGGGAGGAATACGCTGCCGTGGATATTCCCATGCTGCCAGTCACGCATGGCGTGGCCTTCACCAAGCTGCATATCATGCTCTACACGCTGATCATGTTTGCGATCACCCTGCTGCCTTATGTAACCCGCATGAGCGGCCCGCTCTACCTGGCGGGGGCGATATTGCTGGGTGCCCGCTTCCTTTGGCACGCTGGCCGCCTGCTGTGGGGCGACGATCGCAAGGCCGCTATCGATACGTTCAAATACTCCATCTCCTACCTGATGTTGCTGTTCCTGGTGATGCTGGTTGATCACTATCTGTTCCCGGTGGCGACGCTATGAGCCAGCCAGCTGTGGACAACCGCGAGCGCAATATCAAACTGACGGTCGTCGGTCTGGTGCTGTTGATCGGGGTGATCGTGGCGGGCTTTGTCTACCAGGTGCAAAAGCCCCGGGTAATGACTCCCAGCGAGCTGAAAATCAACGGCGCCTTCATGTTCGAAACGCCACGGGCGCTGCCGGAGTTCGAGCTGACGGATCACCGCGGTCAGCCTTTTACCACCGCAAGCCTGGAAGGACAGTGGACGCTGGTGTTCTTTGGCTTTACCTATTGCCCGGACATCTGCCCGACCACCATGGCGTTTCTGGCGCGGTTCATGGGTGAGCTGGAGGGACTGCCGGAGCACGATGACACCCGGGTAGTCATGGTCAGCGTTGACCCGGCCCGTGATACTCCAGAGCGGCTGGCGGAGTACGTGCCCTATTTCGACCCGGGCTTTACCGGCGTCACCGGCGAGTTTTTCGATATCCATCGCTTTGCCACCGCGCTCAATACACCGTTCCGGAAGGTCCCCGGTGAGGATGAAAACTACCAGGTGGATCACAGCGCCAACGTGGTTTTGATCAACCCCCGGGGCGACTATCATGGCTTTTTCAAGGCACCGCTGGATCTTGCGAAGATGAAAGTGACCTATCGCTCCATCCGGGCCGTTTGGGACTTCTGATATGGCTGCACCGGTAGTCCTGGTTGACGGCTCTTCCTACCTCTATCGCGCGTTTCACGCGTTACCGCCGCTGACCACTTCCAGCGGCCTCTCCACGGGCGCGGTCAAGGGTGTGACCAGCATGCTGCGGCGCCTGCAAAAGGACTACCCGGACTCGCCGATTGCGGTGGTATTTGACGCCAAGGGCAAAACCTTTCGTGATGACCTTTTTGCCGAGTACAAGGCCAACCGCCCACCGATGCCGGATGAATTGCGCGAACAGGTAGAGCCGATTCACGCCATCGTCGAGGCGATGGGACTACCCCTGCTGGTAGTCGAGGGGGTAGAAGCTGACGATGTGATCGGCACTCTGGCGGCAGAAGCCGGGGCGAAGAACCGGGAGGTCGTGGTTTCCACCGGCGACAAGGACATGGCGCAGCTGGTCAATGAGCGCGTCACCCTGGTCAATACCATGACTGAAACCCTGATGGACGTGCCGGGCGTCACAGACAAATTTGGCATCCCGCCCGACAGGATCATCGATTTTCTGGCATTGATGGGCGACAAGGTAGACAACATCCCCGGGGTCGCAGGCGTCGGCGAGAAAACGGCGCTGGCCCTGATCACCGGACTCGGTGGCCTGGAGGAAATCTACGCCAACCTGGACAAGGTCGCCGAGCTGGAATTTCGCGGTGCCAAGTCCATGGGCGCCAAGCTAGAGGCCGAGAAAGACAAGGCGTTTCTCTCCTATGAACTGGCCACCATCAAGACCGATGTGGAGCTTCCGGTGCACGTCGGTGAGCTGGCCAATGCCGAGCCGGACCAGGAGCGTCTGCTGGAGTTGTTCAAGCGCTTGGAGTTCAAGGGCTGGATAGACGAGCTCCAAGAAGGCGGTGAATCCGCCGTCGCCGCCAGTGAGGCCGGGGACTACGAAATCATTACCAGCGAAGCGCAGTTCGCAAGCTGGTTAGAGGCTCTTGAGCAGGCCGAGCTGTTTGCCTTCGACACCGAAACCACCAGCCTAGACTACATGCAGGCGCGGATCGTGGGCGTTTCCTTCGCCGTAGAGTCCGGCAAGGCGGCCTATCTGCCGCTGGCCCATGACTACCTGGGTGCACCGGAGCAGCTGGACCTGGACGACTGCCTGGCGCGGCTCAAGCCGTTGCTGGAAGATCCCGGGCACATCAAGCTGGGCCAGAACCTCAAGTACGACGCCAGCGTGCTGGCCAACCACGGCATCACACTGCGCGGCATCGTTTTTGACACCATGCTCGAGTCCTACGTGCTGGATTCCACGGGCACCCGTCACGATATGGACAGCCTGGCACTCAAATACCTGGGCCACAGCACGGTGCACTTTGAAGACATCGCCGGCAAAGGCGCCAAACAGCTTACCTTCAACCAGATCAAGATCGAGGACGCCGGCCCCTACGCTGCGGAAGACGCTGACATCACCTTGCGTCTGCATGAGACTCTGTGGCCCAGATTGCAGGCCGAGCCCGGGCTGCGCTCTGTATACGAGGACATTGAAATCCCGCTGGTGCCGGTACTGTCCAGCATAGAACGCAATGGTGCGCTGCTGGATCGCCAGCAGCTCGACACCCAGAGCAGCCAGCTGGGCCAGCGCATGCTGGAGTTGGAGCAGGATGCCTATGAGCTGGCGGAGGGTGAGTTCAACCTGGGCTCACCCAAACAGCTGGGCGAGATCCTGTTTGAGAAACTCGAGCTGCCGGTATTGCGCAAGACGCCCAAGGGCGCGCCGTCTACCGCAGAAGAGGTGTTGCAGGAGCTGGCTCTGGATTACCCGTTGCCCAAGGTCATTCTCGAGCATCGCAGTCTGTCAAAACTGAAGTCCACCTATACGGACAAGCTGCCCACCATGATCAACCCGGATACCGGGCGCATTCATACCTCCTATCACCAGGCGGTGACCGCCACCGGGCGGCTGTCGTCCTCGGATCCAAACCTGCAGAACATTCCGATTCGCACCGCTGAGGGCAGACGCATCCGCAAGGCCTTCGTGGCACCGGACGGTTACCGCATCGTGGCAGCGGATTACTCCCAGATCGAGCTGCGCATCATGGCGCACCTGTCCGGTGACGACGGGCTGCTGACCGCGTTCCGCGAAGGGCTGGATGTGCATCGGGCGACGGCGTCCGAGGTGTTCGACACCGCCCTGGACGAAGTGTCTGACGAGCAGCGTCGCAAGGCCAAGGCCATCAACTTCGGGCTCATCTACGGCATGTCGGCCTTTGGCCTGGCGCGCCAGTTGCACCTGGGTCGCAACGAAGCCCAGGAGTACATCGACCTGTACTTCCAGCGTTACCCCGGGGTACAGGCGTACATGAATGACACTCGCGCTCTGGCTCACGAGCGCGGCTTTGTCGAAACCCTGTTTGGTCGGCGCCTTTACTTGCCGGAGATCAACGCCCGCAACAAGATGCGGGTGCAGGCCGCCGAGCGCACGGCCATCAACGCGCCCATGCAGGGCACGGCGGCAGATATCATCAAGCGTGCCATGTTGCAGGTGGACGGGTGGCTGCGCGGCAGTGGCATCGAGGCCCGCATGATCATGCAAGTTCACGATGAACTGGTGCTGGAAGTGGCGGAGCCCGTCGTGGACGAGGTCTGCGACCGCCTGTGTGAGGAAATGGGAGCCGCTGCCGAGCTGGACGTGCCGCTGCTGGTGGAAGCCGGCGTCGGCGCCAACTGGGATGAGGCTCACTAGGCGCCAGAAAGCCGTTTCGCGGGGAACTATCGGGACCGCCCGGGGTCATAATCAGTGTGACGCGATGTCACCGCGGCCGATTTGGCCGCACCGTCTCATTTTCCCCAGAGACGCTATTTGCCCCGGCTGCTCTTGACCCCTGAACGGCCGGGGTGTTTCTATTTTTAGGACCGCTCGTTTTTGATCGCCTGTACACCGGTGGTGGCGCTATTTCACCGGAGTAGCCTCAATGTGGAGTAGCTTCGTATTTGAGTTCGCTTTCCGGGCATGGTCAGACCGCTCGTTTTTGATCGCCTGTACACCGGTGGTGGCGCTATTTCACCGGAGTAGCCTCAATGTGGAGTAGCTTCGTATTTGAGTTCGCTTTCCGGGCATGGTCAGACCGCTCGTTTTTGATCGCCTGTACACCGGTGGTGGCGCTATTTCACCGGAGTAGCCTCAATGTGGAGTAGCTTCGTATTTGAGTTCGCTTTCCGGGCATGGTCAGACCGCTCGTTTTTGATCGCCTGTACACCGGTGGAGGCGCTATTTCACCGGAGTAGCCTCATTTTGAAGTTGCTTTGTATTTAGGATCGCCCGTTTTTCACGGGCTGAACAGCTGCTGAGGGGTTATTCCTCTTCGCTGGGATGGCTGTCGGCTGGCTCTTCGTCTTCCAGCACGGAAGTGTCGGTGAGCCAGGCGTTGAGGACGCTGCGGAGTGTTTCGTGGCCGGTGTGTTTGAGGGCCGAGAACAGCTGGACGCTGACCAGGTCGCCGTGGGCGGACACTTCGTCCTGGACCTTCAGCAGGGTGTTCTTGGCCGGGCCTTTTTTCAGTTTGTCGGCCTTGGTCAGCAGAATGTGTATCGGCATATCCGCCGCCGTGCCCCACTCGATCATCATTCTGTCGAAATCCTGCAGGGGGTGACGAACATCCATCAGCAGCACCAGTCCGCGCAGGGAGCGTCGCTGCTGGAGGTATTCCTCGACGAGTCGGGTCCAGTCGGCCTTGACCCTGGCCGGCACCTTGGCGAAGCCGTAGCCGGGCAGGTCGACCAGGCGCTGCTGGTCTGACAGGCCAAAAAAGTTGAGGAGCTGGGTGCGGCCCGGGGTCTTGGAGGTGCGCGCCAGCTTGCTGTTGCCGGTGAGGCTATTGATAGCGCTGGACTTGCCTGCGTTGGAGCGGCCGGCAAATGCCACCTCCCAGCCTTCGTCCGGCGGGCACTGGCTGCCTTTGCTGGCGCTGGTCAAGTAGTGTGCCGCGCGGTAGTTGGGCGCCGCCTCGGCGGGATTCTGGGCGCTGGGCGCCGACTTTTTTGGGCCTGACATGTCGTATATAATGCCACAGCTTTTTTTGAGCGACCGAGTCCTGCGTCAGTTTTTCAGGCGCGTACCATCCGGCACACAGGTGAAAAATGACGGAGACTAGTGCAAAAGTCCTTCTGGCAGCGGCCCTGACGCTGTTTGCCAGTCACGGTCTCGCTCAGGATAGCGGCGCCGATAAGGGCGTGGCAGAGCGCTACAACAAGAGCTGCGCGGTCTGCCATGCGGCGGGCGCCGCCGGGGCGCCCAAGACGGGTGTGGCCGCCGACTGGAAGCCGCGTCTCGCCAAGGGCATGGATTCACTGGTCGCCGCTGTACAAAACGGGCTGAATGCCATGCCCCCCAAGGGCATGTGTTTTGATTGCAGCCCGGAGAATTACGAGGCGCTGATCAGATTTATGGCGCAACCCAGATAGGAAAACGCCGGGCACGATCCCAGGCATGGACACCGCTAGCACGAACGGACAAAACCGCCGGCTGGCAATCAATTCATTTACGGACTTAATTTCGGAAAATCCATGAACAAGTTTACTCTCGCGTTTGTCATTCTCGCAGGCCTTAGCGCCAATGCCCTGGCAGGTGATCCCGCCGCTGGCAAGCCGCTGACCGTTGTCTGCGCCGCCTGTCACGGTGCCGACGGCAACAGTGCTGTTCCGACCTTTCCCAAGCTGGCTGGCCAGAACGAGGCCTACCTGATCAAGCAGATCCAGGATATTCGCGACAAGCGTCGCCCGGTGGCCAGCATGATTGGCCAGGTCGACCACCTCAATGATGAGCAGATCGCCGATATCGCCGCTTACTACGCCAGCCAGGTGCAAACGCCAGGCCAGGCTGCGGACAAGATGCTGGCGCTGGGCGCTGAGGTCTATCGTGCGGGTGTTTCGGAATCCGGTGTGGCGGCCTGTTCTGCCTGTCACGGACCCCGTGGCACAGGCAACGCCCCGGCCGGTTGGCCGCGCCTGGCGGGTCAGCACAAGGAGTATATTGCCGACCAGCTGCGCAAGTGGCGGATCGGCGCGGAGAATACCCTGGAAGAAAACCCCAACGGCCGAACCAATGACGGCGATGCGCGTTTCATGCGTGATGTTGCCTACCGCATGACCGACAATGAGATCGACGCTGTGGCCAATTTCATAGCAGGCCTTTACTGATTCGGGGAACTCACGCCGAAGTCTGTGGCCTTAACTGAATGCCGCCAAATAGACAGTTGATTGGGAGAAAAACAGTGAAAAATATTCTCGCAGCGTTTGCCCTGACCCTGCTGAGCCTGCCGACCCTGGCACAAGAGTTTCGGGAAGGCGTGCACTACGACGTTATTTCACCGGCGCTGCCCACGCGCAGTGACGACACTATCGAGGTGGTTGAATTCTTTGCCTACAGTTGTGGCCATTGCTACAACTTTGAACCGATGCTGAGCCAGTGGAAAAAGCAGCTGCCGGCTGACGTGGTGCTGATGCCCTCCCCGGCGGTCTGGAGCCAGCCTATGGAGCCCCATGCCAAGGCCTTCTACACCGCCCAGGCCCTGGGCGTACTGGACAAGCTGCACGGCGCGCTGTTTGCGGCCATGCATGTTGATCGCAACCGACTCGCCAGCGAAGACGAAATCCGCAAGATTTTTGTCGCCAATGGTGTCAGCGCAGAGGACTTCAACAAGGCTTACCGCTCCTTCGGAGTTGGCAGCCAGGTGCGCCAGGCCGGCGCTCGCGCCAAAGGTGCTCGCATCAGTGGTACGCCGGAAATGATGGTGGCGGGCAAATACCGCATTTCCACGCGCAAGGCAGGCAGCCAGGCCAATATGCTTAAAGTCGTTGACTACCTCGTGGAAAAAGAGCGCGCTGCCGGCGGTGATGCCGCCGCGGCCGAATAGGCACGCCAGGCACTCCAGGGGGTCGCGGCTGAATCTCACGCCGCGGCGCCCTATCCCCTGTTACTACATGCCGCTGCTGTAGTCCTCCAGACTGGCGGCGCCACTGGCGCGAATCCCCGTAAACGCTTTCGAATATTCCTTTAGCAGACGCAGGCAATAGGCCAGTCGCGCCTCAAAGTAATCCTGTGCGCCGTCCTTGTTGGTAGCCGGGTCGTCGTTGAATACCGTGTCCACGTAGCGAATGATCAGGTGCTCAGGCAGGTAGCACAGGCGGTTGTTCTTGTAGCTGCTCATGCGCAGCTCCGCCACCGGATAAGAGCCGCCGTCCGCCACCGATACGGTCACGATCAGCGCCGGCTTGTGGGCGAGCTCGCCGCCACCGGTAAACACCAGGAAAAAGTTCTTGAGCCCCGCGGGCGCCATGCCGTGCCACTCCGGGGCCACTACCACAAAGCCGTCGCAGGCGTTGAGTTGCTCCGACAGTGGCGCGAGACGCTCCTGCCAGGCAGGGTCCCCCTCCCAGATGCCTTCATCCCACAGTGGTAGGGGGTTATTGGCCAGGCAATAAAGCCATGTTTCTTCGCAGTGGCCTTGCTCAATCAGCGCACGCTCGATATGGCGCGCGACCTTTTCGCTCTGTGAATCTTCGCGGTGGCTGCCGCAAATAATGCCGATTTTCATGGTCGGTCCCTGTCCCTGATGTGGTCTCGGTGCCTGGCGATTACCGCGCCCGGGTGCCCGGCTCAGATATCCATCCAGTCCGGCGTTGGCAGCCCGCGGTTGCGCAGGTAGGCGGGGTTGAACAGCTTGCTCTGGTAGCGATTGCCGTAGTCGCACAGAATAGTGACGATGGTATGACCCGGCCCCAGGTGCTCCGCCAGTCTCACCGCACCGGCAATATTGACGCCGGAAGACCCGCCCAGGCAGAGGCCCTCGTTCTTGAGGAGGCTGAATACCCAGGGCAGCGCCTCCGCATCGGCCACCTGGTAGGCGCAGTCGACCCGCGCCTGGGCAATATTTTCGGTGATGTGGTTGATACCAATGCCTTCCATCATCGAACTTCCTTCCCCGGGCTTCAATTCCCCGTGGACGAAGTAGTTGTAGAGCGACGCATCCATGGGGTCGGCTACCCCGATCTTCACATCGGGATTGTGTTCCTTGAGCGCGTTGGATACACCCGACAGTGTTCCGCCCGTGCCCACCGCGCAGATAAAGCCGTCGACCTTGCCATCGGTCTGGTCCCAGATTTCTGCGCCGGTGGTCGCCGCGTGGAAGCGCATGTTGGCGAGGTTATCAAACTGCTGGGCCCAAAAGGCGCCATGGTCGGAGCTGGCGTTGAGTTTTTCAGCCAGACGGCCTGCAGTGTGAATATAGTGGTTGTCATCGTCGTAGGAGGCGGCCGCGACAAGATGCAGCTCCGCGCCCAGCAATTCCAGGGTTTCGATCTTTTCCTTGCTCTGGGTTACCGGCATTACCACCACGCTGTGATAGCCCAGGGCGTTGGCTAGCAAGGTAAGCCCGATGCCGGTATTGCCGGCGGTGCCCTCTACCACGGTACCACCCGGTTCGATGGCGCCGCGCTGCTCGGCGTCGCGCAAGATGCCCAACGCCGTGCGATCTTTGACCGAACTGCCGGGATTGAGGAATTCTGCTTTGCCATAGATCTGGCAGCCGGTGCGTTCGGACGCCTCCCGCAGGTACAGGAGCGGGGTGTTGCCGATCAGTTGGGTGACGTCCTGGGCGGGCATGGTGGGGTCCTCTGGAAACTGCGCGCTAGTATGCCATATCCCTGAGTCGCAGGCGTCGAATCAGCGCCAGCGACAGCAGGCTGCAGACCAGAATGGCGGCGCCCATGGGCAAGGGCGAGTCATCCAGCAATACACCGACAATTGCGCCGGCAGCGGCCGACAGGCCCATCTGGATAAAGCCGAACAACGCCGAGGCGGTGCCCGCCATTTCGGCGAAGGGCTTCAGCGCTGTGGCCATGGAGTGAGGCAATGCAATGCCGACGCCGCCCACATACAGCGCCATCGGCAAGACGATACTGGCGGGGTGAAACCACAGCATTGGTCCCACAAAAATCAATGAAGCGCCCGCGGTAGCCGCGAGCCCTCCTAACCACATCACCGTTTCCGAGCTACGATGAATCGCCAGCCTGGCACTGAGTGCACTGCCGCCGACATAACCCGCTACTGTGGTCAGGAACAATGCTCCGAAGTATTCAAGCGGAACACCCATCATGTCGATGAACACGAAGCTCGCGCCGGACAGGAAACACACCATACCGGCGTACAGCAGCGCGCTGGCCACCGTGGTTTCCAGAAACTCCCGATGGCGCAGCAGCGTCCCGTAGTTGCGAGCGATATTGACCGGGTGCAGCGCCTGCCGCACTGGCAGGGATTCCGGCAGCTTGAGGCCGACGATCAGCGCCACCAGCACACTGTAGGCGGCCAGGGAAAGGAATATCCACGGCCAGGGCAGGATACCAAGCATCAGGCTGCCCAGTGTCGGCGCCACGGCCGGGGCCAGTGCCATGACCATGGCGATCAGCGCCAGCGCCCTGGCGGCCCCCTGGGGGCCATACAGGTCGCGGGCAATGGTGCGGCCCAGGGTCGGGCCCACACAGGCACCAATGCCCTGTACCAGGCGAAAGATAATCAACTGCTCGATGGTCTCTGCCATTGCACAGGCAACCGTTGCCAGTGCGTACAGTCCCAGTCCCGCCAGTACCACCGGGCGCCTGCCAAAGCGGTCTGCGAGCGGTCCGCAGGCCAGGTGGAATACGGAGAAGCCGACCAGGTAAGCACTGATGGTGAGTTGCACCCGGGCGGTATCAGTGGCGAAGGCATCGACCATACCGGGCAGTGCCGGCAGGTACATATCAATGGTCAGCGGCCCCAGGGCGACCAGCGAGGCCAGCAGGACAATCAGTCGGGGAGAGCGGTGGTCGGGGGTGGCAGCTGACATGGCTGCGGGATGCTATCACAGCCGGTTGCTATTCCGCGGCTCGAGTTTGGGACGCGCTGCAGCCGCGCGCGCAGTACCCGTGGCCCTTTCGGGAAACGCTAACAGCGTGACATCCCTGTCTCGCTCGGCTGCGCGGATCGCCGCCTGGGTCGTCCTGGTCGCAGACGGTCCCGAAAGGGCCCCTGGCACCCTACGCGCTCCGTTCGCCGAGCATCATTTATTGAACTCCGGTTCTGAAAAACCGGAATCCGGCCCGGCCGACGTGGTAGATCATTGGCAGTAGAAGGCCTTGCTTGCCGGTGCCAATCTACGAGGAGCTTTGGATGTTGCAGTGGCTATTTGCTTTCAAAGCTGAGTACGGTCTTCCACCATAGTTTTGGCAGCAGCACTTTCCACAGCATCAGCAGGCGGGCTTCGCCGGGGTAGATGATGTCGCGGTTTTTCTCCAGACCGCGCTCGATGGCGTCGATAATTTTCTCCGGGTTTGCCAGGCGTCCACTCTTGCGGGCTTCAGTGATGCTTCCCGGCGTGTCGGTCGCCACCGTCTGGTCGATCAAGGGAGTATTGACCGCCGGTGGGCACACGAGGTGCACATCGACGCCGCGCCCGCGAATTTCATTCTGCAGGCATTCGACGTAGGTGTTCACGGCGGATTTGGTGGCGCAGTAGGCGCCCATTTTCGGTACGATCGCCACGCCGGCGATGGAGCCGAACACGACCATGCGGCCACGGCCTCTTCCCAGCATGGCGGGTAGCAGTGTTTTGATCATGTAGACAGTGCCGAAGAAATTGACCTGGAACAGCAGCTCCAGCTTGTCATTGCTGTGGTCGGCGAGGGCGTGGGCGGGCATCAGGGCGGCGGCGTGGACCAGTTCGTCAATCTCTCCCAGGTCGCTGCGAATCTGGGCCACGCGCTCCTCTATCTGCTCCGCGGAGCTGATATCGCAGCGGTAGCAGTGGATGTTGTCCCGGCCCTGGGCGGTTTCTGCCAGGCCGTTGTCGTTGACGTCCATCGCGGCCACTGTGACACCGCGAGACGCCAGGCGCCGCGCGTAGATTCGGCCCATGCCGCTGGCAGCACCGGTGACCAGGGCAAGCCGGGTAGTGTTGTCCATGTCGAATGCCACGCCTTGAGGCCCGTTTGTCATAAGGCTGACCATCATAGGTAGGCCCTGGCAGGTTCACAACATGACTGGTTCAGCCGGCGATACCGACCGGGCTCAAGCGTTCTGAATGTGATCCAGGGGCAGATCGGTCCTGCGCACCACCGGGCGCAGCACAAAGCTGGACTGTACCCCGGTGACGCCCTCTATGCGGGTCAGCTTGCCGAGCAGGAATGCCTCGTAGTACTCCATGTCGGGTACCACGGCCTTGACCAGGTAATCGGCGGCGTTGCCGGTGACCACCGCACACTCCACCACCTCCGGAAAACCCTGCACCTGCCGCTCGAAATTGGCAAACCGCTCCGGGGTATGGCGGTCCATGGTTATGGTAATAAACGCCGTCAGCTTCAGCCCCAGTCGGGACTGGTTCAGCAAGGTGACATGGCCGTCGATGATGCCGGACTCTTCCAGCCGCTTGACCCGTCGTGAGCAGGGTGTGGGGGAGAGGCCCACAGCGTCTGCCAGTTCCAGGTTGCTGATGCGCCCGTTGCGCTGGATTTCCTCCAGGATGCGCCGGTCGATACGGTCCAGTTTCACGGTTCCTCTCCGCTGACTGTGACGGTCGCCGTGCCGCGTTGCTCAGCGACTCCTTGGAAATACTGCCTGGCCGCGGCCATGACCTTCGGTGCCAGTAGCAGGGTCGCGGTCATGGTGGGAATGGCCATCAGGCCATAGGCACCCACGATCAGGTTGAATACCACATCGATACTGACGGTGGCTCCAAATACTATAGTCGCGATGAAGAAGTAGCGAAACCAGTGCTGGTACTCGGCGCCAAACAGGAAGCTGAAGCAGGTGGCGCCGTAGTACCAGCCGGCAAACATGGTGGTCAAGCTGAGGATCAACACCACTACCGACAGCAGCGGTGTTGCCAGTGGGCCGATTTCGCCGCGCAGTGCAGTCAGTGTCATGGCTATGCCGTTGAGTTCTCCCGGTGCCTGCCACAGGCCCGAACCAAGAATGACCAGTGCGGTGCAGGTGCAGACCAGCAAGGTGTCAATCATGGGCCCTAGCATGCCGACCAGACCTTCCCGGATAGGCTCACTGGTGCGGGCTACGCTGTGGGCCATGACCTCGGTGCCAAGCCCCGCCTCGTTGGAAAACGTGCCGCGACTAACACCAATCAGTATCACGCCCAACACGCCGCCACCCACTGCCTGGGGATTGAAGGCCTCGCTGACAATCAGGCCCAGCAGCGCGGGGATATCTGACCAGTGCTGGAACAGGACGTACAGGGCCATGGCCAGATAGGCCAGTGCCATGGCTGGCAACAGCGTAACCGCCACCCGCGCCACCCGTTGCAGGCCCCCAAACACCACCACAGCGACAATCACGGCTACTGTCACACCGACGGCCAGGTTGAACAGTCCGGCATCGCCCTGCTGCCCGAGGCTCTCACGGGCCAGGGCGGTAAGCTGGTTGGCCTGGAACATGGGCAGCGTACCGATCATGCCCGCTGCGGAGAACAGCACCGCCAGCGGGTAAAAGGCCTTCGGTAAGGCCTCGCGGATGATGTACTGGGGGCCGCCACGCAGCTCGCCGAGACTGTCGTGGCCGCGGTACATGATGCCCAGGCTGCAGGTAAAAAACTTGGTAGCCACGCCGACCAGCGCGCTGGCCCACATCCAGAATATGGCCCCCGGGCCGCCCGCTACAATAGCGAGGGCCACGCCGGCGATATTGCCCAATCCAAGGGTGCCGGCCAGGGCCGCGGCCAGGGCCTGGGCGTGGCTCAACTCCCCGGGGTCATTGGGCTTGTCGTGACGACCCAGGGTGATGGCCACCGCATGGCCGATATGACGGTAGGGCAACAGCCGGGAATAGAAGGCAAAAAACAGGCCGCCCCCCACCAGCAACACCAGTAGGGGCGTGCCCCAGATAGCATTGGCAAAGACCGCCGACCAGCGCTCGAGAAAGTCCACCATCAGGCCACCAGTGCGTCGAGGTGAGCAACGCTGCTGCGCGCCAGCGCCTGCAGGTGGTAGCCCCCTTCCAGGGTTGATACCAGCCGGCCCTCACAGTGACGGTTGGCGGCATCTACCAGAAGCTGGCTTACCCAGCGATAGTCATCGTCTTCCAACAGCAGACCTCCCAGCGGGTCTTCACGGTGGGCATCAAAGCCTGCGGAAATCAGGATGAGGTCCGGGCGGTGGCGGTCGATGGCCGGCAGCCAGTCGCGCTCGATCGCGGCGCGGAAGTCGGCACTTGCGGCGCCGGCTGCCAATGGTGTTAGCACGATGTGATCCTTGCGAACCTCGTCGAAGCGGCCCGGATAAAAAGGAAACTGGAAACTGGAACAGACCATGACTTCCGGGCGTTCAAGAAATATCTCTACTGTGCCATTGCCATGATGCACGTCGAAATCAAATATCGCGATACGCTCCGCGCCCTGGGCCAGGGCTCGCTCGGCGGCCAGGGCAATATTGTTGAACAGGCAGAAACCCATGGGTAGGGTGGATTCCGCATGATGCCCGGGGGGGCGTACCGCACAGAAGGCGCGCGCCGCGCTGCCGTCCAGCACGGCGTCCACGCCCTGAATCGCCGCGCCCGCTGCCAGCCGGGCGGCGCGCAGGCTGTATCGATTGAGTGAGGTATCGGCGTCTACCCTGACGATGGCTTCACCGGGGTCCAGGGTCGACAGTTGCTCGATATACGCCGACGGGTGCACCTGGCCAAAGCAGCGGTCATCAATTTCACGGGCTTCCCGTGGCGTCAGTGCGCCGGCCCAGTCCCGAGCCTGCACCGCCTCATGAATGACGCGCAGGCGGGCTGGGCTTTCCGGGTGATGCTCCAGCATGACGTGCTTTTCGCAATCAGTGTGGCTGATCAATAGAACCGACATGTCTGGTATATTAGCGCTTTGTCGAGGTACATAGATATGAACGATATGACCGTGGGTCAGGCAGGCGTCGGACTCGACGATATCCATGCCGCTCACGAACGTATCGCCGCGCACATTCATCGCACGCCGGTCATTCACAGTCGGCTGCTGGACCAGCGCGTCGATTGTGAGGTCCATTTCAAGTGCGAGAACCTGCAGAAAGTTGGCGCTTTCAAGGCGCGGGGCGCACTCAATGCGGTGCTCGGTCTTGATGACGCCGCGGCGGCGCGGGGGGTGGCTACCCACTCCTCCGGCAATCACGGTGCAGCGCTCGCCATGGCCGCGGGCGTGCGCGGTATTCCTGCCCACATTGTCATGCCCTCCAACGCACCGGCGGTTAAAAAAGCGGCCGTGGCCAGCTACGGCGGGCATATCATCGAGTGTGAGCCCACGCTCCAGGCACGGGAGACCACGCTTGAAGCCATCATTGCCGAGCATGGCAGCCATGTTGTGCATCCCTATGACGATCCGCGGGTGATCGCCGGCCAGGGCACCACCGCGCTGGAATTGCTGGAGCAGATCACAGATCTCGACGTGGTGGTGATTCCGGTGGGCGGTGGCGGCTTGCTGGCCGGCATGGCAACGGCCATCAAAGCCCTGAACCCAACGATCGAGGTACTGGCCTCGGAGCCCGCCGGCGCCGATGACGCATTCCGCTCCTTTGGCCTCGGCTACCGGGTACCCCAGGAAAATCCCAACACCATTGCCGACGGGCTGTTGACCAGCCTGGGCGAGCGTAACTATGCCATCATCCGCGAACGGGTGGACACTATGGTCACGGTCGAGGACAGCACCATCGTCGATGCCATGAAGCTACAGTGGACGCGGCTGAAGAGCGTGGTCGAACCTTCCGGTGCGGTCACCTTCGCCGCCCTGCTGGAACACTCGGAACGGTTTCGCGGGCGCCGGGTTGCCTGCGTGATCAGCGGCGGTAATGTCGACCTGGAGCGTTTGCCGTGGTGACGTCAGGCGCGCTTTTTCATCTGGCCCTGCCGGTCACCGATCTGGAGGCCGCGGCGCATTTTTATGGCGAGGTGCTGGGCTGTGCCCGGGGTCGCAGTAGCGACCGCTGGATTGACTACGATTTCTGGGGCCACCAACTCGTGGTGCACCTGGTGGACGAAGTCGCCGACGTGGCTCGTAACCCGGTAGACGGGGAAGCAGTGCCCGCCAGCCATTTTGGCCCGATTTTGCCCTGGGACGCCATGGCACCCCTGGAGCAGCAGCTGGAAAATGCGGGCATCAAATATGTCATTGAGCCGACGACCCGCTTCCCCGGACGCCGAGGTGAGCAGCGCACCCTGTTCGTTCGTGACCCCAGTGGCAACCACCTGGAGTTCAAGGCTTTCCGCAATATCGACATGCTGTTTGCCAGCGACGGTCTGGACTACCCCTAGGAATGCTTGGCCCCGGGGGTACAGTCTCTCCTATAATGAAATCACCCTCTGCAACCGGCGCTCTGATTGACAGCTTTTTTTGCGCCCGCCGTTGCCTGAATCCCAACATGGAGCTGCCGACATGGAATGGATAGTACTCATCACGCTGCTGGTGGCCGCCGAGTATTTCTACCTGGCAATCATGGTAGGAAAAAGCCGCGGAGAGACCGGGGTGCACGCGCCGGCCTGCCTGGGTGATGAAAGGTTCGAGCGCATCTTCCGGGTCCAGCAGAACACACTGGAACAGCTGATCATCTTCTTTCCAGCGCTGTGGGTGTTCGGTTATTACGTGTCGCCGACCATCGGGGCAGGACTCGGAGCGCTGTTCCTGTTCGGGCGTATCCTCTATGCCCGCGGTTACGTCCAGCATCCTGACAAGCGAGCGCCGGGCTTCATTATTGGCAGCCTCGCCACACTGGCCCTGATCATCGGCGGCCTGGTGGGCGTGATCCCGAAGCTGTTCTGAGGTCGGCCCCCGGCGGCTACCCCGCCAATCCCCTGCCAGACGCCGAGCGTATACAGAAGGTGGGAGGCATTTTTGAAGCACTTACGACACTTTTTCCTGGTTGCACTATTGGCATCGCTGGCGGGCTGTAGCAACAGCTTTGTCTACAATCAGCTCGACTGGCTGATTCCCTGGTACCTGGGCGACTATGTTGACCTCAACCGGGAGCAGAAGCGCGACTTCAAGAATCAGCTCAGGGAGTTACTGCGCTGGCATCGTGGCGCAGAGCTGGCACGCTACGTCGAGCTGCTGAACGGCATCCAGGGCGATCTCTACCAGCCGCTGGGCGCTGCGGAAGTCGAAGCCTGGGCCAATGAGGCGCTTGCGGCCTACCAGCGTATCGAGGACCGTATGCTGCCGATTGCTTTCGATATCGGTCGCGACTTGTCCGATGCGCAGATGGCAGAGTTCATCGAGAAGCTGGAAGACGACCAGCGGGAGCTGGAAGAGAAGTACCTCGAGCGCAGCGACCAGCAGTACGTCGACGACGCAGTAGAAAACCTGGAGGACACGCTGGCGGATTTTCTCGGCCGTCTGTCCGCAGAGCAGCGCGCTGTTATCGAGACGGCCGCGGCGGCGCTAGAGCGTTTTGACGGCGCCTGGCTGGATGAGCGCCGGCAATGGATGGCAACGCTGACAGAGTTGTTGCAGCGGGAGCCGGGCTGGGATGCGGCCATCATGACGGCCCTGCGGGAGCGCGATGCCAACCGCACCGAGTCCTATCGCAGCGCGTATGCCCACAATGCCGTGATCATCAACCAGGCGATTGCCGATGTGCTGAACCTGCGCACCGACAAGCAGGACGAGCGCCTGCGTGGGGAAATCGAAGACCTGCGGCGGGACCTGAAGAAACTGATCGCCCAGGGCGACTAGAGCCGCCAACTCTCACCGATGCGGCGCTTAGCGCTCGTCGCGGGGCTCTTCCCAGGCAGCCTTGTCGGTTGGCGCAGCGGCCGGTTGGGCGGCGGCTGGCTCGGTTTCACTGTCCGGCCCGCTTTCACTGTCCGGCCCGGTATCGTCATAGATCACCACCGTGCGCCCCAGCTTGTCGTGAAAGCCCTGTTTGCGTGGGTCCACGGCTACCCAGAGAAAGCCGATGAACAGGGTAAAGATCGAAACATAGTAGCCCAGGTAGCGCACGATCCATTGCCAGGTCTCGGGTTTTTCCAGGGTGTCGGCATCAACGATCCGGGCCTTCAACATCAGCTTGCCGGGTGTCGCGGAGCGGTAGATCCAGAACAGCACGATAGCGATGGCGGGAAACACATACTGCAACAGGGCATCGACGGGCCCCTGTACCATGCTGGCGTTGGTAAAGTCGAAATAGGCATCGCCGTAAAACGCGTAGGCCAGGGGATAGACAATCATTCCCAATAGCAGCGAGTCTACCAGCGACGCCAGCACCCTGGCCCAGAAACCCACGTAGCGAACACTCATACCGATCTCTCCCCGTGCAGTGATAGTCCCGATGGTAGCAAGACAAGGCGGCGAGCGCGCATCAGCACCGTAACCTGCCTCACGTTTGAGCGTCTGGGTGGTGATTTTAGAGTGGTGGGTGTCTGAATGTCTGGCGAACGGTACGCTCAGCAGAGCGATGCGCCCGCAGGCCGGCACCTCGAGAATTATCGGGTACCGGAAGCTACAGCGGGCTGTTGGACAGCGATTTTGTGAACACTTTCGAACTGCGCTGCAAGTTGTACAGTGATTGCTTTTCTGGCGGCAAGGCCGACAGATCGCCCTCTTCGAAGCCCTGCTCCAGAAACCAGTGCGCGGTGCGGGTGGTCAGTACGAACACCTTTGCCAGCCCCTGGCGCGCCGCCTCCCGCTCCAGTTCGCGCAACAGGCGGGCGCCACGATCACCGCCCCGGTAGTCGGGATGGGTGACAATGCAGGCCAGCTCTCCGCTGCGCTGTTCGGGAAAAGGATACAGTGCGGCGCAAGCAATGATGCGGCCATCGCGCTCCAGCACCCGGAAGCGGTCAATCTCGGTCTCCAGCACCTCGCGGGAGCGCTTGACCAGCACGCCCTCCCGTTCCAGCGGTTCGATCAATTCGATGACACCGCCCACGTCTTCGATGGTTGCAGATCGCGCCTGCTCATACTCGTCAGGCCCCACCAGGGTGCCGCTGCCGTCGTGGGTAAACAGTTCCTGCAGCAGGGCGCCGTCCTCGGCGTGGGACACAATCTGGCAGCGCCTGACGCCGGCGGTGCAGGCCTGTCGAGCGGTCTGCAACAAGCGCCGTTGTTCCGGCTCCAGTTCGCCGCGCAACAGGTCCAGGGCCTGGGAGAGGTTGCACTGCCGCACCAGCCCATCGCCACCGATAATGCCGCGTGCCGCGCCGAACAACAGCAACTTCTCGGCGCCCACCGCCGCCGCCGTGCGCACGGCAATATCTTCCAGTGCCAGGTTGAATACTTCTCCGGTGGGGGAGTAGCCCAGCGGTGATAGCAGCACGATACAGCCGGCATCGAGCTGCTCGCGGATAGCGCGGTCATTCACCCGCCGCACCCGCCCGGTATGCTGGAAATCAATCCCCTCGACCACGCCAATCGGTTGCGCCGTGACAAAGTTGCCGCCGGTGACACTGATGGCCGCGCCCTGCATGGGCGAATTGGGCAAGCCCGTTGAGAGCAGCGCTTCGATATCTGTGCGCAGGCTACCGCAGGCGTCTTTTACAAAGGCCAGCTCGGTAGTGTCGGTAATCCGCACGCCTTCATGAAAGCGGCCCTCGAAGCCGGCTGCGCTCATGCGACGGGCGATCTGTGGTCGTGCCCCGTGAATCAGCAGCAGCCGCACACCGAGGCTGTGCAGCAGGGCGATATCGTGAATGATATTGGCAAAATTGGCGTGCAGGGCTGCTTCGCCGCCGAAGACGATGACAAAGGTGCGGCCCCGGTGCGCATTGATATAGGGTGCGCTGTCGCGGAACCAGCGTATGTGTTGAAACTCGTGCGAACTCATGGCGACGTGTTAGAGCAGTGACTGCCGGAAAGCGGCAAGACTAGCTTATCGCGGAGAATCTGCCTACTGGCAGAAGTGCCCGATAAAGCGACGCAGCAGGTCGATGCAGGGCTGCAACTGGTCCATTTCGATGTATTCGTCGGGCTGATGGGCGCGGTCGATCGAGCCCGGTCCCAGCACGATAGTGTCCATGCCCAGTTGCTGCAGGTAGGGTGCTTCGGTGGCAAAGGCCACGGCTTCGGCGCGGTGGCCCGTGAGCCGCTCGGCGAGCTTGACCAGTTCGCAGTCGGCCGCCTGCTCAAAGGAATCTGCCCCCGCAATCAGCGATTCCATGGAGATGTCCAGGCCCGAATCTGCACCGAGCCCGGTGAGCCGCTCGCGCAGTTCTTCGCGAGCCTCGCTATTGCTGAAGCCCGGCGTGACCCGCACGTCGAAGTGCAGCTCGGCGCTGCCGCAGATGCGATTGGGATTATCACCGCCGTGGACGCAACCCAGATTGAGAGTGGGGTGGGGCACACTGAACTGCGGGTGGCGGAAGCGCTGGGTGAGCTCGCCGCGGTAGGCCATCAGCTCACCGAGCACGGCGTGCAGACCCTCCAGCGCATTGTTGCCCAGCGCCGGGTCCGAAGAGTGGCCCGACTGGCCGCGAATTTTCACGGCCTCCATCATGATGCCCTTGTGCAGGCGAACGGGCCGCAGCCCGGTGGGTTCACCGATAATGGCCTGACGGGCCTTGGGCTTGCCCGCGGCGGCCAGGGCACGGGCGCCGTTCATCGAGCTTTCCTCATCGGCGGTGGCGAGAATGATTAACGGGGCCTCGAGTGGGGTATCGCTGAACGCCCTGGCCGCCTCGATGGCCAGCGGGAAGAAGCCCTTCATGTCAGTACTACCGAGGCCGTACAGACGGTTGTCGCGTTCGGTAATCGCCAGTGGGTCTACCGACCAGCGGCCGTCGTCGTAAGGTACGGTATCGGTGTGGCCTGCGAGGACCAGGCCACCGGGTCCGGTGCCGCGAGTAGCCAGCAGGTTGGCCTTGTGGCCATGCGCATCCAGGGCCTGGATTTCGATGTCGAAACCCAGACTTTCCAGGTAACCCGCCAGCAGATCGATGACCGGGCGGTTGCCCATATCAAGGCTGGGGGTGGTGGAACTGACGGAAGGCAGGCTCACGAGCTGGTGCAGGAGCGCTACCGGCCCTGGCAGGGAGGCATTCATGGCACCAGTATACCTTTAGCTGCCGAAGCTGGCCTTGAACATGAAGAAAAAGATGATGGCCAGGCCCCCCGCCCAGCAGCAGAATCCAGCCTGGCATGGCGGATCTGGCGGCAATATCGCCACCCGAGGCGATGTTGTTGGTCCCTGCAGCCACTGGTCCCACCGCGTTGGCGACGGCACTGGCGCCGACGCCCCAGGCCATGAAAAACCCAAACAGGCAGGCGAGCACCAGCGGCAGCGTCCCGTGTGCAGCAATAAATTACCTGGCGTGGTGGTAGCAGTCTTCCGGTGTGCAGAGGCTGCCCGACGGCCGCGAAGTAGAAGCCCGATTCGAGAAAAGTTACACCGTTCACATGGGTCGCCTGTGGTAGCATTTCCGGACGATTCAAGCCGGAGCGTCCTATGGTGGCGACATTCGGGGAACGGCCGATGGAACGGCACCTCGACCTCAAGTCCCTGGTGGTGGATTTGCACAGCGACGGACTCCTCGCCAACGAGGATCGCCAGCGGCTGGCAGATGCCAACGCCGGCAGTGTGCACCCGCTGGTGTTTCTCGCCGAGCAGGGCGTGAAAGATCCGCGCAACGGCCGTGCACTGGACATGGAGCGGCTGTTGGGCTGGCTGTCCGAACAAAGCGAACAGCCGGTTTACCAGATCGATCCGCTCAAGATCAATGTGGGTGCCATCGCCGACGTCATGTCGCTGGCCTTCGCCCAGCGCCACAAGATACTCGCCGTCGAAGTCAGCGACAGCGAGGTCCAGATTGCCAGCGCCGAGCCCTGGGTGTCGGCCTGGGAGTCCAACCTCGAGCATGTGCTGCGCAAGCCCATCAAGCGAGTGCTGGCAGACCCGCGGGACATCACCCGACACACCGCCGAGTTCTACAATATGGCACGCTCGGTGGCAGGCGCCGACGCTCGCGGTGGCGGGCGTAATACCGGGTCTGCCAAAGTCACCAACCTCGAACAGATGCTGGAGCTGGGTTCCAAGATGGAGCCCGATGCCAACGACCAGCACATCGTGCGTATCGTCGACTGGTTGCTTCAGTACGCTTTTGAGCAGCGTGCCAGCGATATTCATATCGAGCCGCGCCGCGATGTGGGCAACGTGCGCTTCCGCATCGATGGGGTGCTCTACCAGGTCTACGAGCTGCCCGCCCAGGTGGGCGCGGCGGTCACCAGTCGGTTCAAGATCCTGGGCCGAATGGATGTGGCGGAAAAGCGCCGCCCCCAGGACGGTCGCCTTAAGACCCGCAGCCCGGAAGGCAACGAAGTGGAGCTGCGCCTCTCTACTCTGCCGACGGCGTTCGGCGAAAAGCTGGTGATGCGTATTTTCGACCCGGAAGTGCTGCAGAAAAGCTTCGAGCAGCTGGGCCTAGCCAACGAGGACCTGCGGCGCTGGAACAGCATGAACGATATGGGCCACGGCATCGTGCTGGTGACCGGGCCTACCGGATCCGGCAAGACGACCACGCTGTACTCGACCCTGCGCCAGCTCGCCACCTCCGAGGTCAATGTCTGCACTATCGAAGACCCCATCGAGATGGTGGAAGGCACTTTCAACCAGATGCAGGTCAATCACCAGATCGAGCTGGATTTTGCCACCGGGGTGCGGGCGCTGATGCGCCAGGACCCGGACATCATCATGGTGGGCGAGATTCGTGACCTTGAGACCGCCGAAATGGCAGTGCAGGCTGCCCTGACCGGTCACCTGGTCATTTCCACCCTGCACACCAATGATGCCCCCAGCGCGGTCAGCCGCCTGCTGGAATTGGGGGTGCCTGCCTATCTCATCAAGAACACCGTGCGCGGCATCATGGCCCAGCGGTTGGTGCGCATCCTGTGCCCTAGCTGCAAGCAGGAAGAAGCGGTCGATGAAGACGCCTGGGTCCAGCTGACCCAGCCCTGGAAGGTCAAGCCGCCGGCCAGTGTGTGCCGCCCGGTGGGCTGCCAGGAGTGCCGTGACACCGGTTATATGGGTCGCCAGGGTATCTACGAGGTGCTGGTGCTGAGCCCCGGGATCCAGGAGTTGGTGCTGCCCCACACCGAAGTGGACACCATGCGCAAGCTGGCGATGAAAGAAGGTATGCGAACACTGCGCCTGAGCGGTGCGACCCGGGTGGCCAACGGCGAGACCACCATCGAGGAAGTCATGCGGGTGGCCCCCACCGTCACTCACTGACCGGGGATGGCTGACAGCACTGACACTCTCCTGGACAAACAGCAGGCCCGCCTGCTGGCAGCCAGTCGTTTTGCGGCCACCTGTTTTGAGCGCGACCCCCGGCTGCTGGCGGCGCTGCGCAACTCCGGTGACCTGCAGCGCAGCTATACCGAGGATGAAATCAGCGCTCGGCTGGCGCCCCAGGCCAGCGCCTGCGAGGATTCCGATAGCCTGGACCGGCTGCTGCGTCGGCTCAGGCGGCGCGAGATGCTGCGCATCCTGTGGCGCGACTTCAACCGACTTGCCCCCACCATGGAAACCACCCGCGATACCTCGCTGTTGGCAGAAGCCTGCATCTGCGTCGCGCAGGACTGGTGGCACAAGGCGCTGGTGGCCCAGCACGGCGAGCCCCGCAACCGGGCCGGCGAGCCGCAGCAGCTGGTGGTCATTGCCATGGGCAAGCTGGGCGCCCGTGAACTCAATGTCTCCTCGGATATCGACCTGATCTTCAGCTATCCGGACAAGGGCACTACCGACGGCGAGCAAAAACCTACCAGCAACCAGGAATTCTTTATCAAGCTCGGCCAGAAGCTGATCGGTGCCCTGGATCGTTCCACCGTCGAGGGCTTTGTGTTCCGGGTCGATATGCGCCTGCGACCCTACGGCGAGAGTGGGGCGCTGGTGCATAACTTCAGTGCGCTGGAAGAGTACTACCAGGACCAGGGGCGCGACTGGGAACGCTACGCGCTGATCAAGGCCCGGGCTATCACCGGTGACCCGGGCAGGGCACGACAACTCATGCGGTGCCTGCAGCCCTTCGTGTACCGCCGGTATATCGATTTCAGCGTTATCGAATCTCTGCGCGACATGAAGGAAATGATCAGTGCCGAAGTGCGTCGCCGTGGTCTCCAGGCCGACGTCAAGCTGGGTGGTGGCGGTATCCGTGAAGTCGAGTTCATCGTGCAGTGCTTCCAGCTGATTCGTGGCGGTCGCAGCGCTCCCCTGCGCAATGTCGCCCTGTTGCCGGTACTGCGGGCGCTGGTAGATGAGGATTGCCTGCCTGCGGAGGCGGCCCTGGAGCTGGAACAGGCCTATCTCTTCCTGCGTGACGTGGAACATGCCATCCAAGGCTACGAGGACCGTCAGACCCAGTCCCTGCCGACGTCTGCTGCGGCCCGAGAGGCTTTGCTGGCTGCCATGGACTTTGCCGACTGGGACAGCTTCGAGTCAGTGCTGGGAAAACACCGGTCAAGAGTTAGCGCTCACTTCGCTGCACTGATCGCGCCACCGGAGGCGAGCGTCAGTGAGGTCAGCGATACCGGTATCTGGCCCAATGCCATCGAGCCCGCCGCTCTGGAAGCGCTGGGTTTTGCCGACGGTGAACAGGTAGCAGAAGCTCTCGGCAAGCTCCGTGGGTCCTCAAGGCTGCGTCAGCTGCAGTCCGAGGGCCGCGACCGCCTCGACCAGTTCATGCCCAAATTGTTGTGTGCGGCGGCGGCCATCGACGACAGTGATACCGGCCTCGAGCGGGTCCTGCCACTGGTTGTTGCCGTCGCGCGTCGCAGCGCCTACCTGGTGCTGCTGCTGGAGAACCCCGAGGCGCTCAAGGAACTGGTGCAGCTGTGTGCGGCCAGCCCTTGGATCTCCGCCGAACTGGCCCGCAACCCGGTGTTGCTGGACGAACTGCTGGATGCGGCCGACCTGTACACACCGCCTGACCGCGAGGCGCTGGCCGATGAGCTGCGTCAGCAGCTGGCGCGGCTGGCGCCGGATGATCTCGAGGGCAACATGGATGCGTTGCGCTATTTCAAGGCTGCCCAGCAGCTCAAGGTGGCAGCCAGCGAGGTGACCGGGCGCCTGCCGCTGATGCAGGTCAGCGACAAGCTGACTTTCCTCGCCGAGGTCATACTCGAACGTGCCCTGGCCATGGCCTGGCAGGATCTGACTGGGAGGCTGGGCCGGCCCTCCAGGGAGCAGGATGGCTCGCGTGTGTCCTACGGGGATGACGGTCTCGCCGATTGTGGCTTTGTGGTGATGGGTTACGGAAAACTGGGGGGCATCGAGCTGGGGCATGGCTCGGATCTGGATCTGGTATTCATCTACGACTCTGCCGCCACCGGCACCACCGATGGCGAGCGGGCACTGGATTGCTCGGTGTTCTATACCCGCCTCGGCCAGCGCATCATCCACATACTCGATACCCGCACCGCCATGGGCCCCCTGTACGAGGTCGACATGCGGCTGCGGCCGCAGGGTAACTCCGGCATGCTGGTAGCGAGTTTCAAGGCCTTTAGCGATTACCAGCAGAATTCCGCCTGGACCTGGGAACACCAGGCCCTGGTGCGAGCCCGGGTTATTGCCGGTGACAGGGCCCTGGCCCAACGCTGTGAAGCGGTGCGGCGGGAAGTGCTGTGCCAGCCACGTGTGCCCGCAGAGCTGGCCGGAGAAGTCGTCGATATGCGTGCGAAGATGCGCGCCCACCTGCTGCCGGCCAGCGCCGAGGCTAGCGGCGAGTTCCATCTCAAGCAGGGGCGCGGTGGTATCGTCGATATAGAATTTATGGTGCAATATGCCGTCCTGGCCTGGGCGCATCAGACACCGGCGCTGGCCGAGTGGTCTGACAATATCCGGATTCTCGAAACCCTGTCACGTGAAGACCTGCTCTCGCGGGGCGATAGCGAGAATCTCATCGAAGCCTACAAGAGCTATAGAACCGCCGCGCATCAGCTGGCATTGCAGCAGCAGCCCGACGTTGTGGATGCGGAACGGTTTGCACAGCAGCGGGCCGTAGTCCAGAGCTGCTGGAAACAGTTGCTGGGCGAAGCAGAAAAAAGCCCGACGGCACCCACCGGGGGCCAGTAAAATAGCTAGCGAACAGCGCAAAGTCGCGGCGCGACAAGTGGAGAAAAGCCTGTGAAAACCCTCATCCTCGGCGCCGGTGGCCAACTTGGGCAAGAACTTGAGTTGTCCTGTCCGACCGGCGTGGATCTGGTGGCGACGACCCGGAACGAACTGGATATTCGTAGGCAGGACGATGTGATGGCGTTCGTCGCGGACTGCCAGCCAGAGGTCATTATCAACGCCGCTGCCTATACCGCAGTGGACGGCGCAGAATCTAAACCCGACGTGGCGGTGGCCATCAATGCCGAGGGACCTGGCTACCTGGCGCGGGCGGCAGAGCGTTGCGGGGCCCGGTTGCTGCAGGTGTCTACCGACTTTGTATTCGACGGTGAGGCCAGCGAGCCCTACCGGCCCCGGGCAGACACGCGCCCCCTGGGGGTTTATGGCCACAGCAAGCTGGCGGGAGAGTGTCGGGTGCGGGAGATCCTGCCGCGGCGCTCGGTGGTGATGCGCACGGCCTGGGTGTACTCACGCTTCGGCCAGAATTTCGTCAAGACCATGCTGCGATTGATGGCAGAGCGCGACAGCTTGCGCGTGGTGGAAGATCAGGTGGGTGCGCCCACCTGGGCCGCCGGTCTGGCGCAAAGCCTTTGGGACCTGCTGGAACACCCTGAGGCCCATGGCATCTACCACTGGACAGACGGTGGGCGCTGCAGCTGGCATGCTTTTGCCTGCGAAATCCAGAACCGCGCCCTGGCCCTGGGCCTGCTGGATCGCGAAATCGAGATCGAACCCATACCCACCACGGAATACCCGACACCGGCCCGACGGCCGCCGTTCAGCGTTCTTGACCTGTCCAGTACAGAAGCGCTGCTCGGCCGTCAGGCGCTGCCCTGGCAGGACCAGCTGCAAGCGATGCTCGAAGACCTGCAGGCACATCCTGCCGAGAGCCGCACGTGACGGGAACTGAAACAGGAGTGAGAATACCTTGAGCCGCTGTCTGCTGGTGACCGGCGCCGCTGGATTCATCGGCGCCAACTTCGCCCACTATTGGCTGTCCCGCCATCCCGGCGATCGCCTGATTGCCTATGATGCGCTGACCTACGCCGGTAATCGCGCCAATCTTGCTAGCCTCGAGTCTCACCCGGATTTTCGTTTCGTGCACGCGGACATCTGTGACGAAGACAAGGTGACCGCCCTGCTGCGCGAAGAGGCGGTGGACACCATCGTGCACTTTGCTGCGGAAAGTCACGTGGACCGCTCTATCAGCGGACCTGACGCCTTTATCGAGACCAACGTGGTCGGCACCCATAGCCTGCTGAAGGCGGCACGCGCGGTGTGGCTGGAGGCCGGCCGGGAGCATCGCTTCCATCACGTATCCACCGACGAGGTTTACGGTTCCCTGGCAGCCGATGCGCCCGGCTTTTTCGAGGACCAGAAGTACGAACCCAACTCGCCCTACTCGGCGAGCAAGGCAGCTTCGGATCACCTGGTGCGTGCCTACCACCACACCTACGGCCTGCAGGTGAGCACCAGTAACTGTTCCAACAATTACGGTCCCTTGCACTTCCCGGAAAAGCTCATTCCCCTATGCCTGACCAATATCCTGCGGGGATTGCCGCTGCCGATCTATGGCGACGGCATGAACATCCGTGACTGGCTGTTTGTCGAGGACCATTGCCGGGGTATTGAACTGGTATTGGAAGGTGGCCGCGTAGGCGAGACCTATAACATTGGCGGTAACAATGAGTGGGCCAATATCGATATTGTTAAGTTGCTGTGCAATCGAGTGGACGCGCGCTTTGCCCAGCGAGAGACGCTGGCCGAACGCTTCCCGCAATCACCGGCAGCCCGCGGCGGCCAGAGCGACAGCCTGATCGAGTACGTCACCGATCGCGCCGGCCATGATCGGCGTTATGCCATCGATGCCGGCAAAATCAGTTCAGAACTCGGGTACCAGCCGCAGCACAGCTTCGAAAGCGGCATAGAGGTGACGATTGACTGGTACCTCGACAACGAGAGCTGGTGGCGCCCGCTGCTGAAATCTTGAGAGCTCGCCGCCATAGCGCCCGCGGCCACCAGGTGCATAGCGCCCGCGGTCACCAGGTGCATAGCGCCCGCGGCCAACCAGGTAAATAGCGCCCGCGGCCCCCCCCCGGTTAAACGCGCCTGCGGCCAGGCTAGAAATCCGCACCAGCAGACGCAGTCTAGGTAAAGTAGGGAATATCCTTCCAGCTGAGCCCGGCGGCATCCTTGTCCGACAGCAGCGGCTTCTCGCCGTCAGCTAACGGCCAGTTGATTCCCACTGTGGGATCATCCCAGGCCAGTGATACCTCCGATTCCGGATGGTAGTAGTCGGTGGTCTTGTAGAGGAAGTCGGCACTGTCCGACAGTACCAGGAACCCGTGGGCAAAGCCTGGCGGCATCCACAGCATGGTGTGTTGCTCGGCCCGCAGTTCGATGCCGAACCACTGGCCAAAGCTCGATGAACTCTGGCGCAGGTCCACCACCACGTCATAGACCGCTCCGGCGGTGACCCTGACCAGCTTTCCCTGGACCTGCTCGGTCTGGAAGTGCATGCCGCGCAGAATACCGCGACTGGAACGGCTGTGGTTGTCCTGTACAAAGTTCAGGTCCAGTCCGCCCTCGGCAAAGGTTCTGGCGTTCCAGCTCTCCATAAAAAAGCCGCGCTCGTCACCGAATACCCGCGGCTGGATGACCATGACACCGTCCAGCGGCGTGGCTTCAAACTTCATCGTAAACCACCTCACTGTGCAGCGGCAGACGGCTCAGGTACTCGCCGTAGCCTGACTTCTTCAGCGGAGCGGCCAGCGCCAATAGCTGCTCTTCGTCGATAAAGCCCTGCCGGAAGGCGATCTCTTCCGGACAGGCCACCTTGAGGCCCTGGCGCTCTTCGACCACGCGAATGAAATTGGCCGCATCCAGCAGCGAGTTGTGGGTGCCGGTATCCAGCCAAGCAGTGCCGCGGCTCAGTACCTGCACCTGCAGTTCATCGCGCTGCAGGTACGCCAGGTTTACATCGGTAATCTCCAGCTCACCGCGTGCGGAAGGAGCGATGTTGTGAGCAATGTCGATGACATCATTGTCATAAAAGTACAGGCCAGTGACCGCGTAGTGGGACTTGGGTTGGGCAGGCTTCTCTTCGATGTCTATGGCGCGGCCGTTGGCGTCGAAGTTCACTACGCCGTAGCGCTCCGGATCAGTGACGTAATAGGCGAACACCGAGGCGCCGCTCTCTACCCGGCCCGCGGCCCTGAGCTTCTGCGACAGACCGCCGCCATAGAAAATGTTGTCCCCCAGCACCAGACTCACCGGTTTGTCGCCGACGAAGTCCTTGCCGATGATAAACGCCTGGGCGAGACCGTCAGGGCTGGGTTGCACTGCGTAGGTCAGCTCAATCCCCCACTGGTTGCCATTGCCGAGCAGGTCTACAAAGGCCTCCTGGTCGCGCGGGGTGGTGATGATGAGCACATCGCGAATACCCGCCAGCATCAATGTGGCCAGCGGATAGTAGATCATGGGCTTGTCGTACACCGGCATGAGCTGCTTGCTCACGGTACTGGTGAGTGGGTGCAGCCGGGTACCTGAACCACCGGCGAGGATGATGCCTTTATAGGCGCTGTCTGACATGCCGCTTCCCTGGGCTAGTGTTGGCGCTGCGCATTATACGTTGAAAAACGGCCAGCCGCTGTGCCTAGGGGATTGTGCCCGGAATGGCGCCTCGGCTGGATTTTTAAGTGTGCGCTGATTACACTCGATCGTTTTGGGTGGTGGCCGAGCGTCCTGCTTGGTGGGCCCGCAATCGCGACGCTGCTCTCCGAGCGCTCAACGACAGGAGGAAAGCGCCCTTGCGGCGCATCCAGATGCAGGCGGAGAAATTTGGCTCTGCGCCCCTTGCGCGCAATGCAGAACTGTCCGGGCTAGAGCGCTCCGGTGATGCCCTTGCGCCCCAGCGACCGCTGCGTATTGCCCTGCTGGGCTATCGCAGCCAGCCCTTTGGCGGTGGCCAGGGTATTTATCTCAAATATCTCAGCAAGGCGCTGGTAGATGCGGGCCACACGGTGGACGTTATTTCCGGTCCGCCCTACCCTCACCTGGACCCACGTGTGCAGCTTATTAAATTGCCCAGTCTCGACCTGTTCGAGAATGGGCTGGCCTCCCTGCGTCCAAGGCACCTGCGCTCGCTGACCAATATCATTGAATGGACCAGTAAGCTGACAGGCGGCTTTGCCGAACCCTACACGTTTGGTCGTCGGGCGGTGAAGTACCTGCGGCCACGGCGGGAAGAATACGACCTGGTACATGACAACCAGAGCCTGAGCTACGGCATGCTGAAGCTGCAGGAGCTGGGTATTCCGCTGGTGACCACGGTCCACCACCCGATCACCAGCGACTTGCGCATTGCCCTTGATGCGGCCAGTAGCTGGCATGAGCGGCTGTTGATCCGGCGCTGGCACAGCTTCCTGCGCATGCAGAAGCAGGTCGTCCCCCGGCTCGACAACCTGGTCACCGTGTCGGAGTGTTCGCGGCGTGATATCGCTGCGGATTTTGGCATCGATAGCGGCTCGGTGGCCGTGGTGCACAACGGTATCGATATCAAGACATTCCGGCCGCGCCCGGAGATCAAGCGGCGGTCGCGCCGGCTAATGGCCACGGCCTCGGCCGATGCGCCGCTCAAAGGGCTGCGCTTCCTTCTGTATGCCTATGCCGCACTCCTCAAAAGCTACCCCGATCTGGAGTTGCTGGTGATCGGTCGCCCCCGGCCTGGGGGCGATACCGAGCGGCTGCTGGCAACACTGGGCATTGCGGAGCGGGTGCGCTTTGAAACCGGGCTTAGCACCGAGGCGCTGGTTGAGCGCTACGCGGAAGCTACCATCGCGGTTGTGCCGTCGGTCTACGAGGGTTTTGGCTTGCCGGCGGGGGAGGCGATGGCCTGTGGTGTGCCACTGGTCTCGACCGACGGTGGCGCGCTGCCCGAGGTAGTGGGTGATGCCGGCATTCAGGTGCCGGCAGCCAACGTGGAGGCGCTAACCGAGGCAATCGCGGCCCTGCTTGATGATCCACAGCGCCGGGAGCGGCTGGGAGAGGAAGCACGCCAACGGATCGAGGAGTCATTCTGCTGGCAGGTCGCTGCTGACCAGATGATTGCCTACTACCGGGAGGTGCTGGCTCGTGCAGACGGTTGACTTCCAGCACTTTGAACTGCAGCCCGGTGACCGGGTGCTCGACCTTGGTTGCGGGGAAGGCCGGCACGTGATCTCTGCCTATCTTGAGCCGGGTATTGAGGCAGTCGGCGTTGACCTCAGCGAGGCAGACCTCAAGACTACCCGCGACAGGTTCGCGGATTTCGATGGCGCCAGTGCCGGCTCCAGCTTCACCCTGGCGTCCGCCAATGCCCTGGCACTGCCATTTGCCGACAATTATTTCGACCGGGTAATCTGCTCGGAAGTGCTGGAGCACATCCCGGACTACCAGGGCGCGCTGGAGGAAATCAATCGGGTGCTCAAGCCCGGGGGCTTGTTCTGTGCGTCCGTTCCGCGGCGCTGGCCGGAGCAGTTGTGCTGGGCGCTGAGTGAGGGCTATCACAAGGTACCGGGAGGCCACCTGCGCATCTTTCGCGACCGGGCCCTGAAGCTGGAGATCGAAGACCTGGGCATGTGCCAGTATCACCGGCATTGGGCCCATGCCCTGCACGTGCCGTTCTGGTGGCTCAAGTGTCTGTTCTGGGAGCGCCAGGACTCCCATCCGCTGGTACGGCTTTACCACCGTTTCCTGGTATGGGACCTGATGGATCGTCCCTGGTTAACCCGCAGCCTGGAGCGGCTGCTCAACCCACTGATGGGGAAGAGTATCGTGATGTATTTTCGCAAGGTACCGGGCTGATGTCCGGCCTTTATTTGAGCCGGGGTCTGTTCCCCAACGATTTTCTGCGGCCTACCGTGCAGTTTCTGCTGGATACCCAGGAGGCCAGTGGCGAGATCCCCTGGTTCGAAGGTGGTCACAGTGATCCCTGGGACCACGTTGAGGCGGCCATGGGCCTTAGCATCGGTGGTGAGCATGACGCCGCGGTCCGCGCCTATCGATGGCTGGCACAGACTCAGCTTGACGACGGCAGCTGGTGGGCGGGTTACCGGGGCCACGAGGTGGATAATGGTGAGCGCCGGGAGACCAACTTCGTGGCCTATTTTGCCACCGGCGTCTGGCACCATTTCCTGATCAGCGGCGACCGCGAGTTTCTCGAGGAGATGTGGCCCAGCGTGGAGCGGGCGATTGGTTTTGTGCTGATCCTGCAGACCGAGTACGGGGATATCCACTGGGCCATCAGTGCTGATGGCAGTGCCCGTGAGGATGCGCTGGTGACCGGTTGCAGCTCCATTTTTAAAAGCCTGGAGTGCGCACACAACATTGCTGTCAGCCTTGGCCATGAACGCCCCCAGTGGCTCGACGCACGGATGCGTTTGGGCGACGCCCTGCGCAACAGGCCGGAGCGTTTTGACCGCACCTGGGAGAGCAAGGCGCGCTACTCCATGGACTGGTTCTACCCGGTGCTTACCGGCGTATTCCAGGGCCGTGAAGCCCGCGAGCGGATCGCCCGTCGCTGGGACCAGTTTGTCGAAGATGGGCTGGGGTGCCGCTGTGTATCAGACGAGCCCTGGGTGACGGTGGCCGAGAGTTGCGAGCTGGTCATGGCGTTGCTGGCTGCGGGTGATCACGCCCGTGCCGTGGAAGTGTATAGCTGGCTACACCAGTGGCGACTGGAAGACGGCGCCTACTGGACGGGCTATCAGTTTGCTCTCGAGATTACCTGGCCCGACGAGAAGCCCACATGGACCGCCGGTGCCATCATGCTGGCGGCCGATGCCTTGACCGAGTACACGCCGGCGGCGCGGCTGTTTCGCGATGTGGAATTGCTGGATGACGCGGCGGTTGATGCGGCGATTGCGCGTCACCAGCGGTCCTGACGGTTTGTAAATGCGCTGTTCCGGCAGGCCTCCCATGCGTTGAGGCCCTGCCGGTGCGGGAGTTCCGGGCAGTCTATTCAAAGATGTTCTGGCAGTTTACTGAGGGACGCCCTGGCAGTTTACCGAGGGACGCTCTGGCAGTTTACCGAGGGACGCTCTGGCAGTTTACCGAGGGACGCTCTGGCAGTTTACCGAGGGACGCTCTGGCAGTTTACCGAGGGACGCTCTGGCAGTTTACCGAGGGACGCTCTGGCAGTTTACTGAGGGGCGCTCTGGCAGTTTACCAAGGGACGCTCTGGCAGTTGCTTCAGAGACGCTCCAACAGGACCAGGCTGTTGACGCGCGATCGTTCGCGAAACAGGCCGGATTCCAGGGCCAGGCGATAGATGGCGTACGGGGCCTGGCCGCCACTGGCGGCATCGGGGTAGACGTCATGTATGGCGAGGGTACCGCCCCGCAGCAGGTAGCCCGCCCAGCAGCGATAGTCGGTGAGTGCGGCGTCCAGGCTGTGGCCGCCATCAATGAACACCATTCCCAATGGGGTACCCCAGTGGCGGGCCGCCAGCTCGCTGGTCGCTACAATCGGTACCACGCGATCGCTTACGCCTGCCCGGTCCAGGTTGTGGCGAAATTCACGAAAGCTGTCCATCTTTTCGCTGCCACCGTCGAACAGCTCGGGGTCATGGAAAAACTCGCCGGGCTGGTGCTCTTCCGAACCGCGGTGGTGGTCCAGCGCAAACAACAGCGTGTCTGAGTCTGCCACAGCCATGGCCAGCGCCATACAGATAGTGGATTTACCGCAGTAACTGCCAATTTCGAGCACTGGCCCGAGGGCGGCGGAGCTGGCGGCCGCTTCGCCCAGTGCCGCCGCTTCATCGTCCGCCAGAAAACCCTTGAGGGCGCTCCAGAAGGGGGGCGGTGTAAAGCTCAAGCGGCGGCGCGCTGGAAGCAGGAACAGCGGTACGCGATTAGCGCTCGCGTGCCGGGTAGGGTGACGTGCCGGAACGGCTGCTGCTGGCGGTCGGTGCCGGTGGTGGAATCAGCTCGGCGTCCAGTCGATAGACGTCTTCCGGACTTAACAGGCCGGCCTGTTGCTTGAGCCGCAGCAGGTTGTTGACGTAGTCGTAGCGGGAGTTGGCATAGTCACGCTGGGCCTGGAACAGGGTGTTCTGGGCATTCAGCACGTCCACCACGTTCCGGGTGCCTACCTCGTAGCCCGCAGTGGTGGCATCCAGCGCTGACTGGGACGACACGATGCTCAGGCGCCTGGCGTTGACCCGCGCCACATCGTTCATCACCGTCATATGCAGCGAGCGGGTGTCGGTTACGGTATTGCGCATCTGGTTGATGCGGTTTTCCCGGGCGGCTATGAATTCCTGGGCGGCCTGGCGGCGGCTGGCGCTGATGCGGCCACCGGAAAACAGCGGCATATCGACGCGGATCGAATAGACTTCCTGATCCTGGTCCTGGTCTGGTGAAACGTTAAACAGCGAGGCAGGACTCTCTGTCCGCTCACCACTGGTTTCGAAATCCGAGTAGCTGGCACGGCCCGAGACGGTGGGCAGGTGTTCGGAGGCAAAGGCCTTGGAATTCTGCCGTGCAGCCTCTTCACGGAAGCGGGCGGCGCTCAGCCGGAAGTTGTGGTCCAGGGCGAAATCTACCCAGACGGCGCGATCTGCCGGCTGTGGCGGCAGAATATCGAAGTCTTCCCGCAGCAGGTGCAGATTTTCGTGATAGCGCCCGGTCAGCACCGACAGCCGCTCAATGGCGACGTTCAAATTGTTGTCTTCGGTAATCCGCTCAACCCGCGCCAGGTCATAGGCCGCCTGTGCTTCGTGAACGTCGGTGATGGCGATGAGCCCCACTTCGAAACGCTGCGTCGTCTGTTCCAGCTGGCGGTTGAATGCGCGCTCCCGGGCCTGGGCTGCCTCCAGGTTGTCCTGCGACCGCAATACGCCCAGGTAAGACTCCACGACCCGCACAATGAGGTCCTGCTGGTCAGCGGCAAAGGTCGCCTCCGCTTCCTTGCTGGTTTCTCGACCGGCGCGGAAGGTAAACCAGGCGGGCATATCGAAGATTGCCTGGTCCAGTGACACTTCATAGCCTTCGCGGTCGACGTCCAGGTTGGTGTCTACCTCAAAAATTTCCAGGCCGTCGTCGCCCACGTTGACCGAATCGGACGTGGTATCGGTATCAGAATTCGTGTACTGGTAGTTGCCTTGTATCTGGGGTAACAGTGCCGAGAGGCCAATGCGCTCTACTTCGAGATTCGCCTTGTATGTGGCTTCGGCGGCTCTCAGCTGGGCGTCGTTTTCCAGGGCCATTTCGTAGATTTCGCGCAGAGTATCAGCCTGCGCAGCGGTGCATAAACTAGCGATCAAAAAGCCGACCAGGGCGTGGGATAGAGCTCTCATTCCAGAATCCTTGGGATTTATCTAATCGATTCTACGTCGTGATGGCTGTGCTATTGCACGCAATACGCACCAAAATGTGAATACGTCCACAGAGTGCGATGAATGCCTTGTTTGTACGGCCTTCAGGTCCTTAATAATACAGGCACCGGGTCCTGGCTGAAACATGGAATATGTCCCTATTTTGTGCAAAGGTTACTGCTAGACTGCGATTGAGCGAACACGGCAGGGACAGCTTCCTGCCGTTGCTTGCAGGCCTCACCATGCCGCCTGCCATGCGCCCCGACAACGCCTTGCGCGACGGGGTGAGTGTCCTGAACGGCAGGACGAAAGACACGGCGGCAAAGGCAGCGATAGATACGATAGGGCCCAGGGGCCCGAAGAATCCGGTAATTCGCCCGGCGGGCAGGGCAGACTTATGCGCTCCCGCGGGGAAACCACACAGACAGCCCGGTCGGGCGCCAGGCAGAGAGAGCAGGGCAGTGAGCGGACCTTCCTTGAAATATTCGGTCGATATTGCAGCGTTGCACGCAACCTGCGAGTCGAACTATGTCCGCCTCTTGCAACTCTATCCCGATTACGAAACCGCCAACTTCCGCGAATTTCTGCTCAGCACTGGCGAGCGGGTGCGCATCGATGTCGTCGAGCGCTGTCGCTACACCACGCTGCTGAAAATCTGTCAGCAGGGAGGTGACGAATGGATGATGCCACCCCACTTTGACCTGCGCGCCTATCACGATGCGCGCATGGTGGAGGTTGTCGCGTTTCAGTCCCGGCGTCAGGTTGAAGCACGCTACGACTACCCCAACGCGGACATGCACGCTCGCGATGAAAAAGCTCAGCAGAATGTCTTTCTGGCCGAATGGCTCAGCCACTGCATCGAGCAGGGCTGCAGTCCACTTGATCTGCCTCCGCTGATAACGGGAACTGCTGACGCCTCATGACCAGCGCCGTCAAGCAAGTGCTGCCCGCGGGGGACAGCCTGCACCTCGTGCAAATCACCGACACACACCTCAAGGAAACACCGGGCGGTCGCCTGGTGGGCATGGATACCGACAGAAGCCTTGAGCACGTCATCGAGCTGGTAAAGCGCGAGCGTTCGCAACTGGACCTGGTGTTGGGCACCGGAGACATCTCTGATCAGGGCAGCGAGGCGGCCTATGTCAGGGCAGGCGACTATTTTTCTCGACTAAACGCGCCGGTAGCCTGGCTGCCCGGCAACCACGACAGCGCTGAAGGCATGCAGCAGGTGCTGGCGACCGACGGCGGCTTCACCCGCGCGGTCGATGCCGGGCACTGGCGCATCATCCTGCTCAACTCACAGATTCCCGGCGAGGTGGGCGGCGAGCTGGGAGCTGATGAACTGTCCTGGTTACAGGAAAATCTGTCTGCAGCCAGCGCCAGCGGCCAGCACTGCCTGGTCTGTTTGCACCACCAGCCGGTGCCCATGGGCTCGGCCTGGATTGATGAACAGATGGTGGCGGACCGCGAGGCCTTCTTTGCCATGCTGGACAGTCATGACTGTGTGCGCGCCGTCCTTTGGGGGCACGTACACCAGCAGCTGGACAGCGAGCGCAACGGCGTGAAGCTGATGTCCTCGCCCTCATCCTGCATCCAGTTCGCCCCCAATAGCTTTGATTTCAAGATCGACGACCAGCCCCCTGGTTATCGCTGGATGGCATTGCATGCGGACGGCAATATTGACTCTGCCGTGTCTCGGGTCCAGGGTGTCAGTTTTGACGTAGACCTGGATTCCGGGGGTTATCTATAATTCCCCCTGGCGGTTAACCGTCGACCTGCATATAGCTCGGCGCGAAGGCCGGCAACAAAAGATCCACCTGCTGCCGCCGGCAGCAGCTACCCCTGACACAGGTTGTAAATGAGCAAATATACCGCTGAAGATATCGAGGTATTGACCGGCCTCGAGCCCGTGCGCAAGCGCCCGGGCATGTACACTGACACTACTCGCCCCAATCACCTTGCCCAGGAAGTGATCGACAATAGTGTCGACGAAGCCCTGGCCGGACATGCCAACGAAATCTCGGTCATCCTGCACAAGGACGGCTCCCTGACCGTGGCCGACAACGGGCGCGGTATGCCGGTCGATCTGCATCCCGAGCAGAAGAAGCCGGGCGTGGAAGTGATCCTTACCACCCTGCACGCCGGCGGCAAGTTCTCCAGCAAGAACTACCAGTATTCCGGTGGCCTTCACGGTGTGGGCGTGTCAGTGGTCAATGCCCTGTCCCTCAGTCTTGAGGTGACCATTCGGCGCGATGGCAACGTCTACCAGATGGCTTTTGCCGGCGGCGAGACGGCTTCGGCGCTGGAGGTGATCGACAGCTGCGGGCAGCGCAACACAGGCACCGTGGTCAAATTCACTCCAGACCCCCAGTACTTCGATTCCATCAACTTTTCGGTACCGCGCCTCAAGCATATCCTGCGTGCCAAGGCCGTGCTGTGTCCGAAGCTGCGGGTGAAGTTCAAGGACGAGGCTAAAAAGGAGTCCGAAGAGTGGTACTACGAGGACGGCCTCACCGACTACCTGGCCGATGCCACGATCGACTTTCTTCCGGACAGACCAAAGAGCGCCTTTCCTCCCGTGAGGCGGCGGCATTTGTATCGGGTGTTGTGAAGGACGCTTTCAGCCTGTGGCTGAACCAGCATACCGAGGCGGCGGAGAAACTGGCGGACATGTGCATTTTCAATGCCCAGTCGCGGCTGCGCAGTGCCAAGAAAGTTGAGCGTAAACGCGTGTCCGCCGGCCCTGCACTGCCCGGCAAGCTGGCCGACTGCTCCGGCTCTGATCCAGGGCGCGCCGAGCTGTTCCTGGTTGAGGGTGATTCCGCCGGCGGTTCCGCCAAGCAGGCCCGTGACCGTGAATTCCAGGCGATCCTGCCGCTGCGGGGCAAGATCCTCAATACCTGGGAAGTGGACTCCCAGGAGATCCTCGCTTCCCAGGAAGTGCACAACATCTCAATAGCGCTCGGTATCGATCCCGCCAGCGACGATCTCTCTGGCCTGCGCTATAACAAGGTGTGCATCCTGGCGGATGCCGATTCGGATGGGCTGCATATCGCCACCCTGATCTGCGCGCTGTTTGTGCAGCATTTCAAGCCGCTGGTGCAGGCGGGCCATGTCTATGTAGCGATGCCGCCGCTGTACCGTATCGACGTCGGCAAGGAAGTGTTCTACGCCCTCGATGAGGGCGAGAAACAGGGTGTGCTGGATAGAATCGAAGCTGAGAAAATCCGCGGCAAGGTCAACGTGCAGCGTTTCAAGGGCCTGGGCGAAATGAACCCGCTGCAGCTCCGTGAAACCACAATGGACCCTGATACCCGACGCCTGGTGCGGCTGGTGCTGGACTCAGGAGACGGCACCCACAAGATGCTGGACATGCTGCTGGCCAAGAAGCGCTCCCCCGACCGCAAGGCGTGGCTGGAGAAAAAAGGTGATCTCGCCGAGGTTCTCTGACCGGTCTCAGGCCCCGCAGCGATAGATCCCAAACGTCTGCTCACCGGCCTCGGAGATCTCGCTTTCCGCGCTGATGGTATCGCCCTGCATTTTGGCAGCAGCGTTGCGCGCCAGGGTCTGGAGTTCAGTGGCGACCTTTTTGCTGCTGCGATCAATGGAGGCCAAATCGGCCTTGGTGCTCGACGTTGTGCTGCCGAGCCGTTTGCAGCTGGACGGCACCGCGGTCACGACCGTCACGGACTCGGCTTCTTCGGTGAGCTTCACCCAGGTACAGGCAGGCAACAGTGACAGGCTTAGGCAGATGGCCAAAAGGCGCATGGGAAATTCTCTTTCAGTGGCTGAAGTGATTGTTTAACACGCGGCCTTGAGTGGTTCAAGCGGCGACCGGCTAGCCGGCCAGAATCACCTGATTGCGGCCTGCGTCCTTGGCCAGGTACAGGGCTCTGTCCGCCGCGCGGATCAGGCTCGAACTATTGAAATCATTGCCGGGCTCACTGCTGGCGATGCCGATGCTGATGGTGATGGTACGCTGCCGCGCATCCGGGCCCTGGCGCAGCTGAAGGTCTTCAACTGCCTGCCGGGCCTCCTCTCCCAAACGTTTCGCGTCCTCTGCGGAACAGTCGTACCACAGCAGGATAAACTCTTCGCCGCCGTAGCGACCCGCCCTGTCCAGGGGGCGCCGAATCGATGTCTGGAGCGCTGTCGCCACGCTGCGCAGGCACTGGTCACCCTGCATGTGGCCGTAGTAATCGTTGTAGTCCTTGAAGTAGTCCACGTCTGCCATGGCAACTGCCAGGTGGACGCCATCACGTTGGGCCTGGTTGCAGACTTTTTCCAGGTCCAGCGCAAAGGCGCGCCGATTCAGCAGGCCGGTGAGGCTGTCAAACAGCGCCATTTCACTGAGTAGTTGCCGGGACAGAAAATTTTCGCGACTGGAGTATTCCAGAAAATAGGCCCCCACCAGCCCCACCATGTTGAACGCAACGATGATGAAACAGTTGAATCCCAGATTGGGTAGCGGGTATGGAAACACCAGCTGTGACGTTGGATAGGCAATGCTGATCACTGCCCCGGTCAGCGCGGCATTGAAAAAGCGCAGGCCGGCCAGGAAATAGCAAAAGGCGAGGATTATCAGCTGGGAGCTGATCGGCGAAAAGTACTCGTTCTGGCTGATGATGCCGAGCATGAAGAGCGCGCTGGTGCCGTACACCATCAGGGCTCCCATTACAGCTGCCTCCAGCCAGCGGGTCCAGTTCAGGTATACAGGGATCGCGAGCAGGCAAAGCGCCAGTACCTGTACCAGTCTAGGCGCCACCGCTGCCGCGAACGCGGCTTCTGATAGCCGGAAGTAGTCGGCCACCGAGAACATCAGGGTCAGGAATATAGCGAAGGGTAGCACCCGCCGCAGCTGCGCCGGATTGTTCTCCAGGTAGTACTGCCGGAAGCTTTGCTCGAGGTCGGGGATAAAACGGAGCGAACGGAAACCGAGCGCAAACTGCGTGGAGTACAGTGAGCGATCTTCCCTGAGAATCTCATTGACGGTTGACTGTGCCGACGCGATATCGCGATTTTTCTGCACAGGCCCCTCCGTTGGCGACAACCCTTGGGCCAGTATTACAGGCTTTCGTAAAATTGTCGCACGCTCGGTTCATCGGGCATTAATTCGACCAGTCTGCCCGCGTAGCGTTTAGCGTCCTCGGTGCGACCGGCGGCCTGTGAATAGGTGGCTAACGCCAGCAGCAGGTCTGGGTTGGCAGGAGCTTCGCGCAACAGGCTCCTGAGCTGTGCCAGCGCTGCTTCGGGCTGGCCACCGTCGTGCAGGGCGACGCCATAGACGTAGCGATAGCGAATCCCCGTGGTCTCCAGTTCCGCTGCCCTGCCAAGGTATTCCAGGGCTTCGTTACTTTGCCCGGCTCGGGTTTCCAGCAGGCCGAGTGCGTGCCAGGCGGCGGCCTCTTCGGGGGCTATCTCGATAGCGTTCAGCAGAACGGTGCGGCCGGCATCCTCGCGTCCGTCCATGCGGTAAAGGTCCGCCAGGTTCATGTAGGCCGCCACCAGCTGCGGGTTCATGTCGATGGCGTTTCGATAGGCGAGCTCGGCGGGCTCCATCAGGCGCCGCGAAACAAAGAACAGGCCCATTTCCAGCTGGCCTTCCGGGGTGTCGGCCTGGCGGCCCATGATCCCCAGGTATTCATTAAAAAGTCGCTGCAAGCGCCGGGCGTCTTCCTCGGACACCTGATCGAGGGGCACTTCTGCCAGCAACCGTGCCACTTCGATGCGTACGGTGGTGATGTCGTCATCAATCAACGGCTCCAGTACGCCGTATCGGTGCTGCAGAGGTAGCATGCGCATGGTGCTGGCGGCGGTCCAGCGCAGCATCGGATCTTCACTGTTGAGCTGGATCACCGCCGTTTCCAATGCCTCACGATTGCTGAAGCTGGCCAGCTCGTTTACAGCAGTGGCGCGCAGGATGGTAGCGGCCTGCGGATCGCGGGAAAGCTGCACCAGCCCCGGTACGGCGCGGCCGTCACCCTTGCGAGCCAGCGCGAGGCTGCGGGCGGGGTGGGTACTGCTGTCGTTGAAATGCACGCCCCAGTCGCGCAGGCTGTTGACGGCCCACTGTGAGTCACGATCTGCATGACACTGGTTGCAGGCGTTGGGTGTGCCCAGGGCCACGCTGAGGTCCGGGCGCGGGATGCGCATGCTGTGATCGCGACGGGCATCGATCACCATGTAATTCTGTGAAGGCATATGGCAGTTGACGCAGGCGGCACCGCTGCTGCCTGGCGGGTGACGATGGTGGTCAGGTGTGTCAAAGCTGGCCGGCTTGTGACACTGGGCGCACACACCGTTGCCGGGCGCCCTGAGCTGGTTGCTGTGGGGCTCGTGGCAGTTGGAGCACACCACGCCCGCCTGGTACATCTTGCTCTGTACGAAGGAGCCATAGACGTAAACCTCGTCAAGGATTTGACCGTCGGGGTGGTAAAGCGGCTCCAGCAGCAGTGCAGGCCGGTGGGTATCCAGCAGTGGTCGGCCGTGTTGGTAGTCTCCCAGGGTGCCGCGGCGGGCGTGGCAGCGGCCACAACTCTCCACCTGCTGGGAGTTGCCCAGAGGCTCATTACGCACGGCAATGTCTTTTCCTTCGGGCCAGGCCCAGGCGCCGCGCTCCGCCAGGTCGACGGGAAAGCCGGCGTGGTCGACACGGTCCATGCCACCGCCTTTGGCGAGCTTCACATGGGTAGCCCCCGGGCCGTGACAGGACTCGCAGGCGACATTAATTTCTGACCAGGTGGTGCGATAGCTGCGGCTCTGGGGGTTATAGTTTTTTTCCAGATGGGTGCTGTGGCACTCAGCGCATTGCAGGTTCCAGTTCTGGTAGGGGCCGGTCCAGTGCAGCGGATCGCCAGCAGCCACCTCCTCATCCGGGTACAGGTGATACCAGCGCTGACCACCGGATTCTGCGGGTCGCGTGTCCCAGGCGATGCCCAGGGCCTGCAGGCGCCCACCTGGAAAGGCGATCAGGTACTGTTGCAGCGGCTCGACGCCAAACACGTAGTCGATCCGGTAGTCGGAGAGCTTGCCGTCCGGCCCCTCGGTATTGACCCAGAACTCCTCGCCCTTGCGAAAGAAGCGACTGGGCTTGCCCGCGTAGTTAAATTCACTGTCTGAAAAATTCCCCAGCACGGTGTCAGTGTTTGCCACCTGCATGGCCAGGTCGTGGTGAGAGCCCCGCCAGGCAGTGTAGGCATCCGTATGGCATTCGGCGCAGATCTTTGAGCCGGCATAGTCGGGATGATCGAGGAAAGCGGGGTCGGCGGGCAGCGCAGGCGCACTCAGCCAAAGGAGCGGAGTCAGCAGGGATGTGAATACTGTGGGTAGTGTCGGAAATCGCATGGTGCAAATCTCAGGCTTTTCACACGGTACACGACTGAGGAGTCCAGTCCAATCCGCCCGCGCCAGTTGGTAGGCAGCGAGTGCTGAATCTGTGAGACAGGGCGGCTAGGGGGCCCTTCGGGAGGCCACCAGATAGAGAAATTCCAGCCCCAGCGTGGCGGCTGCAAGGGCGGTAATCTCACCGTGGTCATAGGCCGGGGCGACTTCGACGATATCCATGCCTACCAGGTTCAGTCCGGCCAGGCCGCGCAGCGTGGCCAGCACGTGGTTGCTGCTGAGGCCACCGGCAACGGGCGTTCCCGTGCCGGGTGCAAAGGCGGGATCGAGGCAGTCGATATCGAAACTGATATAGACAGGCCCGTCGCCGACGTGCTCGCAAATGCTGGCGGCCAGCTCCGCAGACGAGACGCCGCAGGCCGCATCGGCGTCGATGACCCGGAACGGATGACTGTCGGGTTCGTACCAGGTGCGAATGCCCACCTGGATGCAGCGCTCATCGTCCAGCAGTCCTTCGGTGCGGGCGTGGTGAAACATCGCGCCGTGGTCGTATATCCACCCTTCTTCATCGGTGTCGGTGTGGGCGTCGAAGTGAATCAACGCCAGCTTGCCGTGGCGCTTTACGTGCTGGCGCAGCAGCGGCAGGGCAACGTAGTGATCTCCCCCCAGGCTGAGCAGAGTCTTGCCGGCGTCGAGAATCTCTCCGGCGCTGGCCTCGCAGGCAGCGACAAAGGCGGCGTGATCGCCCTGGTAGTACTGTACGTCGCCGCAATCCACGGCCTCGATGCGGTCCTGTAGCTTGAACGGCCAGGGCCAGCGGGACTCCTCCCAGCGCAGGTTGGCAGAGGCCTGGCGTATAGCGTTGGGGCCCGATCGGGTGCCGGCGCGGCCGCTGGTGGCAAGGTCATAGGGCAGCCCGAGCACCGCGACGTCGGCGTCGCTGGCACTGATGTCTTCACACAGCGGCAGGTTGAGGAAACCAAACAGGTTGGAATACATGTTGCCATAGGCGCCTGGAAAGCCAGCGCTGCCAGAGGAGCCCTCCACGCTCATTGAGCGCCCTGCGCGCTGAGGTAGTTTTCCACCATATCCAGCAACAGTGTATAGGTGCCTCGTAGCATTTCCTCGAGTTGGGCCTCGTCCATGGTGCTGTCAGTTGGCGTGCAGGTGCAGGACCAGTGGGCGCGACAGCGAGTGTCGTCAATCGGTTCGATACGGGCGCTGGCAAGATAGTCCGTCACCGGTAACGGGATGCCGCGGGGGATACTGTAACTGAAGCTCATGGTCGCCGGATCCCGGGTCTCCAGCACCTCGTCGATCGGGTCCATACCGTCCATGTGCAGGCGCCGCGTCATGCCGACGCCGTCGCCGATGATTTCTACCTGCTTGACGCCCGCAGCCCAGGCCATGTTGCCGAAGTCCTCCAACAGCGCCCACACGGAAGCGGCGGGAAAGGGGAGTTCGCGCTCGAATGCAATGCCAGCCATATCAACACCCTGTTTCAGTGACCAGCGAGTATAAACCAGTGTCGGTGGGAGGAATCAGGCGGTCAGCGACAACGGACGGCACGGATGATCGTTCTGCAAAGCAGTACGCGGAGTCATACTGGATTGCCAGAGCCTCTGGCTGAGACTGGCGGCGGGCTCCTCGCAACCGTTGTAAAGCCACTCCGCCAGGCCAGCCGCCACGTCGGCAAAGTGAATAGACGGCGCCCGCGGTGTATCTCGCAGCCAGCTGGCCAGTCGCATGTCGTCGAGGTCGTTCATAGCGCTGGCATAGCCCAGTTCAGTCAGTGCCAGTGCGTTGGACAGTTGCTCGGTCTGGCCCGCCAGCGGCCTGGTGAGCGCGGGTTTGGCCAGCTCCAGGCATTCGGAAATCAACTCGAAGCCAGAGTTGCAGATTACGCCGCGGCAACTGTGGAGGTCGCGTTTGAACGCGGTAATACTGGTGGGATGCAGCCTGACGTTGCCGGCCTGGCGGGACGGCAGACCTGGTGCGTACTGCACGAAGCGATAGTCGCCGTGACCATTAAGCCAGTGGGTAACCCGGGCCTGATTTTCGAACGGCAGGTATACCAGGTAGTGCTCGCCCTCGCCGCGTTGCTGATGCGCCAGATCAAGTATGGGCGGTAAAGTGTTGCTGTCATACCTGTCCCAGTGCAGGCCGAGACCCGTTTTTACCGGTGCGAAATTGCGCATGATGAGCCGCGACAGCCAGTGGTTGCCGGCTGTCGGCGCCTTGCCGCCAAAGGCATACTGGTGACCAATGCCGATCGTGGCTGCGTCGTGCAGGCGCCCGGCCCAGGCTGTCACGGGTTCAAAGTCGGTCACCACCAGGTCGTAGTCCCGGATGTTGAGCTGTCGGATGTCGTGGAGAAACGTAGCGATGTTGTTGTCGATGGCGGTACGCAGATGGGAAATGCGACCGTTGCGGGTGGTGAAAGTGAGCCCGCGACGGTGCAGGTAGTTGCCAAAGGGTTCCATGTCGAACAGCTTGTCCCGCTCGCGACCGGAAAACAGCCAGTCCACCTGGACCGGGTAACTTGAGAGCGCCTCTGCCATGGCGCGGGCGCGACTGATGTGCCCCTGGCCGGTGGCCTGCACTCCGTAGAGAATCTTCATGTCAGCAGAGTCCCAGTATTGAGCCGGCCAGCAGAGCGATCAGGGTGCCCATACTGGCACCGGCAACAATATCCCCTGGGAAATGTACGCCCAGCAAGACCCGCGATATACCCACGGCAACAGCCCAACCCAACAGCGGCATCGCTGCCGCTCCGTAGAGAATGCACAGGCAGGTCACCAGCAGGAAGGCAGCAGAGCTGTGCCCGGAGGGAAAGCTGAACTGGTCCGAAGCAACCACCAGGCTGCGAAAGCCCGGCACAAACTGTGCAGGTCGCCGCCGCTTGAGGCTGTTCTTCAGCACCCAGTAGAGGGAGCGCTCCATGATCAGCGCCAGTGCCAACATCAGCACCAGGTCGCCCGCGTACTGGGCTCCCATGATCACCAGCATCAGCGGGGTGAGCACGTGCAGGTAGCCGTCGCCGGAGCGTGACACTGCCTTGGCTGGCGGTATCAGCAGATATCGGTCGCCGTTGCGAAACAGCCAGGCAAATAGTCGCAGGTCGGCTTGTTGCAGGGAGCTGAGAATCTGCATGCGGGCACTCTAAGCGCCCGCCGTTGCCTATCCGTGAATATTTTGTGGAGCTTTTGTGACAGCCGCACCGGCATCAATGCGTGACCTGTAGGCACGGAGTTCGGCCTTGATAGTCGGGGCCAGCAGGTACAGCCCGACAATATTGGGCAGCGCGATCAGGAAGACCATGGCGTCGGAGAAGTCCAGCACGGCACCCAGCTGCATGGTGCAGCCCAGGGCGCCGAAGCCGCAGAACAGAGCCTTGAATACCAGCTCCTTGCCGCGGCCCTCGCCCAACAGGTAGGTCCAGCCCTTCAGTCCATAGTAAGACCAGGTAATCATGGTTGAAAATGCGAACAGCACCGCGATCAGGGACAGGGGCACGGTAGACCAGGGCAAGGTGCTGGCGAAGGCACTGGAGGTCAGTTCCACTCCCTGCACACCGGCCCCGGCGATATCTGGATGGTAGATCGTGGTCAGGATGACCAGCGCCGTCAGGGTGCAGATCACCACCGTGTCAATAAACGGCTCCATCAGCGCGACGTAACCTTCGGTGGCGGGCTCGTTGGTGCGAACTGCGGCGTGGGCGATCGCGGCGCTGCCTATGCCGGCCTCGTTGGAAAAGACTGCCCGCTGGAAGCCGAGGATCATCACCCCGACAAAACCGCCGCTGATGGCCTGCGGATTAAAGGCTTCGGTGAAGATGGCACCGATAGCCCACGGCAAGCGCTCGGCGTTGAGAATCAGCACCAGGCTTGCGAGCAGCAGGTAGGCCAGCGCCATGAATGGCACCAGCCGGCTGGTCACCCTGGCAATGCTCTTGAGCCCGCCGATGATGACCAGTCCTACTGCAGCGGCAATGAACAGCCCGAACAGCCAGCCTTTGTCAGCCATGAAGCCTGCGCTGCCGCCGGTGATGAAGACCGCCTGGCTAAAGGCCTGGTTGGACTGGAACATGTTGCCAATCCCCAGGCAGCCGATGACGATGGCGATGGCGTAAAACGCACCCAGCGGTTTCGCCAGCGGCGCGAGCCCGCGGTCTCGCAGGCTCTGCTCCAGGTAGTACATGGGCCCGCCGGAGACGGTGCCGTCGGGATTGATGCGCCGGTACTTCACCCCGGCAATACACTCGGCGAGTTTGGTAGACATGCCCAGGAAGCCTGCCAGCATCAGCCAGAAGGTGGCGCCGGGACCGCCCAGGCTGATCACCACGGCAACACCGCCGATATTGCCGATACCCACGGTGCCTGAAACCGCCGTGGCCAGGGCCTGGAAATGGCTGACTTCGCCGCGGTGGTTGGGGTCGGCGTAGTCGCCGCGCACTAGCCTGACAGCGTGCGGAAAGCCGCGAATGTTGATAAAGCCGAAGTAGAGAGTGAAAAAAGTGGCAGCAGCAATGAGCCAGGCGACGATCAGCGGCAGCTCAGCCTCGCCGATACGCACCCCGAAAAAAATAAAGCTCGACAGCGCCTCGGCTACCGGCGCGACGACGGCGTTGATGGCGGCGTCGATCCCACCCGTGTTTTCATTTACCATGCCGCATTCTAACCCGAGGCGCGCCAACCACTGGAAGGCTCGCCGTGCTGTGAGCAGGCAATGAGAGTAGGCATTCTAAAGACAGATCGCGTCCACGAAGACCTGGTGGGGAGTTTCGGCGAGTATCCGCAGATGTTCCAGGCACTGCTGGCACCGGCGGACCCGGAGCTGGAGTTTGTCGTTTACGACGTCGAGGCCGGTGAATACCCGGAAGATATCGACGAAGTGGACGCGTATCTGATGACCGGCAGCAAATCCAGCGTTTACGAAGATGAGGAATGGATTCACCGGCTGTCAGACTTCGTGCGCGAGCTGCACGCGCGCCGCAAGAAGCTGGTGGGTATCTGTTTCGGCCACCAGTTGGTGGCCCACGCGCTGGGTGGGCGCACCGAGAAGTCAGACAAAGGCTGGGGTGTGGGTGCTCACGATGCCGTGTTCCACCGTCTGCCCGAGTGGCATGACGGCGGAGACCCGGAGTTTGTGCTGCTGGTGAGTCACCAGGACCAGGTGGTGGAGACTGCACCAGGTACAGAGGTGCTGGCAGGCAGTGACTTCTGTGAGAATGCGGTTTGCCAGCTGGGCGACCACATCATGACGCTGCAGGGTCACCCTGAGTTCATCAAGTCCTACTCAGATAACCTGCTCGAGCTGCGCAGGGAGCGTATCGGTGAGGACAACTATCGCAACGGCAAGGCGTCATTGGCGCGCGATCTGGATCGCGAGCGAGCAGCTAACTGGATCGTGAACTTCCTGCGAAGCTGAGCGAGGTCGGGCTTATTCGCCTTTTGCCTGGCTCTGCATGGAGTCCAGGTATTCATCCATTTCTGCGTCGTTGGCGAAGACCGCCATATCCGGCAACGCCTTGAGAATCTCGAATACCTTCTCGATGTGGGGCTTGCGATTGGCGGCCGCCAGCCGGTTGCCGCTTCCCTTTACATCCTTCGCGGCCTTGAAGATGACCCGTAGCCCGGCTGAGCTGATGTAGTCGAGGTCTTTCATGTCCAGCACGGTAACGGCATAACCCCGGTCGATGACGTCCTGCAGGCGCGACTGGAAGTCCGGTGCCGTGTCGGTGTTCAGCGCACCGACCAGGCACACTCTGGCGAGAGAGCGCTCCTCATCAACTTCCACATTGGTGGTCAGATCCATGGCGGTTTCCTTGTTCCAGGCAGTTGCGGTGGGCCTGTCAGCGCAGGTGTTTCACCAGGCGCAGGTGGTTTTCTCCCTCCTCACGCCGGTATTCCTGCTCGTCCGTAAGGCCTTCCAGCAAGTGTACACCAAGCCCTCCGATGGCGGCAGAATCTATGTCATCGCCCAGCGAAGATCGCTTTGCCTCAGCCAGCGGGTCGAAAGAAACGCCCGCATCGCGGAAGGTCATTTTCACCTTCTTGCTGCCTATTTCCAGCTCCAGCGTGACTCCCGCCCCCGACGGCAACTGGCCGTACTTGAAGGCATTGGTGACGACTTCTTCAGCCACCAGCTGCATCTCAGCCTGGATGTCCAGGGGCAACTCCGCCTCGCCCATCAGCTGTGCCATCCAGGCCTGCAGGGTTGAAACCGCACCCGCGTCATCGTTGAGCACTATGCGGTTGCGGGCACTGCCTGCCGCCCGCGGTTCCAGCAACAGCAGGGTGATGTCGTCGGATTGGGGTACCTCGCCCTGATGGGCGTCTACGGCGTCAAGCAGTGCCTGGCCCAGGGCCTCCAGGCTGCGACCGCGATGCTCAGACAGCACCTTGTTTGCTGTCTCCAGGCCGAACTGGGCCTGCTCGGCATTGAAGGCCTCGTCGATGCCGTCGGTAAACACGGCGAGCTGGTCACCCGGTGCCAGTTGCACCGTGTTAAGCGGAAACTGCTGCGACTCTGCTAATCCCAGGGCGGGCCCTGACTCCTGGTCCAGGCTCACCACCGCATCGCCCCGGCCCAGCGAGGGCGGTGTCTGGCCGCCGCTGGCGAACTGGAGCTTGAGCGTTTCGAGGTCAAGCCAACCGATGAACAGCGTCACGAACATGTAGTTTTCGTTGCTCTCCACCAACTCATCGTTGAGCTGTGCCATGATGGCACTGGCATCCAGTGTTGAGTAAACGTACTGCTGCAATAGCGTCATGGCCCGTGCCATGAACAGGGCGGCGGGTACGCCTTTGTCACTGACGTCCCCCACTGCCAGAAACAGTCGACGGCGACTCTGGACATGAAACGTGTAGAGATCGCCGCCGACGGACTTGGCGGGTCTGAGGTGGGTCCATAACTTGAACCCATCCTCAATCACGCTGGCGCGGCCGCCGCCAGGTAGCATCGACATCTGGATGGCGGTTGCGGCTTCCAGTTCCCCCTGCAGCCGGTTGCGAGAGGCTGTTTCGGTCTGCAGCTCATCGACATAGCGTTCCAGCTGACTCTGCATGGCAGAGAAGGCGGTGACCAGGCGGCCCAGCTCATCACGGCCGCGCTCCGCGGGAAGCGCTGTATGAAAGTTGCCTCCAGCAATTTCTTCAGTGGCCGCGGCCAGTGAGGTCAGCGGCCGGGTAATGCGCCGCGACACCCAGATTATGCCCAGCAGCAGCAATACCATGGTGAGTAGCTGCGACAGCACGCTCTTGGTGAGGTATTCCCGCAGCGGTGCAAGCATTTCGTGCTCGGAGTAGAAGGCGCCCACCGGCCAGCGAGTCGTCTCCAGCGGCGCCAGCTTGATCATGCACTGCTGCTCCTGGTCAAAGCAGGCAATCCTGTCCGAGGCGGCCTCACCGGCCGTTACCCGGTTGATAATGCCAGCCCAGCGCTGCGCCTGCTCGGGATTGGGCATAGTGCCGGCCCAGGGCTTCAGGCGATTGGCGGGATTGGGTGACACCATCACCTTGCCGCTACGGCTCAACAAAAAGCCGAAGCCGCTTTCTCCCAGCTCCATGCGCTCAAGGTAATACTGCAATTCGTCGAGAGTGATGTCGGCGGTGACCACGCCGTAGAACACGCGCTCGCCGTCGACGACACGAAACATCGGCACAGAGTAGGTGACCATGCTGGCATCACCGCCGCCGGTGTCGAAGTAGGGCTCGGTCCATATGGGTACGCCCCGGCTCAGGGCTTCGCGAAACCAGCTGCTGAGAAGGTAGTCGTAAGCTACGGTGAGATCGCTGGATTCGATCTGGCCTTCGCGGTAGAAAAAATACTGGGCAAAGCCGCGGGCCGGGTCGCTGGCAAAACTGGGGTGCAGGGCCAGCGCGGCTCCAAACAGGTCACTGCGCTCGTCCACAGCCTCGTACAATAGAGCCTTGAGCTCTGGCTCAGTGTAGTTGCCCGACTGAATCACCTCTGCCAGCAGCTCAGCAGTTTCTTCCAGCACCGACAGGCGCACTTCCAGGTCCCTTACGGCGCCATCCACTGTGGATTCCACCCGCGCCTCCTGGTCGCTCAGAATGCGATCCCGGGACGACAGATAGTCCACCATCGTAACGGCGGTCAGGGTGAGCGCAATAGTCAGCGTGAGCAGCAGGACCAGGCGCGTGGTGAGACTGTTAACGGGCATGGCCCGGGCCCTCGGTTAATTGACAGGTGGTAACCACCAGAGTTGGTCACCGGCTATGGTAATCCTTTCCATGCCCGCGTTGAGCGACAAAGGCATGCCTGGCGGTTATGTGTTGCGTGCTGCGATTGTCTCAGAAGGCGAGGGAATCTTCTCGCCAGGCCAGCGGCGGTCAAACTCATGCCAGCAGGGCTGGCAAGATAATAGATAGCAAGCACTAACTTACTTGCGGGCTCAATACGCGAATCCTTTTGGTGAGCAGTGCGTTGAGGAATAAGACCTTCTGACCGCTCTCAGGGTGAGCGCGAACAATCGGTGCAAGTACCAGCGGATTGTCTGCCAATGCTCGAGGGCGTGTGATGCCGATGGCCCGGGTTTGAAGAACACCGCCGCCAGCTCGAGCGTCACTGATTGCAGTAAAAATTCGCCGTAGAAGGAGTCGGATTCCGTCAATGACTTATGGAAATCGACGCCTTCGAATACCGCCCTCGGGCGGCGCTCAGCGATACTACTCTCAGCATTGGCACGCCTCCTTCTTGGCCCGCTTCCGAGTATGGTCGGGGTTCCCGCATAGCACCCGCAAACCTGCGCCCCCGCTGACTTACCGGTGCTCCATGCATCAGGACGGCGCGGTCGCTACGGAATGCGTAGTGCATAGATTGCTTCTTTGTCGGCGCTGTCACAGACTGGCGGCGCTAAAGCGTCAAATACGCAGGCACGCACTAAAATATACAGTTTTCCGGCGGTCAATATGTGACCCGACCGCGAATGCACGTTGATAGTGACACGGACAGATCGCTAGCGGCACAGACAGCAACGGATGCTACCAAAATTAATCAAATACCCGCGCACCGGAAGGTCTGCGGGTATCGGCGTCGCCGTCTGGAGGCCACAGGTTTGGCTCCAGACAGGCACCGCACACAGCAGGGCAATTGAGTGAACTGGAAAAAGCGTTACCGCCGACTGGAAGACCGCGTGCTGCTCGACGCAGCGGGCGCAGTGACTGTCGTCGACAGCGCAGACGATACCGGCGATACCAGTGACGCCCAGGCGGAAAACCGGGCCGAGCACCTGCAGGAGCAGCAGGAACTCACCAGCCTTGTAGCTGCTCTTGGCGAGAGCCAGGAGCAAGCTGACACCGAGGCGGTCGAGGATACCGGGCCAGAGATCCTGTTTGTGGACAGCCAGGTTGACGATGTCGACCAGTTGCTGGCAAACCTCGACGACAACATCGAGGTCTACTTCATCGAAGCCGATGAAGATGGCGCCGCCTTCATCGCCGACGTGCTCGAGAATAGCGACGAGACCTATTCAGCCATTCACATCGTTAGCCACGGTGGCTCAGGAGAGCTGCGGCTGGGGAGTGCCACGCTCACGGCGGAGACTCTTGTTGGCGATACCCTCGGCCATGTGCAGGCCTGGGGCGACAACCTTACCGAAGAAGGCGACATCCTGATTTATGGCTGCAGCGTTGCCGAAGGTGATGATGGTCTCGCCTTTATTGAGCAACTCGCTGATGTTACCGGCGCCGATATTGCCGCTTCGGAGGATGATACCGGTGCCGCCGCCCTCGGTGGCGACTGGGACCTGGAGATTTCTTCAGGCGAGGTGGAGACCGATATCGCCATCGCCGAGCCGGCGCGGGTGTCCTGGGGGCATGTGCTGGACCTGACGGTGCAGGATCGCGCCGCACTCGGTGCCGATGCCGCCGCAGACCAGGCTATAGCTGACGGCCTGGCGCCGGAAGGCAGTGGCATCAATATTGGTAGCATCAGCTATGTCGGCGGTGACGAATCCATCGGTTTGTTCACCGACCTTAGCGCAGGCCCTACCGGTGACCTGTTGTCCGAGGGTGTGGTCATTTCTACGGGCTTTACTAACAGCCTGATTGCGGATGCCACCGCCGGCAATACGATCAGCGACAATGCGACTGGCCCTGGTGGCGCCGGTGAGCCGGACGACGATCCCGACCTGAATGCTTCCTCGGTGACCGCGGGCATCGATTTTGATCAGTACGATATCGCCAGCTTCGAATTCTCCTTTACGCCGGCACCGGGCGTCACCAAGCTGGCCTTGAATTACGTGTTCGCCACCGAAGAAACCGCGGCGTTTGCCAACGCCCAGTATCCAGACGTGTTTGGTATCTACATCCGCAATGCGGAAGTGGGCCAGTCCTACCAGGAGTTCGTGTTTACCAACCTGCGTGACCTTCACGCCACGGCTCCAGCCGCCGGAGGCCTGTTTGACAATACGGCGACAGATACCACGGGCAACGTGGAATCCAACCATGTCACCGGCGTCCAGGAGGCCGTGCTGGACATCGCTGACGTACCGGGCGCCGATAGCGAATACACCATCAAATTCGCCGTGGCCGACCACTCGGATACGCAGCTCGACTCCGCCGGTTTCTTTGACTGGCTGGGGTCTTCGATTCGACTCGACATCGATGGTGACAACAGCAGCGGTGCGACCGGCCTTGACTACGACACCAGCTTTGATATCAGCACGGGTACCGAAGTCGGCGTTGTGGACGTCGGCGACGTCACGCTGGTCAATTACGACTCGACGACCACCCTGCAGACTGCCACTGTGCGGCTCACTAATGCCTCCGGTAGCGATACCCTGGCGATCAACACCGCGGGCCTGAACAACATAGATAGCACCAGCATCGATACCTCGGTGCCCGGCGAGATCACCCTGACCATCGACTTCGATGACACGGCCACCACCGAGGCCGATGTCATAGCTGCACTGGCAGCGGTGACCTATGACAACACCGATGGCCTGGCTATCAACGCTGCCGACCGCACGGTCGAAGTCGTGGTCAATGACGGCGTTACTGACAGCTCAGCGGCAACGGCGACGGTGGCGATTACCGGGTTCATGGACGTGCCGACCGTTGCCGGCCAGGTGACCACCTCGCTGCAGCCGACCATTACCGGCACCTTCGATGAAACCGACAGCGATACGCTGGTAGTAGTGGTAGACGGCAGCACGTATACCTGGAGTAACCTCCGCACCGGCGGCACACCACCCACTGGATTGAGTTCTGACGGCAGCGGCAACTGGACGTTGAGCCTGGCGACCGCGGGACAGACGCTGTCCAGCGATGGCGCGTTTGATGTTGAGGTAACGACCAGCAGCGCGGCTGGCTCGCTGGATGATGTTAGCGTTGATGAACTGGTGGTGGATGCGACCGGCCCGGCAGCACCGACGGTAACTGCGCTGGCAACCAGTGCCAGCAACCCGACGATTTCAGGTACCTACGATCAGACGGACGGTACGGTCACCCAGGTAGTCGTCAATGGAATAACCTACCTTGCCTCCGGGCCCGACCTGACGGTCAACGCCAACGGCACCTGGACGCTCACCATCCCGGCCGGCGATGACCTGAGTCCGGCCCCTTACGACGTGGAAGTGACTGCCGAGGATCCAGTAGGCAATCCGACGGTATTTACCAGTGTCGGCGCACTGGAGATTCTCGCCCCGGGCGATATCGCCGCGGCGCCTGATACCAATACGGTTAGCGAGGACGGCCCGACCCTGGTGGTAGCTGCGGACGGTGTGCTTGAGAACGATCTCTTTATCGTCCCTGATCCGGCTCGGCCTGCGGTGGAAACCGATGGCGCTGATGTGAGCGAGCTATACCTCAACTACGACGCCTCCCAGGATACCGATAATGACGGCGACTGGGATGACCAGCAGAACAACGGCACAGGCAACCTCGATCGCACCTGGGAGTGGGGGACAAACCTGGCGCCAGTGGGCGTCAGCAGTGAGACCGCACCCAGTATTACGCATGCCTTCGAGTTTGACGGGACTGTTACGGCAGACATCAGCGGCAACCTCGACGGCAGCCTGTCTGAGAACTCCGCCACCTTTGAGTTCTGGCTGAAGGTCGACTCCGGGCTGACAACGGGTACCAGCTACACGATTTTTGAGGCCGGCGACAATGCCGATGGCTTTACGCTCGCGTACCGGCCGACGGCGACCGGCAACGGCGAATTCGTCCTCTACTATAACGATGACGACCTGAACTCCGGGGCCTCGACCGGAACATCGGTGATCTCACTGGGCACTGACGCGGCGTTTGATCCCACGGCGGACTTTATGCAGCTGGTGCTGTCTTTTGACGAGCCTAGCAATGCCATTCTCTGGCACATTAATGGTCAGCCCGCCGCCACCGCCGGCCTGACGGTGACCACTTCGATCACGGACATTGACGACTGGGGTGCGACCGGTGGCGGAGACGATGGTCTGGGCGGAACAGCAGGCCAGCAGGGCGGGTCCTCCGGCAATACCCTCGGCACTGTGGCCAACTTTGAAGGCCAGATCGCCATCATGCGCCTCTATGGCTACGAAGCCGGTGGGAATGCAAGGCCAGAGCCCCTTGATGACGCCCAGATCTCCAGCAACTACGATGCCGTCGCGCAGTCCCTCGTCGCAACGGTCTCCGAGGTTAACGGCAACGCTGCCAACGTGGGCAACCCGGTTACAACAACCGCCGGCGGCATCTTCACCATCAATAGTGATGGCAGTTACAGCTATGATCCGAATGGCGCCTTCGAAGACCTGGCGCCGGGTGAAACCGCTACCGACTCGGTCACCTACACGATCGACAACGGCCTCAGCACCGACACTACGACGCTGGAAATCACTATTACCGGCGCCAACGATGCGCCGGTCTTGAACGGCGATCTGACCGCGACAGTAGATGAGGGAGCTGGTTACGTCCTGACCGGCGCTGACCTGGGTTATACGGATGTGGACGACGATGACGCTGGCGTGGTGTTCAACGTCAGTAACCTGGTCAATGGCAGCGTGCAGGTCGGTGGTTCGCCGGTGACCAGCTTTACCGGGGCACAATTGACCGCAGGCCTGGTGAGTTTCCTGCATGACGGCAGTGAGACCCTGGCTGCGTCATTTGATGTCAATGTCGAAGACGGCAACGAGGATGCCAGTGTTCCGGTCGACAGCACGTTCACTTTTACGGTCAATCCGATCAACGATGAGCCTGTCTTGGTCACAAATAACGGGCTCAATGTAGTTAATGCTGGCACGGGCATGATCACCGTGGCCCTGCTGGAGACGACCGACGCCGACGACACGGCTGCCGAAATCACATACACGGTAACCTCCCTGCCCGGCAACGGCACGCTGTTGATCAACGGTTCCGCGGCGGCCATCAACGACACCTTCACCCAGGCCCAGGTCAACGCCGGCCAGGTGACCTATACCCACAGTGGAACGCCCACTGTCACCGACAGCTTCGGCTTTGACGTTGACGACGGTGATGAAGATGGTGGCGGGCCGATCAGTGATACGTTCGCGATTTCCATTGTGGTGGATGGTGTGGCACCGCTGGCGCCGACTATCGACCTGCTGCCGGGCTCTGACACCGGTGCATCCAGCAGTGATGATTTCACCTCCGATAACACACCTACATTCAGGGTGACTTTCGACCAGAGCGGACCAGTCAACCAGGATGTCGCGGCGGGAGATACCGTCCAGCTATATATAGATGGTGCACCGTTCGGAGCGCCCTTTGCTGTATCGCCGGCGGACGTGACCAATGGCTATATTGATATCACCACGGTCACATTGCCTGATGGCGCCGCCGACTACTCGGTCACGATTACTGACCAGGTGGGTAATGAGTCGCCGGCTTCGTCGGATCTGGGTGTTCAGATCAAGACCGATGGGCCCGCCATACCAACGGTCAATTCCCAGGCCACTGCCAACACCACGCCGACCATCACCGGTAGTTTTGATGACGTAAACACCGACACGCTCGAGGTCACCTTTGACGGGGTTACCTACACGCCAAGCGATGCCGAGCTGTCCATCAGCGGAAGCACCTGGTCCCTGGCGGTGCCTGCGCCCCTGGCGGATGGCACATACGAAGTCAGCGTATCCACCACGGACGAGTTTGGCATTACCACGTCCGACACCAGCTCCGGCGAGCTCATCATCAATACCAGCGATACGCTGGTGCTTTCCGATGACACGCTCACGGTCGACGAGGAAAGTACCGGCAGCGGCAACCTGCTCGCCAACGACATCATCACTACCGCCGATCCCACCCCACCACCGGGTGCCGAAACACTGGATACCACTGATCTTGTTGCCAATTTCGATGCGGCGGCGGATACCGATGGCGATAGTATCTGGGAGGATGCCGGCACGGCGGGCCTGGACCTGACCCTGGGCAGCGGTGTCACGCGTGATACCAACCCTACTACCAACCTGACCGCGATCACTGCCGCCTACGACTTTGACGGCACCGGCAACTCCACAGCGATTTCATCCGGTTTTCCGGCAGAGGTGTTGACCGAAGAGCCAACCGCATTCGAGTTCTGGCTCAAAATCGACCCGGCGGTGGTGGCGGGCGAAGAGTACATAATCATTGAGTCCGGAGACGCCACAAACGGCTTCTCGCTGGTCTATGAGGCGGCTGCCGACCCCGCGGACGGCAAGTTTATCGTCTACTTCGATGATGACGACAATGGTGTTGTTGCCACCGCAGAGATCGACCTCGGCGGCGCCATAGATCCGACGGCGGAGTTCACACATGTGGTGGTGCGCATCGTCGATGATGACGCCGCCAGCTTTATCGATTTCTTTGTGAACGGCGGCACGGCCGCCGGCGGCCTGCAGGCCTCGACGCCAGTCAACAACCTTGATGACTGGGGGCGAGAGGACCAGTCCATCGCCATCGGTACCTCATCTGGCGCCCAGGGCGGCAGCTCCCAGAGTACGGCAACACCCAACAACTTCATCGGCCAGATCGCCAACATACGGATCTACGACGAATCCACCACCAACGGTGAGACGATACCCGCCAGCCAGATAGCGAATAATTATCTGGCCTCCATCAACGCCGACCCCTACGTCAGCGCGATAACCGGGACTACCACCGAAACCCTGGCGGATCCCGATAATGGCCCTGACACCAGCGCCACAGTAACGGGCACCGGCGGCGGTGAGTTCACGGTGTCCACCGATGGCAGCTATACCTACGACCCCAACGGCCAGTTCGAGTACCTGGCCCCTGGTGATACGGCCTCCGACACCATTACCTACACGGTAACGGCAGCCGATGGCCAGACAGAGACGGCGACCCTCACGGTGACGGTGACCGGCGTCAACGATCCGCCGACGCTCACGACCAACAGCACAATTACACTGGATGAAGGTGCCACCGCCACCATCACCAGCGCCTTCCTCGCCGCATCAGACATAGACGACGCTGCCACTGACATCACCTACGTTGTAGATTCGCTGCCCGGCAATGGCTCCCTGCTGATCAACGGGGTCCTGGCCACAGTGGGTGCAACGTTCACCCAGGACGATATCGACAACAATCTCATCACCTACACCCACGACGATAGCGATACGACGTCGGACAGCTTCAACTTCAGTGTCGACGACGGTGATGAAGATGGTGGCGGCGCGATCACCGGAACGTTTAGCTTCGCTGTCACGCCTGTTGATGACACGGCGCCGACGGTTGTTGCCGATAGTGCGACGCTGGATGAGGGCGCGTCGACGACGATCGACCTGGCGGCGAATGACAGTGATAGTGAAAGCGGTCTGGATCTGACCAGCATCGTGATCACGAGTGCGCCGAGCAATGGCACGGTGAGTGTCGGCACGGATGGCACGGTTGTTTACACGCATGATGGCTCGGATACGACGGGCGATACGTTTGCGTACACGATCGCGGATGTTGACGGCAACGTGAGTTCACCGGCGACGGTGACGATCACGGTGAATGCGGTTGATGACACGGCGCCGACGGTTGTTGCCGATAGTGCGACGCTGGATGAGGGCGCGTCGACGACGATCGACCTGGCGGCGAATGACAGTGATAGTGAAAGCGGTCTGGATCTGACCAGCATCGTGATCACGAGTGCGCCGAGCAATGGCACGGTGAGTGTCGGCACGGATGGCACGGTTGTTTACACGCATGATGGCTCGGATACGACGGGCGATACGTTTGCGTACACGATCGCGGATGTTGACGGCAACGTGAGTTCACCGGCGACGGTGACGATCACGGTGAATGCGGTTGATGACACGGCGCCGACGGTTGTTGCCGATAGTGCGACGCTGGATGAGGGCGCGTCGACGACGATCGACCTGGCGGCGAATGACAGTGATAGTGAAAGCGGTCTGGATCTGACCAGCATCGTGATCACGAGTGCGCCGAGCAATGGCACGGTGAGTGTCGGCACGGATGGCACGGTTGTTTACACGCATGATGGCTCGGATACGACGGGCGATACGTTTGCGTACACGATCGCGGATGTTGACGGCAACGTGAGTTCACCGGCGACGGTGACGATCACGGTGAATGCGGTTGATGACACGGCGCCGACGGTTGTTGCCGATAGTGCGACGCTGGATGAGGGCGCGTCGACGACGATCGACCTGGCGGCGAATGACAGTGATAGTGAAAGCGGTCTGGATCTGACCAGCATCGTGATCACGAGTGCGCCGAGCAATGGCACGGTGAGTGTCGGCACGGATGGCACGGTTGTTTACACGCATGATGGCTCGGATACGACGGGCGATACGTTTGCGTACACGATCGCGGATGTTGACGGCAACGTGAGTTCACCGGCGACGGTGACGATCACGGTGAATGCGGTTGATGACACGGCGCCGACGGTTGTTGCCGATAGTGCGACGCTGGATGAGGGCGCGTCGACGACGATCGACCTGGCGGCGAATGACAGTGATAGTGAAAGCGGTCTGGATCTGACCAGCATCGTGATCACGAGTGCGCCGAGCAATGGCACGGTGAGTGTCGGCACGGATGGCACGGTTGTTTACACGCATGATGGCTCGGATACGACGGGCGATACGTTTGCGTACACGATCGCGGATGTTGACGGCAACGTGAGTTCACCGGCGACGGTGACGATCACGGTGAATGCGGTTGATGACACGGCGCCGACGGTTGTTGCCGATAGTGCGACGCTGGATGAGGGCGCGTCGACGACGATCGACCTGGCGGCGAATGACAGTGATAGTGAAAGCGGTCTGGATCTGACCAGCATCGTGATCACGAGTGCGCCGAGCAATGGCACGGTGAGTGTCGGCACGGATGGCACGGTTGTTTACACGCATGATGGCTCGGATACGACGGGCGATACGTTTGCGTACACGATCGCGGATGTTGACGGCAACGTGAGTTCACCGGCGACGGTGACGATCACGGTGAATGCGGTTGATGACACGGCGCCGACGGTTGTTGCCGATAGTGCGACGCTGGATGAGGGCGCGTCGACGACGATCGACCTGGCGGCGAATGACAGTGATAGTGAAAGCGGTCTGGATCTGACCAGCATCGTGATCACGAGTGCGCCGAGCAATGGCACGGTGAGTGTCGGCACGGATGGCACGGTTGTTTACACGCATGATGGCTCGGATACGACGGGCGATACGTTTGCGTACACGATCGCGGATGTTGACGGCAACGTGAGTTCACCGGCGACGGTGACGATCACGGTGAATGCGGTTGATGACACGGCGCCGACGGTTGTTGCCGATAGTGCGACGCTGGATGAGGGCGCGTCGACGACGATCGACCTGGCGGCGAATGACAGTGATAGTGAAAGCGGTCTGGATCTGACCAGCATCGTGATCACGAGTGCGCCGAGCAATGGCACGGTGAGTGTCGGCACGGATGGCACGGTTGTTTACACGCATGATGGCTCGGATACGACGGGCGATACGTTTGCGTACACGATCGCGGATGTTGACGGCAACGTGAGTTCACCGGCGACGGTGACGATCACGGTGAATGCGGTTGATGACACGGCGCCGACGGTTGTTGCCGATAGTGCGACGCTGGATGAGGGCGCGTCGACGACGATCGACCTGGCGGCGAATGACAGTGATAGTGAAAGCGGTCTGGATCTGACCAGCATCGTGATCACGAGTGCGCCGAGCAATGGCACGGTGAGTGTCGGCACGGATGGCACGGTTGTTTACACGCATGATGGCTCGGATACGACGGGCGATACGTTTGCGTACACGATCGCGGATGTTGACGGCAACGTGAGTTCACCGGCGACGGTGACGATCACGGTGAATGCGGTTGATGACACGGCGCCGACGGTTGTTGCCGATAGTGCGACGCTGGATGAGGGCGCGTCGACGACGATCGACCTGGCGGCGAATGACAGTGATAGTGAAAGCGGTCTGGATCTGACCAGCATCGTGATCACGAGTGCGCCGAGCAATGGCACGGTGAGTGTCGGCACGGATGGCACGGTTGTTTACACGCATGATGGCTCGGATACGACGGGCGATACGTTTGCGTACACGATCGCGGATGTTGACGGCAACGTGAGTTCACCGGCGACGGTGACGATCACGGTGAATGCGGTTGATGACACGGCGCCGACGGTTGTTGCCGATAGTGCGACGCTGGATGAGGGCGCGTCGACGACGATCGACCTGGCGGCGAATGACAGTGATAGTGAAAGCGGTCTGGATCTGACCAGCATCGTGATCACGAGTGCGCCGAGCAATGGCACGGTGAGTGTCGGCACGGATGGCACGGTTGTTTACACGCATGATGGCTCGGATACGACGGGCGATACGTTTGCGTACACGATCGCGGATGTTGACGGCAACGTGAGTTCACCGGCGACGGTGACGATCACGGTGAATGCGGTTGATGACACGGCGCCGACGGTTGTTGCCGATAGTGCGACGCTGGATGAGGGCGCGTCGACGACGATCGACCTGGCGGCGAATGACAGTGATAGTGAAAGCGGTCTGGATCTGACCAGCATCGTGATCACGAGTGCGCCGAGCAATGGCACGGTGAGTGTCGGCACGGATGGCACGGTTGTTTACACGCATGATGGCTCGGATACGACGGGCGATACGTTTGCGTACACGATCGCGGATGTTGACGGCAACGTGAGTTCACCGGCGACGGTGACGATCACGGTGAATGCGGTTGATGACACGGCGCCGACGGTTGTTGCCGATAGTGCGACGCTGGATGAGGGCGCGTCGACGACGATCGACCTGGCGGCGAATGACAGTGATAGTGAAAGCGGTCTGGATCTGACCAGCATCGTGATCACGAGTGCGCCGAGCAATGGCACGGTGAGTGTCGGCACGGATGGCACGGTTGTTTACACGCATGATGGCTCGGATACGACGGGCGATACGTTTGCGTACACGATCGCGGATGTTGACGGCAACGTGAGTTCACCGGCGACGGTGACGATCACGGTGAATGCGGTTGATGACACGGCGCCGACGGTTGTTGCCGATAGTGCGACGCTGGATGAGGGCGCGTCGACGACGATCGACCTGGCGGCGAATGACAGTGATAGTGAAAGCGGTCTGGATCTGACCAGCATCGTGATCACGAGTGCGCCGAGCAATGGCACGGTGAGTGTCGGCACGGATGGCACGGTTGTTTACACGCATGATGGCTCGGATACGACGGGCGATACGTTTGCGTACACGATCGCGGATGTTGACGGCAACGTGAGTTCACCGGCGACGGTGACGATCACGGTGAATGCGGTTGATGACACGGCGCCGACGGTTGTTGCCGATAGTGCGACGCTGGATGAGGGCGCGTCGACGACGATCGACCTGGCGGCGAATGACAGTGATAGTGAAAGCGGTCTGGATCTGACCAGCATCGTGATCACGAGTGCGCCGAGCAATGGCACGGTGAGTGTCGGCACGGATGGCACGGTTGTTTACACGCATGATGGCTCGGATACGACGGGCGATACGTTTGCGTACACGATCGCGGATGTTGACGGCAACGTGAGTTCACCGGCGACGGTGACGATCACGGTGAATGCGGTTGATGACACGGCGCCGACGGTTGTTGCCGATAGTGCGACGCTGGATGAGGGCGCGTCGACGACGATCGACCTGGCGGCGAATGACAGTGATAGTGAAAGCGGTCTGGATCTGACCAGCATCGTGATCACGAGTGCGCCGAGCAATGGCACGGTGAGTGTCGGCACGGATGGCACGGTTGTTTACACGCATGATGGCTCGGATACGACGGGCGATACGTTTGCGTACACGATCGCGGATGTTGACGGCAACGTGAGTTCACCGGCGACGGTGACGATCACGGTGAATGCGGTTGATGACACGGCGCCGACGGTTGTTGCCGATAGTGCGACGCTGGATGAGGGCGCGTCGACGACGATCGACCTGGCGGCGAATGACAGTGATAGTGAAAGCGGTCTGGATCTGACCAGCATCGTGATCACGAGTGCGCCGAGCAATGGCACGGTGAGTGTCGGCACGGATGGCACGGTTGTTTACACGCATGATGGCTCGGATACGACGGGCGATACGTTTGCGTACACGATCGCGGATGTTGACGGCAACGTGAGTTCACCGGCGACGGTGACGATCACGGTGAATGCGGTTGATGACACGGCGCCGACGGTTGTTGCCGATAGTGCGACGCTGGATGAGGGCGCGTCGACGACGATCGACCTGGCGGCGAATGACAGTGATAGTGAAAGCGGTCTGGATCTGACCAGCATCGTGATCACGAGTGCGCCGAGCAATGGCACGGTGAGTGTCGGCACGGATGGCACGGTTGTTTACACGCATGATGGCTCGGATACGACGGGCGATACGTTTGCGTACACGATCGCGGATGTTGACGGCAACGTGAGTTCACCGGCGACGGTGACGATCACGGTGAATGCGGTTGATGACACGGCGCCGACGGTTGTTGCCGATAGTGCGACGCTGGATGAGGGCGCGTCGACGACGATCGACCTGGCGGCGAATGACAGTGATAGTGAAAGCGGTCTGGATCTGACCAGCATCGTGATCACGAGTGCGCCGAGCAATGGCACGGTGAGTGTCGGCACGGATGGCACGGTTGTTTACACGCATGATGGCTCGGATACGACGGGCGATACGTTTGCGTACACGATCGCGGATGTTGACGGCAACGTGAGTTCACCGGCGACGGTGACGATCACGGTGAATGCGGTTGATGACACGGCGCCGACGGTTGTTGCCGATAGTGCGACGCTGGATGAGGGCGCGTCGACGACGATCGACCTGGCGGCGAATGACAGTGATAGTGAAAGCGGTCTGGATCTGACCAGCATCGTGATCACGAGTGCGCCGAGCAATGGCACGGTGAGTGTCGGCACGGATGGCACGGTTGTTTACACGCATGATGGCTCGGATACGACGGGCGATACGTTTGCGTACACGATCGCGGATGTTGACGGCAACGTGAGTTCACCGGCGACGGTGACGATCACGGTGAATGCGGTTGATGACACGGCGCCGACGGTTGTTGCCGATAGTGCGACGCTGGATGAGGGCGCGTCGACGACGATCGACCTGGCGGCGAATGACAGTGATAGTGAAAGCGGTCTGGATCTGACCAGCATCGTGATCACGAGTGCGCCGAGCAATGGCACGGTGAGTGTCGGCACGGATGGCACGGTTGTTTACACGCATGATGGCTCGGATACGACGGGCGATACGTTTGCGTACACGATCGCGGATGTTGACGGCAACGTGAGTTCACCGGCGACGGTGACGATCACGGTGAATGCGGTTGATGACACGGCGCCGACGGTTGTTGCCGATAGTGCGACGCTGGATGAGGGCGCGTCGACGACGATCGACCTGGCGGCGAATGACAGTGATAGTGAAAGCGGTCTGGATCTGACCAGCATCGTGATCACGAGTGCGCCGAGCAATGGCACGGTGAGTGTCGGCACGGATGGCACGGTTGTTTACACGCATGATGGCTCGGATACGACGGGCGATACGTTTGCGTACACGATCGCGGATGTTGACGGCAACGTGAGTTCACCGGCGACGGTGACGATCACGGTGAATGCGGTTGATGACACGGCGCCGACGGTTGTTGCCGATAGTGCGACGCTGGATGAGGGCGCGTCGACGACGATCGACCTGGCGGCGAATGACAGTGATAGTGAAAGCGGTCTGGATCTGACCAGCATCGTGATCACGAGTGCGCCGAGCAATGGCACGGTGAGTGTCGGCACGGATGGCACGGTTGTTTACACGCATGATGGCTCGGATACGACGGGCGATACGTTTGCGTACACGATCGCGGATGTTGACGGCAACGTGAGTTCACCGGCGACGGTGACGATCACGGTGAATGCGGTTGATGACACGGCGCCGACGGTTGTTGCCGATAGTGCGACGCTGGATGAGGGCGCGTCGACGACGATCGACCTGGCGGCGAATGACAGTGATAGTGAAAGCGGTCTGGATCTGACCAGCATCGTGATCACGAGTGCGCCGAGCAATGGCACGGTGAGTGTCGGCACGGATGGCACGGTTGTTTACACGCATGATGGCTCGGATACGACGGGCGATACGTTTGCGTACACGATCGCGGATGTTGACGGCAACGTGAGTTCACCGGCGACGGTGACGATCACGGTGAATGCGGTTGATGACACGGCGCCGACGGTTGTTGCCGATAGTGCGACGCTGGATGAGGGCGCGTCGACGACGATCGACCTGGCGGCGAATGACAGTGATAGTGAAAGCGGTCTGGATCTGACCAGCATCGTGATCACGAGTGCGCCGAGCAATGGCACGGTGAGTGTCGGCACGGATGGCACGGTTGTTTACACGCATGATGGCTCGGATACGACGGGCGATACGTTTGCGTACACGATCGCGGATGTTGACGGCAACGTGAGTTCACCGGCGACGGTGACGATCACGGTGAATGCGGTTGATGACACGGCGCCGACGGTTGTTGCCGATAGTGCGACGCTGGATGAGGGCGCGTCGACGACGATCGACCTGGCGGCGAATGACAGTGATAGTGAAAGCGGTCTGGATCTGACCAGCATCGTGATCACGAGTGCGCCGAGCAATGGCACGGTGAGTGTCGGCACGGATGGCACGGTTGTTTACACGCATGATGGCTCGGATACGACGGGCGATACGTTTGCGTACACGATCGCGGATGTTGACGGCAACGTGAGTTCACCGGCGACGGTGACGATCACGGTGAATGCGGTTGATGACACGGCGCCGACGGTTGTTGCCGATAGTGCGACGCTGGATGAGGGCGCGTCGACGACGATCGACCTGGCGGCGAATGACAGTGATAGTGAAAGCGGTCTGGATCTGACCAGCATCGTGATCACGAGTGCGCCGAGCAATGGCACGGTGAGTGTCGGCACGGATGGCACGGTTGTTTACACGCATGATGGCTCGGATACGACGGGCGATACGTTTGCGTACACGATCGCGGATGTTGACGGCAACGTGAGTTCACCGGCGACGGTGACGATCACGGTGAATGCGGTTGATGACACGGCGCCGACGGTTGTTGCCGATAGTGCGACGCTGGATGAGGGCGCGTCGACGACGATCGACCTGGCGGCGAATGACAGTGATAGTGAAAGCGGTCTGGATCTGACCAGCATCGTGATCACGAGTGCGCCGAGCAATGGCACGGTGAGTGTCGGCACGGATGGCACGGTTGTTTACACGCATGATGGCTCGGATACGACGGGCGATACGTTTGCGTACACGATCGCGGATGTTGACGGCAACGTGAGTTCACCGGCGACGGTGACGATCACGGTGAATGCGGTTGATGACACGGCGCCGACGGTTGTTGCCGATAGTGCGACGCTGGATGAGGGCGCGTCGACGACGATCGACCTGGCGGCGAATGACAGTGATAGTGAAAGCGGTCTGGATCTGACCAGCATCGTGATCACGAGTGCGCCGAGCAATGGCACGGTGAGTGTCGGCACGGATGGCACGGTTGTTTACACGCATGATGGCTCGGATACGACGGGCGATACGTTTGCGTACACGATCGCGGATGTTGACGGCAACGTGAGTTCACCGGCGACGGTGACGATCACGGTGAATGCGGTTGATGACACGGCGCCGACGGTTGTTGCCGATAGTGCGACGCTGGATGAGGGCGCGTCGACGACGATCGACCTGGCGGCGAATGACAGTGATAGTGAAAGCGGTCTGGATCTGACCAGCATCGTGATCACGAGTGCGCCGAGCAATGGCACGGTGAGTGTCGGCACGGATGGCACGGTTGTTTACACGCATGATGGCTCGGATACGACGGGCGATACGTTTGCGTACACGATCGCGGATGTTGACGGCAACGTGAGTTCACCGGCGACGGTGACGATCACGGTGAATGCGGTTGATGACACGGCGCCGACGGTTGTTGCCGATAGTGCGACGCTGGATGAGGGCGCGTCGACGACGATCGACCTGGCGGCGAATGACAGTGATAGTGAAAGCGGTCTGGATCTGACCAGCATCGTGATCACGAGTGCGCCGAGCAATGGCACGGTGAGTGTCGGCACGGATGGCACGGTTGTTTACACGCATGATGGCTCGGATACGACGGGCGATACGTTTGCGTACACGATCGCGGATGTTGACGGCAACGTGAGTTCACCGGCGACGGTGACGATCACGGTGAATGCGGTTGATGACACGGCGCCGACGGTTGTTGCCGATAGTGCGACGCTGGATGAGGGCGCGTCGACGACGATCGACCTGGCGGCGAATGACAGTGATAGTGAAAGCGGTCTGGATCTGACCAGCATCGTGATCACGAGTGCGCCGAGCAATGGCACGGTGAGTGTCGGCACGGATGGCACGGTTGTTTACACGCATGATGGCTCGGATACGACGGGCGATACGTTTGCGTACACGATCGCGGATGTTGACGGCAACGTGAGTTCACCGGCGACGGTGACGATCACGGTGAATGCGGTTGATGACACGGCGCCGACGGTTGTTGCCGATAGTGCGACGCTGGATGAGGGCGCGTCGACGACGATCGACCTGGCGGCGAATGACAGTGATAGTGAAAGCGGTCTGGATCTGACCAGCATCGTGATCACGAGTGCGCCGAGCAATGGCACGGTGAGTGTCGGCACGGATGGCACGGTTGTTTACACGCATGATGGCTCGGATACGACGGGCGATACGTTTGCGTACACGATCGCGGATGTTGACGGCAACGTGAGTTCACCGGCGACGGTGACGATCACGGTGAATGCGGTTGATGACACGGCGCCGACGGTTGTTGCCGATAGTGCGACGCTGGATGAGGGCGCGTCGACGACGATCGACCTGGCGGCGAATGACAGTGATAGTGAAAGCGGTCTGGATCTGACCAGCATCGTGATCACGAGTGCGCCGAGCAATGGCACGGTGAGTGTCGGCACGGATGGCACGGTTGTTTACACGCATGATGGCTCGGATACGACGGGCGATACGTTTGCGTACACGATCGCGGATGTTGACGGCAACGTGAGTTCACCGGCGACGGTGACGATCACGGTGAATGCGGTTGATGACACGGCGCCGACGGTTGTTGCCGATAGTGCGACGCTGGATGAGGGCGCGTCGACGACGATCGACCTGGCGGCGAATGACAGTGATAGTGAAAGCGGTCTGGATCTGACCAGCATCGTGATCACGAGTGCGCCGAGCAATGGCACGGTGAGTGTCGGCACGGATGGCACGGTTGTTTACACGCATGATGGCTCGGATACGACGGGCGATACGTTTGCGTACACGATCGCGGATGTTGACGGCAACGTGAGTTCACCGGCGACGGTGACGATCACGGTGAATGCGGTTGATGACACGGCGCCGACGGTTGTTGCCGATAGTGCGACGCTGGATGAGGGCGCGTCGACGACGATCGACCTGGCGGCGAATGACAGTGATAGTGAAAGCGGTCTGGATCTGACCAGCATCGTGATCACGAGTGCGCCGAGCAATGGCACGGTGAGTGTCGGCACGGATGGCACGGTTGTTTACACGCATGATGGCTCGGATACGACGGGCGATACGTTTGCGTACACGATCGCGGATGTTGACGGCAACGTGAGTTCACCGGCGACGGTGACGATCACGGTGAATGCGGTTGATGACACGGCGCCGACGGTTGTTGCCGATAGTGCGACGCTGGATGAGGGCGCGTCGACGACGATCGACCTGGCGGCGAATGACAGTGATAGTGAAAGCGGTCTGGATCTGACCAGCATCGTGATCACGAGTGCGCCGAGCAATGGCACGGTGAGTGTCGGCACGGATGGCACGGTTGTTTACACGCATGATGGCTCGGATACGACGGGCGATACGTTTGCGTACACGATCGCGGATGTTGACGGCAACGTGAGTTCACCGGCGACGGTGACGATCACGGTGAATGCGGTTGATGACACGGCGCCGACGGTTGTTGCCGATAGTGCGACGCTGGATGAGGGCGCGTCGACGACGATCGACCTGGCGGCGAATGACAGTGATAGTGAAAGCGGTCTGGATCTGACCAGCATCGTGATCACGAGTGCGCCGAGCAATGGCACGGTGAGTGTCGGCACGGATGGCACGGTTGTTTACACGCATGATGGCTCGGATACGACGGGCGATACGTTTGCGTACACGATCGCGGATGTTGACGGCAACGTGAGTTCACCGGCGACGGTGACGATCACGGTGAATGCGGTTGATGACACGGCGCCGACGGTTGTTGCCGATAGTGCGACGCTGGATGAGGGCGCGTCGACGACGATCGACCTGGCGGCGAATGACAGTGATAGTGAAAGCGGTCTGGATCTGACCAGCATCGTGATCACGAGTGCGCCGAGCAATGGCACGGTGAGTGTCGGCACGGATGGCACGGTTGTTTACACGCATGATGGCTCGGATACGACGGGCGATACGTTTGCGTACACGATCGCGGATGTTGACGGCAACGTGAGTTCACCGGCGACGGTGACGATCACGGTGAATGCGGTTGATGACACGGCGCCGACGGTTGTTGCCGATAGTGCGACGCTGGATGAGGGCGCGTCGACGACGATCGACCTGGCGGCGAATGACAGTGATAGTGAAAGCGGTCTGGATCTGACCAGCATCGTGATCACGAGTGCGCCGAGCAATGGCACGGTGAGTGTCGGCACGGATGGCACGGTTGTTTACACGCATGATGGCTCGGATACGACGGGCGATACGTTTGCGTACACGATCGCGGATGTTGACGGCAACGTGAGTTCACCGGCGACGGTGACGATCACGGTGAATGCGGTTGATGACACGGCGCCGACGGTTGTTGCCGATAGTGCGACGCTGGATGAGGGCGCGTCGACGACGATCGACCTGGCGGCGAATGACAGTGATAGTGAAAGCGGTCTGGATCTGACCAGCATCGTGATCACGAGTGCGCCGAGCAATGGCACGGTGAGTGTCGGCACGGATGGCACGGTTGTTTACACGCATGATGGCTCGGATACGACGGGCGATACGTTTGCGTACACGATCGCGGATGTTGACGGCAACGTGAGTTCACCGGCGACGGTGACGATCACGGTGAATGCGGTTGATGACACGGCGCCGACGGTTGTTGCCGATAGTGCGACGCTGGATGAGGGCGCGTCGACGACGATCGACCTGGCGGCGAATGACAGTGATAGTGAAAGCGGTCTGGATCTGACCAGCATCGTGATCACGAGTGCGCCGAGCAATGGCACGGTGAGTGTCGGCACGGATGGCACGGTTGTTTACACGCATGATGGCTCGGATACGACGGGCGATACGTTTGCGTACACGATCGCGGATGTTGACGGCAACGTGAGTTCACCGGCGACGGTGACGATCACGGTGAATGCGGTTGATGACACGGCGCCGACGGTTGTTGCCGATAGTGCGACGCTGGATGAGGGCGCGTCGACGACGATCGACCTGGCGGCGAATGACAGTGATAGTGAAAGCGGTCTGGATCTGACCAGCATCGTGATCACGAGTGCGCCGAGCAATGGCACGGTGAGTGTCGGCACGGATGGCACGGTTGTTTACACGCATGATGGCTCGGATACGACGGGCGATACGTTTGCGTACACGATCGCGGATGTTGACGGCAACGTGAGTTCACCGGCGACGGTGACGATCACGGTGAATGCGGTTGATGACACGGCGCCGACGGTTGTTGCCGATAGTGCGACGCTGGATGAGGGCGCGTCGACGACGATCGACCTGGCGGCGAATGACAGTGATAGTGAAAGCGGTCTGGATCTGACCAGCATCGTGATCACGAGTGCGCCGAGCAATGGCACGGTGAGTGTCGGCACGGATGGCACGGTTGTTTACACGCATGATGGCTCGGATACGACGGGCGATACGTTTGCGTACACGATCGCGGATGTTGACGGCAACGTGAGTTCACCGGCGACGGTGACGATCACGGTGAATGCGGTTGATGACACGGCGCCGACGGTTGTTGCCGATAGTGCGACGCTGGATGAGGGCGCGTCGACGACGATCGACCTGGCGGCGAATGACAGTGATAGTGAAAGCGGTCTGGATCTGACCAGCATCGTGATCACGAGTGCGCCGAGCAATGGCACGGTGAGTGTCGGCACGGATGGCACGGTTGTTTACACGCATGATGGCTCGGATACGACGGGCGATACGTTTGCGTACACGATCGCGGATGTTGACGGCAACGTGAGTTCACCGGCGACGGTGACGATCACGGTGAATGCGGTTGATGACACGGCGCCGACGGTTGTTGCCGATAGTGCGACGCTGGATGAGGGCGCGTCGACGACGATCGACCTGGCGGCGAATGACAGTGATAGTGAAAGCGGTCTGGATCTGACCAGCATCGTGATCACGAGTGCGCCGAGCAATGGCACGGTGAGTGTCGGCACGGATGGCACGGTTGTTTACACGCATGATGGCTCGGATACGACGGGCGATACGTTTGCGTACACGATCGCGGATGTTGACGGCAACGTGAGTTCACCGGCGACGGTGACGATCACGGTGAATGCGGTTGATGACACGGCGCCGACGGTTGTTGCCGATAGTGCGACGCTGGATGAGGGCGCGTCGACGACGATCGACCTGGCGGCGAATGACAGTGATAGTGAAAGCGGTCTGGATCTGACCAGCATCGTGATCACGAGTGCGCCGAGCAATGGCACGGTGAGTGTCGGCACGGATGGCACGGTTGTTTACACGCATGATGGCTCGGATACGACGGGCGATACGTTTGCGTACACGATCGCGGATGTTGACGGCAACGTGAGTTCACCGGCGACGGTGACGATCACGGTGAATGCGGTTGATGACACGGCGCCGACGGTTGTTGCCGATAGTGCGACGCTGGATGAGGGCGCGTCGACGACGATCGACCTGGCGGCGAATGACAGTGATAGTGAAAGCGGTCTGGATCTGACCAGCATCGTGATCACGAGTGCGCCGAGCAATGGCACGGTGAGTGTCGGCACGGATGGCACGGTTGTTTACACGCATGATGGCTCGGATACGACGGGCGATACGTTTGCGTACACGATCGCGGATGTTGACGGCAACGTGAGTTCACCGGCGACGGTGACGATCACGGTGAATGCGGTTGATGACACGGCGCCGACGGTTGTTGCCGATAGTGCGACGCTGGATGAGGGCGCGTCGACGACGATCGACCTGGCGGCGAATGACAGTGATAGTGAAAGCGGTCTGGATCTGACCAGCATCGTGATCACGAGTGCGCCGAGCAATGGCACGGTGAGTGTCGGCACGGATGGCACGGTTGTTTACACGCATGATGGCTCGGATACGACGGGCGATACGTTTGCGTACACGATCGCGGATGTTGACGGCAACGTGAGTTCACCGGCGACGGTGACGATCACGGTGAATGCGGTTGATGACACGGCGCCGACGGTTGTTGCCGATAGTGCGACGCTGGATGAGGGCGCGTCGACGACGATCGACCTGGCGGCGAATGACAGTGATAGTGAAAGCGGTCTGGATCTGACCAGCATCGTGATCACGAGTGCGCCGAGCAATGGCACGGTGAGTGTCGGCACGGATGGCACGGTTGTTTACACGCATGATGGCTCGGATACGACGGGCGATACGTTTGCGTACACGATCGCGGATGTTGACGGCAACGTGAGTTCACCGGCGACGGTGACGATCACGGTGAATGCGGTTGATGACACGGCGCCGACGGTTGTTGCCGATAGTGCGACGCTGGATGAGGGCGCGTCGACGACGATCGACCTGGCGGCGAATGACAGTGATAGTGAAAGCGGTCTGGATCTGACCAGCATCGTGATCACGAGTGCGCCGAGCAATGGCACGGTGAGTGTCGGCACGGATGGCACGGTTGTTTACACGCATGATGGCTCGGATACGACGGGCGATACGTTTGCGTACACGATCGCGGATGTTGACGGCAACGTGAGTTCACCGGCGACGGTGACGATCACGGTGAATGCGGTTGATGACACGGCGCCGACGGTTGTTGCCGATAGTGCGACGCTGGATGAGGGCGCGTCGACGACGATCGACCTGGCGGCGAATGACAGTGATAGTGAAAGCGGTCTGGATCTGACCAGCATCGTGATCACGAGTGCGCCGAGCAATGGCACGGTGAGTGTCGGCACGGATGGCACGGTTGTTTACACGCATGATGGCTCGGATACGACGGGCGATACGTTTGCGTACACGATCGCGGATGTTGACGGCAACGTGAGTTCACCGGCGACGGTGACGATCACGGTGAATGCGGTTGATGACACGGCGCCGACGGTTGTTGCCGATAGTGCGACGCTGGATGAGGGCGCGTCGACGACGATCGACCTGGCGGCGAATGACAGTGATAGTGAAAGCGGTCTGGATCTGACCAGCATCGTGATCACGAGTGCGCCGAGCAATGGCACGGTGAGTGTCGGCACGGATGGCACGGTTGTTTACACGCATGATGGCTCGGATACGACGGGCGATACGTTTGCGTACACGATCGCGGATGTTGACGGCAACGTGAGTTCACCGGCGACGGTGACGATCACGGTGAATGCGGTTGATGACACGGCGCCGACGGTTGTTGCCGATAGTGCGACGCTGGATGAGGGCGCGTCGACGACGATCGACCTGGCGGCGAATGACAGTGATAGTGAAAGCGGTCTGGATCTGACCAGCATCGTGATCACGAGTGCGCCGAGCAATGGCACGGTGAGTGTCGGCACGGATGGCACGGTTGTTTACACGCATGATGGCTCGGATACGACGGGCGATACGTTTGCGTACACGATCGCGGATGTTGACGGCAACGTGAGTTCACCGGCGACGGTGACGATCACGGTGAATGCGGTTGATGACACGGCGCCGACGGTTGTTGCCGATAGTGCGACGCTGGATGAGGGCGCGTCGACGACGATCGACCTGGCGGCGAATGACAGTGATAGTGAAAGCGGTCTGGATCTGACCAGCATCGTGATCACGAGTGCGCCGAGCAATGGCACGGTGAGTGTCGGCACGGATGGCACGGTTGTTTACACGCATGATGGCTCGGATACGACGGGCGATACGTTTGCGTACACGATCGCGGATGTTGACGGCAACGTGAGTTCACCGGCGACGGTGACGATCACGGTGAATGCGGTTGATGACACGGCGCCGACGGTTGTTGCCGATAGTGCGACGCTGGATGAGGGCGCGTCGACGACGATCGACCTGGCGGCGAATGACAGTGATAGTGAAAGCGGTCTGGATCTGACCAGCATCGTGATCACGAGTGCGCCGAGCAATGGCACGGTGAGTGTCGGCACGGATGGCACGGTTGTTTACACGCATGATGGCTCGGATACGACGGGCGATACGTTTGCGTACACGATCGCGGATGTTGACGGCAACGTGAGTTCACCGGCGACGGTGACGATCACGGTGAATGCGGTTGATGACACGGCGCCGACGGTTGTTGCCGATAGTGCGACGCTGGATGAGGGCGCGTCGACGACGATCGACCTGGCGGCGAATGACAGTGATAGTGAAAGCGGTCTGGATCTGACCAGCATCGTGATCACGAGTGCGCCGAGCAATGGCACGGTGAGTGTCGGCACGGATGGCACGGTTGTTTACACGCATGATGGCTCGGATACGACGGGCGATACGTTTGCGTACACGATCGCGGATGTTGACGGCAACGTGAGTTCACCGGCGACGGTGACGATCACGGTGAATGCGGTTGATGACACGGCGCCGACGGTTGTTGCCGATAGTGCGACGCTGGATGAGGGCGCGTCGACGACGATCGACCTGGCGGCGAATGACAGTGATAGTGAAAGCGGTCTGGATCTGACCAGCATCGTGATCACGAGTGCGCCGAGCAATGGCACGGTGAGTGTCGGCACGGATGGCACGGTTGTTTACACGCATGATGGCTCGGATACGACGGGCGATACGTTTGCGTACACGATCGCGGATGTTGACGGCAACGTGAGTTCACCGGCGACGGTGACGATCACGGTGAATGCGGTTGATGACACGGCGCCGACGGTTGTTGCCGATAGTGCGACGCTGGATGAGGGCGCGTCGACGACGATCGACCTGGCGGCGAATGACAGTGATAGTGAAAGCGGTCTGGATCTGACCAGCATCGTGATCACGAGTGCGCCGAGCAATGGCACGGTGAGTGTCGGCACGGATGGCACGGTTGTTTACACGCATGATGGCTCGGATACGACGGGCGATACGTTTGCGTACACGATCGCGGATGTTGACGGCAACGTGAGTTCACCGGCGACGGTGACGATCACGGTGAATGCGGTTGATGACACGGCGCCGACGGTTGTTGCCGATAGTGCGACGCTGGATGAGGGCGCGTCGACGACGATCGACCTGGCGGCGAATGACAGTGATAGTGAAAGCGGTCTGGATCTGACCAGCATCGTGATCACGAGTGCGCCGAGCAATGGCACGGTGAGTGTCGGCACGGATGGCACGGTTGTTTACACGCATGATGGCTCGGATACGACGGGCGATACGTTTGCGTACACGATCGCGGATGTTGACGGCAACGTGAGTTCACCGGCGACGGTGACGATCACGGTGAATGCGGTTGATGACACGGCGCCGACGGTTGTTGCCGATAGTGCGACGCTGGATGAGGGCGCGTCGACGACGATCGACCTGGCGGCGAATGACAGTGATAGTGAAAGCGGTCTGGATCTGACCAGCATCGTGATCACGAGTGCGCCGAGCAATGGCACGGTGAGTGTCGGCACGGATGGCACGGTTGTTTACACGCATGATGGCTCGGATACGACGGGCGATACGTTTGCGTACACGATCGCGGATGTTGACGGCAACGTGAGTTCACCGGCGACGGTGACGATCACGGTGAATGCGGTTGATGACACGGCGCCGACGGTTGTTGCCGATAGTGCGACGCTGGATGAGGGCGCGTCGACGACGATCGACCTGGCGGCGAATGACAGTGATAGTGAAAGCGGTCTGGATCTGACCAGCATCGTGATCACGAGTGCGCCGAGCAATGGCACGGTGAGTGTCGGCACGGATGGCACGGTTGTTTACACGCATGATGGCTCGGATACGACGGGCGATACGTTTGCGTACACGATCGCGGATGTTGACGGCAACGTGAGTTCACCGGCGACGGTGACGATCACGGTGAATGCGGTTGATGACACGGCGCCGACGGTTGTTGCCGATAGTGCGACGCTGGATGAGGGCGCGTCGACGACGATCGACCTGGCGGCGAATGACAGTGATAGTGAAAGCGGTCTGGATCTGACCAGCATCGTGATCACGAGTGCGCCGAGCAATGGCACGGTGAGTGTCGGCACGGATGGCACGGTTGTTTACACGCATGATGGCTCGGATACGACGGGCGATACGTTTGCGTACACGATCGCGGATGTTGACGGCAACGTGAGTTCACCGGCGACGGTGACGATCACGGTGAATGCGGTTGATGACACGGCGCCGACGGTTGTTGCCGATAGTGCGACGCTGGATGAGGGCGCGTCGACGACGATCGACCTGGCGGCGAATGACAGTGATAGTGAAAGCGGTCTGGATCTGACCAGCATCGTGATCACGAGTGCGCCGAGCAATGGCACGGTGAGTGTCGGCACGGATGGCACGGTTGTTTACACGCATGATGGCTCGGATACGACGGGCGATACGTTTGCGTACACGATCGCGGATGTTGACGGCAACGTGAGTTCACCGGCGACGGTGACGATCACGGTGAATGCGGTTGATGACACGGCGCCGACGGTTGTTGCCGATAGTGCGACGCTGGATGAGGGCGCGTCGACGACGATCGACCTGGCGGCGAATGACAGTGATAGTGAAAGCGGTCTGGATCTGACCAGCATCGTGATCACGAGTGCGCCGAGCAATGGCACGGTGAGTGTCGGCACGGATGGCACGGTTGTTTACACGCATGATGGCTCGGATACGACGGGCGATACGTTTGCGTACACGATCGCGGATGTTGACGGCAACGTGAGTTCACCGGCGACGGTGACGATCACGGTGAATGCGGTTGATGACACGGCGCCGACGGTTGTTGCCGATAGTGCGACGCTGGATGAGGGCGCGTCGACGACGATCGACCTGGCGGCGAATGACAGTGATAGTGAAAGCGGTCTGGATCTGACCAGCATCGTGATCACGAGTGCGCCGAGCAATGGCACGGTGAGTGTCGGCACGGATGGCACGGTTGTTTACACGCATGATGGCTCGGATACGACGGGCGATACGTTTGCGTACACGATCGCGGATGTTGACGGCAACGTGAGTTCACCGGCGACGGTGACGATCACGGTGAATGCGGTTGATGACACGGCGCCGACGGTTGTTGCCGATAGTGCGACGCTGGATGAGGGCGCGTCGACGACGATCGACCTGGCGGCGAATGACAGTGATAGTGAAAGCGGTCTGGATCTGACCAGCATCGTGATCACGAGTGCGCCGAGCAATGGCACGGTGAGTGTCGGCACGGATGGCACGGTTGTTTACACGCATGATGGCTCGGATACGACGGGCGATACGTTTGCGTACACGATCGCGGATGTTGACGGCAACGTGAGTTCACCGGCGACGGTGACGATCACGGTGAATGCGGTTGATGACACGGCGCCGACGGTTGTTGCCGATAGTGCGACGCTGGATGAGGGCGCGTCGACGACGATCGACCTGGCGGCGAATGACAGTGATAGTGAAAGCGGTCTGGATCTGACCAGCATCGTGATCACGAGTGCGCCGAGCAATGGCACGGTGAGTGTCGGCACGGATGGCACGGTTGTTTACACGCATGATGGCTCGGATACGACGGGCGATACGTTTGCGTACACGATCGCGGATGTTGACGGCAACGTGAGTTCACCGGCGACGGTGACGATCACGGTGAATGCGGTTGATGACACGGCGCCGACGGTTGTTGCCGATAGTGCGACGCTGGATGAGGGCGCGTCGACGACGATCGACCTGGCGGCGAATGACAGTGATAGTGAAAGCGGTCTGGATCTGACCAGCATCGTGATCACGAGTGCGCCGAGCAATGGCACGGTGAGTGTCGGCACGGATGGCACGGTTGTTTACACGCATGATGGCTCGGATACGACGGGCGATACGTTTGCGTACACGATCGCGGATGTTGACGGCAACGTGAGTTCACCGGCGACGGTGACGATCACGGTGAATGCGGTTGATGACACGGCGCCGACGGTTGTTGCCGATAGTGCGACGCTGGATGAGGGCGCGTCGACGACGATCGACCTGGCGGCGAATGACAGTGATAGTGAAAGCGGTCTGGATCTGACCAGCATCGTGATCACGAGTGCGCCGAGCAATGGCACGGTGAGTGTCGGCACGGATGGCACGGTTGTTTACACGCATGATGGCTCGGATACGACGGGCGATACGTTTGCGTACACGATCGCGGATGTTGACGGCAACGTGAGTTCACCGGCGACGGTGACGATCACGGTGAATGCGGTTGATGACACGGCGCCGACGGTTGTTGCCGATAGTGCGACGCTGGATGAGGGCGCGTCGACGACGATCGACCTGGCGGCGAATGACAGTGATAGTGAAAGCGGTCTGGATCTGACCAGCATCGTGATCACGAGTGCGCCGAGCAATGGCACGGTGAGTGTCGGCACGGATGGCACGGTTGTTTACACGCATGATGGCTCGGATACGACGGGCGATACGTTTGCGTACACGATCGCGGATGTTGACGGCAACGTGAGTTCACCGGCGACGGTGACGATCACGGTGAATGCGGTTGATGACACGGCGCCGACGGTTGTTGCCGATAGTGCGACGCTGGATGAGGGCGCGTCGACGACGATCGACCTGGCGGCGAATGACAGTGATAGTGAAAGCGGTCTGGATCTGACCAGCATCGTGATCACGAGTGCGCCGAGCAATGGCACGGTGAGTGTCGGCACGGATGGCACGGTTGTTTACACGCATGATGGCTCGGATACGACGGGCGATACGTTTGCGTACACGATCGCGGATGTTGACGGCAACGTGAGTTCACCGGCGACGGTGACGATCACGGTGAATGCGGTTGATGACACGGCGCCGACGGTTGTTGCCGATAGTGCGACGCTGGATGAGGGCGCGTCGACGACGATCGACCTGGCGGCGAATGACAGTGATAGTGAAAGCGGTCTGGATCTGACCAGCATCGTGATCACGAGTGCGCCGAGCAATGGCACGGTGAGTGTCGGCACGGATGGCACGGTTGTTTACACGCATGATGGCTCGGATACGACGGGCGATACGTTTGCGTACACGATCGCGGATGTTGACGGCAACGTGAGTTCACCGGCGACGGTGACGATCACGGTGAATGCGGTTGATGACACGGCGCCGACGGTTGTTGCCGATAGTGCGACGCTGGATGAGGGCGCGTCGACGACGATCGACCTGGCGGCGAATGACAGTGATAGTGAAAGCGGTCTGGATCTGACCAGCATCGTGATCACGAGTGCGCCGAGCAATGGCACGGTGAGTGTCGGCACGGATGGCACGGTTGTTTACACGCATGATGGCTCGGATACGACGGGCGATACGTTTGCGTACACGATCGCGGATGTTGACGGCAACGTGAGTTCACCGGCGACGGTGACGATCACGGTGAATGCGGTTGATGACACGGCGCCGACGGTTGTTGCCGATAGTGCGACGCTGGATGAGGGCGCGTCGACGACGATCGACCTGGCGGCGAATGACAGTGATAGTGAAAGCGGTCTGGATCTGACCAGCATCGTGATCACGAGTGCGCCGAGCAATGGCACGGTGAGTGTCGGCACGGATGGCACGGTTGTTTACACGCATGATGGCTCGGATACGACGGGCGATACGTTTGCGTACACGATCGCGGATGTTGACGGCAACGTGAGTTCACCGGCGACGGTGACGATCACGGTGAATGCGGTTGATGACACGGCGCCGACGGTTGTTGCCGATAGTGCGACGCTGGATGAGGGCGCGTCGACGACGATCGACCTGGCGGCGAATGACAGTGATAGTGAAAGCGGTCTGGATCTGACCAGCATCGTGATCACGAGTGCGCCGAGCAATGGCACGGTGAGTGTCGGCACGGATGGCACGGTTGTTTACACGCATGATGGCTCGGATACGACGGGCGATACGTTTGCGTACACGATCGCGGATGTTGACGGCAACGTGAGTTCACCGGCGACGGTGACGATCACGGTGAATGCGGTTGATGACACGGCGCCGACGGTTGTTGCCGATAGTGCGACGCTGGATGAGGGCGCGTCGACGACGATCGACCTGGCGGCGAATGACAGTGATAGTGAAAGCGGTCTGGATCTGACCAGCATCGTGATCACGAGTGCGCCGAGCAATGGCACGGTGAGTGTCGGCACGGATGGCACGGTTGTTTACACGCATGATGGCTCGGATACGACGGGCGATACGTTTGCGTACACGATCGCGGATGTTGACGGCAACGTGAGTTCACCGGCGACGGTGACGATCACGGTGAATGCGGTTGATGACACGGCGCCGACGGTTGTTGCCGATAGTGCGACGCTGGATGAGGGCGCGTCGACGACGATCGACCTGGCGGCGAATGACAGTGATAGTGAAAGCGGTCTGGATCTGACCAGCATCGTGATCACGAGTGCGCCGAGCAATGGCACGGTGAGTGTCGGCACGGATGGCACGGTTGTTTACACGCATGATGGCTCGGATACGACGGGCGATACGTTTGCGTACACGATCGCGGATGTTGACGGCAACGTGAGTTCACCGGCGACGGTGACGATCACGGTGAATGCGGTTGATGACACGGCGCCGACGGTTGTTGCCGATAGTGCGACGCTGGATGAGGGCGCGTCGACGACGATCGACCTGGCGGCGAATGACAGTGATAGTGAAAGCGGTCTGGATCTGACCAGCATCGTGATCACGAGTGCGCCGAGCAATGGCACGGTGAGTGTCGGCACGGATGGCACGGTTGTTTACACGCATGATGGCTCGGATACGACGGGCGATACGTTTGCGTACACGATCGCGGATGTTGACGGCAACGTGAGTTCACCGGCGACGGTGACGATCACGGTGAATGCGGTTGATGACACGGCGCCGACGGTTGTTGCCGATAGTGCGACGCTGGATGAGGGCGCGTCGACGACGATCGACCTGGCGGCGAATGACAGTGATAGTGAAAGCGGTCTGGATCTGACCAGCATCGTGATCACGAGTGCGCCGAGCAATGGCACGGTGAGTGTCGGCACGGATGGCACGGTTGTTTACACGCATGATGGCTCGGATACGACGGGCGATACGTTTGCGTACACGATCGCGGATGTTGACGGCAACGTGAGTTCACCGGCGACGGTGACGATCACGGTGAATGCGGTTGATGACACGGCGCCGACGGTTGTTGCCGATAGTGCGACGCTGGATGAGGGCGCGTCGACGACGATCGACCTGGCGGCGAATGACAGTGATAGTGAAAGCGGTCTGGATCTGACCAGCATCGTGATCACGAGTGCGCCGAGCAATGGCACGGTGAGTGTCGGCACGGATGGCACGGTTGTTTACACGCATGATGGCTCGGATACGACGGGCGATACGTTTGCGTACACGATCGCGGATGTTGACGGCAACGTGAGTTCACCGGCGACGGTGACGATCACGGTGAATGCGGTTGATGACACGGCGCCGACGGTTGTTGCCGATAGTGCGACGCTGGATGAGGGCGCGTCGACGACGATCGACCTGGCGGCGAATGACAGTGATAGTGAAAGCGGTCTGGATCTGACCAGCATCGTGATCACGAGTGCGCCGAGCAATGGCACGGTGAGTGTCGGCACGGATGGCACGGTTGTTTACACGCATGATGGCTCGGATACGACGGGCGATACGTTTGCGTACACGATCGCGGATGTTGACGGCAACGTGAGTTCACCGGCGACGGTGACGATCACGGTGAATGCGGTTGATGACACGGCGCCGACGGTTGTTGCCGATAGTGCGACGCTGGATGAGGGCGCGTCGACGACGATCGACCTGGCGGCGAATGACAGTGATAGTGAAAGCGGTCTGGATCTGACCAGCATCGTGATCACGAGTGCGCCGAGCAATGGCACGGTGAGTGTCGGCACGGATGGCACGGTTGTTTACACGCATGATGGCTCGGATACGACGGGCGATACGTTTGCGTACACGATCGCGGATGTTGACGGCAACGTGAGTTCACCGGCGACGGTGACGATCACGGTGAATGCGGTTGATGACACGGCGCCGACGGTTGTTGCCGATAGTGCGACGCTGGATGAGGGCGCGTCGACGACGATCGACCTGGCGGCGAATGACAGTGATAGTGAAAGCGGTCTGGATCTGACCAGCATCGTGATCACGAGTGCGCCGAGCAATGGCACGGTGAGTGTCGGCACGGATGGCACGGTTGTTTACACGCATGATGGCTCGGATACGACGGGCGATACGTTTGCGTACACGATCGCGGATGTTGACGGCAACGTGAGTTCACCGGCGACGGTGACGATCACGGTGAATGCGGTTGATGACACGGCGCCGACGGTTGTTGCCGATAGTGCGACGCTGGATGAGGGCGCGTCGACGACGATCGACCTGGCGGCGAATGACAGTGATAGTGAAAGCGGTCTGGATCTGACCAGCATCGTGATCACGAGTGCGCCGAGCAATGGCACGGTGAGTGTCGGCACGGATGGCACGGTTGTTTACACGCATGATGGCTCGGATACGACGGGCGATACGTTTGCGTACACGATCGCGGATGTTGACGGCAACGTGAGTTCACCGGCGACGGTGACGATCACGGTGAATGCGGTTGATGACACGGCGCCGACGGTTGTTGCCGATAGTGCGACGCTGGATGAGGGCGCGTCGACGACGATCGACCTGGCGGCGAATGACAGTGATAGTGAAAGCGGTCTGGATCTGACCAGCATCGTGATCACGAGTGCGCCGAGCAATGGCACGGTGAGTGTCGGCACGGATGGCACGGTTGTTTACACGCATGATGGCTCGGATACGACGGGCGATACGTTTGCGTACACGATCGCGGATGTTGACGGCAACGTGAGTTCACCGGCGACGGTGACGATCACGGTGAATGCGGTTGATGACACGGCGCCGACGGTTGTTGCCGATAGTGCGACGCTGGATGAGGGCGCGTCGACGACGATCGACCTGGCGGCGAATGACAGTGATAGTGAAAGCGGTCTGGATCTGACCAGCATCGTGATCACGAGTGCGCCGAGCAATGGCACGGTGAGTGTCGGCACGGATGGCACGGTTGTTTACACGCATGATGGCTCGGATACGACGGGCGATACGTTTGCGTACACGATCGCGGATGTTGACGGCAACGTGAGTTCACCGGCGACGGTGACGATCACGGTGAATGCGGTTGATGACACGGCGCCGACGGTTGTTGCCGATAGTGCGACGCTGGATGAGGGCGCGTCGACGACGATCGACCTGGCGGCGAATGACAGTGATAGTGAAAGCGGTCTGGATCTGACCAGCATCGTGATCACGAGTGCGCCGAGCAATGGCACGGTGAGTGTCGGCACGGATGGCACGGTTGTTTACACGCATGATGGCTCGGATACGACGGGCGATACGTTTGCGTACACGATCGCGGATGTTGACGGCAACGTGAGTTCACCGGCGACGGTGACGATCACGGTGAATGCGGTTGATGACACGGCGCCGACGGTTGTTGCCGATAGTGCGACGCTGGATGAGGGCGCGTCGACGACGATCGACCTGGCGGCGAATGACAGTGATAGTGAAAGCGGTCTGGATCTGACCAGCATCGTGATCACGAGTGCGCCGAGCAATGGCACGGTGAGTGTCGGCACGGATGGCACGGTTGTTTACACGCATGATGGCTCGGATACGACGGGCGATACGTTTGCGTACACGATCGCGGATGTTGACGGCAACGTGAGTTCACCGGCGACGGTGACGATCACGGTGAATGCGGTTGATGACACGGCGCCGACGGTTGTTGCCGATAGTGCGACGCTGGATGAGGGCGCGTCGACGACGATCGACCTGGCGGCGAATGACAGTGATAGTGAAAGCGGTCTGGATCTGACCAGCATCGTGATCACGAGTGCGCCGAGCAATGGCACGGTGAGTGTCGGCACGGATGGCACGGTTGTTTACACGCATGATGGCTCGGATACGACGGGCGATACGTTTGCGTACACGATCGCGGATGTTGACGGCAACGTGAGTTCACCGGCGACGGTGACGATCACGGTGAATGCGGTTGATGACACGGCGCCGACGGTTGTTGCCGATAGTGCGACGCTGGATGAGGGCGCGTCGACGACGATCGACCTGGCGGCGAATGACAGTGATAGTGAAAGCGGTCTGGATCTGACCAGCATCGTGATCACGAGTGCGCCGAGCAATGGCACGGTGAGTGTCGGCACGGATGGCACGGTTGTTTACACGCATGATGGCTCGGATACGACGGGCGATACGTTTGCGTACACGATCGCGGATGTTGACGGCAACGTGAGTTCACCGGCGACGGTGACGATCACGGTGAATGCGGTTGATGACACGGCGCCGACGGTTGTTGCCGATAGTGCGACGCTGGATGAGGGCGCGTCGACGACGATCGACCTGGCGGCGAATGACAGTGATAGTGAAAGCGGTCTGGATCTGACCAGCATCGTGATCACGAGTGCGCCGAGCAATGGCACGGTGAGTGTCGGCACGGATGGCACGGTTGTTTACACGCATGATGGCTCGGATACGACGGGCGATACGTTTGCGTACACGATCGCGGATGTTGACGGCAACGTGAGTTCACCGGCGACGGTGACGATCACGGTGAATGCGGTTGATGACACGGCGCCGACGGTTGTTGCCGATAGTGCGACGCTGGATGAGGGCGCGTCGACGACGATCGACCTGGCGGCGAATGACAGTGATAGTGAAAGCGGTCTGGATCTGACCAGCATCGTGATCACGAGTGCGCCGAGCAATGGCACGGTGAGTGTCGGCACGGATGGCACGGTTGTTTACACGCATGATGGCTCGGATACGACGGGCGATACGTTTGCGTACACGATCGCGGATGTTGACGGCAACGTGAGTTCACCGGCGACGGTGACGATCACGGTGAATGCGGTTGATGACACGGCGCCGACGGTTGTTGCCGATAGTGCGACGCTGGATGAGGGCGCGTCGACGACGATCGACCTGGCGGCGAATGACAGTGATAGTGAAAGCGGTCTGGATCTGACCAGCATCGTGATCACGAGTGCGCCGAGCAATGGCACGGTGAGTGTCGGCACGGATGGCACGGTTGTTTACACGCATGATGGCTCGGATACGACGGGCGATACGTTTGCGTACACGATCGCGGATGTTGACGGCAACGTGAGTTCACCGGCGACGGTGACGATCACGGTGAATGCGGTTGATGACACGGCGCCGACGGTTGTTGCCGATAGTGCGACGCTGGATGAGGGCGCGTCGACGACGATCGACCTGGCGGCGAATGACAGTGATAGTGAAAGCGGTCTGGATCTGACCAGCATCGTGATCACGAGTGCGCCGAGCAATGGCACGGTGAGTGTCGGCACGGATGGCACGGTTGTTTACACGCATGATGGCTCGGATACGACGGGCGATACGTTTGCGTACACGATCGCGGATGTTGACGGCAACGTGAGTTCACCGGCGACGGTGACGATCACGGTGAATGCGGTTGATGACACGGCGCCGACGGTTGTTGCCGATAGTGCGACGCTGGATGAGGGCGCGTCGACGACGATCGACCTGGCGGCGAATGACAGTGATAGTGAAAGCGGTCTGGATCTGACCAGCATCGTGATCACGAGTGCGCCGAGCAATGGCACGGTGAGTGTCGGCACGGATGGCACGGTTGTTTACACGCATGATGGCTCGGATACGACGGGCGATACGTTTGCGTACACGATCGCGGATGTTGACGGCAACGTGAGTTCACCGGCGACGGTGACGATCACGGTGAATGCGGTTGATGACACGGCGCCGACGGTTGTTGCCGATAGTGCGACGCTGGATGAGGGCGCGTCGACGACGATCGACCTGGCGGCGAATGACAGTGATAGTGAAAGCGGTCTGGATCTGACCAGCATCGTGATCACGAGTGCGCCGAGCAATGGCACGGTGAGTGTCGGCACGGATGGCACGGTTGTTTACACGCATGATGGCTCGGATACGACGGGCGATACGTTTGCGTACACGATCGCGGATGTTGACGGCAACGTGAGTTCACCGGCGACGGTGACGATCACGGTGAATGCGGTTGATGACACGGCGCCGACGGTTGTTGCCGATAGTGCGACGCTGGATGAGGGCGCGTCGACGACGATCGACCTGGCGGCGAATGACAGTGATAGTGAAAGCGGTCTGGATCTGACCAGCATCGTGATCACGAGTGCGCCGAGCAATGGCACGGTGAGTGTCGGCACGGATGGCACGGTTGTTTACACGCATGATGGCTCGGATACGACGGGCGATACGTTTGCGTACACGATCGCGGATGTTGACGGCAACGTGAGTTCACCGGCGACGGTGACGATCACGGTGAATGCGGTTGATGACACGGCGCCGACGGTTGTTGCCGATAGTGCGACGCTGGATGAGGGCGCGTCGACGACGATCGACCTGGCGGCGAATGACAGTGATAGTGAAAGCGGTCTGGATCTGACCAGCATCGTGATCACGAGTGCGCCGAGCAATGGCACGGTGAGTGTCGGCACGGATGGCACGGTTGTTTACACGCATGATGGCTCGGATACGACGGGCGATACGTTTGCGTACACGATCGCGGATGTTGACGGCAACGTGAGTTCACCGGCGACGGTGACGATCACGGTGAATGCGGTTGATGACACGGCGCCGACGGTTGTTGCCGATAGTGCGACGCTGGATGAGGGCGCGTCGACGACGATCGACCTGGCGGCGAATGACAGTGATAGTGAAAGCGGTCTGGATCTGACCAGCATCGTGATCACGAGTGCGCCGAGCAATGGCACGGTGAGTGTCGGCACGGATGGCACGGTTGTTTACACGCATGATGGCTCGGATACGACGGGCGATACGTTTGCGTACACGATCGCGGATGTTGACGGCAACGTGAGTTCACCGGCGACGGTGACGATCACGGTGAATGCGGTTGATGACACGGCGCCGACGGTTGTTGCCGATAGTGCGACGCTGGATGAGGGCGCGTCGACGACGATCGACCTGGCGGCGAATGACAGTGATAGTGAAAGCGGTCTGGATCTGACCAGCATCGTGATCACGAGTGCGCCGAGCAATGGCACGGTGAGTGTCGGCACGGATGGCACGGTTGTTTACACGCATGATGGCTCGGATACGACGGGCGATACGTTTGCGTACACGATCGCGGATGTTGACGGCAACGTGAGTTCACCGGCGACGGTGACGATCACGGTGAATGCGGTTGATGACACGGCGCCGACGGTTGTTGCCGATAGTGCGACGCTGGATGAGGGCGCGTCGACGACGATCGACCTGGCGGCGAATGACAGTGATAGTGAAAGCGGTCTGGATCTGACCAGCATCGTGATCACGAGTGCGCCGAGCAATGGCACGGTGAGTGTCGGCACGGATGGCACGGTTGTTTACACGCATGATGGCTCGGATACGACGGGCGATACGTTTGCGTACACGATCGCGGATGTTGACGGCAACGTGAGTTCACCGGCGACGGTGACGATCACGGTGAATGCGGTTGATGACACGGCGCCGACGGTTGTTGCCGATAGTGCGACGCTGGATGAGGGCGCGTCGACGACGATCGACCTGGCGGCGAATGACAGTGATAGTGAAAGCGGTCTGGATCTGACCAGCATCGTGATCACGAGTGCGCCGAGCAATGGCACGGTGAGTGTCGGCACGGATGGCACGGTTGTTTACACGCATGATGGCTCGGATACGACGGGCGATACGTTTGCGTACACGATCGCGGATGTTGACGGCAACGTGAGTTCACCGGCGACGGTGACGATCACGGTGAATGCGGTTGATGACACGGCGCCGACGGTTGTTGCCGATAGTGCGACGCTGGATGAGGGCGCGTCGACGACGATCGACCTGGCGGCGAATGACAGTGATAGTGAAAGCGGTCTGGATCTGACCAGCATCGTGATCACGAGTGCGCCGAGCAATGGCACGGTGAGTGTCGGCACGGATGGCACGGTTGTTTACACGCATGATGGCTCGGATACGACGGGCGATACGTTTGCGTACACGATCGCGGATGTTGACGGCAACGTGAGTTCACCGGCGACGGTGACGATCACGGTGAATGCGGTTGATGACACGGCGCCGACGGTTGTTGCCGATAGTGCGACGCTGGATGAGGGCGCGTCGACGACGATCGACCTGGCGGCGAATGACAGTGATAGTGAAAGCGGTCTGGATCTGACCAGCATCGTGATCACGAGTGCGCCGAGCAATGGCACGGTGAGTGTCGGCACGGATGGCACGGTTGTTTACACGCATGATGGCTCGGATACGACGGGCGATACGTTTGCGTACACGATCGCGGATGTTGACGGCAACGTGAGTTCACCGGCGACGGTGACGATCACGGTGAATGCGGTTGATGACACGGCGCCGACGGTTGTTGCCGATAGTGCGACGCTGGATGAGGGCGCGTCGACGACGATCGACCTGGCGGCGAATGACAGTGATAGTGAAAGCGGTCTGGATCTGACCAGCATCGTGATCACGAGTGCGCCGAGCAATGGCACGGTGAGTGTCGGCACGGATGGCACGGTTGTTTACACGCATGATGGCTCGGATACGACGGGCGATACGTTTGCGTACACGATCGCGGATGTTGACGGCAACGTGAGTTCACCGGCGACGGTGACGATCACGGTGAATGCGGTTGATGACACGGCGCCGACGGTTGTTGCCGATAGTGCGACGCTGGATGAGGGCGCGTCGACGACGATCGACCTGGCGGCGAATGACAGTGATAGTGAAAGCGGTCTGGATCTGACCAGCATCGTGATCACGAGTGCGCCGAGCAATGGCACGGTGAGTGTCGGCACGGATGGCACGGTTGTTTACACGCATGATGGCTCGGATACGACGGGCGATACGTTTGCGTACACGATCGCGGATGTTGACGGCAACGTGAGTTCACCGGCGACGGTGACGATCACGGTGAATGCGGTTGATGACACGGCGCCGACGGTTGTTGCCGATAGTGCGACGCTGGATGAGGGCGCGTCGACGACGATCGACCTGGCGGCGAATGACAGTGATAGTGAAAGCGGTCTGGATCTGACCAGCATCGTGATCACGAGTGCGCCGAGCAATGGCACGGTGAGTGTCGGCACGGATGGCACGGTTGTTTACACGCATGATGGCTCGGATACGACGGGCGATACGTTTGCGTACACGATCGCGGATGTTGACGGCAACGTGAGTTCACCGGCGACGGTGACGATCACGGTGAATGCGGTTGATGACACGGCGCCGACGGTTGTTGCCGATAGTGCGACGCTGGATGAGGGCGCGTCGACGACGATCGACCTGGCGGCGAATGACAGTGATAGTGAAAGCGGTCTGGATCTGACCAGCATCGTGATCACGAGTGCGCCGAGCAATGGCACGGTGAGTGTCGGCACGGATGGCACGGTTGTTTACACGCATGATGGCTCGGATACGACGGGCGATACGTTTGCGTACACGATCGCGGATGTTGACGGCAACGTGAGTTCACCGGCGACGGTGACGATCACGGTGAATGCGGTTGATGACACGGCGCCGACGGTTGTTGCCGATAGTGCGACGCTGGATGAGGGCGCGTCGACGACGATCGACCTGGCGGCGAATGACAGTGATAGTGAAAGCGGTCTGGATCTGACCAGCATCGTGATCACGAGTGCGCCGAGCAATGGCACGGTGAGTGTCGGCACGGATGGCACGGTTGTTTACACGCATGATGGCTCGGATACGACGGGCGATACGTTTGCGTACACGATCGCGGATGTTGACGGCAACGTGAGTTCACCGGCGACGGTGACGATCACGGTGAATGCGGTTGATGACACGGCGCCGACGGTTGTTGCCGATAGTGCGACGCTGGATGAGGGCGCGTCGACGACGATCGACCTGGCGGCGAATGACAGTGATAGTGAAAGCGGTCTGGATCTGACCAGCATCGTGATCACGAGTGCGCCGAGCAATGGCACGGTGAGTGTCGGCACGGATGGCACGGTTGTTTACACGCATGATGGCTCGGATACGACGGGCGATACGTTTGCGTACACGATCGCGGATGTTGACGGCAACGTGAGTTCACCGGCGACGGTGACGATCACGGTGAATGCGGTTGATGACACGGCGCCGACGGTTGTTGCCGATAGTGCGACGCTGGATGAGGGCGCGTCGACGACGATCGACCTGGCGGCGAATGACAGTGATAGTGAAAGCGGTCTGGATCTGACCAGCATCGTGATCACGAGTGCGCCGAGCAATGGCACGGTGAGTGTCGGCACGGATGGCACGGTTGTTTACACGCATGATGGCTCGGATACGACGGGCGATACGTTTGCGTACACGATCGCGGATGTTGACGGCAACGTGAGTTCACCGGCGACGGTGACGATCACGGTGAATGCGGTTGATGACACGGCGCCGACGGTTGTTGCCGATAGTGCGACGCTGGATGAGGGCGCGTCGACGACGATCGACCTGGCGGCGAATGACAGTGATAGTGAAAGCGGTCTGGATCTGACCAGCATCGTGATCACGAGTGCGCCGAGCAATGGCACGGTGAGTGTCGGCACGGATGGCACGGTTGTTTACACGCATGATGGCTCGGATACGACGGGCGATACGTTTGCGTACACGATCGCGGATGTTGACGGCAACGTGAGTTCACCGGCGACGGTGACGATCACGGTGAATGCGGTTGATGACACGGCGCCGACGGTTGTTGCCGATAGTGCGACGCTGGATGAGGGCGCGTCGACGACGATCGACCTGGCGGCGAATGACAGTGATAGTGAAAGCGGTCTGGATCTGACCAGCATCGTGATCACGAGTGCGCCGAGCAATGGCACGGTGAGTGTCGGCACGGATGGCACGGTTGTTTACACGCATGATGGCTCGGATACGACGGGCGATACGTTTGCGTACACGATCGCGGATGTTGACGGCAACGTGAGTTCACCGGCGACGGTGACGATCACGGTGAATGCGGTTGATGACACGGCGCCGACGGTTGTTGCCGATAGTGCGACGCTGGATGAGGGCGCGTCGACGACGATCGACCTGGCGGCGAATGACAGTGATAGTGAAAGCGGTCTGGATCTGACCAGCATCGTGATCACGAGTGCGCCGAGCAATGGCACGGTGAGTGTCGGCACGGATGGCACGGTTGTTTACACGCATGATGGCTCGGATACGACGGGCGATACGTTTGCGTACACGATCGCGGATGTTGACGGCAACGTGAGTTCACCGGCGACGGTGACGATCACGGTGAATGCGGTTGATGACACGGCGCCGACGGTTGTTGCCGATAGTGCGACGCTGGATGAGGGCGCGTCGACGACGATCGACCTGGCGGCGAATGACAGTGATAGTGAAAGCGGTCTGGATCTGACCAGCATCGTGATCACGAGTGCGCCGAGCAATGGCACGGTGAGTGTCGGCACGGATGGCACGGTTGTTTACACGCATGATGGCTCGGATACGACGGGCGATACGTTTGCGTACACGATCGCGGATGTTGACGGCAACGTGAGTTCACCGGCGACGGTGACGATCACGGTGAATGCGGTTGATGACACGGCGCCGACGGTTGTTGCCGATAGTGCGACGCTGGATGAGGGCGCGTCGACGACGATCGACCTGGCGGCGAATGACAGTGATAGTGAAAGCGGTCTGGATCTGACCAGCATCGTGATCACGAGTGCGCCGAGCAATGGCACGGTGAGTGTCGGCACGGATGGCACGGTTGTTTACACGCATGATGGCTCGGATACGACGGGCGATACGTTTGCGTACACGATCGCGGATGTTGACGGCAACGTGAGTTCACCGGCGACGGTGACGATCACGGTGAATGCGGTTGATGACACGGCGCCGACGGTTGTTGCCGATAGTGCGACGCTGGATGAGGGCGCGTCGACGACGATCGACCTGGCGGCGAATGACAGTGATAGTGAAAGCGGTCTGGATCTGACCAGCATCGTGATCACGAGTGCGCCGAGCAATGGCACGGTGAGTGTCGGCACGGATGGCACGGTTGTTTACACGCATGATGGCTCGGATACGACGGGCGATACGTTTGCGTACACGATCGCGGATGTTGACGGCAACGTGAGTTCACCGGCGACGGTGACGATCACGGTGAATGCGGTTGATGACACGGCGCCGACGGTTGTTGCCGATAGTGCGACGCTGGATGAGGGCGCGTCGACGACGATCGACCTGGCGGCGAATGACAGTGATAGTGAAAGCGGTCTGGATCTGACCAGCATCGTGATCACGAGTGCGCCGAGCAATGGCACGGTGAGTGTCGGCACGGATGGCACGGTTGTTTACACGCATGATGGCTCGGATACGACGGGCGATACGTTTGCGTACACGATCGCGGATGTTGACGGCAACGTGAGTTCACCGGCGACGGTGACGATCACGGTGAATGCGGTTGATGACACGGCGCCGACGGTTGTTGCCGATAGTGCGACGCTGGATGAGGGCGCGTCGACGACGATCGACCTGGCGGCGAATGACAGTGATAGTGAAAGCGGTCTGGATCTGACCAGCATCGTGATCACGAGTGCGCCGAGCAATGGCACGGTGAGTGTCGGCACGGATGGCACGGTTGTTTACACGCATGATGGCTCGGATACGACGGGCGATACGTTTGCGTACACGATCGCGGATGTTGACGGCAACGTGAGTTCACCGGCGACGGTGACGATCACGGTGAATGCGGTTGATGACACGGCGCCGACGGTTGTTGCCGATAGTGCGACGCTGGATGAGGGCGCGTCGACGACGATCGACCTGGCGGCGAATGACAGTGATAGTGAAAGCGGTCTGGATCTGACCAGCATCGTGATCACGAGTGCGCCGAGCAATGGCACGGTGAGTGTCGGCACGGATGGCACGGTTGTTTACACGCATGATGGCTCGGATACGACGGGCGATACGTTTGCGTACACGATCGCGGATGTTGACGGCAACGTGAGTTCACCGGCGACGGTGACGATCACGGTGAATGCGGTTGATGACACGGCGCCGACGGTTGTTGCCGATAGTGCGACGCTGGATGAGGGCGCGTCGACGACGATCGACCTGGCGGCGAATGACAGTGATAGTGAAAGCGGTCTGGATCTGACCAGCATCGTGATCACGAGTGCGCCGAGCAATGGCACGGTGAGTGTCGGCACGGATGGCACGGTTGTTTACACGCATGATGGCTCGGATACGACGGGCGATACGTTTGCGTACACGATCGCGGATGTTGACGGCAACGTGAGTTCACCGGCGACGGTGACGATCACGGTGAATGCGGTTGATGACACGGCGCCGACGGTTGTTGCCGATAGTGCGACGCTGGATGAGGGCGCGTCGACGACGATCGACCTGGCGGCGAATGACAGTGATAGTGAAAGCGGTCTGGATCTGACCAGCATCGTGATCACGAGTGCGCCGAGCAATGGCACGGTGAGTGTCGGCACGGATGGCACGGTTGTTTACACGCATGATGGCTCGGATACGACGGGCGATACGTTTGCGTACACGATCGCGGATGTTGACGGCAACGTGAGTTCACCGGCGACGGTGACGATCACGGTGAATGCGGTTGATGACACGGCGCCGACGGTTGTTGCCGATAGTGCGACGCTGGATGAGGGCGCGTCGACGACGATCGACCTGGCGGCGAATGACAGTGATAGTGAAAGCGGTCTGGATCTGACCAGCATCGTGATCACGAGTGCGCCGAGCAATGGCACGGTGAGTGTCGGCACGGATGGCACGGTTGTTTACACGCATGATGGCTCGGATACGACGGGCGATACGTTTGCGTACACGATCGCGGATGTTGACGGCAACGTGAGTTCACCGGCGACGGTGACGATCACGGTGAATGCGGTTGATGACACGGCGCCGACGGTTGTTGCCGATAGTGCGACGCTGGATGAGGGCGCGTCGACGACGATCGACCTGGCGGCGAATGACAGTGATAGTGAAAGCGGTCTGGATCTGACCAGCATCGTGATCACGAGTGCGCCGAGCAATGGCACGGTGAGTGTCGGCACGGATGGCACGGTTGTTTACACGCATGATGGCTCGGATACGACGGGCGATACGTTTGCGTACACGATCGCGGATGTTGACGGCAACGTGAGTTCACCGGCGACGGTGACGATCACGGTGAATGCGGTTGATGACACGGCGCCGACGGTTGTTGCCGATAGTGCGACGCTGGATGAGGGCGCGTCGACGACGATCGACCTGGCGGCGAATGACAGTGATAGTGAAAGCGGTCTGGATCTGACCAGCATCGTGATCACGAGTGCGCCGAGCAATGGCACGGTGAGTGTCGGCACGGATGGCACGGTTGTTTACACGCATGATGGCTCGGATACGACGGGCGATACGTTTGCGTACACGATCGCGGATGTTGACGGCAACGTGAGTTCACCGGCGACGGTGACGATCACGGTGAATGCGGTTGATGACACGGCGCCGACGGTTGTTGCCGATAGTGCGACGCTGGATGAGGGCGCGTCGACGACGATCGACCTGGCGGCGAATGACAGTGATAGTGAAAGCGGTCTGGATCTGACCAGCATCGTGATCACGAGTGCGCCGAGCAATGGCACGGTGAGTGTCGGCACGGATGGCACGGTTGTTTACACGCATGATGGCTCGGATACGACGGGCGATACGTTTGCGTACACGATCGCGGATGTTGACGGCAACGTGAGTTCACCGGCGACGGTGACGATCACGGTGAATGCGGTTGATGACACGGCGCCGACGGTTGTTGCCGATAGTGCGACGCTGGATGAGGGCGCGTCGACGACGATCGACCTGGCGGCGAATGACAGTGATAGTGAAAGCGGTCTGGATCTGACCAGCATCGTGATCACGAGTGCGCCGAGCAATGGCACGGTGAGTGTCGGCACGGATGGCACGGTTGTTTACACGCATGATGGCTCGGATACGACGGGCGATACGTTTGCGTACACGATCGCGGATGTTGACGGCAACGTGAGTTCACCGGCGACGGTGACGATCACGGTGAATGCGGTTGATGACACGGCGCCGACGGTTGTTGCCGATAGTGCGACGCTGGATGAGGGCGCGTCGACGACGATCGACCTGGCGGCGAATGACAGTGATAGTGAAAGCGGTCTGGATCTGACCAGCATCGTGATCACGAGTGCGCCGAGCAATGGCACGGTGAGTGTCGGCACGGATGGCACGGTTGTTTACACGCATGATGGCTCGGATACGACGGGCGATACGTTTGCGTACACGATCGCGGATGTTGACGGCAACGTGAGTTCACCGGCGACGGTGACGATCACGGTGAATGCGGTTGATGACACGGCGCCGACGGTTGTTGCCGATAGTGCGACGCTGGATGAGGGCGCGTCGACGACGATCGACCTGGCGGCGAATGACAGTGATAGTGAAAGCGGTCTGGATCTGACCAGCATCGTGATCACGAGTGCGCCGAGCAATGGCACGGTGAGTGTCGGCACGGATGGCACGGTTGTTTACACGCATGATGGCTCGGATACGACGGGCGATACGTTTGCGTACACGATCGCGGATGTTGACGGCAACGTGAGTTCACCGGCGACGGTGACGATCACGGTGAATGCGGTTGATGACACGGCGCCGACGGTTGTTGCCGATAGTGCGACGCTGGATGAGGGCGCGTCGACGACGATCGACCTGGCGGCGAATGACAGTGATAGTGAAAGCGGTCTGGATCTGACCAGCATCGTGATCACGAGTGCGCCGAGCAATGGCACGGTGAGTGTCGGCACGGATGGCACGGTTGTTTACACGCATGATGGCTCGGATACGACGGGCGATACGTTTGCGTACACGATCGCGGATGTTGACGGCAACGTGAGTTCACCGGCGACGGTGACGATCACGGTGAATGCGGTTGATGACACGGCGCCGACGGTTGTTGCCGATAGTGCGACGCTGGATGAGGGCGCGTCGACGACGATCGACCTGGCGGCGAATGACAGTGATAGTGAAAGCGGTCTGGATCTGACCAGCATCGTGATCACGAGTGCGCCGAGCAATGGCACGGTGAGTGTCGGCACGGATGGCACGGTTGTTTACACGCATGATGGCTCGGATACGACGGGCGATACGTTTGCGTACACGATCGCGGATGTTGACGGCAACGTGAGTTCACCGGCGACGGTGACGATCACGGTGAATGCGGTTGATGACACGGCGCCGACGGTTGTTGCCGATAGTGCGACGCTGGATGAGGGCGCGTCGACGACGATCGACCTGGCGGCGAATGACAGTGATAGTGAAAGCGGTCTGGATCTGACCAGCATCGTGATCACGAGTGCGCCGAGCAATGGCACGGTGAGTGTCGGCACGGATGGCACGGTTGTTTACACGCATGATGGCTCGGATACGACGGGCGATACGTTTGCGTACACGATCGCGGATGTTGACGGCAACGTGAGTTCACCGGCGACGGTGACGATCACGGTGAATGCGGTTGATGACACGGCGCCGACGGTTGTTGCCGATAGTGCGACGCTGGATGAGGGCGCGTCGACGACGATCGACCTGGCGGCGAATGACAGTGATAGTGAAAGCGGTCTGGATCTGACCAGCATCGTGATCACGAGTGCGCCGAGCAATGGCACGGTGAGTGTCGGCACGGATGGCACGGTTGTTTACACGCATGATGGCTCGGATACGACGGGCGATACGTTTGCGTACACGATCGCGGATGTTGACGGCAACGTGAGTTCACCGGCGACGGTGACGATCACGGTGAATGCGGTTGATGACACGGCGCCGACGGTTGTTGCCGATAGTGCGACGCTGGATGAGGGCGCGTCGACGACGATCGACCTGGCGGCGAATGACAGTGATAGTGAAAGCGGTCTGGATCTGACCAGCATCGTGATCACGAGTGCGCCGAGCAATGGCACGGTGAGTGTCGGCACGGATGGCACGGTTGTTTACACGCATGATGGCTCGGATACGACGGGCGATACGTTTGCGTACACGATCGCGGATGTTGACGGCAACGTGAGTTCACCGGCGACGGTGACGATCACGGTGAATGCGGTTGATGACACGGCGCCGACGGTTGTTGCCGATAGTGCGACGCTGGATGAGGGCGCGTCGACGACGATCGACCTGGCGGCGAATGACAGTGATAGTGAAAGCGGTCTGGATCTGACCAGCATCGTGATCACGAGTGCGCCGAGCAATGGCACGGTGAGTGTCGGCACGGATGGCACGGTTGTTTACACGCATGATGGCTCGGATACGACGGGCGATACGTTTGCGTACACGATCGCGGATGTTGACGGCAACGTGAGTTCACCGGCGACGGTGACGATCACGGTGAATGCGGTTGATGACACGGCGCCGACGGTTGTTGCCGATAGTGCGACGCTGGATGAGGGCGCGTCGACGACGATCGACCTGGCGGCGAATGACAGTGATAGTGAAAGCGGTCTGGATCTGACCAGCATCGTGATCACGAGTGCGCCGAGCAATGGCACGGTGAGTGTCGGCACGGATGGCACGGTTGTTTACACGCATGATGGCTCGGATACGACGGGCGATACGTTTGCGTACACGATCGCGGATGTTGACGGCAACGTGAGTTCACCGGCGACGGTGACGATCACGGTGAATGCGGTTGATGACACGGCGCCGACGGTTGTTGCCGATAGTGCGACGCTGGATGAGGGCGCGTCGACGACGATCGACCTGGCGGCGAATGACAGTGATAGTGAAAGCGGTCTGGATCTGACCAGCATCGTGATCACGAGTGCGCCGAGCAATGGCACGGTGAGTGTCGGCACGGATGGCACGGTTGTTTACACGCATGATGGCTCGGATACGACGGGCGATACGTTTGCGTACACGATCGCGGATGTTGACGGCAACGTGAGTTCACCGGCGACGGTGACGATCACGGTGAATGCGGTTGATGACACGGCGCCGACGGTTGTTGCCGATAGTGCGACGCTGGATGAGGGCGCGTCGACGACGATCGACCTGGCGGCGAATGACAGTGATAGTGAAAGCGGTCTGGATCTGACCAGCATCGTGATCACGAGTGCGCCGAGCAATGGCACGGTGAGTGTCGGCACGGATGGCACGGTTGTTTACACGCATGATGGCTCGGATACGACGGGCGATACGTTTGCGTACACGATCGCGGATGTTGACGGCAACGTGAGTTCACCGGCGACGGTGACGATCACGGTGAATGCGGTTGATGACACGGCGCCGACGGTTGTTGCCGATAGTGCGACGCTGGATGAGGGCGCGTCGACGACGATCGACCTGGCGGCGAATGACAGTGATAGTGAAAGCGGTCTGGATCTGACCAGCATCGTGATCACGAGTGCGCCGAGCAATGGCACGGTGAGTGTCGGCACGGATGGCACGGTTGTTTACACGCATGATGGCTCGGATACGACGGGCGATACGTTTGCGTACACGATCGCGGATGTTGACGGCAACGTGAGTTCACCGGCGACGGTGACGATCACGGTGAAT